>CAYLLB010000012.1:4072-115467 GCA_964384215.1 uncultured Solibacteraceae bacterium | reverse complement strand
ATCCGCGAAGGTGGCCGCACGGTGGGCGCCGGCACCGTGACCGAGATCCTGGGGTGACAGGCAACGGGCCGGGATCGCTGATCCTGGCCACGGGCAGCAACCATGAAGGAACGCATTCGAATTCGCTTAAAGGCTTACGACCACCGGGTCCTGGACCAATCCACAAAGGAAATCGTGGAAACGACCAGGAAGACCGGGGCTCAGGTGGCGGGGCCGATCCCGCTACCGACGCTGAAGAACCGGTTCACCGTGAACCGTTCTCCTCACGTCGACAAGAAATCGAGGGAACAGTTCGAGATACGCACGCATAAGCGGCTGCTGGACATTCTCGAACCAACCCAGGACACTGTCGACGCGCTGATGAAGCTCGACCTGCCGGCTGGCGTGGATGTCGAGATCAAGGCGTTTGGGAAGGATAGGAAGTAGAAGACAGAAGGCAGGAGACAGAAAACAGGAGACGGCTGGCTAGGCGCCTCAACGCTCTGCCGGGCTCCGGCTGGGTCCTGACTTCCGAGGATTTTTTTATGAGTCCAGGCATTCTAGGCAAGAAGATCGGTATGACGCAGGTATTCCGGGCCGACGGGCAGGCGGTTCCGGTCACCTTGCTGAAGGCGGGCCCATGCGTGGTAGTGCAGCGCAAGACTCCGGCCAACGACGGCTACGACGCCGTCCAATTAGGACTGCTCGAGTATGCCAAGCCGCAGCGTATCAACAAGCCCGCGACAGGACACATGAAGAAGTCCGGCGCGGCCGGCGTCAAGTTCCTGCGCGAGCTTCGTCTCCAGCCTGGCGAGGGCGACCTGAAGACGGGCGATCGTGTGCTGCTGGACGTGTTCAAACCCGCCGACAAAGTGGACGTGATCGGCGTGAGCAAGGGCCGAGGTTTTGCGGGTTTCGTCAAGCGCCATCATTTCGCCGGCGGCGAGGGCTCCCACGGCTCGATGTTCCACCGCGCACCTGGATCGATAGGGGCGTCCAGCTACCCGTCCCGCGTTTGGCCTGGCCAGCGCATGGCCGGGCACATGGGAACGCAGCAGGTGACGGTGCGGAACCTGGAAGTGATTGAAGTGGACGCAGAGGACAACGTGCTGGTGGTGAAGGGGGCGGTCCCCGGCCCCAACGGCGGCTACGTGGTCGTGCGGCGCGCCAAGAGGTGACGATCATGCCCAAAGTGGACGTCGTAGATCTGAACAACCAAAAAGTCGGCGAGGTCGAACTGGCCGATGCGGTATTCGCCGCCGAGATCAAGGAAGGTCTGCTGTACGATTCCGTGCGGCAGTACATGGCCAGTGCCCGCGTGGGCGCGGCCAAGACTAAGACCAGGCACGAAGTTTCCGGTTCCGGAAAGAAATTGTGGCGGCAGAAAGGCACGGGCCGCGCCCGCATGGGTTCCGTCCGTTCTCCCATCTGGCGTCATGGCGGCACAGTACACGGGCCGCAGCCTCGCGATTACAGTTACGAACTGCCGCGGAAGATGATGAAGGGCGCGCTTCGTTCGGCCCTGTCGGCCAAACTGCGCGACGGCGAGCTGAAGGTGGTGGATGCGTTCGCGTTCGCCGACCACAAGACGAAGGCCGTGCGGGCGGCGCTGACCAGGTTGGAAGCGCGCCAGAGCGTCCTCGTGGTGGACAACACGAACGACCGTAACCTGGACCTGGGTTCGCGGAACCTGGCCGGCGTAACGCTCGTCGCCAGCCGCGAGGTGACGCCGTATCACCTGCTCGGCCATCAGCGCGTGCTCGTGTCGCTGGAGGCGGCCAAGAAACTGTCGGAGGCACTGGCGAAATGAACCGGCAACAGATCATTTTGAGGCCCCTGGTCACCGAAAAGTGCGTGGCCAAGAAGGAAGCCGAGCAGACGCTGGCTTTTGAAGTGGCGGGCGACGCCACCAAGGTCCAGATCAAGAGCGCCGTCGAGAAGTTGTTCAAAGTGAAGGTGGCCGAGGTCCGGACAGCGAACCAGACCGGCAAGCTGCGGCGCCGCGGGCGCTTCGCAGGATACCGCTCTGACTGGAAGAAAGCCTACGTAAGGCTCAAGGCCGGCGAGAAGATGCCGGAGTACGCGGAGATCTGACATGGCGATTAAGAAATATCGACCGACCACGCCGACGCGCCGCTTCACGAGCACGTTGTCGCGGGAGGGGATCACCAAGGACCGGCCCGAGAAGTCTCTGACGACGGGCAAGAAGCGCACCGGCGGACGCAGCTCGACGGGCCGTGTGAGCAGCCGATTTATTGGGGGCGGCCACAAGAAGAGCTACCGGGTCATTGATTTTAAGCGCGACAAGAAGGGCATTCCGGCCACGGTGGCATCCATCGAGTACGATCCCAACCGCTCGGCTCGCGTGGCGCTGCTCAATTACGCCGACGGCGAGAAGCGTTACATCCTGGCTCCGGACGGGCTGACCGTGGGACGAAAGGTGCTCGCTGGACCGGATGCCGACATCCTGGTGGGCAACGCCCTGCCGCTCAAGAGCGTTCCGGCCGGCACGTTCGTGCACAACATCGAGCTGAAGCCCGGCAAAGGCGGGCAGATGGCCCGCGCCGCCGGCACGCAGGCGCAATTGGTAAGCAAGGAGGGCGATTACGCCCTGATCAAGCTGCCCAGCGGTGAAACCCGCCGCATCCCGGTGGAATGCACGGCGACGATCGGCCAGGTGGGCAACCTGGATCACGAGAACGTTTCGCTCGGCAAGGCCGGACGCACGCGGTGGATGGGCAAGCGCCCGCACAACCGCGGCGTCACGATGAACCCGGTGGATCACCCGCATGGCGGCGGCGAGGGCAAGACCAGTGGCGGCCGTCACCCGGTGACGCCGTGGGGCCAGCCGACGCGCGGATACAAGACGCGGAATAACAAACGGACCGAGAAGTGGATTGTCACTCACCGGTCGAAGAAGAGATAGCGCAAGAGGACTCTATGGGCCGTTCGCTGAAAAAGGGACCTTTCGTCGACGCACACCTTGAAAAGAAGGTGGCGGTGATGAACGAGAAGAACGAGAAGAAGGTTGTCCGCACCTGGTCGCGGCGCTCCACCGTCCTGCCGGAGTTCATCGGGCACACGCTGGCCGTGCACAACGGTAAGAAGTTCATTCCGGTATATGTGACCGAGAACATGGTGGGGCACAAGTTGGGCGAGTTTGCCGCGACGCGTGTATTTAAGGGGCATTCGGCCAAGGCGGCGACGACGGACAAGGCCGCCAAGCCGGCCTAGGAAAGAAAGATGATCCCGCCGGGCGACGAGTCCGGGGATTGACACGGTGACTGAGGATTTTATGGAAGCGAAAGCGGAAGCCAGATACATCAGGGTCTCGCCGCAGAAAGCCCGGCTGGTCGTGGACCAGATCCGGGGCAAGCAGGCGGGCCAAGCGATCACGATTCTGCAGACCATCAACAAACGGATCGCCCCCGCCGTCGAAAAGGTGCTCCGGTCGGCCATCGCCAACGCGCGCAATTCGCCGGCGGAGTTGGACGTCGACCAACTGATTGTGACAGAAGCATACGTGCACGACGGGCCCCGCATGAAGCGCATCCGCCCTGCGCCCATGGGCCGGGCCTACCGCTATCAGCGCCGTATGGCGCACATCGTGGTGAAGGTCGGCGACAAGTGAGGGCTGGAGGCAGGTAAATGGGTCAGAAGGTACATCCGTACGGATTCCGGCTGGGGGTCACCAAGACCTGGCGCTCCCGGTGGTTCGCGAAGCAGGACTACGCGAAGCTGCTCGAGGAAGACCTGGATCTGAAAGAATCGCTGCGCGGGCGGCTGAAATCGGCCGGCGTGAGTTCGATCGAAGTGGACCGGCCCGGCAACAAGCTCCGGATCACCATCCAGACGTCGCGTCCCGGCATCATCATCGGGCGCAAGGGCGCCGAGATCGAGAAGCTGAAGCAGGACCTGGCGCGCAAGACCAAGCGCGACATCTTCATCGACATCCAGGAAGTGCACAAGCCCGAACTGGACGCGCAACTGGTGGCCGAGTCGATCGCGCTGCAGCTCGAAAAACGCGTGGCATTCCGCCGCGCGATGCGCAAGGCCGTGGATTCGGCGCTGCGCTTCGGCTGCAAGGGAATCAAGGTGCGCGTTTCAGGCCGGCTAAACGGTGCGGAAATTGCGCGCAGCGAGTGGTACCTGCAGGGGCAACTGCCGCTGCATACGCTGCGGGCCGACATCGATTACGGCTTCGCGGAAGCGCACACGACCTACGGGGTCATCGGTATCAAGTGTTGGGTTTACAAGGGTGAAGTTCTGGACGGCGGCATGCGCCGGTTGTCGAACGAGCCCGAACCGCGGCGCGCCCCGCAACGCGAGCGCCGAGATCGCGACTTCAGAGGCGGCGGACGCCGTGGACCGGCGCCGGTGCCCGTCGCGCAGCCTCCGGTTGCCCCGGTGGAAGCCGCTCCGGCGGTGCAGGAGACTCCGGCCGAGATGCCGCAGCCAGCACGCGCGGCCACGCCCATCATGCCGCCGCTTGCGCCTCCGCAGCCCAACTGGAAGCAGGAACTGAAGCAGGAAACGGCGGAGCCGCCCGCTGCCGGCCCCGAGCCGGGCGGGGAGAGCCAGAACTAGCAGGACGGAGATTACGACGCCATGTTGATGCCAAAGAAGGTCAAATACAGAAAGCAACAGCGCGGACGGATGGCCGGGAAAGCCTGGCGTGGTTCCGAGCTGGCCTTCGGCGACTACGGTTTGAAAGCCATGCGCTGCGGTTGGGTAACCGACCGGCAGATCGAAGCCGCGCGCGTCGCCATGACGCGCTTCATCAAGCGCGGCGGCAAGGTGTGGATCCGCTTGTTCCCGGACAAGCCCATCACCAAAAAGCCGGCTGAAACGCGTATGGGAAAAGGAAAGGGCGCGCCGGAACAGTGGGTGGCCGTGATCCGGCCGGGCAAGATCTTGTTCGAAATGGAAGGCGTGCCCAGGGACATTGCCGACCAGGCCATGAAACTGGCGGCGGCGAAGATGCCCATCCCCTGCAAGATGGTGGCGCGGCCTGTGCTGGCGTAGCCGGGCGAGGAGAAACCAAGATGAAAGCCGAAAAGCTCCGGGAACTGGACGACAAGGAATTGGACAGGCAAGCGCGGGAAATGCGGGAGCAGTTGTTCCGCCTGCGGTTTCAGATGTCCATGGGCCAGATGGATGGTTTGAAAAAGTTCCGCGCCCTTAAGAAGGACATGGCGCGCATGCAAGGCATCCTGCGCGAACGCGAATTGAACGCGCAGAAAGGTTGATGGAGACGATGACCGAGGAAAAGACCGCGGCTCACAAGAACGAAAAGGTCGGCCAGGTGGTCTCGACCAGCATGCAGAAGACCGTTGTGGTAGAGGTTTCGCGCCGGGTGCCGCATCCGGTGTACAAGCGGATCGTCACCAAGCGGAAGAAGTTCTACGCGCACGACGACAAAGAGACGGCCAAAGTGGGCGATGTCGTTCGCATCGTGGAGTGCAGGCCCATGAGCCGCTTGAAGCGGTGGCAGTTGGCCGAGGTGGTGAGGCGGGCCGCGCAGGTGGGCGTGGAACCGGAAAGCCTGGACACGCTGGCGACGGCGCCGGTCGAGACGGGCAAGAACAAGTAAGCGGGCTAGGAGGACGTCATGATTGGAATGCGAACAATCCTGGAGGTGGCCGATAACAGCGGCGCCCGCAGACTGTCCTGCATCCTGCCGCGCGGCGGCGACAAGGGGCTGCGTGCGGGACTAGGCGATGTGGTGACGGCCAGTGTGAAGGAAGCGGCCCCGGATTCGCAGGTGAAGAAAGGCAAGGTCGTGCGCTGCGTGATCGTGCGGATGCGAAAGGAGACCCGCCGCAAGGACGGCACTTACATCCGCTTCGACTCCAACGCCGCGGTGCTTATCAACGACGTCGGTGAGCCGGTGGGCACGCGCGTGTTCGGGCCGGTGGCCCGCGAGTTGCGCGACAAGAAATTCATGAAGATCGTATCGCTTGCCCCGGAGGTGATCTAATGGCGCGGCCATTTCGCAAGAAGGCGCCGGAGACGCCGGTGCATGTTGACATCAAGAAGAACGACATCGTGAAGGTGATCGCCGGCCGCGACAAGGGTAAGCAGGGCCGCGTCCTGAGCGTGGACCGCGAGCGCGGGAAGCTGCTGGTCGAGCACGTCATGATGATCAAGCGGCACACCCGGCCGAATCCGCAGCGGCAGGTCAAGGGCGGCATCGCCGAGCGCGAGGGGCCGATCGCGGCGTCCAACGTCATGGTGGTCTGTACCGCCTGCGGCCCGGTGCGCGTGGCGCATAAAGTGGAGAAGACCGGCGGCAAGACGCGGCGGACCAGGGTCTGCCGCAAGTGCGGCGCGGTGCTGGACCGCAAGGCGTAAGCGGACAGGTAAGGGAATTCGCCATGAAAGCAAGGCTGAGAGAAAAGTATCAGAAGACGGTGATTCCGGCGTTGGTGAAGGAGTTCGGCTACAAGAACCTGATGGCCGTTCCGAAGATCGAAAAGATCAGCATCAACGTGGGGTTGGGCGACGCCACGCAGACTCCCAAGCTGATGGAGGGCGCCGTGGCGGAGTTGACGCAGATCGCCGGTCAGCATCCCGTGGTGACCAAGGCGCGCAAGTCGATCGCCAATTTCAAGCTGCGCGAAGGCATGTCCATCGGTTGCATGGTGACCCTGCGCGGCGACCGGATGTACGAGTTTCTGGACCGGCTGGTCAACGTGGCGCTGCCGCGCGTGCGCGATTTCCGCGGCGTGTCCACGAAGTCGTTCGACGGCCGCGGCAATTACACGCTGGGCCTGAAGGACCAGTTGGTTTTCCCTGAGATCGACTACAACAAGGTCGAGAAGGTCAAGGGAATGAATATCTGCATCACGACCACGGCGAAGACGGATGCCGAAGGGCTGGCGTTACTGAAGCAGCTCGGCATGCCGTTCCGGCAATAGAGCCGCGGGACGAGAGGGAATCACAGATGGCAACAACGGCCAAGATCGCCAAAGAGAAAAAGAAGCCAAAGTACAAGATCCGCTTGCGCAACCGCTGCTTCCGCTGCGGGCGGCCTCGCGGATACATAGGCAAGTTCAACCTGTGCCGGATCTGTTTCCGGCAACTCGCTCTGGCCGGTGAAATTCCCGGCGTGATCAAGGCGAGCTGGTAGAAAGGCGGAGAGGACGACGATGATGGTATCGGACCCGGTCGCCGACATGCTGACCCGAATCCGCAACGGGCTGGCGGCGCGTCATACGAAGGTGGATGTTCCGGCCTCGCGGCTGAAGGGTGAAATCGCGCGGATCTTGCGGGAAGAAGGTTACGTCGCAAACTTCAAGCTTGCCGAGGAGGGTTCTCGCAAGCTCATCCGGATCTATCTCAAGTACACAGCGGCGAACGAGCCTGTGATCTCGCAGATCGAGCGAGTGTCAAGGCCCGGGAACCGCGTTTATGTGGGGAGCAAGGAGATCCCGCGTGTGCTCGGCGGCATGGGAATCAACATCCTGACGACGCCGCGGGGCGTGATGACGGGTCGCAACGCGAAGAAGGAAGGCCTGGGCGGAGAGATCCTCTGCCAGGTCTGGTAGCCGGTGCGGCGCGCGGGAAGCGGAGTGGATTGAGCCATGTCAAGAGTGGGAAAGAAGCCGATCCCCTTGCCGAAAGGCGTCAAGGTGACCATCGGCGAGACATTGCAGGTGGAAGGCCCTAAGGGCAAACTGACGGTGCCGATACCGGCGGGAATCGAGGTGCGGCAAGGCGACGAGCGCTTGGAGGTGGCACGTTCGGGCGACGACAAGGCAGCGCTGCACGGTCTGACGCGGGCGCTGGCCGCCAACGCCATCCACGGCGTGGCGCACACGTTCACCAAGGACCTGGACATCGTCGGCATCGGGTACCGCGCGGAGATCAAGGGCCAGGTGATCACTTTCAGCCTGGGCTATTCACACCCCATCGAGTTCTTGCTGCCGGACGGGATCGAAGCGAAGATCGAGAAGCAAACGCACATTACCCTGAGCGGCTTCGACAAGCAACTCCTGGGCCAGACGGCCGCCGACATCCGTGCGCTGCGGCCGCCGGAGCCTTACAAGCAGAAAGGCATCCGGTACACCGGCGAAGCGCTGCGCAAGAAGGTCGGCAAGACCGGGGCTGGTGCAAAATGATACACAAGATTTCCAAGGACGAAGTTCGCCGGAAGGTTCATGTTCGAATCCGGCGCAAGGTGCGGGGTACCCCCGAGCGGCCGCGTCTGGCTGTGTTTCGCAGCCTGAAGCATATTTACGCGCAGGTGATCGACGACGTGGCGGGCAAGACGCTGGTGGCGGCGAGTTCGGCCGAGAAGAATTCCCCAGTCGCCGGAGGCGGGAACCTCGAAGGTGCGCGCCAGGTGGGCCAGATGATCGCGGCGCGGGCCAAGGAAAATGGGATCGTGAAAGTCGTTTTCGACCGCGGCGGCTATCTTTACCATGGGCGCGTGAAGGCCCTGGCCGAGGCGGCGCGGAAAGCCGGACTGGAGTTTTAGGCGCATGGCAGCCACGAATATACTCAAGCGAATCGATCCGGCCACCCTCAGCCTGAAAGAGCAGGTGGTCGCCATCAACCGCGTGACCAAAGTGGTCAAGGGCGGCAAGAACCTGAGCTTTTCGGCGCTCGTTGTGGTGGGCGATCCGGCTCAGAAGGTGGTGGGTTTCGGAACGGGCAAGGCCCGCGAAGTGCCCGCGGCCATTAAGAAGGGCATCGAGTCGGCCAAGAAGAACCTGCGCAAGGTCCACGTGCTGGCGACGACCATCGCGCATCCGGTGCTGGGGCGCTATGGCAGCGGCCAGGTGCTGTTGAAGCCGGCCCCGGAAGGCACCGGCGTGATCGCCGGCGGTCCGGTGCGCGCGGTAGTCGAGGCCGTGGGAATCCCCAACGTGCTCACCAAGTGTATCGGCTCGAACAACCCGCACAACGTGGTGAAAGCCACCATCGTGGCCCTGGAGCAACTTCGGGACAAGAGTGCTGTGGCGGATTTGCGCGGTCTTCCCGTGGAGAAAATTTAGGGAGCGAGGCGCGCGGCGTCTTGCCCAATTGAGTGGAATATGGCGGAAGCGAAGATCAGAATCAAGCTGGTGCGCAGCCCGATTTGCGCGCCCGAGAAGCACAAGAAGGTGGTGCGCGGTCTGGGCTTGCGCAAGATCGACCAGGTGGTCGAGCGCCCCGACACGCCCGGGTTTCGCGGGATGGTGGCCAAGGTGCCGCACCTGGTCGCGATCGTGGATTGAAGGATGAGGCTCCTATGAATCTCAGCGGACTGAAACCTCCCAAGGGACAGAAGAAGGTTGCGCGACGAGTCGGTCGCGGGATGGGCACCGGCCGTGGCAAGACCTCGGGGCGAGGCCAAAAGGGCCAGAAGTCGGTCAGCGGCTTCCGCCAGATGCGGGGCTTCGAGGGCGGCCAGATGCCGCTGCACCGCCGTTTGCCGAAGCGGGGTTTCAAGAACATCTTCCGGAAAGAGTACGCCATCGTAAACGTGGGTGCGCTCGAGAAGCTGTCGGGCGATACGTTCGACCTGCAGAGCCTCGTGGCCGCCGGAACGGTGAAGAAGCCCGGCGCCGGCCTCAAGGTGCTTGGCGCGGGCGAGTTGAGCCGGAAGATCACGGTGCGGGCGCACCAGTTTTCCGAGTCCGCCGCGGCGAAGATCAAGGCTGCGGGCGGCGTGGCAGAGGTAATCGAAACCGGCAAGAAGTAGCCGGTGTGGCAGGCAGCTAATGAACAAGCTCTTCGAAGCCATAGCGAATGTCTTCCGGGTTCCCGACCTTCGGAAGCGAGTGCTGTTCACGTTGGGGTTGCTGGCGATCTACCGGCTGGGGGGGCACATCCCCACGCCGGGAATCAATGCGAACCTGCTGGAAGAGTTCTTCCAACGTAACCAGGGCACTCTGTTCGGGTACATCGACCTGTTTTCGGGTGGCATGTTCCGGCGATTGACCATCTTCGCGCTGGGCATCATGCCTTACATCACGGCGTCGATCGTCCTGCAGGTGCTCTCGGTCGCCATCCCGACGCTCGAAAAGCTGCAGAAGGAAGGCGAGTTGGGGCGGCGCAAGATCACGCAATGGACGCGCTACCTGACGGTGGGTTTGTCGCTGTTCCAGTCGTTCGGGATCGCCATGAGCTTGCAGGCGAGCGAAGGCCATTTCGTGACCAACCCGGGGCCCGGGTTCATCCTGATGACCATGCTGACGCTCACCACGGGCACGGCCTTTATCATGTGGCTGGGCGAGCAGATCAGCGAGCGCGGCATCGGCAACGGCATGTCGCTGATCATCTTCACCGGCATCGTGGTGGGTTTGCCGAGAGCCATTGAAGAGATTTACAAGAACGTTTTCGTGACCCGGCAGTGGAACGCGCTCCAGTTGCTCATCATCCTATCGGTGATGGTGGCGGTGGTTGGATTCATCGTGCTGGTCGAGCGCGGCGAGCGCCGCATCCCGGTACAATACGCCAAGCGCGTGGTAGGCCGGCGGGTCATGGGCGGCCAGGCTACTCACCTGCCGTTGAAGGTCAACGCCGGCGGCGTGATTCCGGTCATTTTCGCCAGCTCCATGCTGGCGTTCCCGCAGACGTTGATGCAGGTGCCGGCGCTGAGAGAGAACCGCTGGATCACCGGCATGTTGAGCGCGATCCGCTTCGGCGAGCCGCTTTATGCGTGTCTGTTCGTCGCGGGCATCATTTTCTTCTGCTTCTTTTACGTGTCGATCATCTTCAACCCGAATGAAGCGGCCGACAACATGCGCAAGTACGGCGGTTTCATTCCCGGCATTCGTCCGGGGCGCAACACGGCCGAGTACATGAACAAGATCCTCACCAAGATCACGGTGGTGGGCGGCCTGTATCTTGCGGTGCTCTCGCTGATTCCGGAAATCATGATCTCCGGCATCAAGCTGCAGCATCTGCCGCTGATGGGCAACTGGATCGACACGTATTTCCCGCGGTTCCTTCTGGACGGGCTTGGCGTCACGTTCTACTTCGGCGGCACGTCGCTGCTGATTGTGGTCGGCGTGGCCATGGACACGGTGAACCAGGTGGAAGCGCAGTTGATTATGCGGCATTACGAGGGCTTCACGCCGCGGTCTGGCAGAATCCGCGGGCGCCGGGCCACGTGGTCGTAGGAAAAGGACTTGATGAAACCCATCGCATTGATTTTGCTCGGCCCCCCCGGATCGGGGAAAGGCACGGTCGCCAAGTCGTTGAGCGCGCACTTTGCCATCCCGCACGTTTCCACCGGCGACATTCTCCGGGAGAACGTGAAATCCGGCACCGAGCTCGGCAAGGAAGTAAAGGCGGTGATGGATGCCGGCAAGCTGGTGAGCGACCAGTTGGTGAACCGGGTGGTGGAAGACCGCCTGGCGCGGGCTGATTGCGCCAAGGGCGTGATTCTGGACGGTTACCCGCGCACCATCGAGCAGGCCCAGGTGCTTGAGGGCATCCTGGCAAAGGCCGCCCTGGAGACGGTGATCCTTTACATCACGGTCGACTATGAAGTGATCGTGCGGCGGTTGGGCGCGCGGCGCAGTTGCCCGGTGTGCGGCGCCGTTTACAACTTGATTTCCAAGGCCCCCAAGAAGGCCGGCCTGTGCGATGTGGAAGGCGCGGAACTGATCACGCGCAACGACGACAAGGAAGAAGTGATTCGGAAGCGTCTGGTGGCGTACGACGAACAGACGCAGCCGCTGGTGGATTATTATCGCGCGCGCGTGAAGCGTTTCCGCGAGGTGGTAGGTGGCGAAACGACAACGCCGGAGGAGAACGCCGCGAGCGCCATCCGCGCGGTCGAGCAGGAATGATTATCAGGAAGACCGCCGCTGAGGTCGAGAAGATGCGGCGTAGCGGCCTGCTGGTGTGGGAAGTTCTGCAGCGGGTCGCGGGTATGATTAAAGAAGGCGTGACAACCATGGATTTGGAAGTCACGGCCGAGCGGATGATCCTGGATGCCGGAGCCAAGCCCGCGTTTAAAGGGTATTATTCTCCGGTGGCGGGAAACCGGTACCCGTATGTGCTCTGCACGTCGGTGAATGACGAGATCATTCACGGAATGCCGAACGCAAAGCGGGTGTTGAAGGCGGGTGACATCGTTTCGATCGACACGGGGGCCCAGTTGGATGGGTACTTTGGAGATTCTTCGGTAACGGTCCCCGTGGGCGAGGTAAGCGAGGAAGTAAAGCGCCTGCTGGCGGTGACCGCCGAGGCGCTCGAGTTGGGTATTAAGCAGGCGCGGCCGGGGAACCGGTTGTTCGACGTTTCCAGCGCCATCGAGCAGCACGTGGTATCGAACGGTTTTTCGGTTGTCAGGGAGTACGTGGGACACGGGATCGGAACGCGGCTTCATGAGGAGCCGCAAGTGCCGAATTACGTGGACCGCAGGAGCGAGAATCCACGGCTGAAGCCGGGTATGGTGTTGGCCATCGAGCCGATGGTGAACGCGGGCCGGCCTGAATGCAAAGTTCTTCCGGACCGCTGGACCGCGGTGACGGTGGACGGCAAGTACTCGGCGCATTTTGAGCACACGGTGGCCGTGACCGAAAACGGGCCGTGGATTCTGACGCGCCCGTGAGTGTGGAGCATGGAGCCGGGAACCAGTGCCGATAAAGCGCGGCCGGCGGTGGTGGCCAAGGTGATCGAGCTGCTGCCCCGTTCGGTCTACCGGCTGGAATTGGAGGACCGCAGGCAGGTGCTGGCGCATGCCGCCGGCCGGCGGCAAGTGAATTTTGTCCGGCTGCGGCCGGGGGACAATGTACGAGTGGTGATCTCGCCCCATGATAATACGCGGGGACGGATTACCGAGTTGTTGGATAAAGATTAGCAGCCGCCTTGCGGCATGCGGGAAATGAGATCATGAAAGTACGGGCTTCGGTCAAGAAGATGTGCGTGAAGTGCAAAGTCATCCACCGCAAGGGCGTGGTGCGAGTGATTTGCAGCAATCCCAAGCACAAGCAGCGTCAGGGGTAGCGGGAGGAATCTATGGCACGTATCGCAGGCGTCGATCTTCCGGGGAAGAAGACGATTGAAATCGGGCTCACCTACATTTACGGCATTGGGCGTACGCGCTCGAAGTCGATTCTGCACCGCGCGGCAGTGGGTGCGGAAAAGCGGGTGAGCGATCTGAGTGAGGAGGAGGTAGCCCGGATCCGCCAGATCATCGAAGACGAGGGCGCGGTGGAAGGCGATCTCCGTAAAGAGATCTCGCTGAACATCAAGCGGCTCATGGAGATGGGGTCCTACCGGGGCACGCGGCATCGCCGCGGGTTGCCGGTCAGGGGCCAGCGGACTCACACCAATGCGCGCACGCGGAAAGGACCGCGGCGCGGCACCGTCGCCAACAAGAAGAAGTCGGCGGCGAAGACATAATCCGGGGAACGAGCATCTATGGCAAAAGCACCCGCCAAAGCAGGAAAAAAGAAAGCTTTCAAGAAGAAGGAAAAGAAGGTCATCCCCGTTGGGGTGGTGCACATTCAGGCCACTTTCAACAACACCATCATCACGATTACCGATTCCAACGGCAACGTGGTGTCATGGTCGAGCGCGGGTTCGCTCGGGTTCCGGGGGTCGCGCAAAGGCACTCCGTTCGCCGCGCAGCAGGCGGCCATGACGGCGGCCAACAAGGCCAAGGAAGCCGGGATGCGAACGGTACGTGTGAAGGTAAGCGGTCCGGGTTCGGGCCGCGAATCGGCCATTCGCGCGCTGGCCGTGGTGGGTATGGATGTCAAGGCGATCCGCGACGTCACGCCCATCCCGCACAACGGCTGCCGGCCGCCGAAACGCCGTCGGGTTTGATTTGATTTATGGGGCGGCATGCGTGCCGCCCGAATGGAAGCAGGAAGCAAGCTCGTGAGAGCCGTAAACTGCACCTTGGATGTATAAGGTTAAGGAGAAAGAATGGCACGATACAGTGGCGCTGTTTGCCGGCTTTGCCGGCGCGAAGGCATGAAGCTGTTCCTCAAGGGGGAGCGCTGCCACAGCGAGAAGTGCGCCGTCGAGAAGCGCAACTTCGTCCCGGGCCAGCACGGCCAGGACCGGAAGCAGAGGAAGGTCGTCGGTTACGGGCTGCAGTTGAGGGAAAAGCAGAAGGCACGCCGTATCTATGGCTTGCTGGAGCAGCAGTTCCGCAATAATTTCGAGAAGGCCGCGCAGAAGAAAGGCATCACCGGCGAGAACATGCTGGGGATGCTCGAGCGGCGTTTGGATAATGTGATCTACCGGATGGGGTTCGGGACCAGCCGCGCCCAATGCCGCCAGATCGTTCGGCACGGGCATATTCAGGTAAACGGGCGCAAGGTCAACATTCCTTCGTTCGAGACGAAGCCGAACGACTTGGTGGAAGTGTGCGAGAAGAGTAAGAAGAATCCGACCATCCTGGCCGCGCGCGACGCCACGGCGCACGCGCCCTGCCCGAACTGGCTGGAAGTGGACCGCGAAGCGCTGAAGGGCCGGGTGATCGGCATGCCGAAGCGCGAGGAATTGGTCCAAATCCAGCTCAACGAGCAGCTAATCGTGGAGTTGTACTCGAAGTAAAGTGACACAGGAAGCCGCGCCTGGCGGCGTGGCGGTGAAGCGAGCAATTCGGGCACACTCAAGGCGAGGAATTAAGTATGTTCAAAGGATTTCAGAAGCCAAAGCGGTTGGTTGCGAATACCGAGACGCTGACGGACCGGTACGGCTCGTTTTCGGCCCAGCCTTTCGAGCGGGGGTTCGGCACCACCATCGGAAACGGCCTGCGCCGCATCCTTCTCAGTTCGATCGAGGGGGCGGCGATCACGGCCGTGCGGATCGAAGGGGTGGCGCACGAGTTCAGTTCCATCCATGGCGTGGTCGAGGATGCTACCGACATCATCCTCAACCTGAAACAGATCCCGTTCAAGATGTCGGGGCCGGAAACCGTCAAGACCATCCGCCTTTCGGCGGAGACGCCCGGCGAGGTGCTGAGCGGCCAGATCGAGACCGATCCCACGGTCGAGGTGCTGGATCGCACCATGCACATCGCCACGGTGGGTGAGGGCGGCAAACTTTCGATCGAGATGCGAATCAAGCAGGGACGCGGTTACGTGAGCGCGGACCGCAACTTCGACGAAGACCTGCCGCTCGGCTATATCCCCATCGATTCCGTGCATTCGCCCGTGCGCAAGGTGAACTACGCCGTCGAGGCGTCCCGGCTCGGGCAAATGACTGACTACGACAAGCTGACGCTGGAGGTTTGGACCAACGGCGCCATCAGCCCCCAGGACGCCATCGGCCAGGCGGCGAAGCTGCTGAAGGATCATATGTCGATCTTCATCAACTTTGAGGAGTTGGCCGAGGCCGCCGAAGAACCCGCCGAGAGGGCCATGAGCCAGCTGCAGGAAGTACTCAACCGGTCGGTCGAAGAGCTGGAACTCAGCGTCCGTTCCTATAACTGCCTCAAGAACGCCAATATCCAGACCATCGGTGACCTGGTGCAGAAGACCGAAGCCGAGATGCTCCGGACGAAGAACTTCGGCCGCAAGTCGCTCAATGAAATCAAAGAGATCCTGGGAGGTCTCGGCTTGAGCTTCGGCATGAAGTACGACGCGCAGGGCAGGCTGGTCCTGCCGGGCGGTGGAGTGCCTTCGGCGATCAGTGCGGAAGAACCCGCGGAAGCCGGCGAGGCGGAGCATCCTGAAGCCGATGAAACAGAAGAACTTGCGGAGCCGCCAGCCGGCGAGATCAGCGAATAAGGAAGTCCTACGATGAGACACAGACGAGGTGGATACAAACTCAAGCGCGATAGCGCCGCGCGGAAGGCGCTGCTGCGGGGCATGGTGACCAGCGTCATCGAGCAGGAACGCATCATCACCACGGTGCCCAAGGCCAAAGCCGTGAAGCCGCTGGTCGAGAAAATGATTACCCTGGCCAAGCGGGATACTCTCCATACACGCCGGCAAGCCGCGTCGTACTTGGAAACCCCTGCGTCGGTCAAGAAGCTGTTCGAGAAGCTGGGTGCACGTTTCGGCCAGCGCAACGGCGGATACACGCGCATAGTGCGGCTGGGTTGGCGCAAGGGCGACGGCGCTGAGCAGGCCATGTTGGAACTCGTTGGATCTGAACTGGTTAAGCGTGCGGCCGAGCGCGCCAAGCGGCGTGAAGCCAAGATGCAGGCCATGAAGGAAGGCAAAGAATTCGAGGGTGAGGGCGGGCCGGAGACGCCGCCGGAACCCAAAGCCTAAGATCTAACAGAAAGAGCGCAAAGGACTTAGTGGATGTCCGATGCGCTCTTTTTTTGTGCCTAAAAATATCTTCGTGTTGTATAGCATATCTCTTGACAATAAACCGCTCATGTTTTATTATCAAGGAAGAGTTAGTCAGGAGGCTCAAAAGATATGGCAATTACGAAGTATGACCCGTTCGCTGAGTTGGCGGAGTTCCCCGCTGGTATCCGCCTGTTCCAGGATGCAGTCAGCCGGCTCTTCAGTGAGCCAACCGCTGCGCGTCCTTGGGCGCCGCCTGTGGATATCTTCGAGAACGATAACGAACTCGTGCTGAAGGCCGACGTTCCGGATGTTCCGCTTGAGAACATCAAGATCCAACTCGAAAACGGCACACTCACCATCGAGGGTGAGCGCAAGTTCGAAAAGAAGGACGAAGGTAAAGGCGGTTACCATCGCATTGAGCGCAGTTACGGCAGCTTCGTCCGGTACTTCAGCTTGCCGGATACCGTGGACCCCGAGAAAGTGGCAGCGGACTACAAGAACGGCGTGTTGACGATCACGCTGGCCAAAAAGGAAGTCGCCAAGCCGCGCACCATCAAGGTGGAAGTGAAAGCGAACTAAGCGCACCGGCGAGGTTGCAAGCAGGGGACGGCGTTCCGGCCGTCCCCTTTCGTTTGTGTGAGAATAGCAGAAGGTAGGGCGTCATGAATGCCGTCAAAACTGTTCTTCTGTTGGGTTTGTTGACCGCGTTGTTGTTGGTTGGGGGAGAGGCCATGGGAGGCCGTAACGGCCTGTATATGGGCTTCCTGATGGCGCTGGCGATGAATTTTGCCAGTTACTTCTTCTCCGATAAGATCGCCCTGGCGATGTATTCGGCGCAGCCGGTGAGCGAGACCCAGAATCCTGAGATCTACCGGCGTGTCGGTCCCATCGTCGCCAACCTGACCTCGCGCATGGGCTTGCCGATGCCGAGGCTGTGGGCCATCCCGGAAGATTCGCCGAATGCCTTTGCAACGGGCCGCAATCCATCACACGCTTCCGTGGCGGTGACGCGTGGCCTGCTCAGTCTCATGGACGACCGCGAATTGGAAGGAGTGCTGGCGCACGAGCTCGGGCACGTTAAGAACCGGGACATCCTCATCAGTTCCATCGCCGCCACCATCGCCGCTGCTATCACGATGGTGGCCCGCATGGCGATGTTCTTCGGCGGCGGCCGCAGGGACGACGATGACGGCGACAACAACATCCTGGGCATGCTGTTCATGATGATCGTGGCCCCCATCGCCGCCCTGCTCATACAAATGGCCATTTCCCGCACGCGGGAATACGGCGCCGACGCCAGCGCGGCGCAATACACCGGCGGTCCTTACGGCCTGGTGAGCGCGCTGCAGAAACTGGAGACGTATTCCAAGCGCATTCCGATGGACGCCTCGCCGGCCACCGCGCACATGTTCATCATTAAGCCGTTCACGGGCTCCGCGCTGCTGCGTCTTTTTTCGACGCACCCTTCGACCGAGCAGCGCATCGCGCGCCTGATGGCGATGCGTTAGGCAGGGACTATTGACCCCGTATCCAACGGTTCGGATTTCCCGTAAAGGGGCAGACCGCGTCGCGTGCGGCCATCCGTGGGTCTTTGCAAGCGATGTGGAGGACCGCGGCGAAGCCAAAGCCGGTGACGTCGTGAGAGTAGTCGACTTCCGGAGCAGGTTGCTGGGCGTGGCGCATTACAGCGCCGCGTCGCAGATTACCCTGCGGATGCTGGCGCGCGAGCCGGCCGTCGTGGATCGGGACTTCTTCCACCGGCGCATCAGCGCGGCGGCAGCCCACCGCACCCGCATGGTAGCCGATTCGAACGCCTACCGTCTTGTGCACGCCGAAGCGGACCTGCTGCCCGGCCTCATCATCGACCGCTACGACGACGCCTTCGTGATGCAGACGCTCGACCAGGGCATGGACCATTCGCGCGAAGCGATCGCTTCGTGTCTCGCTGAACTGTACGCGCCGCGTGCCATCGTGCTTCGCAACGACGCGCCGGTGCGCGCGAAGGAAGCCCTGCCGATCGAGTCGCGCCTGCTGGCGGGCTCGCTCGACGGTCCGGTCCGCGTGCGGATGAACGGCCTCGACTGGCAGGCGGACCTGCTGCACGGGCAGAAGACCGGCGTGTTCCTGGACCAGCGCGAAAATTACCTCGCGGCGGCCCGACACGCGCATGGCGACGCCCTGGACTGCTTCACCTCTACCGGCGGCTTCGCGCTGCACCTTGCGTCGCGCTGCGCGAGCGTGGAAGGCGTGGACTCCTCGGCGGAGGCATTGTCGACGGCGGAAGCCAATCGCTCCTCCAACCGCATTGAAAACGTACGCTTCCGCGAAGCCAACGTTTTCGATCTCCTGGCGGGTTACGCCGCCGCGGGGCGTAAGTTCTCGACCGTGGTGCTGGATCCTCCGGCGTTCGCCAAGACGCGGGGCGCCACGGGCGGCGCCCTGCGCGGCTACAAAGAGATCAACCTGCGCGCGCTGAAGCTGCTGGGCCCGGGAGGCATTCTGGTGACGTGCTCCTGCTCGTTTCACATGAGCGAGGCGATGCTGCTGGAGACCGTGGCCGAGGCAGCGCTGGACGCGCACCGCACGCTGCGGGTTCTCGAACGCCGCGCGCAATCGTCCGATCATCCCATCCTGCTCACCGTTCCCGAGACGCATTACCTGAAGTGCCTGATCCTCGAAGTGCTCTGAGCATGGCGGATGGAAGACGAAGACTTGCCGAACGGCAGCCGCGTGCGGGAAACTGGGCTTGTGGCTGAGTATTGTACCTGCGGAGCCCAGCTTCCTCCCGATGCGCTGTTCTGTCACAAATGCGGCAAACCGCAGCGCGAAATCGTCGCGGTAGAGACATCCACCGGCGAGGTGGAACCGGTTGCCGAACCGGTCATTCCGGCGCCGGCAGCTCCTCCCTTGCCCCCGGCCGCGCCGGAAATCGGTTTCCACAACGGTCCCGCCGTGCGCTCGGCATTTCTTGCGGCGGCGCTTGCCAGCCTGTTCATTTCGCTGCCCACCCCGATCCTTCTGACCTTCCCATGGATGCTCCTCTGGCTGCTCTTCGCGGGGTTCTTCGCCGTGCGCTTCTACCTGCGCCGCAGCGGCATGGCCGTTACCGTGCGTGGAGGATTCCGTATGGGCTGGATCACCGGCATATTCTGCTTCGTGATCGCCATGGTGTTCTTCACCATCACCATCATTTCCATTTCGAGTCAGGAAGGACTCGCCGCGTTCTACCGCAAGCAGTTTGCGAATCGGGCGCCGGCCGGCGTGGATCTGAATCAGATGCTGGCCGTTCTTGAATCGCCCGGCGGCATGGCCTTGATCCTGATCTTCGCCCTGCTCATGCTGTTCCTTATCTACACACTGCTGCCGACGGTGGGCGGCGGCCTTGCCGCGCGGATGTTCGAAAAGAAGAACTCATCTCGTTGACACGGCCAGTTGAGAGCGCCTGACGACGGCGATGCCGCAGAAGATGAGCGGCACGGCCAGGGCATCGGTCAGCGTAAACGGCTCGCGATAGAAGACCCAACCCAGTATGACGGCAACGACAGGGTTGACGTACGTGTAGAGCGAGAGGACCGGCACGGGGAGGTGGTCGAGCGCGTAGAGATAGGCACTGTAGCCGACCAGCGATCCGAAGACCACTAGGTAGAGCAGGGCACCGGCGCCCCGCGCGCTCCAGTGCACGGCTTGGCCCGGGACAATGGCCGCCATGGCCAGCGCCGCTATGCCGACAGCCAGTTGTTGCACGCCGGCGCTCACGACTGGATGCACCAGCGCCGGTTGGCGCCGCTGGAGCAGCGAACCGACGTTCCACGAGACGCTCCCGGCTTGCAGCACCAGAAAGCCCGCCACCATGCTCGCGCCGGTTCGAGCATCCAGGGCGTCCGGGCCGATGAGCAGCAACACACCAGAAAGGCCAACCAGCATTCCAATCACCGTCATGAGCTGCAGCTTCGTGCCCTTGAAAACGAACGCATCGAGGCCCACCATCCAGAAGGGCGAGATGGTCAGCATCAACGCCGCCATGCCGCTGGGAACCCAAACTTCGGAGTAAACCAGCGCAGTATTGCCCACTCCCAGGATGAGCATACCGTTGGCGATGCACTGCCACAATTCACGGCCGCGCGGCAGCCGCGCTCGCGCGAGGCGAGCGCCGGCCAGCGTAATCAATCCGGCCAGCGTGAAGCGCGCGCCAACCACGAGGAGCGGCGGGAACGCTTCGAGCGACATCCTGATGGTGAGGTATGTGGTCCCCCAGAAGAAGCACACCGCCGCGAAAGCCGTGTACGCTTTGAATCGGGGAGACAGTGGCAAGCCCTCAGATTAACATTCCGGCATCCGTTTTCGATTTGCCGCATTGGGCTAAAATGATGGCTTGATCGTAACCCTTACCATCAATCCGGCCATCGACCGCAATGTGATGGCCGATCGCCTGGTGTTCGAGGACCGCGCTTACATCCTTTCCACCAGCGAGGCGGCGGGTGGGCGCGGCATTAACGCCAGCGGCGTGATCCATTCCTTCGGCGGCCAGACCCTGGCCATCACGACCTCCGGCGCCGGGGGCGGCGAGCGTTTCGAGAAGATGCTGAAGGCCTCGAGTTTTCCCGTGGAGTTCGTCCGCATCCGAAACGAAATTCGCACGAACTTGACGATCACAGACCGCCAGGGGCTCACAGTCAAGCTCAACGAACTGGGTCCTTCCATGGATGCGAGCGAGTTGAAGCGGCTGAGCAAGACGGTCGAGAAGCACTTGAGGCAGGCCGAGTGGCTGATGCTGTGCGGAAGCCTGCCGCCCGACGTCGCAACGGATTTCTACGCCAGGCTGATTGCGACGGCGAAGAAAGCCCATGTGAAGGTACTTGTCGACACGGACGGGGAAGCGCTGCTTGAAAGCCTGGAAGCGCACCCTACCGTGGTATCGCCCAACCAGCAGGAGGCGGAACGGCTTCTGAACACGGCTCTCATCATGCGGAGCCACTTCCTGGGCGCGGCTGCGCGCATCAAGGAGATGGGGGCCGAAGCCGTTGTATTGTCGCTCGGCAGCCGCGGCGCGGTAGGAGCCTACAACCGTGGATTGATCGAGGCGATAGCGCCTCGCGTCGACGCCGTTTGCCCCATTGGCGCCGGCGACGCTCTGGCGGCCGCCTTCGTTTGGGCCATGAACAAAGGCCTGGACTTCCCGGACGCCGTGCGCTGGGGCGTGGCTGAGGGCACGGCTTCGGCCAAACTGCCGGGCGTGCGTTTCGCATCGCTCGAGCAAGCCAAGCTCATCTACGACAAAGTGGAAGTCCGCCCCGCGTAGGAAAGCTCCGGCCAAAAACGCGAGACCGCCCACTGTTCCAATCTGACGGGCCCCAGGAGCCCCGATTCGAATAGAGGGTCGTCCTTGGCCCAGTGTTTCCAGGTCGTGAAGGTGACGCGGCCTGTCGGGCTCGGCTTCCCTTCGAGCAGCCACTGCGGCCAGCGTCGTATGCTCGGGCCGTTCCATTCGGTGTCTTCGGGCAGGTGCGCGTCCCCGATAAGCCGGTTGGGCCACAGGTTCACCACGCGGATCTCCAGGTCGTTTGACCCGGCACGCGCGGAGTTCGTCACATCCACACGGTACGGCGGTTTCCACACGATGCCGGCGCTATGTCCGTTCAAGAGAACCTCGGCCATCACCTCCACGCGTCCCAGGTCCAGGTATAGCCTGTGGTGTGCGCCAAGCGCGGTCTTGGGTATCTGAATCTGGCGCCGGTAGCTGACCGTGCCGGAAAAATACTTCACTCCTGGATCCGGGTGCGCGGTCCACGAGATCAGCTTCTCCAGAGTGATCCGCGGAGGGGCTCCCCAGCCTTTGGGGAAGTCAACGGTCCAGGGTCCGGCAATCTCGATCGGGGAAGGCAACGAGGGGACCTCATGCCGGAGCCGCCGGCCGGACGCGGTACGCAGTTCGTACGCTCCGCCTCGTGCCGTTTCCAGTTCGAAACCTCCCCCTTCGGCGCGCTCGATCCGGATGCCTTGTTGGGATCTTCGCAAATCCGTGGGCGAAGTGCCTTGCATGCCGGTGATCTCGATGTTGTCGCGGGTTGCAGCGACAACCTGGTCAACCGGAGAGCCGTCTTTCGGGAAGACAACAAACACGCTCCCGTAAGGTCCGAGCCGGATGGGGATTCGCGTGCCTTCCGGCACCGTATCGTAAACGGCAATGCGCTCGATACGTCCCGTATCGGGCCACCACAGTTCTGGCGCGCGGCCGGAGACGCGGAAGGAACAGAGGAAAGTCGTCTCCCCGGCCTGCGGGCTGGCGACGAAGTAGACGTCGGTGCCGTCGATCAAGCGGTGAATGTAGTTCACTGTCTGCGCGGTGCGCGGCCCGATCACGCTGAAATCGGGCATCGGGCCGAAGCCGCGGAGCACGTCGCCTATGGGAACGCCCCAAACGATTTTGCCCTTCCCGAAGCGGTGCTCGTTGACGCTGTTGCCGTCGCAATCGCCCCACAACTCGCGCGCCAGACGGCGCACCTCGGCGTCCGCGGCCGGATAGCCGGTGAGGCTTGGAGAACGGTGTGGCGGCGGTCCGATTACGGTAGCCCCGTCTGCCACCAGTTGCTTGATCTTTTCGAGCAGGGCAGGCCGCATGGTATCGCCCGAAGGCAGCACCAGCACGCGGTACTTCATGCCGCTTGCGAGCGTGATCCGGCCCTGCTCGACTTTTGCCGCCGTGAGAAGCACTTCCGGCGGTACGATGTCGTAATCATAGCCGGCCGGCATGGATGGCGTGAGCGCCTCGCGGCCCGGGTGTAGGTTGGGAGCCTTCTCGCTGTTGAGGTAGGCGACGTCGGCCACGAAACGTCCCTGCTGCAAAAGGTGCTGACAACGCGCCAGGTAGGTCAGATATGCGGTGCTCATCTCCCACCACGTGTTCGTGCGCTCGAAATGGACACCGTACTGCCCCATGGTCATGCCCGGCGCCCGATTGGTCCAGGGCTGCATGGCGTAGCGGTGGAAGATGAAACGGTTGACTCCAAGGGCGAACATGGTATCGCCCAGTGCTTTCATCCGGAAGGGATGGTTCATCCATTTGGCGTTGCGGGCGACGGCGGTGAAGGCTTCGGCTGCGATCACCGGGCGCCCATAGACGTGTCCGGCCGAGATCATTTCCTTATTGATGGGGTGCGGTTCCTCCCCGACCCAGGACTCGTAGAGTTCCTTGCCGGTCCAGAACTCGCTGACCGGCAAGTCAGCCCGTCCGGCAAGGGGGATGTCGTCGAGCGGGCCGCCGCCGTAGGCCTCCATCGACAGTTTCAGCCCACGCGCGTGACTCAACTTCGCCATGTGGCCGGCGTAGTTGTCCTGAATCAGATCCGCGATGGTGCGGCGCCAGTCCCAGAGGAAACGTTCGGTAATCTCTTCGCTCTCGATTGCCCGGCCGGTGACCACGGGCAGGAAAGGCAGCGGATCGTAGCCGCGGCGCTTCTGGAATTCCTCGCGGAAGGCGGGCGTCCAATTCTGGCTACCCACCTCCCAACTGTCGATGTGGGCGTAGCGCAGGGCGTTGCCCCCGACTGTGCGTTGGTCCTCGAGCAGCTTCTCCATGAATCCGGCGAAGTGGACTTCGGCCGCCCGCTTGCTCAGCTTGTCGCATTCCAACCCCACGCTTTCCTGAGGAGCCGGATGGTTGGTCTTTCCGGTGGTGGTGTAGCCCACGCGCAGCAGCACCCAATCACCTGCCGGCGCATCCCAACTGAACCGGCCATCCGCTTCGAGATGCGACGTCACGTCCAGCACCCGCTCGCGGCCGGCAATGGTTTGAATGGGCGCGCCGGTTCCCGATGAAGCCGGCAACTGGCGGTGGTGGATGAAGAGCGCTTTGAACGGAATACCCTCGATGCGGCGGTCCGCACTGATTTCGATTTCACCAATCGCCGGCTGGGGGCGATTGCGGTCGAAGGAAAGGCGGAAATGGCGGGCGGTGACCGCATCGAAGTTTACAGACGAGGACGGCCACGCGGCGAGGAACCTGGCGACCGGCCGGTAGTTCTCGCCGTCTTCGGAGACCTCCACGGCGGCATCTGTCCGCGCATACCATGCATCGAGCGCCACCGTCAGCGAGCGCGCCTCGAAAGGCTTGGGAAAATCGAGGTTGATCACGAGCGGGACGCCCTTCGGCAGCGGCGGCAGCGCGGCCACCGTGGCTGGATTGCCGTCAAGGAGTCTTGCCGCGTCGAACGGCTTCCGCTCCGGACCATAAGTGATGGTGGGCGCCGAGGCCGGCATCGAAGCACCCTGGACCGGAAAAGCCAGCACAGCGATGTCACGGTAATACTCCCGCACGGTTTTGGGCCGCGGGAGCACGCCCTCGAAGTGACGGGGACCCTGGAGGCGCGTCTCAGCCCAGGAAACCACCTGCATGGACAAATCGGGCGTGATCCACGGCCCTCCGCTTCCGCACCAGCCGCCATCGTTGTTCATGACAACAGTGATTCCTAGTCGTGAGGCTTCCGCCATAACGTGGCGGAACAATTCGCGCCACTGGGGGCTGAGAAATCGCACGGGGCCTTTGGGAACCTCCAGTTCCACCTCCATGACCAGGACTCCGCGGATGCCCACCCGGCGCATGGCTTCCAGATCCGCGGTAATGCCCTCGCGGGTGAGGTTGCCGTCCGACCATATCCAGTAGACCCAAGGCCAAGCCGGCTCCGGAGGCTTCAGAAATGCGTTCTCCAGCGTTCGGTCACCCGCCGCGAGGCAGGGCCACATCCCACACAAAACGAGCAACAACCCGAGCTTTCTCATGGTTGCCGACCTCCTTAGGGATTATCCTTCGTCCTTGTTCGCTGTGTTGTTTCGCTTCCGATAGAATACGTCCGGGGCTTTCACCCACGTGGTAATGAGGACGACGAAGAGAGCGAGCATCGTGACCAAGGTGGCCACGCCGCCGGCGACCAGATAGTCCTGCTCGGTGTGCGGACTCGGAAGCACGCGCAGCAGGATGGCGACGGATCCCCCGAATACCAGCAGCAGGGCGACGGACAGAACGAGAACGCGCAAGCCCGTGGGCATTTACTTCGATTTTAGGACACAAGCACGCTTCAGTCGTACTTCTCGTAAATGATCCGCTTGCGGTCGAAGCCGCGGCGCTTCAACTCGGCGCGAACGTCGTCTACCATGGCTTTCAGGCCGCAGACGTAAACGTCGAGGTCGTGCGAATCTCCCAGGGCTTCATCCAGATACGCCTGTACGTGGCCGGTGCGGCCGTGCCAGAACTCGTCCGGCCGGCTCAAAGCCGGCAGGAAGCGGAAGTTCGGGTGCTCCGAGGCAAGCTTCTCGAATTCCTGGCGGTATAGCAGGCGGGCTTCGTAGCGGGCCCCAAACAGCAACGTGAGGCGCCGGCCGGTACCTTTCCGGAGCACATGGTGCAGGATGGAGCGGATAGGCGCGATTCCGGTGCCCGTGGCGATAAAGACCGAATCGCTCAACGGGCGCCGCGGGACGAAGTATCCGAGCGGTTCGGATAAGCGCACACTGTCCCCCGGCCGCAGGTCGAACAGGTGCGGAGAAACCAGGCCGTCCGCCACGCGGTTCAGACACAACTCGATGCATTTGCCGTCTGGTGGAGAAGCGATTGAGTAGGCCCGCGTGACGTCCCGTCCGCCGATCCGCTCGGTGACGGAGACGAACTGCCCCGGGGTGAAGTCGACACGGCCGGTCCCGGCGACCTCAAAGACGAAGTGCCGCACCTCAGGCGCAAGGTCGCGTAGTGCTATGAGCTTCGCGTGATATTCTTGCATCCCCGCTTATTTGGATGCGGGGCGGTTCCTGCCGGATGCCGTGCGAGGCGCAGAGCGGCTACCGGCCCGTCTGTATGTAAGCCTGCATATGCCGGATTTCGTCGGTCTTGGACTCAATCTCGACGTGCATCAGGTCGCGCATGGAGATTACGCCTACCACCTTGCCTTCGCGCATTACGGGCAGATGCCGGCACTTGTGTTCATCCATGAGCTTGCCGGCCTGCTCCACGGTGGCGGACTCGTCAATGGTGGCGAGCGTTGTGCTCATGACGAACCGGACGGGCGTAGAGACGGGATCCAAGCCCTCGGCGACCACCCGCGTCATCACGTCGCGTTCGCTGAAGATTCCCAGCAGATTATCGCCATCCAGAACCAGGATAGCGCCAACATTGCGCTCCGCCATGCGGCGGGCGGCCTCGACAACGCTCGCATCGGGACCCACGGTCGACGGCCCGCGTGGATTGAGCACATCTTTCAGGCGATGCATGGATTCCCCCCTCGACCAGTTAAGAGTACATTAACATACGCGCGGGGAGAACTCAAAAACAGAAGGATTCGCCCGGCCCGGCGTCAAGCGGATACGCCTTTGCCGGGGCCGCTTTGATCGTAAGCCTTCACCACATCGTGCACATCGCCATAGGCGGCCACACTGCCGTGGTCGAGCCACAGAGCCGTGTCGCACAACGCTTCAATGAGCCGGCTGGAATGCGAGACGCAGATCAGGGTGCGGCCGGCGGCTTTGAGCTCGTAGATCCTCTTGATGCATTTGTCCTGGAACCGCTGGTCGCCGACGGCCAGGACTTCGTCGATGATGAGGATGTCGGGATTCGTGTTCACGGCGACTGAGAAGGCCAGGCGCATCACCATGCCGCTGGAGTATGTACGCAGCGGCTCGTCGATGAAGTCTTCGAGTTCGGCGAACGCGACAATGTTGTCGAAGCGCTCCCGAAGCTGCTTTCGGGTCAGGCCAAGCAGGGATGCGTTCAAGGCGACGTTCTCGCGTCCCGTGAGGTCGTAGTGGAACCCAGAGCCCAGTTCGAGCAGGGCGGCGACGGTGCCATTGACGGTCACAGTGCCCGCATCGGGATAGCACAGGCCGGATATGATACTGAGCAGCGTGCTCTTGCCGGCTCCGTTGGGGCCCAGAATCCCCAGACTTTCGCCGGCGTTCACACGAAGCGAAACCCCGCGCAGCGCGTAAAAGGGGTGAGCTGTCGCACTGCGGAACATAGCCACAAGGCGCTCCCTCAACAGGCCGCGGGCCACGTGCTGCGTATAGATCTTGCTGACCTGATGGACTTCAACCACGGCGACGCCCCGCTTGTGGCGCACATCCCCCTCGGCGACGGTATGCGACGCCAGATTCGCCAAACTTTCACCGCGTCCCGGTGTCATCGTGCGCTCATCCTACAAATAATCCGCAAACCGGGGCTTCAGCCACCTAAAAACCAGAAAACCCATCAATAACACGAAGAAGCTCACAAGCGGGAGCTTAACCAGCAACGTTGGGGGTGGAGCAGACGACTCAATCAGGATTCTGCGACAGGCAAGAATGACGGCCGTCACCGGATTCAACTGATACAGGAAGTGGTACGCCACGGGCACCTTGTCCAGCGCGTACCAGATGGGCACCAGCCAGAACAGCACCACGTTGAGAGACTCCACCACATACCGGACGTCGCGGAAGTAAACGTTGAGCGCAGACGTGATCAAGGCCAAACCGCAGACAAACGCCACTTCCATGAGGAACACCAGGGGCAGCCAAAGCCAATGCCGGTTCACGTGGTGCCCGAAGAGCACGGTGAAGAAGATCAGCAGAGCGATCTGGATCACGAAGTGCAGACAGTTTGCCAGTACGGAGGCGACCGGGATCACTTCGCGGGGGCAGCGCACGCGCTTCACCAGGGCGCTGTTTTCGATCACGGAAGTCGTGCCGCTGGCCCAGGCGATGCTGAAAAAGTTGAAAGGCACCAGACCGCAGAGCACGAAGACGGCAAATTCGCTCATGCTGTAATTCGGGAAAATGCGCGTGAAGACGAGCGTCAGCACCCCCATCATCACCAATGGATTTAACAGCGACCAGAAGATCCCCAGGGACATATTCCGGTAGCGGACTTTGAAGTCCTTGAGAACCAGGTTGGTGAGCAGAAAAGAGTAATTACGGCCCATTTTTGCAAAACGTGCCGGTTCTTCACGCGGGAAGTGAAGCCGTCTGAATCCTAAACATCATAGCATGGCCCGCTTCAGGTGGCCCCGCGAGCTCGCCGTCAAATGGCTAGATTGTCACGCCGAGCAGGCGGCAGTCGGTCTCCACCATTTCTTGCACCAGGTCCGCGAAAGCGATCTTGCGCGTCCAGCCCAGCCGCTCGTGGGCTTTGGTGGCGTCGCCCAACAGCAGGTTCACTTCGGCGGGCCGGTAGAGCTGTGGATCGATGACCACGTAGTCTTTGTAATCCAAGCCGGCAAACTTGAATGCCAGCTCGGCGAACTCGCGTACGGAATGAGTTTCGCCGGTGGCGACGACGTAGTCGTCCGGCCGCTCCTGCTGAAGCATGAGCCACATGGCCTGCACGTATTCGCGGGCATGGCCCCAATCGCGCTTCGCTTCCAGGTTTCCCAGGCGCAGTTGCGTGGCCCGGCCGGCCCGGATGCGCGCTACGCCGGCCGTGATCTTGCGCGTCACGAATTCGTGGCCGCGGCGCGGGGATTCGTGGTTGAACAGGATTCCGTTACTGGCGTGAAGGCCATAGGCCTCGCGATAGTTGCGCGTCAGGTCGAAGCCCGCCACCTTGCTGATGCCATAGGTCGAGCGCGGGTGAAAAGGAGTGGACTCCCGCTGCGGTACTTCGGCGACTTTTCCGAACATCTCGCTCGATCCAGCGAAATAGAACCGGCAATCGGGGACGATATTTTTCACCGCAGCCAGCAAATAGTGCGTTCCATTAATGTTGGCATTAATGGTGGAGAATTCATCGTCGAAGGAATAACTGACGAAGCTTTGGGCGGCCAGATGGTAACACTCGTCGGGTTTCACGGCACCGACCACCTGATGGATGCTGGCGTAGCTCTCCATCGAGGCGGCGTGAAGCGTTAGCTGGTCCCGCACCGCCGCGATCCTCGTCAGGCGGTTGTCGGGATCCTCCAGCGCGACCCGGCGGACAATGCCGTGAACGTCATATCCCTTCGAAATCAGGAACTCGGCCAGGTAGGAGCCATCCTGACCCGTAATCCCTGTGATCAAGGCCCTTTTCTTGTCCATTGAGTCTACTCTGACAGTCTTACCGAACGGGTGTCAAATAAAAGCCGGCCGGATTGGCCCCTCCCCAGAACCGCCGCAACTTGATAGAATAATGGCTTCATCTGAAACGGAGGCTCCGGAGTGTTGTCCGTAGGGTTCATCATGCGCGTTTTCAGCTACCTTTACAACGCCATCCTGGCGTTCTTCCTGCTCGGTGTATCCAGCCTCGCTTGGGGCTCGGGCCAGCATAACCTGAACATCGGCATCTTGCCGTGGGAGAAAGCCTCGCTCACCTACTGGATGTTCGCTTTGGGCGTGGTGGCCGTGCTCACGACACTGGCATCCATTTTCGGCAAGGCGAAGCTCGTGTACTTCCTGTGGAACCTGCTGGTGCTGGTGATGCTTGTGAAAGGGTTTATGTTCTCGAAGTTCACGTTCACGGACCCGGCACAGATCAAGCTGGCCATCTGGCTGGTCGTGTTGACGATGCTGGCAAGCATCGGCGCGTGGTTCGCCTGGCGGGCCAAGCCCGCGCGAGCCTGACATCGCCCGGCGACCTGCCTCGGCAAAGTTCCCTCCCAAGCGCCTGGTGCGAACTACCAGGTGCCGCTGTATTCATAAATCCGTTCCACACGGCCATCGTCCGATGTGCCGGATAGTGCCAATCCTGCGATACAGTAGTCGATTCAGCCGGTCGGCCTGTGCCGGTGAGGCGGACGAGACATGAGTGCAGCCATGAGAATCCACGCGTGGGCAGTTGTTGCGGCGGTGCTGGCTTGGGCAGGCTCGCCGTCGCCGGGAGAAACCACAACCAGGCCCAAAATCGGCCTCGCGCTGGCGGGCGGAGCGGCCCTCGGGTTGTCGCACATCGGGGTTCTGCAATGGATGGAAGAGCACCGAATCCCAATCGACTTCATCGCCGGCACCAGTATGGGCGGGCTGGTGGCCGGCATGTATGCTTCGGGTCTGAATTCAGCGGAGATAATTCAATTCGTCGACCACATAGATTGGCAATCCGCGTTGTCTCCCTCGAGCAAATACAGAAATCTCTCGTTCCGGCGCAAGCAGGATGCCACCCAGTTCCCGACGGCCATCGAGTTGGGATTGAGGGATGGGAAGTTGAACCTGCCGTCGGGGCTGTCGCCCGGCGAGGGAGTGGCGCTGGTCATCGACAGGTTCGCGGCGTCCTACGGCGACATGAAGAGTTTCGACGACCTGCCGACGCCGTTCCGCTGCGTGGCTACGGACCTCGTTGCGGGCAAGCCCGTGGTGTTCGACAAGGGATCGCTGTTCGACGCGCTGCGGGCCACCATGTCGCTGCCCGCGCTGTTCGCCCCTGTGCGCAAGGGCGGGATGGTGCTCGTCGACGGAGGGTTGTCCGACAACCTTCCCGTGGATATCGTCCGGGCCATGGGCGCCGACATCGTGATTGCCGTGGCGCTGGACGTGCCGGCCGATCCCAAGGATTTTCAGTCGCTGCTGGGTATTGCCGGTCGGTCGATCAGTTACATGATCTCGAGGAACGAGCGTCCCAGCATGGCTGCGGCGGACCTCGTGCTGATGCCCCTATTGAAGGGGTTGTCAGGAGCGGATTATCCCAAAGCGGAGCAGTTCCGCAAGACCGGCTACGCGGCGGCGGAACAGAAGGCCGCCCTTCTGAAGCAGTTCCAGGTAGGGGCCGCCCAGTATGAGACGTATGCCAACGCCCGGCGCGCCAGGTGCAGACCGGACACGATTCGCCCCGCTCACATCGTAGTGGAAGGCGAAGTGGCTCCCCGATTGAAGAAGGCGGTCATCGCGGCGCTGACGCCGGAGCCCGGAGAACCCCTGGACCGGGCGGTGCTCGAAGACCAGATGGAGAAACTGACGGGAGTAGGGCGCTTCGATTCGGCGACGTACGAGTTCCGAAACCGCGGCGGAGAGGAAACATTGATCGTCACGGCCCAGGAGAAATCCTACGGGCCCCCCTTCTTGAGACCGGCCATCTTTCTCGACGGGGCCAACGGAGAGGGACTGAGGTTTGGGGCCGGAGTCCGGTTCACATTCCTCGATCTCGGAGGCCCCGCTTCGGAATGGAGGACGGACCTCCGCATCGGCACTCACAACCGCGCAGAGACGGAATACTATTACAGGATCAGCGGCGGCAAGTGGTTTGTCGCGCCTCGCGCCGGATATACCCAGGAACCGTTTCCCATATACGACCGCAAGGGGAGCCGTATCGAGGGGCTTACCGAAAGAAACTATGCCGGCGGTGTTGACCTCGGCTACGCCTTTGGACGGGTGCAGGAGTTGCGGATCGGACATCAGGAGGGTTACTTGAAGACTGGCCTGGAGACAGGGTTGATGGCCCCTCAAAGGTTGTCGGGCCGGTACGGTATGTCGAGCATGGCCTTGCGCAGAGACACCCGGGACAACCCGCTGGTGCCGTTCGATGGCGTCTACCTGGCCGGGAAAGTCTCCTGGTTCAACCGGTATCCACAAGTGCCGCGGCAGTTCGCGGCATACGAAGGTACGGCCTCCTACTCCCGCCCTTTCCATGCGCGCTATTCCCTTCTCACACGGTTGACGGCGGCGAGCACAGTGAACGCGGCAGGTGTCGCCACCATGTACCGACTAGGCGGCGTGCCGGACATGAGCGCTCTTTCGCGCCAGCAGCTACTCGGCAACAGAATGTACTACGGCGGCGCCTACGTGCTGCGGTCCCTCTCGGGAAACACGATTGCCACGTTCGGCAAGTTCTATGGTGTCATCGGCTACGAGGTTGGGAACGCGTGGTTCGCCGGCAGACCGGCCAAACCGCGCCAGGACGGGCTCATTGGCGTGGCCGGCGCGACGCAATTGGGGGCCATCTTCTTCGGCGGGGCGGTGGGGGACCAGGGAGCAAGAAAGATTCTGTTCCGTGTAGGGCGGGTTTTCTGATCTGACCGGGAGACCTGTTGGGTTAGGATGGAGGCTGGCCAGGATTTGAAAACGGGAATCCTGGCATGATTGGGAGAAGTCTCCATGCCTTCGATCGACGCCTTTGTGGCGGCCAACCAGGACCGGTTCATCGCCGAACTCGAAGAATTCCTGCGGATTCCCAGCGTCAGCACATATCCCGAACAGCGCTCCGAAATGGTGCGCGCGGCCCGGTTTGTGGCCTCCCAGTTGGAATCGGCCGGACTAGAGAACGTTGAGCTCGTCCCCACGGCCCGGCACCCGCTGGTCTACGGGGAGTGGTTGCACGCGGCAGGGAAACCCACGGTGCTCTGTTATGGGCACTACGATGTCCAGCCGGTGGAACCGCTGGACTTGTGGGAACATCCGCCCTTCGACCCGGTCGTACGCGACGGCAACATTTACGCGCGGGGCGCTTCCGACGATAAAGGGCAAATGATGACCCACATCAAAGCCGTCGAGGCCCTCAAGGCGGCCAACGGTGGCTTGCCCGTGAATGTGAAATTCCTTATCGAAGGCGAGGAAGAGATCGGCGGGACGCCCTTCCAGAAGTACATCGTGGGATACCGGGAGAAACTGAAGGCGGACGTGGCGTTGGTTTCCGACACAAACCTTTGGGACGAGACGACGCCGGCCCTTTGCCTCGGCCTCCGAGGTCTCATTTACATGCAGGTGCAAGCCCAAGGGCCGAATCGCGATCTTCACTCCGGCCTGTTTGGAGGGGTCGCGCCAAACGCGCTTTTCGGCCTGATCCAGTTGCTGGCGAAGGCCAAGGACGAAAATGGCTTGTTGCGGATTCCCGGGGCCTACGACGACATCGTGCCGCCCAGCGCGCTCGAACAAAACTCCTGGGCCAGTATCGGCGCGGCGGCCAAGGAAGTTTTGAAAGCCGGGTTGGGGATAGACATATCCGACGGTGAGACGGATACTTCCCTGCTCAACCGGATGTGGGCCCAACCTTCGATGGATGTGCACGGGGTCATAGGGCGGCGCTTCAGGTCCTCAAAGAAGCCCGGGCGCGACAAGCCGCTCCTGGCGGAGTTCCTAGGCATCCGCAGCGGCTACACGGGCCCGGGCATGAAGACTGTGATTCTGTCCCGGGCCAGGGCCAAGATCAGTTTCCGTCTGGCCCAAGGCCAGGATCCGGCGAAAATGATCCGCGGGTTCCGGCAGTTCGTCGAAGAAAACACGCCGAAGGGGATACACACGACAGTGCAGGTTCTGACGTCCTCCCCGGCCGTCACAGTGGATCCGGATTACCCCGCCGTGCGAGTCGCCGCGCAGGTGCTGGAAACCATCTTCGGAAAACCCACTGCATATGTGCGGTCAGGGGGGTCCATCCCGATTGTGGCGGGATTCGCGCAGTACCTCGGCATCCCCAGTGTTCTCATGGGATTCGGGCTCCCCGACGACAGCCTCCACTCGCCCAACGAGAAGTTCAGCCTGCGGAGCTTCCAGTTAGGCATCCGCGCCGTGGCCGAATTTCTCCAGCGATACGGCGCATCGTAAGAGTCTCAGGGCAGGCTGAGTTGGCCCAGGCGCGCGCAGTCGACGGCCTCGGCAAGCAACCGCGCGGCCTCCTGTGGAGCGTGGAACCCATGCGAGGAATCCGCCAGCACGAAATCGAGCCGCCACTGGGCCTTACGGTGCCACTCCTGCGCCTTGCGGAGCCGCACTTCGGGGATTCCCGCCTCTTGCGCGTGATGGATGTCGTCGAATAGCGCCAGCAAAGCGGTGAGCGCCCGGTCCTCCAGGCGCTTGGTGCGCCATTGAATGGCGTCAATTCGGGCCTGCAGTTCGCGCGCATCGGCGCGGTGACATGGCACACAGGAGCGGTCCAGGGTGCGCCGGGGGCTGCCGGCCGCGTGAACGGTCAGATGGATAGCCCCGCGGCGTTCGCGCGGCATATGACAATCGGCGCAGGCGACCCCGCTGCGCGCGTGAATCCCCTGGCTCCACATTTCGAACTGAGGGTGCTGTGCCTTGAGGACCGGCGCACCCGTCTCCGCATGATCCCAATCGCGAAACGCGAGTTCGTCGTAGTAGCCTTCGATGTCTTCCGCTTTCAGACCTCTTGCCCAGGGGTGTGTCACGGCACGTTCAGGTCCCGCCAGGTAATATTCAGCGTGGCACTGCGCGCAGACCAGCGCGCGCAGGTCCTGCTCGGTCGCGGTCGGAGCGGGCCGTGCTCTCAGGAACGCTGGCCGGGTGAGGCGTAGACGCAGACCGGCCGGATCGTGGCAGTCGATGCAGGCTATCGGCTGCGTCACCTGGCGGCGCGCTTCGAAAAACGACAGCCGCGAGGCGCCGGTGCCCATAGTACGGAAGAACTCCACCGACGCGCCGTGACAGGAAAGGCATGCCGCGGGTTGGGGGCGTTCCTTGGGGCGCCCAGAAAACATACGCATCAGGCGCGGATCCGTGATGCGATCGGTCTCCTCGCGCTCTTTGAGAGAATAGGCGTGGCCGCGCATCTCGGAGAACTCGGGCACCCGGATTCCTTGCCGGTAGCCTTGGTATTCAAAAGGAAACCGCTTCGCCCAGAGTGCGGGGTCGATGGAGGTTTCGGTGAACGCCACCTGCTCCAGCGGCTTATCGGCCCGGGGCCGCGTCCACCAGCGGGCGGCGAAGAAGGCGGCTATGGCCGCCGCAAGAAGGACCGCAATGTTCCGGCGCACGGCGGCCTGGGGTGCTACTTGATTTCCTTGCTGTTGGCGGTGGCCGGTTCAGGGCCCCAGTTCTCGCGGATCACCATGGTTTGATCCGAGAAGAAGCTGCGCCGTCCGGTGCTGTTATACACCGAAGGGTTCACGTTCAGCGTGTAGCCGTTCGGTCCACCGACCAGGATGAAGTTGTAGCCGCTCTTTGTGCCGCTGGCCAGGTCGCCTGGAATCAGGTCAGCCGCGCTTGGTCCAGGCTGGCCACTCGCCGGCGGGCCTAGCTCGGCCATGTTGACAGCGAAACGCCCGTACTGGGAGTAATACTGTGTTTCCGCCGTATGCACCGTGCTGATCATGCGGATCGCCGCCATCTCCTGCGAGTACATGCGGGCTTTGTCGAGTTTGGGCACCGCGATGGCCGCGATAATCAGGATGATCGCGATGACGATGAGCAACTCCATCAACGAGAAGCCTCGTCGTTTCCTTTGCATGGCTACCTCCCCGGGGGCGCTGACAACACCCCATTGTAGAATGACGCGCCGGGGGGCGGATTCGTGCAGGCGGCCTTTCACGGTGCGAGCGCGTCGCGCATCTGGTCCACCGACTTGATCAGGCTCGCAACCTGTTCACCCTTCGGCAGATATTCCATAGCGATGTAACCGGAGAATCCGCTCTTGGCGATGGCTTTGTACACCTCCGGGTAGTTGATCACGCCGAGGCCGGGATCGTTGCGGAGCGGAGCGTCAGCCACGTGGAACACGCAGGTGTAAGGCGCGGCTTCGGCAAGAATGCCAAGGACGCTCCCGGTCTGCACCTGCTCATGGTAGATGTCGAACAGCAGGCGTACGTTCGGATTTCCGGTTTCCTTCACCAGTTTTAATCCCTCGGCGCAATTGGTGAGGAAGAATCCCTTGTGGTCTTTCTTGGCATTGAGTGGTTCGACCAGCAGCGTCACGCCGGCATTGGATGCGAGTTCGCCAGCGCGTTTCGCTCCTTCGAGCATGCTTCGATACTGATCTTCACGAGTGCGCCCGGCTATCTCGTCGCCGCTCATCACGATGAGATAAGGAACATCGAGCCGCTGCGCGTAGACGATGGCCTGCCTGACGTCCTTGAGAAAGTTCTCGCGCTGGGCCGGATCGAGCATCGAAACCGGGCGCTTCTTCCAATCCGTCTGGGCGAGGATGGTGTCGAAACCCATGCCGAAGGAGCGGACCAGCTTCTTGTAGCGCTCGGCTTCCGCGTCGCTCCACTGGACGTGCTCGGAGACCAGTTCCACCGATTGTATGCCGGCCTTGGCCGCCGCTTCGATACGCTCCCCGGTGGTGCCTTTGAGCGTCCACAGCATGACGGAAGAGGTGATCCTGGCCTTCTTCGGGGGCGCTATCTGAGCTGCAGCCACGCCCGCTAGGGCCGCGGCCGCGCCGCTCGCGCGCATGAATTCTCGTCTAAGCATGTTGTCTGACGCCACTATAGCGGCGAGGTTGGACGAGCGTCAACCTTCGCGACGGTACCGGATACCAGTGTGCAAGGTGCGCCTACTGGGCGGCGGCCTGGGCTTCCGGCGGCGCCAGCGTGGCTTTCACTTTCTTGAGCAGAGCGTCGAGGGAGAAAGGCTTCTGCAGAAATACGGCGTCTTCCGGCAAGTCGGAGGCCAGGGCAACGTCCCTGCTTGTGTAACCGAACACGAAGATCGTCTTCAACGTTGGACGGGTCTGCTCGATCCGCTGGGCGAGTTCGCGCCCCGTCGCTCCCTGCAACGCCATTCCGGTGAGAAGAAGATCGATCAAGCCGCGGTGCGCCGCAGAGATGCGCAGCGCCTGCTCCGCGCCGGATGCTTCGAGCACGATGTAACCGTTGCGTTCCAGGATCTTACGCACCAGGGCGCGGATACCGCCCTCCTCTTCGACCAGGAGGATCGTCTTGAGCCCGATGGCCGGCTCCGGCACGGGCGGCGCTTCCACTGCCACGGGCGGTGCTGGAACAGCCTCGGGAGTGATGGTCGCTGCGCTCACCGGCATATAGATTCGGACTGTGGTGCCCTGCCCCGCCGTGCTTTCCACTTCGACGTCGCCGCCCGACTGCTTCGCCATGCTATGTACAAGCGCAAGGCCGAGACCATCGGCGCGGGCCGGATCCTTTGTTGTGAAGAACGGCTCGAACAAGTGCTTACGCGCCCCCTGATCCATGCCTCGGCCGTTATCGGCGACGGTAAGCGTCGCGTACTCGCCCGGGGTAAGCACCGCGCCTTCCCCGGCGGACACAATCGAACGCCCCGTGGCGATGCGCACTTCCCCATTAGCGGCTATGGCGTCCCGTGCGTTGGCGACCAGTCCCAGAATGGCCTTCTCCAGTTGCACCGGATCGGTCCTGATGGAACCAAGCGCCGGATCGAGCGACATCTCCAGTTGAATCTCATCGCCCAGGAGTTGCCGCAACCGGCTCTCCATGGCGCGCAGCATGGCGTTCAAATCGACGTCGCGGAGTTCCACCACCTGCCGCCGCGCGTATGTCAGCAGGGTTTTAGTCAGGCCGGCGGCGCGATCCGCCGCGCTGAGAATCTCCCTCGCATCGTCGTGCAGGGGATCGCCCGGTTTTAGTTCGCCGGCGATCTCCTGGGCGTAGCCGGTGATCACCATCAGCTGGTTATTGAAATCGTGCGCCATGCGGCCGGCCATGCGCGACAGCGCGTCGAGTTTCTCCTCGCGCGACGCCCGCTCCTGGCGGAGGCGCTGGCCGGTCACCTCGAGCATGAAGCCGCGCAGGCGGGCCGGCTTGCCGGAGGCGTCGAGCGCAGGTGTGACGATCTCCCGCAGCCACAGAATGCGGCCATCGGCGGTTGTAACGCGGTACTCACATTCCTCGGTAGCGGGGTGCGCCGCGGCCGCGCGATGAAACGCCGCAACGAGCTCCCTATCCTCCGGATGCACTCGCCCTGCCCAGAAATCGGGCTTTTCAAGCCATTCTTTGGCGGGGAAGCCCAGAATCTCCTCGCCTCGGCGGTTCACATAGGTGAATTGAAAAGTAGAGGCATCGCATTCCCACACAATCGCGTCGAGGCCGTCGAGCAGATCCTGGTAGCGCACTTCAGCGCGCTTCGGAACCGCTCCCAGGCGTCCCACTGCGCTCAGATCTTCGATCGCCAGCAGCACGCCCGCTTCTTCGCCTTCCGCGGGCTGCAGAAGGCTGATTCCCGCCACCAGCGACTGCGTGCCGCCATCCGCCGGGGCTTCCAGCAGGATGTTGCGCTGCGGCGCGCCGGACTTCATAACCTCGGGGATGCGACTCGCAAGTCCGGCAACGGGCAGCAGGTCGGTCAGGCGGCGTCCCAGGACGTCCTCGCCCGGGAGGTTGAGAACCTCGAACGCGCGCTCGTTTGCGGAGACGACGCGCAACTCCGGCGAGATCACCAGTAGAGCACTGGGTAGTCCCGCGACAATCTGCTGATAGTAGTGGCGTTCGGTCTCGACCAGTGCAAGCAGTCGGGAGACCTCGCGATTTTTCCAGATCTGGCGGTCGGCGCGAATCATGCCGGATGTCCCTGTGTCCAGTTTTACCCTCAGACCGGCGCACGGCAAGGTCTAGAGTGCGGTACTTCGCAGCGTGTCCGTAGCAGTACTTTAGTCCCAAGGCGCCATCCGGACCCCTCTCCCGCCGTATGATGGTAGTTGAAAGGACCTGTTTTCAGAATTTTTATGAGTCAAACGGACATGTTCTCACTGGAGGGCAAGGTCGCTGTCGTTATCGGCGGCGGCGGAGTTCTCGCCGGCGAGATCGCCATGGGTCTCGCTCGCGCCGGCGCCGACATCGCCGTCTTCGATTTTAACGGTGCGGCCGCTGAAGCACGGGCGGAAGCCGTCCGCGCGCTGGGCCGCAAAGCGCTCAGCGTGCAGGGCGACGCGACCAAGAAAGCCGACCTGGAGAGAGCCTTGAGCGAAACCCAGGCTGCGCTCGGCCCGGTCACCATTCTGTTGAACGCGGCGGGCATCAATTCGAGCACGCCATTCTTCGAGATCACCGAACAGGAATACCAGCGCATCATGGATGTAAACCTGAAGAGCGTCTTCCTGGCTTGCCAGGTGTTCGGCAAAGCCATGGTGGAAGCGGGCAAAGGTTCCATCATCAATATTTCGTCGGCTTCGAGCGGGCCTCCCCTCTCCAAGGTTTTCACGTACAGCGTAACGAAGGGTGGCGTGAACCAGGTGACGCAGTTCCTGGCGCGCGAGTGGGCGACCAAGGGCGTGCGCGTGAACGCGATCATGCCTGGCTTCTTCCCCGCCGAACAGAACCGCAAGATCCTCACGCCGGAACGCACCGCCTCCATTCTCGGCCACACCCCCATGGGCCGTTTCGGAGACCCCTCCGAGTTGGTGGGCGCGGCAGTGTACCTGTCGTCGGAACTCGCATCCGGTTTCGTGACCGGCACGATCCTCCGCGTGGACGGTGGCTTTACTGCAATGACGATCTGATAAACTGGCCCTCCAGGAGAACCTGGATGAGTGAAACCAACGTGAGCCGGCGCTCGTTTGTGAGCGCGGCGGCAGCCTCCACAATCGCTTGGGGGGCCAACGATCGGATTTCCTTGGGCCTTATCGGCGCCGGTGGGCGCGGCGGCGCCTTGATGAAGGCCCTCGAAAAGAACAAGGACCTCAACTTCGCCATTACCGGCGTGTGCGACGTCTACCGGCCGAATCGCGAGCAGGCTGTCGAGCGCGCCGCCCAGACATATGGCGTCACCCCCCGCGCCACCACCGATTACGAAGAGCTGCTGAGCTGGAAGGACATCGACGCGGTGTTGATTGCCGCGCCGGATTACTGCCACAGCATCATGCTCAAAAAGGCCGTCGAGGCCGGCAAGGACGCCTATTGCGAAAAGCCCATGGGCGTGGTGTTCGACGACGCCAAGGCGGCATACATGGCGGTGAAGCAGAGCGGCCGGGTGGTGCAGATCGGCACCCAGCGGCGCAGCGATCCGGCCTGTATGGCGGCCGCCAGGCTGGTGCAGTCCGGCATTCTGGGCAAGGTGACACGCGTCGACGTTTCGATGAACTTCCAGCAGCCGCGCTGGCGCCGGAACGACAACGAAAAGGTGAACCCTGCCGATGTCGACTGGAACAAGTTCATGATGGGGCGTCCCGCGCGGCCCTTCGATGCGCGCCTGCTGCGCGAGTGGCAGTTGTTCAGTTACAACACCAACGGCATCGCCGGCCTGTGGATGTGCCATTTCATCGACATGGTGCCGTGGTTTCTCGAAGACTTGTATCCGTCTGCGGTGGTTTCGGCCGGCGGCGTGTATCTGTGGAAGGACGGCCGCGAGACCTCCGACGTCTTCCACTCGCTGCTCGAGTACCCCAAGGGTTTCCTGGTGAGTTTCGCCATGAGCCTTACCACCAACGCCGGCACCCGTAACCAATGGCTCGGCACGCGAGGCACGCTGGACATGGACAAGTATCTGATCTCCGGCGAAGGCAGCTCCATGCCGGATAAGATCGACAAGCCCATCGAATTCAAGCCGGAGCCAGGCCAGCCGGATCCCACTATCGCGCACGTGAAGAACTTCCTCGAATGCTTGCGCAGCCGCCAGACGCCGCATGCCGATATCCAGGCCGGGTTCTCCCATGCTGTGGCCTGCTGCATGTCCGCGCGCGCTTTGGACACCGGGCGGCGGATACGTTTCGACCGGGAGCGGCTGGAACTGGTTTAATCCGGCGCGGCTGAGAGCCGGCCCTGGGCGCAGTTGCTATTTCAGGCCGAAGGACGCGACGACGCCGGCCAGCAGCGTGTCCTGACTCCTGCATTTTGCCGGGGTCTCCCCACGATTGAAGAAAGGCCGATCGGACCAATCGCGCCGGTACTCCAGGCGCGTGAGCAGCCCTGGCGCCATCTTGACTTCGCCCGTCAGAGTGAATTCCTTCAATTTCTGCACGGTGCCGGTATTGAAGCCGTCCGCGTCGTTGAACCACTCCACCCGGGGCGCGAGGGCAAACCAGCCGCCCACCTGGTAACGCGCCGCACCTGCAGTACCTACCCACCGCTTTTCCCCGCCCTGCATCATCCTGTCCACCCCATAGTCGAAATTAATGTAGGTGCTGAGTTTCGGACCGCGAGAAAGGCGCAGCACGGAATCATACAGGTGCCTCAGCCCACCGTCGGCACCTGACTTCTCCCGCCCCACATAGTAGGTGTTTGTCCAGGAAACATTCCCGGAAGCGATCGTGCCGGTCAAGCCTACGGTTTTGCCCGTGTTGTTGTCCGCGACGTTGTTCCAGCCGTTGATGACTTGAACACCTGCGGAGAAGTGGTTGTTCAAAGGCATGGAGGCGCGCAGGCCAAAGTGATAGAAGGGTTGCGCCCAACCGTAGAGCAGGGAGCGTGAGTAATTCCAGTTGGCATTCGTTTCGAAGGCCTCGGCGCCCGCGCTGCTCACGAACTTTCCGAAGTCGGCTTGGAACGCCCGGCTTCTTTTTGGCTTCCAGGTTACGAACGCCTGTTCCAGATACTTCATCGCGGAGAAGTCCGGCTCGTTGAAGTGAAACAGGTCCATCCCGCGGCCCAAACCTATGTCGACACGGAAGCCTACGGGATCGGCTGCACGTTCCAAGGAGAGTTTGGCAAGGTTGAGCGTAAGCTGATTCGCTCTTACGTCGAAGACGCGAACCTGGTTAGTTCGATTCGAGGGGTGGTTGAAGTTGTAACTGAAGTAGCCGTCCAGCAGGCCGCCGAATTCGATGCCGCCTGCCGGCCAACCCGAAGCGGTCGTGTCCTGACTCTGCGCGACCAAGGCCGCAACACCAAGAAGTCCTACGACGGGCATCCAGATACACTTCCAGTACGTCATCGGATGTCGGGGCTCCAGTTATCGAAGGTCTAGGTACTTATGAGTGCGAAGCAGACTCAAGTGTACGGGCAAACTTCGCGGGTATCCAATCGATAATTTGTATGAGATGGATATACCGTGATACCGAAGCCGTCAGCGCCGCACTAGGTACACGGCCACCTCCGCCATCAGGTTTGCCAGGAGGCGCCCGCGGTGACGGCCGGCAAGGAAGTAACGGCGCTCGATCTTCCAGCCTTCGCGCGCGATCAGGTCCTCGAAATCGCGCACCGTGAAGAAGTGAATATTCGGCGAATCGTACCAGGCGTGCGGAAAGATACGGGTTCTCGGCGCCCGGCCGCTGAACAGGTGCGAGATGCGTACGGACCAGTGGCCGAAGTTGGGGAAGGCCACCACCGCGTTGCGGCCGACGCGCAGCATCTCACGCAGTGCCGCCAGCGGCTTGCGCGTTTCCTGCAGCGTCTGGCTGAGGATGACATAGTCGAAGCTGTCCGCCGGATAGTCAGCGAGGCCTTGATCGATGTCGCCCTGGTAAGCCGAGACGCCCCGGGCGATGGCGCGTTGCACGCGCGTGCCGTCTATTTCCACTCCACGTCCCGTCACGTTTTTGTTGGCCGCCAGCCACTCGAGCAGCTCGCCCTCGCCGCAGCCCAGGTCAAGGACGCTCGTGTTGGGCTCGATCAAGTCTCCGATGATGGCGTAATCGCTTCGTCCGAGGACTTCGCGGACAAAGGGCTTGCGGCGCGCCGGCGGTGAAGAGGTCACTGGTGCGTAACCTCCCTGTAAGTGCTGGCCAGGAAGCCCCGCACCACTTCGGTCTGGGCGCCGACATCCACAAGAAAAGCGTCGTGCCCGTAGTTGGATTCGAGCTCGCAGTAAGCCACGTCTTTGTTCAGGCCGCGCAGGGCGCTGACTACCTCGAGCGACTGATAGCTAGGGTACAGCCAATCGGAGGTGAAGCTGATGACGAGGAACCGCGCCTGGGTCTTTTCAAACGCTTTCGCCAGGGAACCGTACCCGTTGGCCAGATCGAAATAATCCAGGGCCTTGGTGATGTACAGGTACGAATTGGCGTCGAAGCGGTTGACGAACTGCGAGCCGCGGTAACGCAGGTAGCTCTCGACCTCGAAATCCACCGAGAAATCGAAGCTGAACGTCTCTTTGTCGCGGAGCCGGCGGCCGAACTTCTGCTTCATCGAGTCGTCGCTCATGAAGGTGATATGGCCCACCATGCGAGCCACGGCCAAGCCTCGCGCCGGCGGGTCCCCGCCGTAATAATCACCGTTGTTCCAGTTGAGGTCGGCCATGATGGCCTGCCTGCCCACTTCATTGAAGGCGATCTGCTGCGCGCTGTGGCGCGCCGTCGTGGCGATGGGAATAGCCGAAGCGACCATGTCCGGGTACATGACGGCCCACTCGAGGGCCTGCATGCCGCCCATCGAACCGCCGGCTACGGCGAGCAGGCGTTCGATGCCGAGGTGCTTGACCAGCATGTGCTGTAAGCGCACCATGTCGGCGATGGTGATGCCGGGGAATGACAGCGCGTACGGTTTGCCGGTGGCCGGATTGATGGAAGACGGACCGGTGGTGCCGCGGCAGCCGCCCAGCACGTTCGAGCAAATCATGAAGTACTTGTTGGTGTCGAAGGCCTTGCCCGGGCCGATCATGTTGTCCCACCAGCCGGGCTTGCCATCTTCAGGACAAATGCCGGCCGCGTGCGCGTCGCCGGTGAAAGCGTGCACGATCAGGATGGCGTTGTCGCGCGCGGCGTTCAGGGTCCCGTATGTCTCGTAGGCGACCTCGACGGGCGCGATCCGGGACCCGATGTCGAGATCGACGCCGTCGAAACGCGCGAGCTTTGTTTCCACTGTCATGCCGGAATTCCCTTGAGTTGCAGGAAGGAGGCCTCCTACCTGCGCTACAATACAGGTTACACCTTCCTGGAGGACAATCGTTTGGATAAGGCAGTGCTCGCCCTGGAAGATGGGTGCATCTTCGAGGGTAGTAGCTTTGGTGCGCGTTCCGAACGCTCGGGAGAGGTAGTCTTCAATACAGCTATCACAGGCTACCAGGAAGTCTTCACCGACCCGAGTTACGCAGGCCAGATTGTTATTCTTACGTATCCGCAGATAGGCAATTACGGTTCCAACCGCGGAGACGACGAGTCCGCGCATCCTTTCATCGAAGGGCTGGCCGTGCGCGAGTTTTCGCCCATGGTAAGCAACTGGCGCAGCCAGGAGCGAGCCGACGAGTTTCTGGCGCGGCACGGCATTCCCATCATTAGCGGCATCGATACAAGGCGTCTGGTGCGGCATCTGCGGACGCGCGGCGTGATGCGCGGCGTGCTTTCCGGCGGCTTCACCGGCGATCCCGCCTCGCTGGTCGAAAAGGCCCGCAACATTCCGTCGATGGCGGGCCTGGACCTCGCCACGCGTGTCACCACGAAGGCGGCTTACGACTGGACCAAAGGCGTCGAACCATGTTCGCCATCCGAACGCACCGGCCGCGACGCCGGGCAGGAATTCCGTGTGGTGGCTTACGACTTCGGCATCAAGCACAATATCCTACGGTGCCTGGTACATGCGGGCTGCTCGGTACGCGTGGTGCCTGCCGGGACCCTGGCCGAAGACGTGCTCGCCCTCAATCCGGACGGCGTGTTCCTGAGCAACGGCCCCGGCGACCCCGAACCGCTTGAGTTTCAGGCGGCGCAGGTGCGCAAACTAGTCGGCAAGAAGCCGATCTTCGGAATTTGCCTGGGACACCAGATCCTGGCGCTCGCGCTCGGCGGCAAGACCTACAAATTGAAATTCGGCCACCGGGGCGCCAATCACCCCGTGCTGAACCGGGTTACCGGGAAGGTCGAAATTACCTCGCACAACCATGGTTTTGCGGTGGATCCGGATTCGCTCAACGCGAACGAAATCGAGCTCACGCACGTCAACCTGAACGACCAGACCCTCGAAGGCTTCCGTCACCGCAAGGAGCCGGTTTTCTGCGTGCAGTACCACCCCGAGGCGGCGCCCGGGCCCCACGATTCGCATTACCTCTTCGACGATTTCATACGCCTCATGCGCGAATGCAAAGGAGGCAAATAGCCGATGCCGCGACGCACTGATATCAACCGCATCCTGATCATCGGCTCCGGCCCCATCGTCATCGGCCAGGCTTGCGAGTTCGACTACTCCGGCACCCAGGCGTGCAAGGCGCTGAAAGCCGACGGCTTCGAAATCGTGCTGGTGAATTCGAATCCGGCCACCATCATGACGGATCCCGACCTCGCCGACCGTACTTATGTCGAGCCGCTGAGCGTGCCCTTCGTCGAAGAAGTGATCCGCCGCGAGCGGCCCGACGCGCTGCTGTCGACCGTGGGCGGGCAGACGGGCCTGAACCTCTCGGTCGAACTGGCCGAGGCCGGCGTCCTCGATCACTACGGCGTGGAGTTGATCGGTGCGAAGCTGGACGCCATCAAGAAGGCCGAGGACCGCCTGTTGTTCAAAGATGCCATGCGGAAGATCGGCCTCGAGACGCCGCAATCGGCCCTCGTAAACGACCTCCGGGGCGGCATTGCCTTTAGCGAACGCATCGGGTATCCGGTGATCCTGCGCCCCAGCTTCACGCTGGGGGGCAGTGGCGGCGGCATCGCCTACAACCGCGAAGATCTGGAAGAAATCCTCGAGCGCGGGCTGGATTTATCGCCCGTGCACGAAGTGCTCATCGAAGAGAGCGCGCTGGGCTGGAAAGAATTCGAGCTCGAAGTGATGCGCGACCTGGCCGACAACGCCATCATCGTCTGCTCGATCGAGAACTTCGACCCGATGGGCGTGCATACCGGCGATTCCATCACGGTGGCTCCGGCGCAGACCCTGACCGACCGCGAATATCAGATGATGCGCGACGGCGCGTTGCGCTGCCTGCGCGAGATCGGCGTGGACACTGGCGGTTCGAACGTGCAGTTCGCCATCAACCCGCAGACCGGGCGCATGGTGATCATCGAGATGAACCCGCGCGTGAGCCGCAGCTCCGCGCTGGCCTCGAAGGCCACCGGCTTCCCCATCGCCAAGATCGCGGCCAAGCTCGCGGTGGGCTACCGGCTGGATGAGATCACCAACGACATCACCCGCAAGACGCCGGCCTGCTTCGAGCCCACTCTCGATTACGTGGTGGTGAAGATCCCCCGCTGGCAGTTCGAGAAGTTCCCCGGCGCCGAAGCCGTGCTTGGCACGCAGATGAAGTCGGTCGGCGAAGTGATGACCATCGGGCGCACTTTCCAGCAGGCGCTGGCCAAAGGGTTGCGCGCGCTGGAGACGGGCAAATCCGCTGCCGCGGAGGTTTACGACGAAGCGCAGATTCCGCAGAAGCTCATCACGCCGAATCCGGACCGTCTCAACTACATCCGCTTCGCCTTCGATCGCGGCTACACCGTCGAGCAGGTGCAGGAAATGACGGCGATCGATCCCTGGTTCCTGGAGCGCGTCCGCTCGGCGGTGCTCTCGGAGAAGGACCTCGCCGCACAGAACCTCGATACGATCACCCGTGAACGGATGCTCGAAGCCAAGCGCGAGGGCGTTTCCGACGCCCGCCTGGCGCGGAGCTGGGGCGTCGATCAGCTCGAGGTGCGCAAGAAACGAACCGGCTGGGGCATCTGCGCCGTGTTCAACCGCGTGGATACCTGCGCGGCCGAGTTCGAGAGCTTCACGCCGTACCTTTACTCCAGCTTTGAGTCCGAATGCGAGGCGGATCCCTCGAATCGAAAGAAGGTCATGATTCTGGGCAGCGGTCCGAACCGCATCGGGCAGGGCATCGAGTTCGACTACTGCTGCTGCCACGCCTCGTTCGCTCTGCAGCACTTCGGCGTCGAGTCGATCATGGTCAACTGCAACCCGGAGACCGTTTCGACCGACTACGACACCAGCGACCGTCTATACTTCGAGCCCCTCACCCTCGAAGAAGTGCTCAACATCTACGACACGGAGCGACCCGACGGCGTGATCGTGCAGTTCGGTGGCCAGACGCCGCTGAATCTGTCGCTTCCGCTGAAGCGCCAGGGCGTGCCGATTATCGGTACCGACCCGGCGAACATCGATCTGGCTGAGGACCGGAAATTGTTCGGCGCGTTGCTCGACAAGTTGAAGATTCCGTCGCCGGCCAACGGCACGGCCACCAGCGTCGAGCAAGCCTGCGAGGTCGCGCGGCGGCTCGGTTACCCTGTGCTGGTGCGCCCAAGTTACGTGCTGGGCGGCCGCGCCATGGTCATCGCCTACGACGAGGAAACCGTGCGGCGGTATATGCGCGAAGCGGTGGTGTTCTCGCAGAAGCGTCCGGTGCTGATCGACCGGTTCCTCGAAGACGCCACCGAGATAGACGTCGACGCGTTGTCGGACAGCGAGGACGTCCTCATCGCCGGCATCATGGAGCACATCGAAGAAGCCGGCGTGCACTCCGGCGATAGCTCCTGCGTGCTGCCGGCTATTTCGCTCGGCGAGAAGGAACTCGCCGCGATCAAGGACTACACCACCAAGCTTGCACGCGCGCTGAAGGTGATCGGCCTGATGAACGTGCAGTACGCCATCCAGGACGGCACCGTGTACGTGCTCGAAGTCAATCCGCGCGCATCGCGCACGGTGCCGTACGTGAGCAAAGCTACCGGCGTGCCTCTGCCGAAGATCGCCGTCGGCCTGATGCTCGGCAAGCGCCTGAAGGAGTTCACGCACCTCACCGGCGGCATCACGAGCGGCGTTTTGCCGGTGCCGCAGTTCTTTGTGAAATCGCCTGTGTTCCCGTTCAACAAGTTCCCGGGCGTCGATCCGGCGCTGGGACCGGAGATGCGCTCGACCGGCGAAGTGATGGGCGTGGGCAAGAATTTCGGAGAGGCCTTCGCCAAGGCGCAACTGAGCGCCGGTACGCCGCTGCCGGAGAAGGGACGTATCTTCTTGAGCGTGAACGATCATCACAAACCCGAGGCCGTGGAAGTGGCGCGCCGCTTTGCCGAACTCGGTTACCAGCTATTGGCTACGCGCGGCACCGCCGCCGCCTTGCGGGCCGCGGGTCTGGACGTCAAAACGGTCCTAAAGGTGAACGAAGGCCGCCCCAATGCGGTGGACTTCATCAAGGGCGGGTCGGTGCAACTTGTCATTTACACGACGACCGGCGCACATTCCTTCACCGACGAGAAGGCCATCCGCCGCACGGCGGTTTTCTACCGCGTACCTTGTATCACGACGCTGAGCGGCGCCAAGGCCGCGGCCGAAGCCGTGGTGAGCCGGCGCCGCGATCCGATCCGCGTCTGGAACCTGCAGGAGATCCACGGGAAGGGCGGGAACTAAACCGTTTGGCAGGCGGGGTCGGTGTGGCCGATCAATTCGGCGACGCGCTCGCGCAACTGTGCGTTGAGCCGCCCGCGATCGCGCACATGCATGCCCTCGGTGGGAATCGGATCTCCAATACGAAGCCGCACGTGGCGCCCGCGAATGTGCAGTGAGTGCATGGGCAGCACCTCGTAGGTTCCGACCAAGCCGATGGGCACCAGCGGCGCGCCGGCCTTGATGGCCATGTATACCGCGCCTTCCTTGAAGGGCTGCAGGATGCCGTCCTCGGCCCGCCCGCCTTCAGGGAACACCAGCACCGACAGATTCTGCTGGCGTATTACGTGCGCCGCCTGTGTCAGCACTTTGAGCGAGGCCCGTGTCTCGCCGAGCGGCACCGCGATGTGCCCCGCGTGTTTCAGGTGATGGCCCAGAAACGGGATCTGGAACAGCTCTTCCTTAGCGAGAAAGCGGAAGGGAACCGGAATTCCCCCGAGCAAAACCGGCGTGTCCATGTAGCTCAAGTGGTTGGGCGTCAACACGTAACAAACGCCGGGCGACAGCTTCTCCGCGCCCTCCACGGTGATCTTCACGCCGCCGATGCCGAGCAGCATTCGCCCCCACGCGCAGGCGATTTTGTGTGCCAGGGCGCCGTCCTTCTCAAACAGTGTTGCCGTTACCGACAAGGTGGCCATGACCATGGTCGACAGGGCGATCAGCGGACATTTGACCAGGATGGAATAAGCATGACTGAGCGACATGTTGCGGTTAATGTTGCGTCTTCCTTCATTTTACGAGCAGCGGGCGCACTTCTCCTACCAGGTAAAGGGAACCGGTGATCAGGACGAGGTCTTCGGGCGGACAATCCGCGATCAGGGCCAGCGCGTCGGCGATGCGTGGAGCCACGCGCAGATGGGGATGCCCGGCGATTTCCGCGATCATTTCGGGGCGCACCGCGCGCGCCTGATTCGGGGCGGTGGCGATGACCTGATCGGCCAGCGGGAACAGGATGCCGGCCACCTCGGAGACGGCTTTGTCGCGCATGGCGGCGTAAACCAGCCACAGGCGCCGGCCCTTGCGAAACTGCTCGATGTACTTCGCCAAGGCACGCGCGCCGGACGGGTTGTGCGCGCCGTCGAGGATGATGTCCGGGCGCGTGCCGACGTATTCGAGCCGGCCCGGCCACCGGGTGGTCCGGATGCCGTCTTCGATCGCACGGTCCGGCGCGCCCAGCGAATCGAGCGCGGCGGCGGCCATGACCGCGTTCGCTGCCTGGTGCTCTCCCGCGAGCGGGCATTCGATCCGCAGTTCACGCCTGTTTTGCAAAGTGAAGCGGCTGCCGCGCGCTGTCACTTCCAGTTCCTCTACCCGCCAGTCTTCCGCCGAGGTATACGGGGCGCGGACCTCGCGCGCGGCTGCCTCGAGAACCCGCTTCACCTCAGGCCGCTGGGAGGCGAAGACCGCCTTGACTCCGGTCTTTAAGATACCCGCCTTTTCGCCCGCGATGGACTCGAGGCTCCTGCCGAGGTAGGCCTCGTGGTCGAAATCGACCGGTGTCACCACGGCCAGCTCCGGGAGCACGATGTTGGTGGCGTCCAGCCGTCCGCCCAGCCCGACTTCTACAACCGCCCATTCGACCCCCCGGTCGCGAAACAGCACGAAAGCCATGGCTGTGACGGTTTCAAAATACGTGGGATGAATATCGATCGCGCCGTCGCGCAGCAGTTGCTCCGCAGCGCGGTGCACGCGATCGAACGCGGAGGCGAATTCGTCGGGCGAAACCGGTTCGCCGCCGACGCTTATGCGCTCGGTCGGTTCCACCAGGTGCGGTGAGGTGTAGAGTCCTGTTTTCGCCCCCCAGGCGCGGAGCGACGATGCGATCATCGCCGCGGTTGAGCCCTTGCCGTTGGTTCCAGCTATGTGTACGACCCGAAACGACTTCTCCGGATTGCCGAGCGCCGCCGAGAGCGCGCGCATGCGGTCCAGGCCCAGTTTTGCGGTCTTTACCTCGTTTCCGAGCGAGTAGAGGTAACGAACCGAATCGGGGTAAGCCGAAGCGGGGTACAACGGACTGCGCATGCTAGGTTATCCTGACTCTCACAATACATCATGCCGGAATTGCCTGAGGTCGAAACCACGGTGCGCGCCCTGCGGCCGCACATCACCGGAAGGACCATCCTGGAAGCGCGCTTCTTCAACCCCCGCGTTCTCGGATGGAAGTCCGAACCGGATCTGGCGGGGCGCACGATCGCGAGCGTAGGCCGCCGCGGTAAGTACATCCTGCTGGATCTGGGCGGCGACGTGCTGTCGATTCATCTGGGGATGACCGGCAAACTCCTTGTGAACGCGCCGCCCGAAACGCATACCCGCGCTTACTTCACGCTCAGTGACGCCACCCTGAATTTTGTCGATCCGCGCATGTTCGGGCGTATCGAGATGAATCCGGCGCGCATCGCCAAGCTGGGTCCGGAGCCGCTGGAAGTCACTTTCGATGAATTCCGGCGGCGCTTAAAGGCGCGCCGCACCCGCATCAAGGCACTGCTGCTGGACCAGGGGTTCCTGAGCGGGGTGGGAAATATCTACGCCGACGAATCGCTGCACCGCGCGGGCATACACCCTTGCGCTATCGCCGCGAGGATCGGACCGGATCGCGCCCGCCGGCTGTACAAAGCCATCCGCCTGGTGCTCACGGAAGCAATCTTGAGTGGCGGCTCGTCGGTTTCCGATTACGTGGACGCCGAGGGGCGCAAGGGCTGGTTCCAGATCCGCCACCGCGTCTATCAGCGCCATGGCGAGAAGTGCCGGCGCTGCGGAGCAATCATCCGGCGCATCCTCATCGCTCAGCGCGGCACGCACTACTGCCCCAAGTGCCAGAAACGGTAAGGAATGCTTGCGCGGTTGTCAGGCGCCGACGTATGGCGTGAGCAGTCTCTGCAAATCGGTCTTGCCTAGCGCGCCCACCCGTTGATCCACTACCTTGCCGCCCTTGAACACGAGCAGCGTAGGAATGCTGCGGACCTGATAGCGCATGGCCGTGTTGCCGTTCTCGTCGACGTTCACTTTCCCGACCTTCAGCCGCCCGGCGTACTCGTCCGCGATCGCGTCGATCGTGGGACCGATCATGCGGCAGGGGCCGCACCACTCCGCCCAAAAGTCCACCAGAACCGGGACATCGGACTGCAGCACGTCCTGCTCGAAGCTTGCGTCGGTGAAATGTAATGTATTCTGGCCCGCCATTTGTCTCTCCATTTTACAAGATGCAGAAATCGGCGGGAGGTTTCAGCCTAACAAGTGGCGGTAGAGCGCGGAGTACTCGGCGGCGGATGTGTGCCAGGAGAAATTCTTGGCCATGCCGGCAAGCATCATCCTCTCCCAACGCGGCCGGTCGGCGTAAGCTTCCAGCGCGCGGCGCACCGCCTCCAGCAGCGCGCCGCCCGAGTATTCGGCGAACTTGAACCCGGTCTCCTCGTCCACGCTGTCGTCAAGCCCGCCGGTGGCCCGCACCACCGGAATCGTACCGTATCGCAAGCTGTAGAACTGGTTCAGCCCGCAAGGTTCGTAACGGCTGGGCATGAGGAACATATCGCAGCCGGCTTCGATCTTGTGCGCCAGCGGATCGTTGTAGCCGATACGCACGCCCACGCGGTCGGGCCGGGCCGCGGCGAGATCCAGGAACAGTTTTTCATACTGCGGATTGCCGGAACCGAGCGCCACCAGATAGATATCCTCGCTGAGCAACCGGTCCGCCGCATCCGCGATCAGGTCAAAACCTTTTTGACCTACGAAACGTGACACGATGCCAGCCAGCGGTTTGTCCAAGGCTTGCTCGGGCAGGCCGATCGTGGCCAGCAGATCGCGCTTCGCCTCCCGCTTGCCCTCCAGGCGGGCGGCCGAATAGCGCGCAGCAAGGAACGGGTCCGTTTCCGGATTCCAGGTGTTGTAGTCGACTCCGTTCAGAATACCTTTGAGCACGTCCGCGCGCTTGCGCAACAGCCCGTCCAGGCCAAATCCCAGTTCCGGAGTCTGGATCTCCTTCGCGTAGCGCGGACTCACAGTGGAGAGCGCATCGCTCATCTCCAGCGCGCCCTTGAGAAAACTGGCCCTTCCATAAAACTCCATCGCGTCGGGATGAAAGAGCGAGTCGTCGAGCCCGATCTCGGCCATCGCGGCGCGTGGGAACAGGCCATGGTAGCCGAGATTGTGGATGGTGAACAGGGTTTTGGTCCCGAGAAAACTCGGATCGCCCCACAGCGTGGACTTCAACAGGACGGGGACCAGGCCGGCTTGCCAGTCGTGGCAATGGAAGATGCGCGGCCGGAACAGGTGGCGCGCCACGGCGAGCACGGCATGGGCAAAAACGGCATATCGAACATGATTATCCGGGAAGTCTTCCTTGCCGTCTCCGTAAATCCCTTCGCGGTCGAACAACGCGGGCGAGTCCACCAGGAAAAACGGTACGTTCTCGTGCTCGGTGCAGTATATGTCCGCCCGGAAGCCGCTCGCGCCGAGCCAGACTTGCAGGCCGTCGAAAACACGCCGCGCGCCGTCCAGGCACATGCCGCGATAGCGCGGCAGCACCACGCCGACGTCTTCGCCGCGCGCCTTCAACGCCACCGGCAAAGCCCCCATCACGTCGGCAAGCCCGCCGGTCTTGGCGAACGGGACGGCTTCGCTGGCGGCCATCAGGATGCGCGGCATGATTACTGCCTATAATATCAACCCGCCCATGCTTTCATGCCATCCTGAAAGAGAATGCCTGTTTTGCTCAGTTGCGCCGCTCTTTCCAAGTCGTTCGGGCTGCGGACGCTGTTCGAGGATCTCTCGCTCACGCTCTCCGACGGGGACTGTGTAGGCCTGATCGGACCGAACGGCAGCGGCAAGACTACGCTGCTCGAAATCCTGGCCGGCAACCAGTCGCCGGACTCGGGCGAGCGTGCCCTGCGCAAGCAGGCTCGCCTGGCCTACGTGCCGCAGGATTCGGTCTTTGCGCCGAAAGACACGGTGGGCTCCGTCCTGTCGGCCGCGGTTGCGCCCCTGCAATTGGAGGAGTCCGAGAAGACCAGCCGCGCGGAGGTCATGCTGGGCCGGGCCGGTTTCAGCGACGCAAGTGTGCCGGCTTCGGCTCTTAGCGGCGGATGGCGCAAGCGGCTGGCCATTGCGGCGGCCCTGGTGACGACACCGGACCTGCTGCTGCTCGACGAGCCCACCAACCACCTGGACATCGACGGCATCCTTTGGCTGGAGCGCGCGCTGGGCTCCGTCAATGCCTGCCTGGTGGTCACGCACGACCGCTATTTCCTCGAAAACGTGGCTACGCGCATGGTGGAGCTAAACAAGCGCTACCCGCAGGGCTCCCTGCAGGTGAAGGGGAATTACAGCGAGTTTATCGAACGGCGCGCCGAACTGCTCGAAAGCCAATCCAAACAGCAGGAATCGCTCGCCACGAAAGTGCGGCGGGAGGTGGAGTGGTTGCGGCGCGGCCCCAAGGCGCGCACCGGCAAATCTCGTGCGCGCATCAACTCCGCTGAACGGTTGATCGGCGAACTATCCGATGCGGCGGCGCGCAGCGTGACCACGACGGCGAAGATCGATTTCACGGCGTCCGGCCGGCGCACGAAGCGGTTGATCGAGACCAGGCGGATCGGCAAGAGCCTGGGCGGGCGGCGCCTGTTCCAGAATCTCAACCTGGTGATCTCGCCCGGCGTGCGGGCCGGTTTGGTGGGAGCCAACGGCAGCGGCAAGACAACGCTGCTCCGGATTCTCGAAGGCAGTCTCGATCCCGACGAAGGCACCATCCGGCGAGCCGAAAACCTGAGCATCGTGACCTTTGCGCAGGACCGCAACGAGCACCTTGACCCGGCGCAAAGCCTTCGCCGCGCCTTGTGTCCGGAAGGCGATTCGGTCATCTACCGCGGCCGCACCATCCATGTCGCCGGGTGGGCCAAGCGCTTCCTGTTCCGCGAAGAGCAACTCGATATGCCGGTTTCAAGCCTGTCGGGCGGCGAACGCGCCCGCATCCTGATCGCGCGCGTGATGCTCCAGACCGCCGACGTGTTGCTGCTCGACGAGCCTACCAACGACCTGGACATCCCCACGCTCGAAGTGCTGGAGGAAAGCCTGCTGGATTTCCCGGGTGCGCTGGTCCTGGTGAGCCACGACCGCTACCTGCTCGACCGCGTGAGCACCATGGTCATCGGGCTCGACAGCGACGAGACCGGTCTGTACGCGGATTACTCGCAGTGGGAGGCCGCCCGCCGGGAGCGCGCGAAGGAGAAGGAATCGGCGAAGGAAGCGCCTCGGCCGGCGCCACCCGCGCCACACGGCAAGAAGAAGCTTTCCTATCACGAGCAGCGCGAATGGGACGGCATGGAGCAGAAAATCCTGGAGGCGGAGCAGGAACTCGCCACCTGGGAAGCCCGGATTCAGGAAGCCGCGTCAGATCCCGAGCCGCTGATGGAGGCCTGCCGTAACGCGGAGGCCGCGAGGGCGCGAGTCGACGAGCTTTACGCGCGCTGGGCCGAACTGGAAAAAGAAGTAGAGGATTAGAAATGCGACTCGGCGTCATTCTAGCAGCGTTTCTGATGATGACTCCCGCCCTGGCCCGGGAGCTTGCCTTCACCGCCCAGGATACGGTCACGGCCTTCGAGATGGACCCCGGAGACGTCGTCCGGTTCCGCCTGCGAAACGGCCAGGTGCGCACGATGGTTCTGGGAGAGACTAGTGCCCGCGTCCTGGCGACGAACCTGCGCGAACCACGCAAAGCGCAGCGCGATGGCGGAACACTATACGAAATACGGGCGAAGGTTCGGATCGACGGCCACGCGGTGACCTTGCTCCGCTATGTGGGGTCGCAGGAAAGTTTCGCTGAACCATACGTGATCAATGGCATGCGTTTGTGGCTGGACGCGGTGAGCGACGCGCTGCAATTCATGTCGGACAACCACGGTGGAACGGCCGGCTGCGCCATGGCCCGTCGCGCGCGCTTTGCGGTGAATGATGCGAAGGACGCGCTGGCGCCAGTTGAATTGAGGCCCTGGACGCCGTTCCAGCGCCTGTCTCTCGATATCGCGGAATGCTACAACGGCGACGATCCCTACATGGGCGCCTATCAGGGTGCGGAGTGCCACGCCGGCCTGGACATCAACCAGCCCAAGGGCGCGCCCCTGTTTGCGCCCATCGGCATCGACGATCACTACTACTTCAACTCACTCGCGAAGGGCGACAACAACAATCGATGGCGCGGCATCCACCGCTGGCCGAACGGCGACACCTGGACGCTGCAATCGCACCACCTGGTGGCACTGGTTGTGCCCGAGCACACGCCCATCCCAGCCGGCACGCATTACGCTTCGACCGCAGGCGTGTTCGTGGGCTCGCACGAACACACCCACTTCATCTTCCGCACGCGGCGGCCCGGCGAAGAAGACCTGATGCTCGATCCATGGATGCTGTTCTGGCAGATCTTCGAGCAGGAGAAGACGCGGACGGGCGGGATACGGGCCGTCATTGAGCCCTTCGGTCCGGCTCGCACTGGACTAGCGGTGCGGTTCTCGAGCGAGGGAACGCGCGCCGGGCGTTGGGCCTTCCGAGCGAACTATCAGTGGACTTTCGGGGACGGTGGTTTCTCAGTCGACCGCAATCCTACACACATTTTCGCGCGGCCGGGCGTCTATCCGGTCACGCTCACGGTAGAGGATGGCGTCGAGCGCGCTAGTGCCACGCACGTCATCACCGTAGACGGAGATCCTGTGCGGGAGCCGGCGCTCGCGCTGAGCTCCTCCGATGACGTGTCCTTCGTCGAGCGCCGCCCGGAAGCGCGCGACACCTATGGTGTAGCCCCGGCGTTCGATCCGCATCTGTTGCGGTTCACCGCGCGCTTCGGAAGTCCGTCGTCCACCTTCAAACGGGTTGTACTGAAGAACCAGGGCGGCGGTGAACTGCGCGCTGCACGAACGCCGTCGATCCGCTACGAAGGGCAGGGAGGATGGCTGGAAGTGGATTCGGAGCCGGACGGTCGAACTTTGCGTGTGCGGGCTTCCTCCGGAAAGCTCACGCCCGGCCTGTACTCTGCCACGGTGCTCATCGATTGCCCGGGAGCGCTCAACTCGCCTCAGCCGTTCCGCGTGGTGCTGGACGTCCGGCAGAATCGTCCTCCCGCCGAGGTGGTAGTGGACGATGCGGACCAGGGCTTCTTCGCGACGCCGTACTTCTGGGCCGGCCACCGTTTCCATCTGTGGCAGCGGAAGGGCTACAAGGATTTCTATCGCACGAGCGGCGGCCGCGCGGATGAGGGCGAGTTCGCAAGGTTCACCCCGAACTTGCGCGAGGGCCGCTACCAGGTCTCATTCGTCGATGAGACGCCGTTCGAGTTGCAGCCGGGCACCCGCTTCCGGGTCGCGGTTAAACACCGCAACGGCCGGGAAGACTTCTGGGTCGAGCCGGACAAGACCCGCCGCATCGGCGAGTTCGAATTCGGCGAAGGCACCGAAGGCTATGTCGAACTGCGGACCGAAGGAGCGACGGGCCACGTGCTGGCCGATGCCATCCGCTTCACGCCTGTGACACGCTAGCGGATTCCAGCCCCATTGCCCCCGTACATTTTCACCAGCGATTGGAAAGCCAGCTTGGGCCGCCGGTCCACGGTCACCACTCCGTAGGGCCCGAAGGCGGCGTACTTGATGAAGTTCGGCCGGTGGAAATAGTCCGCCCAGGACCACATCACGCCGCCTGAGACTTCCCTGCACTTCCCGATGGCCTTCCACACTTCTTCCAGCACGGCGGCCTGGTACTCCTCGGTGTACGGCGCGTCGCCGTGTATGCCGGGAATGCCGGGAGTGCCGAACTCGGTCACGATCACGGGCTTGGTGGGCCACGTGTCGGCCTGCCGCTGCAGGTACTCCTGCGCGGCCTTCGCGGTCAGCTCGCGAACCTGACCCACGTGGTTGGCGGGTTTGCCCTTGTACCCGCCCACATAGACGTTCACCGAGACGATGTCGGTATCCTCGAATGCAAGGTGCCCTTTCGATTCGCGCGTGGCGAGAACGAATGTGACCGGACGCGTCGGGTCCAACTCGCGGGCGCGGCGGATCAGCGTGCGCATGACGTGTATGCCGACTTCGTTATCCGTCGTCGACTCGTTGCACATGCTCCAGAACACCACCGCCGGGTGGTTCTTATCCCGGCGCACCATGCGCTCCAGGAAGGGGATGGCGAAGTCAAGGATGTCCGCCCGCTGCACCTCTTCGCCCTTCCCTGAGAAACCGTTGCCCCACCAGTTGATGGTGACCTCCTCCATCATGAGGAAACCCATCTCGTCGTACAGCGAAATCAGCTCCGGCGATTGCGGGAAGTGCACGCGCACGAAGTTCACACCGGCGCTCTTCATGCGCTTGAGATCTTCGAGCACCAGTTGCCGCGGCGCGTTGACGCCATAGCGGCCGTATTCGTCGTAGCGGTTCACGCCCTTCAGGTACAGCCGCTCGCCGTTGAGCAGGATGTCGCGTCCGCGTGTCTCAATCTTCCGCACGCCGAAGCGGGCGCTGGTTGAGTCCACCGTCTGGCCTCCGTGCTCCAGCGAAGCTTGTAGCGTGTAGAGAAAGGGCGTCGCGGGTGACCAGCGCTGGGCGCGCGGAAGTGTGATCACGAGTCGCTCGCGCGCGGTCGCCCCCGGTGTGAGCTTCACCACAGCGGACTTGACCACGGTTCCTACCGCGATCCGCAGTGTGACCTGCCTCTCCGCCGCTTCGCGGGAGCGGATCTCGACACTGCAATCCACCCTCGCCCCGGCATCCTGTGGGACTGCGTTGACGGTGATGTCCGAGATGGACACGCGCCCGGTAGTTTCAATGACAACCGGCTCCAGGATGCCCCCGTACTGCATCCACTCGATGTTGCGGGCCGCCGGCAGCCACTGCAGACGCGGCTTGTTGTCGACGCGCAGCACCAGCGTACTGGGCTTGTCGCGGCGCAGCCTTCCCGTTATGTCGAATTCGAACGGCAAGTACCCGCCGATGTTCTCACCGAGCGGTTTCCCATCCAGCCAGGCCTTGGTGTGGTACATGACGCGTCCGAAGCGCAGCGTCTGCAGCTTGCCGGGCGCGGCGAGGGCCCCGGGTATAGGGACCGCGTACCAGCCGACGCCCTCGAAGCCCCACATGGCTTCTTCGTAAAGATCCCAGGCCTTCGGCACGGTTACCTTAGACCACTTGGAATGGTCGAAATCCTCGCGGAACCACTGTTCCGCTTCGCCGAGCTTTTCGATGTCGACGGTGAAGCGCCAATCGGAGCCGATGGTGGCGGTTTGTCGCGGCGCGGCGGGGACCGCAGTCGCGATTGCCGCCAGGAGCAGAAGGGACCCAAACAATCGCATGCCGGAACGATATCATAGTCCGCGGAGGAGTTATGTGCTGTCACCATCCGAGTCCGAACCGAAGAGAGTTTATGGGCCTGGCCGCTGGAGCCGGCCTGGTTCCGGCCGCTTCGCTGGCCGCGCCGGCCGCGCGCGCCTGGCCCGCCGGTTTGTGGGACCCCGACCGGCCGTTCCTTAACCCAGGCAAGCCGCTGAAAGTGCAGGCCGTGCTGATGTACCGCACCCCGGTGAAGAAGGTGGCCGATTCCTGGAAGTCCTGGGGCGGAGTGCAGACCGAGGAGAGCGCAGCGGCCGAAGTGGCCCGCATTAGCGCGGAGTTGAAGGCTGTCGCTGCGAAAGCCGACTTCCCCTTCGAGGTGATCTCCGTCGATAGGGTGCTGACGACGGAACAGGCCGCCCTGGTGCGCAACCCGGCCGCCGACGTAACCATCGTCTACCCGGCGACGGGTTCGGGCGCCACCCTGCGCGCGCTGATCCCCGAAAACGGCCACGCCATCATCTTCTTGAGGAAGAGTTCCGGGCCGGTCTACTACTGGTACGAGGCGCTGAGTGTGCGGTACCTCAAGACCGACCGCCCGCAGGCCCCGCCGGCGAATCCCGCCGATGCCCCGCGCCTGTCGGTGGATGACGTCGTGGTGGATGACAAGGCGGAATTGCTCTGGCGGCTGCGCGCGTTCTATGGGGTGAAGAACTTCCTCGGCTCCAGGATCGTCGCCTTGGGCGGCGCGCGCGGCAAGTACGACGGCCGCGCCCCGCAGGTCGCCCGCGAGCGGTACAAGCTGGACATCGTCGAGACCGACTATGCCGACATGGATAAACGGGTCAAGAGCGCGTTGAACGATCCCGCGAAAATGGCGCTCGCGGAAAAGTGGACGGACCGCTACCTCGGCATCCCGCGCACCACGCTGGCCACCGACCGCCCGTTTGTGGTGAACTCCTTCATCCTCTACGGTGTGTTCAAGGACCTGATGCAGGACCACGGCGCGACGGCCTTCACCATCGGCGAGTGCATGGGCACCATCATGCCGATGTCAAAGACCACGGCGTGCCTCACCCTCGGCTTGCTGAACGACGAGGGATTGCTGGCATTCTGCGAGTCGGACTTCGTCATCGTGCCTGCCGGCATGCTCTTGCGCCACATCTCCGGCAAGCCCGTCTTCCTGCACAACTCGACGTTCCCGCACAACGGCGTCGTCACCTGCGCGCACTGCACCGGGCCGCGCCGCATGAACGCGTCCCGCTACGAACCGGTGCGTCTGGTGACGCACTACGAATCCGAATACGGCGCCGCCCCCAAGGTGGAAATGCCCATCGGGCAGGAAGTCTCGTTCATCGACCCCGAGTACGCCACCGGCCGCTGGGTGGGCATGAAAGGCACGGTCGAAGGCAATCCGTTCTATGAGATCTGCCGCTCCCAGCAGGACGTGCGCATACAAGGCAACTGGAAGAAGCTGCTCAGCGAAGTGCGGGACTCGCACTGGGTGATGGTCTACGGCGACTACCTGCGGGAAATCGGGATCGCCGCCCCGCGTATCGGCGTCACCTGGGAGAACTTCAGCGAGGTGTAAAGGCATGCAGGCGGACAATCGCAGAACCTTCCTACGGCAGGCGGCCGGCATGAGTATGCTGGCCGCTCCGGCCCATGCCGCACGCTCGATCCCTATCGCGCTGATCCAATTCGACTCCGTACCGGAACAAGTCGACAAGAATCTCGACAAAATGGAGGCACTGGCCGAGGAGGCTCGTCGCGGCGGCGCACGCTGGATCATGTTCCACGAAGGCACGGCTTGCGACTACACGCCGCGCCTCGCGGAGCTTGCCGAGGCCGTGCCGGCGGGCAAGTGTACGCAACGTATGGCGCGGCTATCGCGGCGGCTGGCTTGTTACATCAGCTTCGGCCTGTCGGAAACCGGCCGCGGCCGTTACTACATTACGCAGGTGTTTACCGGGCCCAAGGGATTCTTCTACCGGTATCGCAAGACCTGGCTCTGGCGGGATGCAAAGGACGAGGGCTACCGCAACGAATGGGCCCGCTACGATCCGGGCACCGGGCCCGAGCTTTTCAAGATTGACGGTGTCGTGGCAAGCTGCTTCATCTGTGCCGACGGCGAGGCTCCGCGCTGCGTCCAGCGCCTTGCAGCATTGCACCCGCAAGTGGTTTTCTATCCGAACAATCGCGCTTCACTTCCGCCTTTCGATGCTTTCGGCCAGCGCGCTCAGCGTATCGGCGCGCCGATGCTGGTCACGAATCGCACCGGTGTGTCCTGGGTCAAGAAGTGCGACGGCGGCTGTGTGCTCTTTGCGGCGGACGGCACGGTGCTGGCTAAAGCCAACCGCGAGGGACGGGAAGAAATCCTGCACTGCAAACTTGAATTGTGAAAAAGCCGGGGAGAACGGTGTGATAGCGGGTTGTCCCCTCTGTTAGTACACTGAACGAAAGGCGGCTCGCCAGGAGTTCTACCGGGAACGGTGAGCCCAACTGAATTCAGTCCCGAGTGGTAGAGAAGACCATCATGCAAGTGAGACATTGTTGGCCTTTTTTTGCCGTGTTGCCGCCTGCGATCTTGGTCATGCTCGCAGGTTGCCGCCCGAGCACCGGGCGGCCGGCCGGCGCTCCAACCCCGCCTGAAGTCCTTGTCACCACCGTCCTCCAGCAGGATGTGCCTGTCACCGGGGAATGGGTGGCGACGCTCGACGGTTATGTGAACGCGCAGATCCAGCCCCAGGTTTCCGGCTACCTGATCCGCCAGAACTACCGGGAAGGTTCGTTCGTCCACGAAGGGGAGGTGCTGTTCGAAATCGATCCGCGTCCCTTCGAGGCGACGCTGGCGCAGGCGAAAGGCCAGCTGGCGCAGGCCAAAGGGCAGCTCGCGCAGGCCAAGGCGCAGCTCGATCTGGCGCGGATCAACGTGAAGCGCGACACGCCGCTGGCAAAGGCGCGCGCCATCGCGCAGAGCCAGCTGGATACGGAGATTCAGGCTGAGAAGACGGCGGAAGCCAACATCGAGACCGCCAAGGCAGCCATCCAGACCGCCGAAGCCGCGATCCAGACCGCGGAGCTGAACCTCGGCTTCACTAAAGTACGCGCCTTGGTGGACGGCATCGCCGGGATTGCCGCCGTGCAGATCGGCAACCTTGTAGGACCGTCCGCGGTGCTGACGACGGTTTCGAAGGTCGATCCCATCAAGGTGTACTTCCCCATCAGCGAGCAGGAGTACTTGGGTGTTGCGGGCCTCATCAAATCCGGACCTGGCGACGGGTGGCTCCGTAAAGCGGGCTCGGTCGCTCTCCAGTTGGTATTGGCGGACGGTAGCCTGTATCCGCATAGCGGCCGCATCGTCTTTACGGACCGCCAGGTGGACGCGCAGACGGGAACCATCCGCATCGTTGGCGCTTTCCCGAACCCGGGCAACATCTTGCGTCCCGGTCAGTTCGGCCGCGTGCGCGCCGTGAAGGAAACCCGGCGCGCAGCGCTGCTCGTGCCGCAGCGCGCAGTGGGGCACGTCCAGGGGCAATACCAGGTGGCGGTGGTCGGAGACGACAACAAAGTGAATATCCGGCAAGTGACCCTGGGGCCTCGCGCGGATACGCTTTGGGTTATCGAGAAAGGGCTCCACCCGGGAGAGCGCGTTATCACGGAAGGCATCACGAAGGTCGCCCAAGGCATGACGGTGGTTCCCAAGGCGAACTGACATGGCGAAGTTCTTCATTAACCGTCCTATCGTAGCCATGGTGATCTCCATCCTGACGGTCATCGTGGGCATCGTGTCGATGCTGCGCCTTCCGATAGCGCAATTCCCCGAGATCATTCCGCCCGAGGTCAACGTGCGCGCGACCTTTCCCGGAGCGGACGCCCAGACCCTGGTGCAGTCCGTCGCTACGCCGATCGAGCAGCAGGTCATCGGCGTCGACAACATGAATTACATGTATTCGGTCAACTCGAACGCCGGGAGCACGGCCATTACGGTGAACTTCGACGTGGCGACGGATCCGAACATCGACCAGGTTCTGACGCAGTTGCGCACGGCGCTGGCGCAGCCCCAGTTGCCGGTCGAGGTCACCACGGCGGGTTTGACCGTGCAGAAATCGCTGGCATCGCCCCTGTTGCTGGTCGCGATCTATTCGCCCAACGGCACCTACGATGCTTCGTTCTTGGCCAACTACGCTTACATAAACCTGGTGGACGAGCTGGCGCGCATGCCGGGCGTCGGCCGGGTTCAGGTGTTCGGCGCCGGGCAGTACTCTATGCGCATTTGGGTGAAGCCGGACCAGATGGCCAAACTCGGTGTCACGGTGCCGCAAATTGTCAGCGCCATCCGGACGCAGAGCACTGTGAATCCAGCCGGACAAATCGGCGGCGAGCCGGTTCCGCCGGGGCAGGAGTTCACCTATACGGTGCGCGCCAAGGGCCGGCTGACAACGCCCGAAGAGTTCGGCGACATCCTTCTTCGCGCTTCACGGGATGGTTCCATTCTGCGTTTGAAGGACGTTGCGCGGATCGAACTGGGCGCGCAGTCTTACGCGAGCGCGGGCCGGTTCAACAAGAGGCCGGCAGCCAACATGGCGATTTACCAGCTGCCTGGCTCCAACTCGGTCGATGCGGCCGACGCCGTACGTAACCGGCTGACCGAACTGAAGAAGCGCTTCCCGGCGGACCTGGATTATCGCATCGCTGTCGATACAACCCGTGCGGTGCGTTCCGGCATTCGGGAAATCGTGGAGACCCTTTTCATCGCGTTATTGCTGGTGGTACTGGTCGTCTACCTGTTCCTGCAGAGTTGGCGTGCCACGTTGATTCCCATGCTGGCGGTTCCGGTTTCGCTGGTGGGCACCTTCATCGTGTTCCCGCTGCTCGGGTTTTCCATCAACACGCTGTCGTTATTCGGCCTGGTGCTCGCCATTGGGCTGGTGGTGGATGATGCCATCGTCGTGGTGGAGGCTATCGAGCATCACATGGAAGAGGGCATGGCGCCGCGTGATGCCGCGTTGCAGGCGATGCACGAGGTTAGCGGGCCGGTGGTCGCCATCGCAGTGATCCTGGCTGCGGTCTTTATCCCCACTGTGTTCATCCCGGGGATCACCGGAAGACTGTACCAGCAATTCGCCGTCACGATCGCCATTTCGGTGATCATTTCGGCCTTCAATGCGCTTTCGCTCAGCCCGGCGCTGGGCGCGCTCCTGCTGAAGCCCCAGAAAGCGCACGGGCCTCTGGCCGGGTTCTTCGGCTGGTTCAACCGTAACTTCCAGCGCACCAGGGACGGATACGTGGGCTTCTCGGCCGTGCTGGTGCGGAAGGCGGGATTCAGCTTCGTTTTCCTGGCGCTGGTGACGGTGGCTGTACTTCTGACCGGACGGAACCTGCCGGCCTCTTTCCTTCCCGAAGAGGATAACGGGTACGTAATGGCTACGCTGCAGTTGCCCGATGCGGCATCGCTACAACGCACCAGCGCCACGGCGTCCAAAATTGAAGACCTCATCCTGAGCACGCCGGGAGTGGAAGGTTGCATAGCGGTGATGGGTTTCAACATCCTCAGCCAGGTCGCGAACCCTTATAGCGGCTTCTTCTTCGTGCCTCTGAAGCCGTGGGATGAGCGCCGCCTGCCTGAGGAACAATACCAGGCCATCCGCCGCCGCGTCATGCAAGGGCTGGCGAAGATCCCCGACGGCGTGGCGATCTCGTTCCCACCGCCCCCGATCCCTGGAATCGGAACCTTCGGCGGTGTCTCCTTCGTGTTGGAGGACCGTTCCGGCGCCGATCAGGAATTCCTGACCGCGAACCTGGCCAAGTTCCTGGCAGCGGCGCGGAAGCGGCCGGAATTGGCTAACGTGTCAACAACTTACCTGCCGACCATCCCGCAAATCTACGGCGACGTGGACCGTGAGAAGGTCGTGCGGCAGGGCGTCAGTCTCGGCGATGTCTACACCACCATGCAGTCCTTCATGGGCGGTTACATGGTCAATTACTTCAACTTGTTCGGCCGGCAGTGGCAGGTCTATGTCGCCGCCGAAGGCGAGTATCGCCGTCGCCCCGAGGACATCATGCAGTTTTACGTCACCGATGCCAGCGGTGGCATGGTCCCCCTTGGTTCGGTCGTGAACACGAGGACCATCCTAGGCCCCGAGTTCATACTGCGGTACAACCAGTACCAGGCGGCGCAGGTCAATGCCCTGGCCGCGCCCGGATTCAGTTCCGGGCAGGCGCGGAAAGCGCTCGAAGCGGTTTTCGCGGAAACCATGCCCCGGGAAATGGGCTTCGACTACCTGGGCATGTCGTTCCAGGAGCAGAAGGCCGAGCAAGGGATCTCGGCCGCATCCATTTTCGGGCTCTCGCTCCTGTTCGTTTTCCTGATTCTGGCCGCGCTGTACGAAAGCTGGTCTCTGCCGCTGAGCGTGCTGCTCGGCGTGCCGATCGCCGCCTTCGGCGGTTACATGGCGCTCTATTTACGCAACTTCGAGAACGACGTGTACACGCAGATCGGACTGATCATGCTGATCGGACTCTCGGCGAAGAACGCCATCCTGATCGTCGAATTCGCCAAGACCGCATACGAGAAGGGCGGCAAGACCGTGGCGGAAGCGGCTCTGGTCGGAGCCCGGCTGCGCTTCCGGCCCATCCTGATGACGTCGCTCGCCTTCATCTTCGGCTGCATTCCTTTGTGGACTGCCTCGGGCGCGGGAGCCGCCTCACGCCGTATCCTGGGCACGGTCGTGATCGGCGGTATGCTGGCGGCTACTTCGATCGCGATCTTTCTGATCCCGATGACCTTCGACGTGATCGAGTCATTCTCTCTCAGGTTCAAGGGTAAGCACGCCGCGCCGCAGCGGGCCGCGCTTCCCGGGGAGGATGCGTGATGGCGCGACTGGCTCCGTTCCTTCTGGCCGCTTCGGCTTTGTTTACATGGGGATGCCTGGTGGGACCGAACTACCGGCGTCCAAAGGTCGACGTGCCGGCGGTACACCACGATCCTGACCATGCCGCCAGCGCCGTCGCGCCGGCTGAATCCCTCGGCAACGCGAAGTGGTGGACGGTGTTCGAGGATGCGGAACTACAAAAGCTGATCCGCACGGCGCTTGAACAGAACTTCGACCTGAAGATTGCCGCCACCCGCGTCGTCGAGGCGCGCGAGGCCGTCATAATCGCCCGGTCTTATCAGTACCCGACCCTGATGGGCGGCGTGCAGGTTTCGGGCTCGCGCACCCCCGGTTCGAAAGGCGGCGAGGCGACTCTGGTGAACGTCCCCGAGATCGGCTTCTCCGGCGCTTGGGATGTTGATTTCTGGGGCAAGTACCGGCGGTTGACCGAAGCCGCGCGCGCCAATCTGCTGGGTGCCGAGTGGGGCCGCCGCGCGGTGGTCAATGGACTGATTGCGAACGTTGCCGCGGCGTACTTCGAGTTGCGTGAGTTGGATCTCGAACTCGAGATCTCCCGCCGCACCCTGGCCCTCCGGAAGGATTCGCTCGCCCTCACCCGGACCCTGGTCGACGGCGGGGCCGCCCCGCTCACCGACCAGCGGCAGGCCGAACAATTGGTGGAGTTGGCGGCCGGCGCGATTCCCAACCTGGAACGCCGGATCCAGCAGCAGGAGAATGCCATCAATATCCTCCTGGGCCGCAACCCGGGGGCAGCCATCGAACGCGGCCGCGCATTGGCTGACCAACCGGTTCCGCCTGCGATTCCGGCTGGAATTCCCTCTTCGCTGCTCGAACGCCGGCCTGACATCGCCCAGGCCGAGCAAGACCTCATCGCGGCCAATGCCAGGATCGGGGCCGCGCGCGCGGCGTTCTTCCCTGAGATCTCGCTGACCGGAATCGGCGGAATCGCTAGCGGCTCGCTGACCACGCTGTTTCGCGGGGCATCCAGGGCGTGGAGTTACACCGGGTCAGCCATGGCTCCAATCTTCAACAAAGGGCGTCTGGAGGCCAATTACCGCCTGGCCGAGGCCCAGCGCGACCAGCTTCTGCTGGCCTACCAGCAGACCATCCAACAATCGTTCCGCGAGGTGTCCGACGCCCTGGTCGCCTATGCGAAATTCCGCGAGTACCGGGTCCACCAGGAGCGATTGCTGGCGGCGGCGCGCGACACAGCCGAACTCGCCCGCGTCCGCTACCGGGGGGGCTCCACCAGCTATCTGGAGGTGCTGACCAGCGAGACGAATTACTATGCGGCTGAAGTCGGCTTGGCGGCCGCAATTTTGCAGGAACGATTGACCCTGGTTCAGTTGTACAATGCTTTAGGCGGCGGCTGGGAGCCATAGAGGAGCAAGCTTATTCTGCAGCGTTCCGGGCCTCTCTCCCTTGTAGCCGGCGCGATACAGGCTCTGTTTGAGGGCTTTTGGTGTCTGCGTGGGATGGGCTCCCGCGGGCTTTCTCTTTAGGCTGGTAATAGGAGGACGGGCCATGGCTGACTTCTATCAGACCGGGATTATTACCACCCTGCACCGGCTTAAGCCAAATAGCATTGATCGTCTGGAAGCCGATCTCGAAAAATTCAGCCGTGTTCGACCCATCGGCTTGGTTCTGCCGGCGCTCTACACCGAGTTCGAAACGTTCGCCATGCAGCGAATTGTGGCGGAACTGAAGTCTGTTCGTTACCTGCAGCGAATCGTGGTGGCCCTGGGAAACGCCTCCGAGGAGCAGTACCAGCGAGCGCGGGATTTCTTCAAAGATTTCTACACGCCTGTGACGGTGTTGTGGCTGGAAGCCGAAGGCACCGTCCGTTTGTTGAATCTCCTCGAAGAGCGCGGATTATCAGCGGGCAATGGCGGGAAAGGGCGTTCCTGCTGGCTGGCTTACGGTTATCTGTTGGCCAAGCGCGATACGGACCTGATCGCTCTTCACGACTGCGACATCGCGAACTACGACCGGCAATTGTTGGCGCGGCTCTGCTATCCCGTCGCCCACCCCCACCTCGGATTTGAGTTCTGCAAAGGCTACTACGCGCGAACCACCGACCGCATGCACGGACGCGTGACCAGGCTCTTCATCGTCCCCCTGGTCCGGGCGCTCGCAGGTATGGCTCCGGGCGCCCTCTTCTTGAAGTTTCTGGACAGCTTCCGCTATCCGCTGGCCGGCGAGTTCGCCATGGACATCAACCTGGCGCGTGTCAACCGCATTCCGGCGGACTGGGGCCTCGAGGTCGGCGTGCTCGCCGAAGTGTTCCGCAACTGCGCCATTTCGCGAATTTGCCAGGTGGATCTCGCCGACAATTACGAGCACAAGCACCAGGCCCTTTCCCCCGACGATGCCTCGAAAGGACTGCGGCGCATGGCAACCGATATCGCCAAGTCGCTGTTCCGTACCTTGGCGGCGGAAGGTGTCGTGTTCAGTGACGAGCACTTCCGGAGCCTTAGCATCCGTTACGTGCGCATGGCACAGGACACCATCGCGCGCTATTACGCCGACGCCATGCTGAACGGCTTGAAATTCGACCGCAACGCCGAGGAGTCGGCCGTGCACGTCTTCGCGCAGAGCTTGAACGCCGCAGCGAAGGACTTTATCAACGACCCCCTGGGGTTGCCTCTGATTCCCAATTGGAACCGCGTGCTGGCGGCGATTCCTGAGTTTTTCGACTTGCTGGGTGAGACCGTGGACCGGCAGGCTCGCCAGCCCGTAGCCCGGACTGCATAACAGCGAGGAGGTAGTGTGGCCAGTCTTGTTCTGCCAGAGGAGGCTCGCCGCGCCGCGGAAGTGATAAAACAGGCCGACATCGTCATCGGTATTCCGAGCTACAACAACGAACGGACCATCGCGCACGTGGTGAGGGCTGCCTACGCCGGTTTGGCGAAGTATTTCCCGCAACTTACGGCCGTAGTGGTCAATTCCGACGGCGGATCGACCGATGCCACGCGCGAGGCCGTGATCTCGGCGCGCGTCGAAGACAGCCACCTACTACTGCTCGACACCCCGTTGGGCGGCGCACACCGCTTGTCGTTTCCATATCATGGAGTGCCGGGGAAAGGGAGCGCCTTCCGCCTGGTCTTCCAACTGGCCTCCACCCTGGGGGCCAAAGCCTGCGCGGTGGTGGATTCCGACCTCCGGTCCATCACGCCGGAATGGATCGACCTGCTGGTGCGGCCGGTCCTCTTCGCGGGATACGACTTCGTGGCGCCCTATTACCAGAGGCACAAGTACGACGGCACCATCACCAACAGCATTGTCTACCCCCTCACGAGGTCGCTTTACGGGCTGAGCGTGCGCCAGCCGATCGGCGGAGAGTTCGGGATCTCGGCGCGCCTGGTTTCACGCTACCTGGAGCGTGATGTGTGGGATACGGATGTGGCCCGCTATGGCATCGACATTTGGATGACGACCGTCGCGATTGCCGAGGGTTTTCGCGTCTGCCAGAGTTTCCTGGGCGCCAAGCTGCACGATGCCAAGGACCCCAGTTCGGACCTGAGCGCCATGCTCCACCAGGTTGTGGGAAGCGTTTTCACCCTCATGCAGGAATACGAGCCGGTGTGGTGGGAGCGGGAGGGCGCACGGCCGGTCGAGGTGTTCGGCTTCCGCTTCGACGTGGGTCTCGACCCGATAAACGTGGATGTGGCGCGCATGGCGCGCGCCTTCGAACGAGGCTGCGAGGAACTCGGTGAAGTCTGGGCGCTGGCCCTGACGCCGGACACTCTGGCGCGCTTGCGGGCCTTGGGCCGCGGTTGCCGGCTTGGGCAGCCGCTCCACGTGGACAACGAGCTGTGGACTCGTGTGGTGTATGAGTTTGCCTGTGCCTACCGCCGGCAACCGATCTCGCGGGGGCATCTGATGAGGTCGCTCACGCCTCTGTATCTGGCGAGGGTTGCCAGCTTTGTGATCGAAACGCAGCAGATGGGGCCGGCCGAAGTCGAGACCGAGATCGAGAATCTCTGCCTCGCTTTCGAGCAGCAGAAACCTTATCTGCGCGCGCAATGGAATGGGAAATCCGGAGGGGCGCCTCCGGTTCGCCCGGAACGTGAGGTTGTCACACCATGACTGAAACATTCCGTAGAGTACTCGAAGACGCTATTTCGCGGCTGCAATCCCAAGTAACCACCTATCTTCCCCCTCTCCTGGCGGCTGCGATCATGTTGCTCGGTGCATGGCTGCTGGCGTCTGCCTTGAGGTGGATCGTCTACCGGATCTTCAAAGGTCTCACCATTGACAAGTTCCTGCGCCAAAGCGGGCTTGCGCTGATGATCGACCGCTCGGGCCGTTTGCGCGCCACGCGCATTGTAGCGGAGAGCAGCTATTGGGGCATCCTGCTCGGCGGAGCGCTCATGGGCCTCAGCGTGTTCAATACCGATCTCACGATGCAGGTTGCGCAAGGCTTCGTCTACCTGCTGCCGAAGCTGTTGGCGTCCGGCGCGATTCTGCTGGCCGGGGCGTGGCTGAGCCAGTTTCTGGGACGCAGCATGCTGGTGTGGAGCGTGAACGAGGGATTGCCTCATCCGCGCCGGCTCGCGGCCCTGGTGCGTACCGTCATCCTGTTCGTGGCGGTTGTCGTGGTGGCTGACCAGATGAACTTCGCCCGGACCGTATTCCTGACCGCGTTCGTCATCCTGTTCGGCGGCGCCGTGCTCTGCGCGGTGCTGGCCATCGCCTTGGGCGCGGCCGGAAGCGTGCGAAGGTACCTGGAGGAGAAGCGCGAAGCGCGCGAATCCGGCGAACGCTCCCTGTGGAGCCACCTGTAAGGGCCACGGCGCCCGCGATTGCCGGTGTAAGCTGGACGGCGGTTGGCGGGAGGCGATCCATATGGGAATTGACCGCAGGAAATTTCTGGGCAGGTCGGCAACGGCAACTGCTGCCGTATTGAGTGCGGCCTGCGGCCCGGAGCGAAAACCCGGCGAGCCACGGGCGGCGGCACCCGGCGTGGAGGAACTGGGCCGGATCGGGTCCGCGCCGGTTCTGATGCTGGACGGGCTGAAGGCGCCTGTCGTGATCCAATCCATACGGCTTCTCAAGAAGGACAAGGAGTATTTTGTCCACGTGCGCTCGAAGGACGGCGCCGAGGGAATCTCATTGCCGAACCCTCCGCGGCCCGAGTACCTCACGCCGATCCTCAATCAACTTGTGATTCCATTCTTCATCGGCAAGGACGCCCGGAACCTGGAGAATCTGCTCTGGGAACTTTACCGCTGGCACGACAACTACAAGCTGTACGGACTGGCTTTGTGGAGCCCGCAGGCGTGGGTGGAATTCGCCATTCTGGACATGCTGGGCCGCATCCTGCGCAAACCGATGGGCGCGCTGTTCGGTCCCGTTCTCCGCACGGAAATCCCGTTTTACGTGGCCAGCGGACGCCGCGACACGACGCCGGAGCAGGAGATCGAGCACTTGAAAAAGCTCGTGGAACAGTCACATGCGAAGGCGCTGAAGTTTCGCGTCGGCGGGCGAATGAGCCGCAACGCCGACGCCATGCCGGGGCGCACCGAAACCCTGATCCCGCTGGTGCGAAAGACCTTCGGCGATGCCATGGACATCCACGCGGACTCCAATAGCTCCTACGATGTTCCCAAGGCCATCGAAGTGGGCCGGATGCTCGAGGAAATCAAGGCCGTGTACTTCGAAGAACCCTGCGAGTTCGATCACCTGGAGCAGACCAAAGCGGTGGCCGACGCTCTGACCATTCCGGTGGCCGGCGGTGAGCAGGAGTACAGCGACTGGCGCTTCCGGTGGATGATCGCAAACCGCGGAGTGGATATCGTCCAGCCGGATCTGCACTATTACGGCGGCATGATTCGCTCCATGCGGGTGGCGCGCATGGCGGACGCGGCGGGCATGCCCACCACCGTCCACATCTCGGGCGGCTTCGGTTTCGTCTACATGCTGCACTTCGCTTCGGTGGTGCGCGACCCGGGCCGCTACCAGGAATACAAGCTCGGCACTGAGAAGTACGGCGCGTGGTTCGATCCGCCCTTGACAGTCAGAGACGGCAAAATGTCCGTGCCCACTGGCCCCGGCGTGGGCATAGCCAGCATTAAGGACGTGATTCAGGGCGCCACCGAAGTGGTGTGAGCGGCGCTGCCGTTCAAGCCGCCGCGGCGGACCGCTCGTTCAGGAGGGGCTCCCGGTTGCGGGCAACCCAGGCATCGAAGCTCTCGATGGACGGGTTGAGACCGCGGGAAAATTCCGGGCTGCGCGCTCCGCAGAAATCCTTCTCGAAATCGTGTTTGAACTGGAACATGTTGCCCAGGTCCTGGGCGCCGGCAAACCCCAAGGCCCGGTATTCTTCCGGCGTGATCGCGTCATACCGCACCGGCTGGCCAAGGCCGCGCGTGAGGCAGGCCGCCATCTCCGCACCGGTCAGGTGTTCGGAAGCGATGCCGATGGTCTTCTTGATGAATTCCCGGCCGCGCTTGAAAACACCGTAGACGCACTTGCCTATATCCTCCGCGGCGATGCCGGGCAACTTTCGGTCCCCCATGGGCAAGGTTAGCGACAGCGTTCCATCGGCCGAGCGCTTCGGTCCCATACCGAAATGGATGAAGTTGTCCCAGTAGAAGCTCGTCAGCAGAAACGTCACCGGCAGGCCCAGATCGCTGAAGACGTGATTCGCCTCGCCTTTGGCGTCGAAGTGGGGGACCTTGTACTTGCCCATGAGCGTGGGCATGCGGTTATCGTTGAGCGGCACCCATTTGCGCGTGTCTTCGAGGGTGCTCCAGATAACGTGCTCGACGCCCTCGTGACGTGCGGCGTAAGCCATGGCAGCCGCCTGCGCCAACTCGCGCTCCGGGCTAAAGTGCGCCCAGAAGAAAGTGACGCAGAAAGCGCCGTAGGCGCCTTGAAATGCCCGCTTGACGCTCTCCACATTGTCGAGGTTTGCTTCAACCACTTCGGCGCCGAGGTCCGCCAACTCGCGAGCTTTGGCCGAATCCACGTCCCTGGTTAAGGCGCGTACTGCGAAGCCGCCATCGGCGTCCTTCAGGATAGCGCGGGCCAGACCGCCTCCCTGCGCGCCTGTCGCGCCAACCACTGCAATGATTCTCTTTGCAGACATGCATCCTCCTCTGACGTAAACACGAACGATACCGGGGAATCGGCTCCTCAGGCCGTACTTCACCGCCCAGATGTAGCGCCGCCGCTTGATCGGTTGCAACGGGCCGCGGCAGCTATGCTTCGATTACACTCCGGGTTGGCCGTTTAGTCAAGGAAATACTGGCGGCGGCCACGAATGCGGCCGCGCTTACCGGTTGCCGGCGCCCAGCAATACGATGCCGCCAAGCACGAGTGCGAGGCCCAGGATCTTTGTCCTCGTGAAGGGTTCGCCGAAGAAGATGCGGCTCAGGAAGAGGGTCCAGATATAACCGAGCGAAACCATGGGGTAAAGCACGCTCAATTCGCCCTGTCGCAGGCCGAGGACGAAGAAATAACTGGATAGAAGGAAAAGTCCCACCCCCGCCGCCAGGTAGTAGTTCTTAATGAGCGCAATCAGGTTGAATTGCAGCCGCTCGGCGCCGGATTTCAGGCACGCCGCGCCGAACGAGCCGAACAGCGACGCCACCAGCATCAGCAGCATGCTCGATACAGGCGTCTTCACGATTTTCTCCCGTTGAGTCCCAACACACCCACGCCCACAACGATCAACAGGATGCCGCCCAGCTTGTAGACATTCAGTTCCTCGCCGAACACCGTCACCGATAGGATCGTGACCCACACGTAAGTGAGGGAGATCACCGGGTAAAGCAACGAAAGCTGCCCGTGCTTCAACGCGAGCACCAGCAGCACGGTGCTCAGGCCGTAGAGGCTATAGCCGGAGAGCAGCCACGGACTGGTAATCATCTGTCTTACGCTCGGATTCGGGAGCGCGTTGGCCCCGATCTTGATCAGCACCTGTGCCCCGGCGCCCAGCAGAGTGCAGCAAAAGACGAGTAACACCGCGCGACGAGCGCTAATGCGGCTTTCAGCTGCGGAGGATTGTGTGTGTGTCGTGTTCAAGGGATGTCGGAGTGAAACACCATCTTACCTGATCGGCTGCCGGGGATTCTGCGCGCTCGCGTCCGGTGGCGCCGGTTCAGGCGATGACTGCTCCTTCACGCGGCACTCTCCCGCGGCGATGAGGAAACTCGCCACGCCTGTCCAATTCTCTCCCTCACGATGCTCCAATCGATAGCTGCGCGAAGCCGTGTCGGCGCGGAGACGCCACCCGGTTTCGTGTGATTCGGGAAACGCCTTGCGGTCCTGAATGGGTTTCGCGCTCGCCTGCCGCAGGGTCCAATTGTCTCCTCCGGTCATGGTCTCGTACAATTCGTAGCGTATGCCGCTTTCGCCCACCTGCGTACGGTCCACCAGCAAGATGCCGCTGGCGCGCGAAGTGAACCGGAATTGAGCGATTGCTCCCACCTTGGCTTCGCTGGAAACCGGCAGCCGCCGCCAGTTCTTTCCGCCGTCGCCGGTTGCCAGCAGAAACGGGTCGCGTGGCAGGGGACTCAAGGTATATCCGCTGACCCAGCCGTATTCGAGATCAAGGAATTGAATCAGGTCGAGCGCCGCGCCGCGTATGCGCTCGTACGGTTCACGCCAGCTCCGGCCGCCGTCTTCGGAGACCAGCAGCAACGATGCCAGCGTCGTCGAGGACGTGTGAAAGTTCCCGGTCAGGAAGATGCGATTCCCCGCCTTTTCGACCGACGATAGCTCAAGGAAAACGTGACACGGGTCGCCGGCGTCGCAGGTGAGGCCGAAGTGCGCGACGTCCTCTTCGGTGCAACGAGATTCGATGCGCATCGGTTGACCCTTGTTCTCGATCACCGGCGACGTGGGCTGATCCTGGGCCGCGAGCATGGCGGCACCCAGCGAGCATGCGAACAATGCTCCAGCGAATGTCATGGCGTTCCGTGCTGTGATTGTAACGCGTCCCTCCGCGCGCCGTTGTTATGATGGGCGTATGTTCGGCTGGCTGGCGAGGTGGCGGGCCAGGAGGGAAGTCCCGCTTCACGGCGGCCTGACCCTGCGGCGGGTGAAGAGGTATGCGGCCCAGAGCGGCTATGTCTACGAATACTTCTTCCTCGGACGCCGCGAGATCCGTTACCACGGCGCCGAAGCCATCGAATTCGTCTTCGAAGTATCGGCTGGGCCCGAAACCGGATTACACGTCACGGTAATCCTGCCCATGCCGTCGCTCGAGCCTAGTGAAACCGTCTGGGGCCGCAAGCTGGCCGCCAACGAGCACTACGCCGTGGCCAAAATGGCGCTATTCCAAGCTTTCGATGAAAGATCCGCCCCGGCGGACATGCGCGACCACGTGATCGTGCGCCCCGCCGATGCCGCCGCCATTCTGGCTACCCTCGGATTTGCCTGAGCCTCTCTTCCTGCGCGTCCACCACCGCGATCGCCGCCATGTTGACGATCTCGTTCACCTCCGCGCCGCGCTGCAGCACGTGCACAGTCTTGGATAGGCCCATCAGGATGGGGCCGATGGCTTCGGCGCCTCCAATGCGCATGAGCAGCTTGTAGGCCACGTTGCCGGCTTCGAGGTTCGGGAAGATGAGCACGTTGGCGCCGCCTTTGAGGCGCGAGAAAGGATAGGTTTCTTCGATGATTTCGGGCGTCACGGCCGTATCGGCCTGCATCTCGCCGTCAACGATGAGATCCGGCCGGAGCTGGCGGACCAGCTCTGTCGCCCGCTGCATTTTCTCGGCCAGCGGATGACGCGTGCTGCCGAAATTGGAGAACGACAGCATCGCGATGCGCGGTTCCACGTCAAAGCGGCGCGCGACCTCGGCGGTCTCGATGGCGATTTCGGCCAGATCCTCTACCGTGGGTTCAATGTTCACCGTGGTGTCGGCCAGGAAGTAGATCTGCCCCTTGGCGGTGATGAGCACATAAAGGCCCGCAACCTTGTGCAGGCCGGGACGCACGCTCAGCACTTGCAGCGCCGGCCGTATGGTGTCGGGATAGTGTTCGGTCAAGCCGCCGATCAGCGCGTCGGCGTCGCCCATGCGAACCATCATCGAACCGAAAACGTTGTGGTTCAGGATCATCTCCTCCGCTTCGTTCCGTGTCACCCCTTTACGGTGTCGAAGTTTGTACCACTCCTCGCAGTAAAGCGGCAGGTAGGGAGACCGGCTGGGGTCGACGATCGTCGCGGCTTCCAGGTGCAGGTGTAGTTCGGCTGCGCGTTGCCGTATCTTCGCTTCTTCCCCGAGCAGGATGGGCCTTGCGATGCCTTCGTCCAGCAGGATCTGGCAGGCCCGCAGGATCTTCTCGTGCTCGCCCTCGGGGAAGACCACGCGCATGGGCGCGCGCTGGGCCTTGTGGATCATCACGCGCGTGATCTCGTGCGCTTTGCCCAAGCGCCGGTCCAACTGATCCTTGTACTCCTCGATGTCGACTGGCACCTGCGCGACCCCGCTGTCCATGGCCGCTTTCGCGACGGCGGCGGCTTCGTTGATCAGGACGCGCGGATCGAATGGCTTGGGAAGAATGTAGCGCGGGCCGAATTCCATGTGGTTGACGCCGTAAGCGCGGCGCACGGAATCCGGCACGTCTTCCTTGGCCAGGCGGGCCAGAGCGTGCGTGGCGGCCAGCTTCATCTCGTCGTTGATGGCCGTCGCACGCACGTCGAGCGCGCCCCGGAAAATGAACGGAAAGCCCAGGACGTTGTTCACCTGGTTGGGGAAATCCGAACGCCCCGTGGCCACGATGGCGTCCGGCCGCGCTTCCACCGCCTGCTCATAAGGGATCTCCGGGTCCGGATTCGCCATGGCGAAGATGATGGGGTGGTCCGCCATGCCGCGCAACATTTCGGGCGTGACGACATTGCCGGCCGAAAGACCGACGAACACGTCGGCGCCTCGCAAGGCCTCCGCGAGCGTGCGCACGCTGGTCTCGGAGGCGAACCGCTCCATGTAAGGGTTCATCCCCTCGGTCCGCCCCCGGTACACGATGCCATGGATGTCGTACATGATGATGTTTTCCCGGCGGGCGCCCAGCTTCAAGTAATGCGAGGCCGTGGCCAGGGCGGCGGCGCCGGCGCCGGAAAAGACGATGCGAGCCTTGTCGATGGTCTTGTTCACTAATTCGAGGCCGTTGATCAGCGCGGCCCCGGTGATGATGGCCGTGCCGTGCTGGTCGTCGTGTATGAACGGGATGCGCATGGTCTTGTGCAGCTGCTCCTCGATGTAGAAGCACTCGGGCGCCTTGATGTCCTCCAGGTTGATGCCGCCGAAGGTCGGCTCGAGCAACTGGCACGCCCGCACGACTTCGTCCGGATCCTCCGTGGCCAGTTCAATATCGAAAACGTCAATGTCGGCGAAGCGTTTGAACAGAACGCCCTTGCCCTCCATGACCGGCTTCCCGGCCAGGGCGCCGATGTTGCCGAGGCCGAGCACAGCGGTCCCATTGCTTACCACCGCTACCAGGTTGCCCTTCGAGGTGTACTTATAAGCCAGGCTCGGATCCCGCTGGATCTCGAGACAAGGCACTGCGACGCCGGGAGTATACGCCAGGCTCAAATCCCGCTGTGTGCGGCAGGGCTTCGTGGGGACGGTGGAGACCTTGCCGGGGGCGGGAGTTGCGTGATACTCCAGAACGTCTTCTCTGCGGATCACCATCAGAGGCGTCTCCTTTCCGACAGTTATATATACACCTTCCGACTCTCCCGCGCACCCGGCGTGCTATCCTGATTCCCGGACGTGTACAGCAGACGGCGGCGCAAGTTGCGATTCCTGTTCGGCCTCGCCGACGTGTTGCTTCTACTGGGCGCGTTCGGCGCCGCTTATCACACCCGCCTGGGCCTTGCCTTCGAGCACATCTTCTACTTGCTGACCCCCACCAAGGTCCTGCTGCTCGGCTTCATCGTGCCCGTGTGGGTGCTGGTGGGACGGTGGTTCGGAGTCTATGACCGGCTGGAATCCGCGCGCCCGTTCGTGATTGTGGCCGACAGCTTCCGCCAGGCTCTCGCCGGTGGAGTCGCGGTGGTCCTCTACCAATATTTGCTGCGTCTGGACTTGAGCCGCGTCTTCATGACGTTGTTTGCGTGCTATGCATGGCTGCTCATCGCCTCGTTCCGCGTGATCGCCATGCGCCTGTTTGTCGCCTTGCGCGCCAACCTCGTGGAGCCGCAGCACCTCATGGTGATCGGCACCGGAGAAAGGGCGCGGCGTTTGGGCGAGACCATCGAAAGATCGGCCGCACTCGGAGCCCGGCTGGCTGGCTTCCTCTCCGAAGATTCCGAGGCCAAGGCGGGCACGCTCCAACTGGCTGCCGAGCATCGCGTTCACCCACTCGATCAACTGCCGGAACTTCTGCGCACCCGCGTGATCGACGAAGTCCTGGTCGCCGTGGACGGAGAGAAGCTCCCCGCCATCGAGGATGCGCTGCTGCTATGCGACGAAGAGGGCGTGCGCACGCGCATCTTGCTGGACTTCTTCCCGCACGTCAACAGCAAGATTTATCTCGAGCGCGTCGCCAGTTACCCGATGCTCACCTTCTCGGCGACGCCGCACGACGAGATTCTCCTGATGATCAAGCGCGCGACGGACGTCGTGCTTTCCGCCGCGGCTCTGCTGGTTCTGGCGCCCCTGTTCGTCCTGGTGGCGGCGCTGGTGCGGCTCACCTCGCCGGGACCGGCAATCTTCCGGCAGGTCCGCTGCGGATTGAACGGCCGGCGGTTCACTCTTTACAAGTTCCGGTCCATGTGCCGGAACGCCGAAGCGCTGAAAGCCTCGCTGGAACATCTTAGCCAGCGTGAAACCGCCTTCAAGATCCCCGACGACCCGCGGCTGACGACGCTCGGGCGCTGGCTGCGCAAGTTCTCCATCGACGAATGGCCGCAGCTTTGGAATGTCTTGAAGGGCGACATGAGCCTGGTGGGACCTCGCCCCGCCGTTCCCGAAGAAGTGGAACAATATAAGCGGTGGCAGCGTCGGCGGCTGCGCATGAGACCCGGGCTAACCTGCCTGTGGGCTTTGGCCGGCCGCGATTCGCTCGACTTTGAAACGTGGATGAAGCTGGACATGGAGTACATCGACAATTGGTCGCTCGCGCTGGATTGGAAGATCCTGCTCCGTACTGTGCCACATGTCCTCACTGGGAAAGGAGCTCATTAAGCAATGAATCTGGTACCTACTCATGATGAGGTTGTTGCGCTGTTGCGCGAAACCGGCGCTTTGCGCGAGGGACACTTTGAATATTCCAACGGGCTGCACTCAAACGAATATCTTCAGGTTGCGCTGGCCATGCGGTACTATCAGCACGCCAAGACCCTCAGCGTGGGCTTGAGCCGGTTGCTGCGGGCCAACGCGGAACTGCGCGCCATGATCCCTGAGCTGAGCGTCGTCGCGCCGGCCACCGGCGGTTTGCCGGTCGCCTACGGCGTCACCGAAGCCCTCCGCGCCCCGCAGGTTTACTGGGCCGAACGCGAGGAACTGGACCAACCCATGCGCTTCCGCCAGTATCTTCAACAGAAGCCTGGCGAGAAGGTCCTTCTGGTGGACGACATTCTCCGCACCGGCAAGAAGCTCACCGAACTCAAGAAACTGGTCGAGGCAAACGGCGCCGAGGTAGTGGCGCTGGCCGTGGTCATCTACCAGCCCACGCCCAAGACGCCGGGATTCGGCAACCTGCCCTTCTACTACCTGGCGAAGCTCGACGCCATGTATTACACGGACGCCGCCAACTGCGACCTCTGCAAGCGCGGCGTGCCGCTCGACAAGGTCTGGGTATAGCGCGGGCGATTAGCCCGGCGTCTGCGCCGACGGTTGCGCTCCGGATTTCACGCCCAGCTTCTCTACTAATGCCGGGACGTTGATTCCCAACGCTTCGAACTGCTGCAGCAAATTGAAGACCACCGAGGGCGCCGTCTTCGCCAGGCGTGCCATTCCGCCCTGCGCGCTATCGCCGCCGCCCTGGTCGATCACCACGACCTTGTCGATGTTGCCGAGCGGAGCCGCCACGGCGCCGAAGATGCCCGCCGAAGACTGGATGATGGCAGGCAGTTTTTCGAGGATGGTCTGCAGCCGCGCGGACTCGTTGAATTGCTGCCAGGCTTCGGCCTTCTTCAGGATCGCCGTTGCCTCCGCGGTGCCCTGCGCCTCGATCGCCTTGGCCTGCGCCAGGCCTATCGCCTCCACCTTCGCGGCCTCCGCGCGTCCTTCGGCTTCAATCGCCGCGGCACGGCCGGCGCCTTCCTTGCGCAGTCTCTCCTGCTCGGCCTCCGCCAGGGCGATCAACGCGGATCGCTTGCCTTCCGCTTCGAGGACCGCCGCCAACTTGGCCGCCTCCGCCCGGACGACAGCGGCCTGACGTTCGGCATCGGCGGGCTTGATTACGGTGGCTTCCAACTCTTTCTGCCGCCGCGCCACTTCCTGCTCCTGCACGGAGATCATCTCCTGCGTACGCGTGCGCTCCACCTTCACCTGTTCGGCGACCACGCCCTGGCGGGCGCGGGCCTCCGCCAGGGGTCCCGTTTGCGCGGCCTTGGCCTTCTCCGCTTCCACCTCGGCCTGATACTGCGCCTGGCGGATGGCGAGGTCGCGCTGCGCCTGCGCAATTTCCGCCTCCGCGTCCAGCCGCGCGCGTTCGCCCTCCTGCAACGCCTGGGCGGACTTGATCTTGGCATCGCGATTGGCTTCCGCCTCGCCGATCACCGCGTCGCGCTTCACTTCCGCCGTCCGCCGGCGGCCCAGCGCGTTCAGGTAGTCTTCCTCGTCGCTGATCTCCTGGATCGTGAGCACGTCGACGCCGATGCCCATCTTCTCCAGGTCCACCGCGGCCTCGCTGGTCAGCTTTTGGGCGAAGCTGCCGCGGTCGCTGTTCACTTCCTCGACCGTCAGCGTGCCCAGGATCGAGCGTAAGTGGCCTTCGAGGGTCTGAAAAATGACCCGCTGCACCTGATCCTGCGTCATCTGCAGGAAACGCTCAGCGGCGGCGTGCAGGCTGGTTTCATCACCCCGTATCTTTACGTTGGCCACCGCCTTCACCGAAACCGGGACGCCCTTCAGAGTGTAGGCCCGCTTGATCTCGAGAGGGATGGTCAGCACATTCAACGAGAGATAGTCCACCTTTTCGAGCAGCGGAATCCTCAGCGCCGCCCCGCCCCTCACCATGCGGTAGCCAACCACGCGACCGTCGGAGAGTTTGCGTTTGCGTCCGCTGAGCACGGCCACGCAGTTGGGCGCCACCTTCAGGTAATTGCGGCTGAACAGCGCCGCGGCGATGAACAACGCCAGGACAACGAACAGTACGATGAACGGCATCAATAGCCGGGTTAACTCACTGAACATCATAAAGCCCTCCCTTTAAGGAAATGACTTACTGACGGCTGACCACTACGGTTTCCCCAAGCACAGCTTCCACCTTGACGGCGGTGTTTTCCGGCACGGGGCCGCCGTCGGACGCGCGCGCGATCTTGTCCACCAGGTCCTCGCCAATCTGGCAGCGCACCTGGCCCACGCCTCCGGCAGGGATCGCCACGATCACTCGCGCCTGGCGGCCCACGATGTCATCCGTACGCACTTCGGAGGAAGCCTGCTGGCTGTACAGAAAACGCGCGAACGCGTAAATGACCGACGCGAAAAACAGGCCGCTGGCGAAGCCGACGCCGGAGCTTGGCAGCACGCCGTAGCCGTAGTTGGTGGCGATGGCGCCGAATCCGCCGAAAGCGGTGATGAACACGCTCATGATGCGTGCGCTGAAAAAGCTCGGGCCTCCGTGGCCCAGCTCATGCTCGTGTTCGAATGCCGTGTCGCCGACATGCTCGAACAGTTCGCCGAGCACCAGAGAAATCAGCAGGAAGACAAACCCTATCGCCGCGATACCCAGGAAAACGGTAAAAGCGGAGAATTGCGAGAATAAGCTGCTCAAAGGATGGCCACCTCCGCGTGCTTACTTTATCGAAGGGTTTGCGAGAAGTCAAACCGGCCTGGAAGTCCGTCCTTCTTGCGGCGGATTACTCGTGGAGGTTCGCTTCGAGAAAAGCTCGGAGCCGGTGGCTGCGGCTGGGGTGGCGCAGCTTGCGCAGCGCCTTGGCCTCGATCTGGCGAATGCGTTCGCGCGTTACGGCGAAGTGCTGCCCGACTTCTTCGAGCGTGTGTTCGCTGCCGTCCTGCAGGCCGAAACGCATCTTGATGATCTTCTCCTCGCGCGGGCTCAGGGTCTTGAGGACCTCGGCGGTTTGCTCGCGCAAGTTGAGGTTGATGACGGCTTCCGATGGAGAGACCACCCGCCGGTCGACGATAAAGTCGCCCAGGTGCGACTCTTCTTCTTCGCCCACGGGCGTTTCGAGCGAAATCGGCTCCTGCGCGATGCGGAGCACTTTGCGCACCTTGCCCACCGGCAGTTCCATCCGCCGGGCCAATTCGTCGGTGTTGGGTTCGCGTCCCAGTTCCTGCTGAAGCTGGCGCTGCGTACGGACCAGTTTGTTGATGGTCTCGATCATGTGCACCGGAATGCGGATGGTGCGGGCCTGATCGGCGATGGCGCGCGTGATCGCTTGGCGCACCCACCATGTGGCATAAGTGGAGAACTTGTAGCCGCGGCGGTAGTCGAACTTGTCCACCGCCTTCATGAGACCGATGTTGCCTTCCTGGATGAGGTCCAGGAACTGCATGCCGCGGTTGGTATAGCGCTTGGCGATGGAAACCACCAGGCGCAGGTTGGCTTCGATGAGCTGCCGCTTGGCTGCCTCGGCTTCAGCCTCGCCGCGCTCGATCACGTGCAGCGTCCGGCGCAAGTCGGTGGCGGAGGCGCCGCACTCAAGCTCCAGGTCCTGCAGCCGCTGGTTCTGGTTCTTCAGTTCCTTGCGTAGCTCGCGACTGACGGCGGCTCCCTCGGACGCGGGGCTTTCCAATTGCCTTTGCAGGCGCGCGATCTCGCGCTCGATGGGCTTGAACTCCTCCACCGCGCGGCGTACCCGGTCGCTCAAGCGGTGCTGGTAGAGGCAGCTGAACTGCAGGCTGCGCACCAGGCGGGACAGGGCCACCATGGTGCGCGCCAGGCTGCCGCGCATGGTGCGGACTTGCTTCGGCTTCATGCCGCGCATGATGGCCTGCAGCTTCTGGCGGATCTGCTGCGATTTGCGATACAGCTTTTCCACCTCGGCTACCGCACTGAGGAATTCGTCCCGCTGTTGAGACAGCGTCTCGTCGGCGGTCACCAACTCCGGCGTGACCAATACGTCGCGGATCAACAATGCGTCGCGGCGCAGTTCCTCCCCGACGAGCAGCACCTCGCGGATCACGAGCGGCGAGCGGGACAAGGCCTTGCGTACACTCGACTGCCCGCGCTCAATGCGCTTGGCCAGTTCGATCTCGCCCTCGCGCGTGAGCAGCGGCACCGTGCCCATCTCACGCAGGTACATCCGGACTGGATCGTTGGTCTTGTCGCCGGCTTCCTGGCCCAGTTCCAGGTCGGCAAACTCTTCTACATCCTCGCCTTTATGGCCGAACTCCTTGGCTTCCTCGAGGATCTCGACGCCCGCGCTGTCCAGGTCCGCAAGCAGCTCATCCAGCTCGGGACCGGCGGCCATGTCGTCGGGCAGGAGTTCATTCACTTCGTCGTAGAGGACGAAGCCCTTTTCCTTGCCCGCCTCCATGAGTTGCTTCAGGCGATCGAATTTTGGATTAATCCCCACCCGCGCCCCTCACTCAGCTCATAGCGAAGACCCGACCCAGCCATTCTACAACACGGCTAAGGTCGAGAAATTACCCCCGCTCGAGGTTCAGCAGTTCCTGGGTGAGCTGCATCGCGGCGGAAAGGTCGCCCCCACGTTCCGCCTCCCTGATCCGTGCGCGCAGCGCGGCCCGCTGCATCTCGCGGTCGTACTGTTTCAACTTCCGCAAGCAGGCGTGAGCCACCTCCAGCGCGGAAGTCTCCTCACTTGGATCATCGGCAAAAATCGCGGTTTCCAGGAGGGCTTTATCCTTGGAATCCAGGCGCGCCTCTAAGTCTGAGTAACTAAAACCCGCCTGGCTTTCCTGAAGCGCGAGCATGGTCTCGAAGACTTTCGGCGCGCTGAAGCGTTCAAGCGACGGTTCGGCTTTGAGGCGTGGCAGTACCTCTTTGCGCGCCTCCTCACTGGAGAGAAGCGCCCGGAGCAGGAGCCCCTCGATGGGCCGCATCGAGGAGGTCGGGGTGGCGGCGGGAGCCTCGCGCCGCTCAGTAGCGGCCTTGCGAAACTCGTCCAGCACCAGCCCTGTGTCAACGCCCAGATAGCCGGCAATGTCGTTTGCCAGCGCCGCGCGTTCGATCTTGCTCGAGATGCGCTGCACCGATGGCAGCAGGAACTTGAAGGCTTCCATGCGGCCTTCGGCCGAGCGCATGTCGTACCGCGAGCGGGCGCGGTCGGCAAGCCAGTAGAAGTAGCCGCCAGCATGCTCCAGGCACTCGCGGTAACCGGCCGCTCCGCGCTCCTTGACGTACTCGTCCGGGTCCAACCCGCCGTCGAGCTGCAGGATGCGCACGTGCATCCCCTCGTCGAGCAGCATCTGAATGGAGCGCTCGCTCGCGTTGGCGCCCGCCGCGTCGGGATCGAAATTCACGACGATTCGTTCGGAGTGCCGCTTGAGCGCGCGGACTTGTGTGCTGGTAAGAGCGGTGCCGCAACTGGCTACTACTTCGTGCACGCCGGAGGCGTACACGCCGATGGCGTCCATGTAACCTTCCACCAGCACCGCGCGGTCGCTCCTGCGAATGGCGTCCTTGGCGCGATGCAGATTATAAAGAACGTAGCTCTTGCGGTAAATGGGAGTTTCGGGCGAGTTTAGGTACTTCGGCTCGTCGTCCGCCGCCAGCGCGCGCCCGCCGAATCCGATCACCTTGCCGCTTTCGTTGTGGATGGGAAACATCAGGCGGTTCCGGAAGCGGTCGAAGTAGCCGCTGCCGTCCTGCCGCTTCAACACGAGCCCGCAAGCGTCCAACGCCGCCGCCGGGAAGCCCTCCTTCTCGAAGCGCCGCGTCAGCGCCTGGCCGCCGCGTTCGGAAAGGCCCAGGCCGAACTCCTCGATGGTCGCCGGCGCCAGGCCGCGCTTCGCCAGGTAGGCGCGCGCCTCGGCGCCGGCCGCGCCGTGCAGATTTGCCGAGAACGACTTGGCGGCGATCTCGTGCATCTCGAAGAGCGCCGCGCGGAGTTTTGTCTCTTCGTCGGTGTACTCCGCCCGCCGGGGCATGGGAATACCGTTGCGCTCGGCCAATAACTTGAGCGCCTCATAGAAAGTGAGGCGCTCGATTTCCATGATGAACTTGATGACGTCGCCACCCGCACCGCAGCCGAAACACTTGTAGAACTGGTGCGTCGAATGGACGGAAAACGACGGCGTCTTCTCGCTGTGGAACGGGCACAAGCCCACGTACCGCGGACCCGAGCCTGAGCGCTTCAGACGCACGTACTCGCCCACGGTCTTGACGATGTCGACGGAGGATTTCAAATGCTCGACGAAATCCATTGCGGTGCCCACCATTATCGCCGATCCCACCGGGGCGTATAATGACGCTCGGAGGTGAATCCCATGCCGCCGCTGGCAACGACGTGCTACGCGGTGCAGTTCCCAAACGGAGAGACGCGCACGGTAGGGGGCGACTCGCCCTCATTCACGATTCGCGTTTCAAACAAGGACATTCTCGACCGTCTGTTCGGTGGTGATCTCTATTCGGCAGCCATGATCTTTCTGCGAGGCGAGGCGGAAGTCGATGGAGACCTGCTGAGTGCCGTCCGCACCCGGCTGTCTCTTCCGCAGAGTGGCTGGCGGCGGCACTTTTACAGGCTGGCCGCCGGCTTCGCGCCAGGGCGCCTTGAGACATTCTTCCAGTCACGGAAGAGAGCCGCCCGCAACCTGCAGTTTCACTACGACGTGTCGAACGAGTTTTACAGGCAGTTTCTGGACTCGCGGATGGTTTACTCCTGCGCCTATTTCCGCGTTCAGGACGAATCGCTCGACCAGGCGCAACTGGACAAGCTCGATCACATCCTTCGCAAACTGGACGTCCAGCCGGGGGAGCGATTCCTGGATATCGGCTGCGGATGGGGGGCGCTGGTGGAGCGAGCCGCCGAAAGCCGCGGGGCTGTTGCAACCGGCTGCACCCTCAGCCACCAGCAGTTCGAGGCCGCCCGTAGCCGGCTGTCAGGCATGCACGACCCCGATCGCGCTGTCGTCCAGGAGTGCGATTTCCGCGACCTCGGCGGCCGGTTCGACAAGATTTCCAGCGTGGGCATGTTTGAACACGTCGGGCGGCACAGGCTGCTCGATTACTTCCGCTGGGTGAACTGGATGCTGGAAGACGACGGCCTGTTTCTGAACCACGGCATCGTGCGTCCGGAAACCGCCCGCGATGATCCAAGTACACTGTTCATCCAGCAGAAGGTGTTCCCGGGCGGCGAATTGCCAAACCTGTCACAAGTGATCAGCCGCGCCGTGGAAGCCGGATTCGAAGTCCTGGACGTGGAGAATTTGAGGCCGCACTATGCGCGGACCTGCGCCGAGTGGGTCGCGCGCCTGCAGGCGAATCGCCAGGCTTGTATAGACCTTGTAGGACCGGAAACCTACCGGACGTGGGTGCTGTTCCTGGCGGGCTCTTCGGTAAACTTCGAGCGCGGCGACCTGGAGGTGCACCAGGTCCTGTTCGCCAAACGCGGCACCGGACGCCGCCATCTCACGCGCGACTATATGTACACGGCTTCGCCGCCGGCCGGCGTGGGCTTCCAGAATTTGAGCGCCACCGCCACGGTGGCCAACTGCACGGCCGCGAGCAGCGCCACACACGCCGGCCAGCCGCCGAAACTCCAGAGGTGACCGGGCGCAGCCGCCCCGAAGGTGCCTCCCAGGTAGTACGCCGTGACATACAGCCCTACCGCCACCGCCCGTGCGCCTTGGGCGACCGTCCCGATATAGGAACTCGCCGCCGACTGGCACACGAACACGCCCGTCGCAAACAGCGACAGCCCGCACACGACCGCGGCCAGCGAATGTACAAGGGTCAGGACGTTCCCCATGATGGCCGCGCCTAGCGCCATGGTGAACGCTGCGCGATGTCCCCACCGGTCGATCAGTTGCCCCGCCAAAGGAGTCACAACGGCGCCCACCAGGTAGACGGCGAACAGAAGTCCAAGCTGCGCGGTCGTCAGATGAAACGGCGCATCCGCGAGATAGAAGTTGATATAAGTGAAGACGCCCAGCAGCGAGAACAGCATGCAGAACCCGGCCGCGTATGTCGCCACCAGACGCGGGTTCCTGAGATGCAGGAGAACCGCCGGACCAAGCTGCGCGCTTCCGCGCCTGCATGACCGGTCCGCCGGCAACCAGGCCCAGACGGCCAATCCACCAATCAGGTTTAGCAGGCCAAGCACGATAAATGCCATCTCCCAGCCGCCGTGCGCCGCCACCATCGCGGCCAGCGTGCGCCCGGCGAATCCGCCCAGAACCGTACCGGAAACGTAGGCCGACATGGCGGCGCCCGCGCCTTCCGTCCACTGCTCATTGATGTAAGTTACCGTGATGGCGAAAATGCCGGGTGTGAACACCCCTTGCCAAAAGCGCCAGAAGAGCAATTGATCAAAACTGGCCGCCGTGGCGGCGAACAGCGTGGGCACGGCAAGCAGCAGCGTGGCCGGCACAATGACACGCTTGCGCCCCAGCCGGTCCGCCACCAGCCCGGCAAAAGGCGCGGCCAACGCCACGGCCAGGGTGGAGATGCTGATCAGCAGGCTGGTCGCGGCCGGGGACCTATGAAATGTGCGCGCCAGCTCCGGCAGCAGGGGCTGCGGGGCGTGTAAATCCAGGAAGGCGCAGAAACCGGCCAGCACTACAGCCAAGGTACGCCGCGACTTCCCATCGGTCGCAACGGCCAGTTCCTGCCCGGTGAGAGCAATAGACGACATTACACTTCCAGTTTGGGCGCTGGAAGGATAATCTCGCCAATATATCAATCAGCTAAGCTTGATATGTGAATGATATTATAGAACTGCGGCTTCTGCGATACTTTGTCGCCGTAGCCGAACATCTGCACTTCGGCCGCGCCGCGGAATCTCTGGGCATCGCACAGCCCCCGCTCAGCATCCAGATTCAGCAGCTGGAGCGGAAGCTGGGCGCGACGTTGCTGCACCGCGACCGGCGCCACGTCGCGTTGACGGAACCCGGCACGATCTTTCTCGATCACGCCCGCCGCATCCTGAGCGCTTGCGAGGAAGCCGTGGAGGAAGTGCGCCGCGCGGCCACGGGCAAAGTCGGACGCCTCCGCATCGGAGCGGTGAGTTCGGCAACCTACGAGGACCTGGTTTCCATCGCCATTCGAAGGTTTCGCGAAGAGAATCCGGACGTCGTGCTTTCGCTCCAGGAGATGACCACGTCCGAGCAGATCGAAAGCCTGCAGCGCGGCGAGATCGACATCGGCTTTGTACGCCCCCCGGCTCAAGGCGCGGGAATCCAACTGGAGGTGGTGAAACGCGAGCCGCTGCTGGCGGCGCTGCCCAGCACGCACCGGCTGGCGAAACGTCGGAAAGTGTGGGTGAAAGAACTCGCCGGCGAAGCCTGGGTGACGCTACCGCCCGAATTGGGCCTGGGGTTCCACGACCTCGTCCTGGGCGTCTGTCTGAAAGCGGGCTTCACGCCGTCGGTATCCCAGGTAGCCTTCCAAATCCACACCATGGTCGGCTTGGTCGCGGCAGGACTCGGCGTCACGCTGGTACCGGCATCGGTGGCTAGCCTGCACCGGGAGGGCGTTACCTATTGCCGGCTGGCCGATGCGACCGCCCCTGTCGAGACTGCCGCTGCGTACCTTCAAGCATCCGATTCACCCATTCTGGCGAATTTCCTCAAGATCATGCGCAAGACAGCCCGCGGACTTACAAAAGGATCACAGCCAGCCGTTTGAGAACGGAGCCGCTATTTCGCCGAACCGCAGGAGCCGCAACCGCATGAGGCGGCTGTGTTCAGCGTCCGCAGTGGTTCCTGGCTCTCGAACGGAATGGAGTAGGTCTTCTCGATCTTCTCGCGGTAACACGGACCGGAGTTGTAAGTGCAGAACGGGTAGATCTTGCCGTCCGGCGCGGCGTAGTGGATCAGGCAGCGCTTCACGCGCTCGACGTCGTAGTTGTAAGAATCCATGAAGTGCATTCCGGCAACCATGAGCGTCTTGTAAGTGAAGCCTTCCTTCTCGCTCGAACCGCGGCCGTAACGCTTGTCGGTCATGCCCTGCAGCGTCTGCAGGAACTTCGTGAAGGTGAGGCCCGCTGGGGCGCGGTCTTCGTGGAAGTGTTTGCGCAGCGAGTTCCACGCCTGCATCTTGGTGTAGAACTTGAACGTCGCCTTGCCCGCCTTGCGTGCCAGCAGGTCCATGTCCTTCAACATGCTGCCGACGTCGATGAATCGCGTAACCGGGACGCCGTGCTTATTCTGGTCGACGAAGAAGTAAGTGCCGATCGCACAGTGTGGATGCGAGGTGAGCGTGGTCGTCTCCGATCCGCGCAAGGCGCTGATCAGCTTCGAGAACGGCGTCACGCAACTCAGCGGGAACCAGTCCTCGTAGGTATCGGTCATGCCGGTCTGCTCGCTGATGTCCTTGGCCAGGTCGGTCAGGGTGTAGCGCTTCTCTTCCAGTTCGTGCCGGGCGATGCGGCCCGTGAATGCCACCGGCTGGAAGCTGATGCCGCTCAGGCAATCGATGTTGGCGAGCGCGAGCTTCACGATATCGCCAACCTGGTGATCGTTTAGCCCCTTCACCACCGTGGGAACGAACACGATCTTCAGGTCGGCCTTCTTGCAATTCTCGATGACTTTGAGTTTCTTTTCCCACAGCGCTTCGCCGCGTGTGCGCATATAGACGTCGTCGCTCACGCCGTCAAGCTGCAGGTACAGGGTGTGCAGGCCGGCTTCCTTGCACTGCTGGGCGAACTCGAGGTTCGTCAGGCGGATGCCGTTGGTGGCGATCTGCACGTGCGAGAAGCCTACTTCCTTGGCAAAGCGCACCGCATCGAGGAAATGCGGGTAGATGGTCGGCTCGCCGCCGGAGAACTGAATGATGCGGCCCGCGACCGGTTGCTGCGCCCGCAGGTTCAACATCATCTGCTTGACCTGCTCAAAGCTCGGCTCGTAGAGATAACCGGAGGCGTTGGCGTTGGCAAAGCAGATCGGGCAGGTGAGGTTGCAGCGGTTGGTAAGATCCAGGTTGGCCAGCGCGGAGTGGCTGGTGTGCATCGAGCACAAACCGCAATCGGTGGGACACTCCTTGGCGTCCAGAACCTCGGGATTGGTCAACCCGCGGTTATCGCCGAAATTCCAATCTTCCATCTTGAGGTAGAGTTTGACGTCGCTCCAGATGGTATCCTTGAACTCGCCGTGCTCGGGGCAGGTCTTCTCCATCACGACCTTGCCATTTTCTTCGAACTCGACCGCCTCGATGATCTTCAGGCATTCCGGGCAAAGCGACTGTGTGATCTTCGGCAACCCCTTGATAAGAGGCTTGATCGCCGCGCCGGTGTAGGTGGTGGCGGGTTGGATGATTTCGAACGGCTTGCCCTTGGCTCGGGTGGCGGCAAATGTCTGGGTGCTCACGGTAGAGAACTCCTCCTCTTATCTAAATCAACCCCGGCAATCCATACCCAGAGAACAGCCAGCCCTTGTTGTAGCCAGTATAGTCAACAACTTCCGGTGGGACTACGGCATTTTGCTGAATGGTACCTTTTGGTGGGCGTATGGGGAATTTCCAGGGGTGAACGGGATCGAAGATCCGGCATTTACCCTTTTGCCGACAATGAGTTACACGGATGGGACACGGCCGTAGACCTGCCTCACCATGCTGGAGATCGCGGCTGGAACCAAGTGCTCCCACCTCCCGCCCCGGATAATGCGTTCGCGCACCTTAGTGGAAGAAATCCCGTCGCAACTGGCGTCGAGCGGCAGGACGTGGATGCGCTGGCGCAACTCGAGGGGCGGCTTGTAAGCGCCCTGCCGCGGGAAGACTACCAGTTCGAATTCGTTCAGCATCTCGGCGAAGGCGCCGGGCTGTCCATAGTCCCAGTTCGCGGCGCGCTCGGCGGCGTCCTTTCCGCACAGGAACAGTAAGCGGACCCCGGGGCCGTACGCCTCACGGCATTCGCGCGCTATTTCGATGAACAACCCGCCTTCGGTGGAAGCGATCGAATAGGGGAGGTTGCCAAGCAGCGCGGCGGCGGCAGTCTCCAGCATCTTCACACGGTCTTCGAAGGTGGCACCCTCGTAACGCTTGTGCGGAAACGAGCGCGGCAGCACGAACAGGGCCTCGTCGATGCGCGGAGCCGCCGCGCGGACCAGCGCGAAGTGCGCGCGCGTGGGTGGGTTGAAAGTTCCGGGCAGGATCCCCAGGGTGGCGGTTTGAACCCGGGCGCGCCGGAAAAATTCCATGGCTACATAGTATATTGCCTCATACGGCCTTCCTCTTCCAGAAAAAAGTGGCCGTGCGGGAGCGAAGCCGAGGCTGCGGTAAAGTGGAGGAAAGGGAAGACAATGTTCACGTGGATCTGTCCCAAATGCGGCTGTGAAGTGCCGCCGTCGTACTCTGAGTGCCCTAACTGCGCCAGTGCAAGCCCGAGTCCGGCTTCACCTGCCGCACCCCCCGCTGCCCCCACGCCTGTTCCTGCCGCGCCGGCGGTATCCCCGAGCCGGGCCACCAAGACGTTCCCCGTGCCGAACTGGGCGCTCACGGTGCTTGTGGCCTTGGTGCTGGTGAGTTTGGGCATGTCGTTTTACCTGTTGACGCGCGGCTCAAAACCGGCCGCAGCGCCGGCTGAGCAGGCCGCCGCCGTTCCGGTCATCAAGCGCCATCCGCTGTGGAAATACATCGAGGTCACCGGCATCCGCATCACGGAAGACGCCTCGCAGAAGGCTCAGGTCACATTCCTGGTGGTGAACCACTCGGGCGCCGACATCGCCAATCTCGGAGGTACGCTCACGTTGAAGCCCAGAGGCGCCAAGCCCGACCAGACGCCGCTGGCAAGCTTCGAGTTCAAACTGCCTTCGCTAGGACCATACGAGTCGAAGGAACTCAAGGCCACGGTCCGCTCCTCCATGCGCGCCTACGAACTGCCGGACTGGCAGTTCCTGGACGCCAGTCTGGAACTTACGTCGCCCAAAGTCGATTGATGGGCGTCTACTGAGCGTGAGCCACTACGCCGCGGCAACCCGGGCCCAGGGGCGGAGTAACGCCCATCTGCTGCAGATTCGCGCGTGCGTCGGGCTGGCACGGATCGACCCTCAGCGCGCGCTCGAAATCCTGCCTCGCAGCATCGTTCTGACCCAGGGCCATTAGCGCAACGCCACGGTTATTGATGGCGCGCGCGCTGGCCGGCTCGAGCGCCAGGGCGCGCCCGAATTCGCCCAGCGCCTCCGCGGGACGGCCCGCGGCGAGCAGCGCGCGGCCGAGTTCGGTGGCTACATTGGCATTTTCGGGCGCCAGGCGCTTTGCTTCGTTGAGCAATTCGATGGCGCGCGGCGGCGCGACGGCACGCGCGAGTTGGATCTTAGGGCGGATCTTCGCGGGCGCCCTTCGGACCGCTTCCTCCCAGAGGGATTCCTCCGACATCCACACCATGGTGCGCTCGAAACTCAGCAATGCCAGGATGGCGGCAAAGCCGGCCACCACGCGCCGGTCCAGGCGCGCGGCGAGCAAACCCAAGGCCGCCGAGAAGGCCACCACCGGCAGGTACATGCGCCGGTCGGCGGCAAGATCCTGCGCCGGGAAGATGGAGGAACTCGGCGCGAGCAGGATGAATCCCGCAAGAACCCAGAAAGCGTACGGGCTGCCGCGAAGCCGGAAGGCGAGCGCGATGGTCGCGGCCGCAAGCACTACCCATGCTGCCAGCGCTACGGCAGCAGAAGGGATTGCGATATCCGGATCCACTGTGAACCCGGCGGGTATCACCAGCAGCCGCAAATAGCGCAAAATCACAGGGCCCTGCGCCGAAAGATAATCGAGCACGCTGACTCCCGCCTGCGCCCCGGCAGGCGCGTCCGGATGCGCGCGCAAGGCGGCGAACACGCGCAGGCCGGAAGCGAGCGAGAGGGCCAGCATCCCGGCGATGGGCCACCGCTCGCGCACGTTGCGGCGTTCCATCACGTGCATCAGCAGGAGCACCAGCGGAAACGCCACGCACTCCTCCTTCGCTGCGAGCGCCAGCGCGAACCACCCGGCCGCCAGCCGGCGCTTCTCCCGCAACCAGGCGTCGAACGAAGCCAGGCACAGCAGCGTGGCCAGCAGCGTGGCGCGGGCGAAGACGTAAAGCACGGGCTCGGCCTGGATCGGATGCAGCGCGAACAATGACGCCGCCGCCAGCACTGCCGTATCCGGCAGACACCTGCGCAAAACGCGCACCAGCATCAGCACCGCGCCCAGGTGCAGTAGCAGGTTTACAAGGTGGTAGCCGGCCGGGTTCGCGCCGCCCAACTGGTAGTTCAGCCAGAAGGTGAAGTAAGTCAGCGGGCGGGTCTGCAACGGTTGCCAGACCTGCCACCAGCCGCTCGGAGACGTAAGAACTGGATCGGAAAGTATGGCGTAATCATCAAAGTGAAAGGAAGACGCCAGGCATGCGCCAAATGCCGCCACCGCGGCCGCAACGACGATGTATTTCGCGCGCAATGCTACCATGTTAGTCGACTGGGGGCCTTCCGCTGGAAATCAACATGTCCGAAAAGAGCGAACCGAAGCGGCAGTTTGTCAACTTCCTCGGCTACAAGCTGAACCCGGCCTGGCGCCACCTGCCGGAAGAGCAGAAGAAGGCGGGGCGCGAGGAACTCGCGGCAACCATCGCTCGGTGGCAGATCGAGAACCGCATGATGATCCTGCCGTATTCGACCGTAGGCATCCGCGCCGACGTGGACATCATCCTGTGGCGCATCTGCTACGCGCTCGAAGACCTGGAGCAGATGGTAGCCGAGATCAACCGCACCGCCATGGGCAAGTATCTCGAGGCCAGGTACTCGTTCCTCTCCATGACCAAGCGCTCCACGTACCTGATCGGTCACGAGCACGAAGGGCAAACCGATTCGCGCGGCACGCTGGTTCCCGGCCGCTTCAAGTACATCTTCATCTACCCGTTCGTGAAGACCCGCGAGTGGTACCTGCTCAACCTGCCCACCCGCCAGGGTATGATGAACGAGCACATCGTGGTAGGGCACAAGTACCCGCGCGTGAAGCTCAATACCACTTACTCTTTTGGCCTCGACGACCAGGATTTCGTGGTGGCGTTCGAGAGCGACTACCCCGAGGATTTCGTCGACCTGGTAATGGAGTTGCGCGAGACCGACGCGAGCAAGTACACCGTGCGCGACACGCCCATCTTCACGGGCATCTTGAAGAAGGTGCCTGAGCTGTTGGACAATCTGGGCTAAGATGACGGGCGCAAAACCGAAGACCGCCGCTGAGCGCAAACAGCGCGTGGCGCAGATCCTGAAGCACCTGGACGCGCTCTATCCCGATGCCACCTGCGCGCTCAACCACAAGAATGCCTGGCAGTTGCTGGTGGCCACCATCCTTTCGGCGCAATGCACCGATAAGCGCGTGAATGAGGTGACTCCGGGCCTGTTCGCCAAGTATCCGGCCATCCGCGACTTCGCCGCCGTCAGCCAGGCAGAACTCGCAGCGGACATTCGCTCGACGGGCTTTTTCAACAACAAGGCCAAGTCCGTGATCGGAGCGGCGAAAAAGATCATGGCGGACTTCGGCGGCAAGGTGCCGCGCACCATGGAAGAACTGCTCACCGTGCCCGGCGTGGCCCGCAAGACCGCCAACGTAGTGCTCGGGACGGCTTACGGCATCGCGAGCGGCATTGTGGTGGATACGCACGTGCAGCGGCTCGCCGGCCGACTCGATCTCAGCAAGGAGAAAACGCCGGAGAAGATCGAGCGCGACCTGATGGCGATTATCCCGCAGGAGAAGTGGATCCTGGTTTCGCACCAGTTGATCCTGCACGGGCGCAGTCTGTGTTCGGCGCGCAAACCGAACTGTGCCGCCTGCCCCATTTCGCCAATCTGCTACGCGAAAGACAAGAGCATTTAGACCACCGCCAGCAGCAGGCTCGAAAAAAAGCCATCGCTCCGCCGTAAAGGAACGGATAGGCGGCGCCCGCATGTTCACATAGCACGCCCGCCGCGGCGCATCGGCCAAGTTTCCGGAAAGATCGCCCGGAACCCCGTACGGGTTCTGCGAGCGAAAACGAGCCTTGACTGTCGCGCGCATCAACCAGGAATGGATGAAAGCGGGACGGAAGTAGGGCGAAACTGCAGTTCGGGTGGAACCAGCCCGGATCATCAGTGAATTGAGGTTTGAGCTGGACTGATTTACCCAACACTGATCGTAACGTCCAGGGGCTTTCCCGCTTGGATCTGAATCTCATCGGCGAAAGCAATCTTCGACGCTCTCGCCGTGCAGGGCACTTCCCTTCCGCCCAGCCTAGCGGCGCACTTGGTGGCTTTCAGCCCCAAGGCGATCGAGCGGCATGACAGCGTGCCTTCGGCCACAGCGACGGCGACGCGATACCCGCCGGCCGTCTTCTTCTGCTCGAACGAGCCCCAACCCGAAGGAGCGGACCAGAAGCTCCGGAATGCCTCCTGGTTGACGAGTGGCTTCAGGGTCAGTGATTTCGTAACGCCGGAGTATTGGAACCCCGAGAGCGCGACTATAGCCGACCAGCTCGCCATGGCCCGTGCGTAGTGGTGGCCGCACTCGGCTTCGTCCCAGGGGTTGCGGCGTTCTCCGTCGTAGCGGCGGCGTATGGCGGCGATCGCTTCGAGCCCTTCGTTCACCATGCCTTCCTGCAGCATGAGAATCGCGGCGGAGTACTCAAAGCCGGTCATCAACTCGGCGAAGTAAGGGAACGGAATGCGCGGGCGTTTGCCCGAACCGTAATCGCAGATCACCAGCCCGGCTTCGTCATTGAGCGCATACACGCGCTGCACGGCCTGATGATGGAAGAGATCTTTCTTGAAGTTGTACTTCCAGATCGAGCGCGCGGTTTTCCGGATGTTCTCCACGTTCAGCAACGGGCCGAGCCCCGCCACCGTCGCCAGATACTGCCCCACAAGCTGATCCACCAGGCACCCTTCGCCGAGCTGAAAATCGGGCTTGGTGGTATCAGCCGTGCTTCCCCCGCCGGTGCCCTTGGCGATCTGGTCTTTGGCTACGCCGCGGATCTTCTGGATGTAGTACTCGCCTTGGAACAGGTTCGCGTCGAACCAGCGGCTGCCGCTCTCAAATAGGCGCCGGCATTCGGCGGCGAACGAATCCTCGCCGACCGCGCGCGCCATCTCTTCACTGGCCCGCAACGCGGCTAGATACCAGATGCCGCACAGGGGATTGGGTCCGAAGAACTCGACGTCGTAGGTGTTGTGCTGCACGCCTTCCATGACGCCGTCGCGGTCGCCGTCCCAGCCGCCAGCAATCCACGCAAAGGCGAGCGCTCGCTTGGCCGCGGGCCAAAGCTTGCGCAGCCAGGCGCCGTCGCCGGAGAGCTGCCAGTCCAGGTACAGCTTGACGATCTGCCCCATCTGCCCGTCGGCGGCAGCCGTCGCTTTCTCGGGCGGACGGAAGGGCAGCGGCTCGCGGAAATACATCTGGCCGTTTTCGGCCGTGAGGTAGGTGAACGACGCCTCGCGGCGGCTGCGCGCAAGAGCCGGAAAGAGGAAGTCCGTGGCGGTCTCGTAGTTCCAGACGTGTGTGCAACTGCCGAAGCAGCATCCGCCCTGATCGTTGGTTCCTTCAAAACCGTGGAACCGGCCATCGGCGGTGCGGAAGGAAGTGGTCGCTGCCAGCGTGGAGAGATTGCTCATGGCGGCGTCGACCACCTCCGCGGGCAGCGTGCTCTCTCGCACGGCTTTCATGAAAGCCCTGGTCCGGCGCTCGAGATCCGGCAGGTTCGCGGCCAAGTGGCGCGCCGCGTCCCAGGCGTCTTTGAAGCGCGTGCAGTAATGATTGCCAATGACGGTGTTCTCGAGACCTTCGGGCGCGGACCAGCCGCATCTGGCCGGCGTACGGTTCGGGAAATGCCAGGCGAGTACGAACGTGTAAGTGGCTTCGGCTTCCGGGGCAATCTCCCGGCTCAGGCAAATCGAGCCTGTGGCATCGAGCTTGGGCGTCTCCGGTCCCAACCGTCCGTCGGTCGAAAAATCGTCCCAGAACAGCAGCGCGGGCGTCCACCCCCACATCTCGAGCGGCCATCCGCGCAGGCGGGTCAGCTCGCCGCCGGCGGCATCCAGCAGGCCGAGAGCCATGCTGCCCTTGAGAGGGTCGGTCGCGGCGAGAAACGGGTTGTGCATGAACAGTCCGGCGAGATTCGACTCGCTGCGGTAGTCGCTGGTGCGGCCGGCCTCACCCACCGGATTACGCAACGAGTACGCGATGGAGACGGTGGCCGCCGCGCGGCTGGCGTTCTTCACCCGATAGCGCAAGATGGCGACAGGAAGCCCCGATGCCTCCTCGTCCAGTGGAACGAAGGGCGAAAACGCTTCGAGCGAAACGCGCACCGGCAATTCGCGATCGTGAAACGCGACACGTGCGATGGGATACTCTCCCGTGAAACTTGCCGATTCCAGGCGCGGCAATCCCGGAGCGTTGCGGTATCCCAGGCCCGACGAGCCGCCGTAGGGTGGCTGGAAGCGGGCTTCCAAAATACGCGCCACCGGCGCGCTGGCTGCGGACTTCGCCCAGATCGACGCGAAACAATATTGCGGCGCGTTGCCTTTGTGCGCGCGGTTGAAAATCTCCCAGTCGCGCAACTGGCCGCGGCCGCCGAGCGAAACGCTGCCCGCGCAGACACCGCCCAGCGGGAACGCGATCTGGCTCAACGCGCGGCCGGTGAAGCGGCGTGGGTAGGAGGAGGCCGCAGCCCGCGGCTGCGCAACGCCAGGCTGCGCCACCGGCAAGACCGCCGCTTCCGCGATGAAAGCGCGGCGTGAGAATCCGTTTTTCGGTTTCATGCTAGAGGTTAGTCTACCTGCTATCCAGGCGCGTTAGGCCGGCATCGCGGGCCCAATCGAGAGCCTGCCGGTACTCGGCGGAACTGATCCGGCGGCTAAGCTCGGGGTAGCGGTGCGCGTTATGCTCCGGCCGGTACTGCGCCATGATGTTCACATACGTCGAGCGGGTCAGTTTCGAGGCTACCCAGGCGACGAACTTGTCGGTTCCGGCGATATTCTGCGGCAGCACCAGGTGGCGGATGATGAGCCCGCGAAGGGCGATGCCGCGCTCATCCACCACCAACTCTCCCACCTGCCGGTGCATCTCTTCGATAGCCGCCGTTGCCGCTTCCGGATAATCCGCGGCGCCCGAAGAGTACTTCTCCGACATCTTCCCATCCGTGTACTTGAAGTCGGGCAGGTAAATATCCACGATGCCATCGAGCAGCTTGATGACCTCGAGCGATTCGTAGCCGCCGCAGTTGTACACCAGCGGGACCCGCAGGCCCCTGGCAATGGCCGCGCGCAGGCCGTTCATGATGTTCGGCACGATGTGCGTAGGCGTGACGAAGTTGATGTTGTGGCAACCGGCGTTTTGCAGATCGACCATCAGGCGGCCGATCTGCTCGTCGCTCACGTAGGAGCCGTCGCCGCGGTGGTTGATCTCCCAGTTCTGGCAAAACTGGCACAGCAGGTTGCAATTGCTGAAAAAGATGGTGCCGGAGCCGCCGCGGCCCACCAGTGGGCGCTCTTCGCCAAAGTGCGCGTGCGCGGAGTAGACCTTGGCGCGCGACGTGGAACGGCAGACGCCGGTCTCGCCTTTCAACCGGTTCACGCCGCACTGGCGCGGGCACAACCGGCAGTTGCGATAGATCGACCATAGCTGCCGCACACGCCCGGCGAGCGTTCCACTCCGTTCCGCACGTAAATAGACAGGCTCGAAGTCCTTGCGGAGCATGGAAGGAGCAACCATGCCCATTCCCCCGGCTCCGGCGGTGAACTCGCGGCGCGTGAGCGGGTTGACCGGCATATACCTCCTCCTACGTCACCGTGACCGTATACAAATGCGTGGGCGCGTCGGCCGGGGCGCTCAGGTTGCCCGCCGTGACGTAGTAGTCCACCAGTTCGGCTTCGGGCGGGAACGGGCCCAGCGTGGCCGTGTAGGTGCGGCGGCCCGCGAGCACGGCAGGCGTGGCAAGCCAGGTCCCGGCGTTGCGCGCGCGTGTGTGCAGCACCACGCCGGCAGGATCCGCTCCGCCGATCACGACAATGTTCACCCTGACCTTCTCGCCCTTGCCCAGCATGCTGGGACGCGTGGGCAGGAACACGCGCGCCGGCGCGGTTGCGTCCGCGCGAACCGTTTCTGCGAACGCGCGCTCCACTTCCGGCGGCAATTCGCCGAGGTACTCCTGCATCGACAAGCTCAAACGTTGGAGCGCCAAACGCACAAACTTGTTCTGCAGGCTGGCGAGCGTGCCGAGATCGTTGCGCGTGGCCACGATCCGCTGGAAGTGCAGCACGGCCATGCGCACTTGCGGCGCCAGTTCGAGCCACACGGGAACGCCCTGCCTCAAAACCTTCTCGCGCGCCTCCGCCGGCTTGCCCTCCTTCCTTAGAGTGCCCGCTTCCTTCAGGATGAGGTGCAGCTTGTGCGCAAGCGTCCAGGCTTCCGCGTACGGGACCTGGAACTCGATGTGCCGCGTGATGTATTCCAGGCGCTCTTTCTCGAAAGCCGAGGTTGCGCCATCGGCGAGCGCACGCAAAGCTCCGGCCACTTGTTTCTGGGATTGCAGGATTTCAGCGGAAGGCTCGTAGTCGTGCCAGAATTCGAAGGCCTCCGAATAGTCGCCGGAATAGGCGTTGATCCGCTCATGCCCGTCCGGACCTTTACCGGCATAACTCGACAGGATCGTGCGGTTGCGGTCGGCGTCCTCGAGAGTGGCGGCCAGCTTGCCGGCACGGTTGCCGGAGGCCTGGCTGTGAGCATACGCCCGGTAGTAGTCCTCAGGCGTGGGCGCGGCTTTCCAACTCCCTTGCGCTTGGAAGCCGGCAGTGATGTCCACGATGCGGTGGCGCCAGTGGATACCCATGAAGCCCTGGCAGCCGAAATCCTCTGCGCGCTTCAAGTCCCTGTTGAAACGGTGTACGTGAAGCTGCGTGAGCCACATGCCGGGATCGTCCTCCAGCCACGGGATCGGCCAGCGCTCGCGGCCTTCCAGCTTGCCGAAGACTTCGTGCACCGGGTCCCAACCGAGCGAATCGCTCAGGCAGGAGAAAATCACGTCGCCCGGCAGGCGCTTGTGGAAGTCCTCGAAATGACGCGCCACGCCGCCCCAGCCGGACACCACCAGACGCTTGCCGGGCGCGTGCCGCCGCAGAAAAGCGTGCGCTTGGAGGAAAGGCGTCACCGAAAGCGGGATTCCCGTTTTGCGGCTCTGCCAGTTCATTTCCTCGTCTTCCCACAACCACACATAGTCGACTTGCGGATACGCTTCAAGCAGTTGCGCCAGGCGCGCCTCGAGCAACTTGCGGGCGGTGACGGATTCCACGTCGAACCGCACGCCGGCCACGGGCTTATCGATTTTCACTTCCGGCGGCAGGGCGCGAAAAATCTCGTCGGGGATCCGGTACGGCTCAAATCCGATGCCGGTGTGAATGCCGAGCCGGGCGGCGTAAGAGTAAGCGTCGCGTAACAGCGTGCGCGCGCGATCTGCGGCTTCCCAGGTGTCGCGCGCCAGCCGCGTGGAGTCGCTGCCGAAGACTTCGGAATCGTAAAACTGGCCGGCGCCCATGCCGAAGCGCGAAGTGCGCTGCGGAAGGTAGCCCCAGCGGTTGGTCGCCGTGGTATCGAGAAAGGAGACGTGCCCTACGCCGCCGAACTCGAAGGAGAGATACGACTCGGCCCACTGCTTCTCGGTTGTGTAAACGTGCATTCCGAAGGTGTTGAAGCGCATGCGCAGCATGGCTTCGAAGTAGGCGCGGAAGTCCTCCTCGTTGTAAACCGTGATGCAGTTGAGAAAGTCCGGCCACGGCAGCAGGCCCCGAACCGCGAAACGAGGCGCGGACGCCCAGGGCTGGTTCTCTGGTGGCAACTCCAGCGCGCGTGGCGGGTCGATGGGGTAACTCTCGCCATCGATGCCGAAGAACGCGCCCTGACGTTCGAGGAAGTCGAAGACGGCATAGAGCAGGGCCTGCTCGTTCGGGGCTACCAGCCGCGCCCCCTTGCCGTCGCGCACGATGCGGTACGATTCCGCCGCTCCTCCCGTCTCGATGGCGAAGCTGATCCGAATACCGGCCGCCGTGCCGGGTCCCATGTCGGCCTGGAAGCCCAGCTTCCGTAACCCCCTCAGCATTTCGCGCTCGGCCAGACGCCGCTTGAATCCGGTCCCGCTCACCGGCTGAACGAAAACCCGCGCCATGCCCTGGACCGGCAAAGCAACGCTGGCGGCCGCCGCCGCCGAAGCCCGCAAGAATTCCCTTCGATCCGTCATGAGCCCCACCTGTATTCTGTCTCCTGTCTTCTTCTGTCACCATTCCTTGAGCAGTGAAAAGTCCGTATCCGGCCGCTCGTAGCCGGTGGCATCGGATGTCTCCCTACTCCAGTAGTAATTGTGGCCGGAAGCGGCCTTCCATGTCTGGCCAGTCTCAGGATCGACAGCCTTGGTCAAGCCGAGGACCATATTGGACCACTGCCCGCTAACGCTGCTCTGCACCCGCCGCCTTTTCCAGTAGTCCATTTCAAGTATGCGAGAAACTTCGTCACCCGTTCGGAAGACGACTTCCAGCGGCTGGCGGCCCGTGTTGCTCTGCATCGCGGCCCACTGCGGGTTTACACGCGAACTGGCAACGAGGCGGGCCAGCACCGCGCCGGCCAGTTCGACCGCATCGGCGTCGGCCAGGTATCCGTATAGGTACTGCACGTTCCAGATGCCGGTGCCATAGGCCGAACCTGTCTCAGTGCCCGCCAGGTAGTAGCCTCTTCGTGGCGTGGCTCCTTCCCCACAGATGAACGCCACCTCTCCGGTCATGAGCCTCCCTTGCATCCCGCCATCATGCGAACTCGCCAACCCGAGGCGCGCGTCCAGATCGGGCCGGTCCCGCCGATCGGCAATCTGCACCACTCCGCACTTCGAAGCGAACTTGCGATCCACGTACGCGGCTGCGAAGTCCGATCCTTTCATGTAGGGCCACACCCGCAGGTTGACCCCATAGCCGGGCGAGTACCAGCGGCCCACGGCAAAACCGGCTGCGGTCAGCATGGGATTCGGGACCGTAAAGGATGGCGTTTCGCCGTCGCCGATGGTAATGCGAATCTTGCCGTCGGGCGATTCCACCAGCAGATACGGCCGGGTGTCCGTCGCGGCGAAGCGGTAGAGCCCACCTGTTGTGGTCCAACCGCGCGGCACGTCAACCGTGAAGGCGCCCTCCTTGGGATCACTGAAGGTTACGAACTCAGGCGCCGGACGCGTCGCTTCGGTGTACCGGAAGCTTCTCACTATGCGCAGAAGGGACGGCTTGAGCGCGGCGAACTCACCCTCTGGCGCGGCAATCGCGTAGAGCATGCCACTGTTGCCGGCGATGGAACAAAGCAGGCTGGCTACCCCAGGTCCGGAGGCGCTTGCGTAGGAAGCCGTGGCGGCGGCCTCGTCCGGCCGCTTTCGGACTTGCGCCGAGCGTAAGATCCGCGAGGCCGGCAAAGGAATGCCCAGCCGCGCCGGCGCCTGGGCCAGCCAATCCAGAGCCCGGGTGCGATGATTCAGAAAGAACGGCTGGACGAGGACTTGTCCCCCGCGCGCAGGGTCGCGAAGCACTACCAGGCCCCCATCGCCAACCTCGGCCCTCCACTTCTCCGGGAGCCGGACACTGAAGCCCTTCGCATCCCGATGCTCCACCCAGGCGCCGGCGTCCGTCTTCACGCCGTCTCCCCGGCCGCAGGATTCGACGAACAGCACCGGGATGCCGATAAGGCCCAACCATAGCCGGTGGCGCACCAGACAATTGTATCCCTGGCGCGAAAGCCGGAGCCAGACACCCGCGTCCGGCTGGCACAAGGGGCCGGACAACCCAACTCGTCCTTTACTTTCAACCGAATAGCATGGTAGGCTTAGGTTCACAGAAACAGAATGAGAACTGTCGACCTGATCCACCGGAAGCGGGACGGCGAAGAACTGTCCCCGGAAGAGATTGTCTATCTCGTCGAGGGCTACACCAGGGATGAGATTCCTGACTACCAGATGTCCGCCTTCCTCATGGCCGTATTTTTCGCCGGCATGACGGACCGCGAGGTCACCGCCCTCACGAGCTGCATGTTGGGTTCCGGTGAGACCGTGGACTTGTCCAGCGTGCCGGGTGTCAAAGTGGACAAGCACTCGACCGGCGGCGTGGGCGACAAGACCAGCCTCATCGCCGCGCCTTTGGCGGCGGCGGCCGGGGTGGTGGTGCCCATGATTTCGGGGCGCGCCTTGGGCCATACCGGCGGAACGCTGGACAAATTGGAGTCCATTCCCGGTTTCCGCACCAGCCTCACTATCGACGAGTTCCGCGAGCAACTGAAACAGTTGGGTTTGGCTTTCATCGGGCAGACGCCCGAGGTGGCTCCGGCCGACGGGAAGCTGTACAGCCTGCGTGATGTCACTGCCACGATCGAGTCCGTTCCCCTGATCGCTTCCTCGATCATGTCGAAAAAGCTGGCTGTGGGTTTGGATGCCATCGTGCTCGACGTCAAATGCGGCACAGGCGCGTTCATGAAGAGACAGATGGACGCCCGAAGGCTGGCACAGGCCATGGTGGCCATCGGCCGGCGCATGGACAAACGGGTCCAGGCGCTGATCACCGACATGAACCAGCCGCTCGGGTATGCCATTGGCAATGCGTTGGAGGTCATGGAGGCTTCCCAGACCTTGCAGAACGCCGGCCCGGTGGATTTGACCCGCCTCTCGCTGGAGCTGGCCGCGCGAATGATCTACCTCGGTAAGGCCGCCAAGACGCTCGATGACGCCCGCGAACTGGCGCAGGCCAGACTGCTGGACGGCTCGGGCTACCGCAAGTTCAAGGAAGTCATCAAGGCGCAAGGCGGCGATCCGCGGGTGCTCGACAAGTTCGAGTTGCTGCCGAATGCGCTGGGTGCCCGCGAAATCACTTCGCCGCGCGCGGGTTTTGTCACCGCCATCGACGCCGAAGACATCGGCCGCGCTTCCGCCATGATCGGCGCCGGACGCAGCAAGAAGGACGACGTTGTCGATCCGGCTGTCGGCGTCATCCTGGAAGTGAAGGTCGGACAGCGAGTGGATGCCGGCGGGGTGCTGGCGCGTCTCTACTACACCAAGGAAGACGGACTGGACGAGGCCGCGGGACTCATCGAGGATGCCTTCCACATTTCGTCCAGCGCCAGCGAAGAGCGCGCGCTGATCCTCGAAGTGGTCGGCTAGGTCTTCCCCCATGCAGCGCTTCACCGGACTGCTGGGTCTGGTCGCGATTCTGTTCGCGGCGTTTCTGGTGTCCAAGCACAAGCGCGCCATCAAACTCAGCTTGCTCGCCTGGGGCCTGGGTTTGCAGTTCGCTTTCGCGTTCCTGGTGCTGAAGACGGACTTCGGCAAGCTGTTCCAGTACGCCAGCACGGGCGTGAATGCCTTGCTGGCCTACGCCGAGTCCGGCAGCCAGTTCGTGTTCGGGCCGCTCGGGGCCAAGAGCGGGCCTTTCGGCGTGGTCTTTGCCTTTCAGGTGCTGCCCATCGTCATTTTCATCGCGGCGTTCTTCGCCATTCTGTACTACTTCGGCGTCATGCAGGTGTTCGTGCGCGGCATGGCGGTTGTAATGCAGCGGGTCATGGGCGCCAGCGGCGCGGAATCCACCAATGTCGCCGCCAGCATCTTCATGGGCCAGACCGAAGCGCCGCTGACCATCCGGCCGTTCCTGGCCAACATGACCGAGTCGGAGTTGTTCACGGTCATGACGAGCGGCATGGCCCACGTTTCCGGCGCCGTGATGGCGGCTTACGTGAAGATCGCCGGAGTGGACATCAAGCACCTGCTGACGGCTGTCATAATGACCGCGCCGGCGACCATCATGCTGGCCAAGATCTTCATCCCCGAAACCGGCACGCCCGAGACCGCCGGCAAGGTAAGAGTGGACGTGCAGCGGCCGGGCGTGAACGTGATCGACGCGGCGGCGCGCGGCGCCGGCGACGGGCTGCACCTGGCCCTTAACATCGGCGGTATGCTGATCGCCTTCCTGGCGCTCATCGCCTTGGTGAACGGCATCCTCGGCTGGGCCCACACTCTGCCGCTTTTGGGATGGCTGCCTTCGTCGCTTGAAACGTTGTTCGGTTACATCTTTGCTCCGGTAGCCTGGCTGATGGGGGTAAGTTGGAAGGACGCCTTCACCGTGGGTAACCTACTCGGAACGCGCCTGGTGCTGAACGAATTCGTGGCCTTCCTGCAGTTGGGACCCCTCCAGCCGCAGCTTGACCCGCGTTCGTTCACTATCGCTACTTACGCGCTGTGCGGTTTCGCCAATTTTAGCTCCATTGCTATCCAAATCGGTGGCATCGGCGCGCTGGCGCCCAACCGCAAGTCGGACCTGGCGCGGCTGGGTTTGCGCGCGGTGGCCGCCGGAACCATGGCCAATTTCATGTCTGCATGCATCGCTGGGATGCTCTTGTGATAGAAGAAGCCAGGAAGTACTTGGAAGCGCGTGTGGCCCGATCGCCGCGCGTGGCCGTCGTGCTCGGCAGCGGGCTCGGCGCTTTCGCCGCGGAGCTCGAGGATGCGATCGAAGTCCCTTACGAGGAGATCCCCGGCTGGCCGCGTTCCACCGCCGTGGGTCACGCGGGCAAGTTGGTGTTCGGCAGTATCGGGGCCACCGAGACGGTGGTCATGGCCGGGCGCGCGCATCTCTACGAGGGCTACACTCCGGCCCAGGTGGTCTTCCCCATCCGCGTACTGGCACGCCTGGGCGTGCGCGCCGCCGTCTTCACCAACGCAGCCGGCGGCATCAATCTGGCCTACGGGCAGGGCGCGCTGGTCCTGATTTCGGATCACATCAACCTGCAAGGCTCGAACCCGCTCGCCGGACCGAATGACGACACCTTGGGGCCGCGCTTCCCGGATATGTCCGACGCCTATTCCGCGAGGCTGCGCACGACGGCCCGCGCCGTGGCGGAATCGCTCGGAACACGGTTGCAGGAAGGTGTGTACGCGGCCCTGCTCGGCCCGAGTTACGAGACGCCGGCCGAGATACGCTACCTGCGCACCATCGGCGCGGATCTGGTGGGAATGTCGACCGTACCCGAAGTGATTGCGGCGCGTCACATGGGCGTGGAGGTCCTGGCGATTTCCTGCGTCACCAACATGGCCTCGGGCATCTTGAAGCAGAAGATCTGCCATGAAGAGGTGCTGGAAACCGGCGCCGCCGTGCGCGGCACGCTGGTGCGCTTGCTCAAGGCGCTGGTGCCGCGCCTGGAGGCATGATGGATGCCCTGGTAGCCGCTGCGCTCGAAGTTCGCCGCCACGCCCGCGCGCCGTACTCGAAGTTCCAGGTCGGGGCCGCGATCGAGGATGCCGATGGCCGCGTCTGGACCGGCTGCAACATAGAGAACGCCACCCTCGGCCTCACGATTTGCGCCGAGCGCGTGGCCGTGTTCAAGGCCGTCAGCGAAGGTGCGCGGGAGTTCAGACGCGTGGCCATCGCGGCCCAGACGGAGCATCCCACGCCCCCCTGCGGCGCCTGCCGGCAGATCCTGTGGGAGTTCTGCGGAGATATCGAGGTGATCCTCGCCAACCCGCGCGGCGTGACCGAAACTCTTCGTCTGAAAGATCTGTTCCCCAGGCCGTTCGATGCTTCGTTTATTCGCTAGTCTCGCCCTGGCCGCTGCGGCGGCTTTCCCAGCGCCCGCCGACGCCATCTGGAGTGCGCGCTACGTCGTCACCATGGACGGCGCGCGCCGCCTTATCGAGCGCGGCGCCGTGGCCGTGCGCGGAGGTCGCATTCTCGCCGTAGGCACGCGCGCGGACATAAACGCGAAATACCAACCGGCGCGGCGCATCGACTGCGCGGACTGCCTGATCGCCCCGGGCCTCGTCAACGCGCACGCCCACGCGGCCATGTCGCTTCTGCGGGGAATCGCCGACGACATACGGCTCCAGGACTGGCTGGAGAAGTTCATCTTCCCGGTCGAAGCCAAAGCCGTCTCGCCGGACTTTGTGCGCTGGGGGACGCGGCTGGCCGCGATCGAGATGGCGCTCGCCGGCGTAACGACTTACGCCGACATGTACTACTTCGAGGACACCGTCGCCGAGGCCACCAAAGAAATTGGACTGCGCGGCGTGCTGGGAGAGACCATCATCGGGTTTCCGGTGGCCGACGCCAGGACCCCGGCGGAATCGCTCCAGTTCACCGAGCGCTTTATCCGCCGCTTCCGCAACGACGAGTTGATTGTCCCGGCGGTGGCCCCGCATGCCCCCTATACGAATTCCGACGAGACGATGAAGGCCTGCCGCGAACTGGCAAACCGGTACGGAGTGCCGCTCCTCACGCACCTTGCGGAGACGCGCCACGAAGTGGATCAGGTGCGTGCCAAGAGCGGCGTGAGTCCGGTCGAACTACTTGCTTCGCTTGGGGTGTTCAACGGCCGCACGGTGGTGGCGCACGCGGTTTGGACCGATGCGGCCGATCACGCCATCTTCAGGAAATGGAACGTCGGCGTGGCGCACTGTCCCTCGAGCAACACCAAGCTTGCCAGCGGCGTGGCGCCTGTCGCGGCCATGCTTAGAGCCGGCGTCGCGGTGGCATTGGGCACCGATGGGCCGGCCGGATCGAACAACGACTTCAACCTGTTCGAGGAAATGGACCTCGCTGCCAAACTGCAGAAAGTGTCCACCGGCGATCCCACGGCGCTGCCCGCCAGAACGGTCTTCGAAATGGCGACTATCGCGGGCGCACGCGCACTCGGAATGGAAAAGGAAATCGGCTCGCTCGAGCCGGGCAAGCGGGCCGATATGATCACTGTGCGGCTGGATGCGCCCCATGCCGTGCCGCTTTACAACGTGTATTCCCAGTTGGTCTATGCACTGAAAGCCAGCGACGTTTCGGACGTCATGGTGAACGGCAAACTCATCGTGCGCGGCCGGCGTGTGCTGACGTTCGACACAGCGCTCGTCACGGCGAAGGCACGCCAGTTCGGTGCGAAGATCCGAACTCTGACAGGGCAGGCCCCTCCTGCTGCGTCCCCGGAGCCATCCGGTACCAGAAACAAAGGTCGCTGAGCGGATTCCCCGCTCCACGCGTATTCCTGCTCCAAACAGAGAGATATGTAAGGTTTTCACTCCCTAGTCGATAAGAACCCTGGAGCGTCGCTGCACGCAGCCTCGCCGCCGCCGACAACGTCGCACGCAGACGTGAAAACCGGGCGGTATCCATACACGAACGAATCGGCAGGGGAGTGTTTCCGCCCTTTGGAGAAGACGCACATGCAGGATCAAGATCAGGAAGTGATCCGGGAATTCCTCGTCGAGAGTTACGACAATCTCTCGCGACTGGATCAGGAGCTTGTCGAACTCGAGAAGCGGCCCAAGGATGCGGAACTGCTGGCCAGCATCTTTCGCACGATGCACACCATCAAGGGCACTTGCGGCTTCCTGGGGTTCTCGACTCTCGAAGGGATTTCCCACCAGGCGGAGAACCTGTTGAGTCAACTGCGCGACGGGCAACGGGAACTCACTCCGGAGCTGGTTTCCATGATTCTAACGACGGTGGATGCCACGCGAAAGGTGCTCGGCGCGATCGAATCCACCGGCGAAGAAGGTCCCGACCGGTTTGAAGAATTGGTCGAACGTCTGAAGTCGGCTGCGCAGGGTACGGCCGCTCCCGCGCCTGCCGCTGAACACCCCGAAGGCGCGAAGCCGGAAGAAGACTCCGCGAAGTCCACCGCGGTGGCGGACTCCACCGTGCGGGTCGGCGTAGGGCTGTTGGACAAGCTTATGGATCTGGTCGGAGAGCTGGTTTTGATCCGCAACCAGATTCTCCAATTCAACACCGAGCGGGAGGATGCCTCTCTCAACGGGACCTCACAGCGCCTGAACCTGATCACTACCGAGTTGCAGGGAGGCGTCATGAAGACGCGCATGCAGCCCATCGGCGTGGTCTGGAACAAGTTCCCCCGGGTTGTGCGGGATGTGTCGGTGGCGCTCGGCAAGCAGATCAGGCTGGAGATGGAAGGCGCCGGCACAGAACTCGACCGCACCATCATCGAGGCCATCAAGGATCCGCTGTTGCATATGGTGCGGAACTCGTGCGATCACGGCATCGAACCCCCGGACGTTCGCGCGCGGCTGGGCAAACCGCCCGAGGGAAGACTGGCTCTGCACGCCTATCACGAGGGCGGGCAGGTCAACATCGAAATCAGGGACGACGGGGCGGGGATCGATGTCGCCCGGGTCAAGCAGAAAGCCCTCGAGAACGGGCTCTTGCGGCCCGAGCAAATCGAGAAACTGAGTGAGCGGGAGGCGCTGAACCTGATCTTCGTGCCTGGATTCTCGATGGCGAAGAGCGTCAGCAACGTGTCCGGACGCGGTGTTGGCATGGACGTAGTGAAGTCCCACATCGAGAAGATCGGTGGGGTCGTCGATATTGTCAGCCGGCTCGGCGAAGGCACCACGATCAAGCTGAAGATCCCACTCACCCTGGCTATCATTCCGGGACTCGTGGTGACAAGCGGAGGGGAGCGCTTCGTCATCCCCCAGGTGAGCCTGATCGAACTCATCCGCCTTGAAGGGGACTCTAAAGAGAAGCACATCGAGCACGTTCATGGGACTCCCGTGTACCGGCGGCGCGGAAGTCTGCTGCCCATCGCCTATCTCAGCCGGGTGCTGGGGCTCGAGCCGGCCGGCCAGGCCGATGCGGTCAATATGGTGGTTCTGCAGGCCGAAGACCGGCAGTTCGGGCTGGTGGTGGACGGGATCAACGATACCCAGGAAATCGTGGTCAAGCCCTTGGGCGAGCAGCTGAAAGGACTCTCCGTGTACGCCGGCGCAACGATCATGGGCGACGGCCGGGTGGCCCTCATCCTGGACGTCCTGGGCATCGGCCAGCAATCGGGCGTCCTGACGGAATCGCGTGAACAAGTACGCACGGCAGTGCAACAAAAGACGCAAGCCGGGGACGAGAAGCAGCGGCTGCTTCTGTTCGGGGCGGGCTCCTTCAAACGGCTGGCCGTCCCGCTTTCGATGGTGGCCAGGATCGAGGAGTTTCCCCGCTCCTCTATTGAGAAAGCGGGCGGACGCCAGGTGGTGCAATACCGGGACCAGATTCTCCTGTTGGTGCCTCTCCACGAGGTACTGGAACCTGGTTCGCCGCAGGTCGAGACGGCCGGCCAGGTACAGGTCATCGTGTTCAACGACGGAGACCGCAGCGTGGGCCTGATGATCGACCAGATCCTGGATGTCGCGGAAGAGGCGGTCACGGTGCACCAGAAGACCAGTCGCAAGGGCCTGCTCGGTTCCGCGGTGGTAGGGAAGCATGTGGCGGATTTCCTGGATCTGAACTATGTCCTCCGGGTGGCTGCGGCGGATTGGTTTCAAGCCACCGTCAAGTCCGCAAACGGCAAGCGGGTGCTCCTGGCGGAAGCTTCGGCGTTCTCGCGCGGCCTGATCCGCAGCGGCCTGGACATGGCAGGCTACCGGGTGGTCGAGGCCGGAACCCTTGAGGAGGCAGTCCGAACTCTGGAACAGCAACCGGTGGACATTGCGGTGGCGGCGTTGGATCTTCCGCCCGGTGGCAGCGCCAAGTTGCTCTCGGCGATGCGCGGCCGGCCGGAGTGGAAAGGCATTCCCCTGTTGGTGCTGGTGGACTCGGTCGAACAGATGCGGTCACAAGCCGGCCAGCCGGCGGATTTCGAGGATTGCCAGGTGAAATTCGACCAGGAGGCGATGCTCAAATCCGTGGCGCGGCTGGCCACGCATCTGGCCGGAAGCGAGACGGCGCCGGTCGAAGTGGGAGAGGAGAGATAGGCGATGGCAACCGACATAGCGGCTTCAAAGACAGAGTCCGCGCAGGCCGGCGGACAGTTCTCCACGTTTTTCGTGGGGGACCTGTTTTTCGGTGTGGACGTCCTCCGGGTTCAGGAGGTGCTGTGCTTTCAACACATGACTCGCGTGCCGCAGGCGCCGGAAGTGATCGAAGGCCTGATCAACCTGCGCGGCCAGATCGTGCCCGCCATCGACATGCGAAGGCGGCTCGGGCTGCCGCCGCGCGCCGGCGAGCAGACTCCCATGAATATGGTGGTCCGGACCGAGGACGGCGCCATCAGCCTGCTGGTGGACGAGATCGGAGACGTGATGGACGCGGACCCGGCGACCTACGAACGGCCCCCGGAAAACCTCCTTCCCGCGGCGCGTGAGCTAATCCGCGGTATTTACAAGCTGAAAGACAGGCTGCTCCTGGTTCTCGATACGGATCGCACGGTGGATCTCACCATCGGCGGTAACTCAGTGCAGGCACGGTGTCCGGCATGACCAGGCGGGGCATTCCGGCAACCGTCGATGCGCCGGAGGCAGGCGGTCTTGATCTTGTCCTTCGCATGCCGGCCGGAAGACGGAGAGAACGGAACCAAAACTCGGTGCCCTTGACGGCCTGAGTAAAACAATCGGACTACAAGGAGAATGAGAATGGCAAAGCAAGCGAACAATGGCCGGCGCGTCGACACCGGTCGGAAGCGATCCACGGGCATCGCCGTTTCAGGTCGTCCAACATCTCGTGCCGTGGACGTGCCGCAAAGGGGGCGCCTTGAGGCAGAGATCCTGAGGGTGGCCTCCGCCTTCGAGCAAGGCCGCCTCGCGGAGCGGGTGCGCGCCGATGCGTTCGAGGGTGGCGAACGCCGGATTGTGGATACGTTGAACGGGATTCTGGATTCCGTGGTCGGCCCGCTGAAGGTGGCCGCCGAGTGTACGGCTCGCATGGCAAAGGGCGAGGTCCCGCCCAAGATTACCGGCAGTTTTAACGGTGATTTCAACACCGTCGTGAACGACCTGAATGCCTGCATTGACGGGTTGGACGGGTTGCTGGAGGCAAACGCGGTTCTGCAGAAGATGGCGGTCAACGATCTCAGCAAACCCGTTGAGGGACACTACGCAGGCATCTACGCGGAACTGGCGGCTGCGGTCAATGCGACGCAACAGCGTGTGATCAGCATCGTCAATAACTTCAAGAAGGTTGCGGTAGGAGACTTTAGCCAGCTTGCCGAACTCAAACGAATAGGACGCCGTTCCGAGCACGACGAAGTGATACC
>CAYLLB010000012.1:0-3972 GCA_964384215.1 uncultured Solibacteraceae bacterium | reverse complement strand
TCCGAGCACGACGAAGTGATACCAGCCATCGTACTCATGATGGAAAACCTCAAGACGCTGGTGGCCGACGCCGACATGCTGGCTAAGGCGGCAGCAGACGGCCAGGTGGGTCTGCGCGCCGACGCCAGCCGCCACCACGGCGAATTCCGCAAGGTCATCGAGGGCATAAACAAAACTCTGGACGAGGTAACGGAGCCGTTGAAGGCCGCCTCGCAGAGCGCCACCGCAGTGGCCACCTCCTCGGAAGAGTTGATGGCCGTGAGCCACCAGATGGCGGGGAACGCCGAAGAGACCGCCACGCAGGCCAACGTAGTTTCGGCGGCCAGCGAGCAGGTTTCCAAGAACGTCTCTTCGGTGGCTTCGGCTTCCGAGCAGATGCAGGCTTCCATCCGCGAGATCGCCAAGCACGCCAACGAATCCGCGCGCGTTGCCAAGAACGCGGTCAACGTGGCGCATTCCACCAATGAGACCGTCAGGAAGCTGGGCGAGTCCAGCCAGGAGATCGGCAACGTCATCAAGGTGATTACCTCGATCGCGCAGCAAACGAATCTGCTGGCCCTCAATGCGACCATCGAAGCGGCCCGAGCCGGTGAAGCCGGCAAGGGCTTCGCGGTGGTAGCCAACGAGGTGAAGGAACTGGCCAAGCAGACCGCCAAGGCCACCGAGGAGATCGGCCGGAAGATCGAGGCGATTCAGGGGGACACGAAGGGGGCGGTGACGGCGATCGAGGAGATCGGCTCCATCATCAACCAGATCAACGACATCTCCAACAGCATCGCGTCGGCGGTGGAAGAGCAGACGGTGACCACCAGCGAGATCGGCCGTAGCGTGGCCGAAGCAGCCAAGGGTGTCGGCGACATCGCCAAGAACATCGGCGGCGTCGCGGTGGCGGCGAAGGACACCACGCAAGGCGCCAACGAGACGCAGAAGGCATCGCAGGAACTGAGCCAGATGGCGGCCCGGCTGCAGATGGTGATCGCGAAGTTTAAGTTCTAACCCGATCAATGGACTGTGCCTGGGCCCGGCTGCGGTTCTCGCGCTGCCGGGCCCTCTGGCACGGTCAAGGAATACAGGTGAACTGATGCCCAAAGCACTCGTTGTGGACGATTCGCGGGCCGTCCGGATGATCCTTGCCAGGATTTTGAAGGAACTGGGTTACGAGGTGAGCGAGGCTGCCAACGGAAGGGAAGCCTTGGAAGTGATGGAAGGCGAGAAAGCGGTAGTGAGGCTGGTACTGGCGGACTGGAATATGCCCGAGGTAAATGGGCTGGAGTTGCTGAAGCGGCTGCGCCAGATGCCGGAGTTGTCCTCACTGGTGGTAGTCATGGTGACCACCGAGACGGAGTTGACCCAGATGGCGGCAGCTTTGGAGGCGGGCGCCAACGAATATGTCATGAAGCCGTTCACGAAGGAAATCCTGGTGGAGAAGCTTCGTCTTGCTGGAGTTTGTCCTTAGGGGAGCACGCCATGCCGGCAGTAAACAAGAGACTGCTCCAACCTGGAGAACAGATCCGCGTGCTGGTGGTGGACGATTCGGTGGTCATCCGGCGCTTGGTCACGCATGCTCTCGAGCAGGATCCCGAAATCAAGGTTGTGGGGACGGCAGCCAACGGCGTGATCGGGCTCCAACGAATCCCGCAGTTGAATCCCGACGTTGTCACCTTGGACATCGAAATGCCGGAGATGGACGGGCTGGAGATGCTGAGGCGGATACGGCGGGAGTACCCGCAACTCCGCGTGATCATGTTCAGCACGCTTACGGACCGCGGGGCGGCGGTTACATTGGAGGCGCTGAGTCTTGGGGCCGACGACTACGTTACCAAGGCCTCCAACGAAGGGTCGCTGGATCGCTCGATGGTCCGATTGCGGGAAGAACTGGTCCCAAAGATTCGGCAGTTCTTTCACCTTTCGGCGCCGAGGTGTGCGGAGGCGCCGCCGGAACCGGCACCTATCCCGACGGCGATGCCCATGCGGCAGATTGTGAAGATCCCGCCAAGGGTGGTGGTGGTCGGTGTCTCAACCGGGGGGCCGACGGCCCTGGGCAGGGTTCTCCCGGAGTTTCCAGCCGGGTTCCCGCTGCCGATTCTGGTGGTGCAACATATGCCGCCTCTCTTTACCCGGCTGCTGGCCGAGCGCCTTCGCACTACCTGCCAACTGCTGGTCGAAGAAGCGGAGGAGGGCAGGCCGGTGGCTCCGGGGAGTATTCTTATCGCCCCCGGCGATTTTCACATGAAGGTCGCCTCCAATGGCGGCCGGGTGTCCGTGCACCTGGACAAATCGCCGCCGCTGAACTCCTGCCGCCCTGCGGTGGACGCGCTGTTTGCATCGGTGGGCGAGATCTATGGCGGCGCCGTCATCGCGACGATCCTGACGGGCATGGGGCAGGACGGTTTACGCGGCACACAGATTCTCAAGGCGTATGGAGCGAGAGTCGTGGCACAGGATGAAGCCTCGAGCGTGGTTTGGGGGATGCCCGGTGCCGTGGTCAACGCTGGTCTCGCGGACCGCGTGCTGCCTCTTGACCAAGTAGTGCCGGAAATCCTGCGCATGGCGGCGCAAGCCTAAGGGGATTCGGATGCACACAGTGGAGATTTACACAGAGAACTACCGGTTCCTCCAGCAGCATGTGTATTCCCAGGCGGGCATCGTACTTGAGGATGGCAAGGATTATCTCTTCGAAAGCCGTCTGACGCCGATCGTCCGGCAACTGGGCCTCAATTCGATCAATGACTTGTGTGCGCTGATGCTGGCGACGCGGGAGGCCGGGATCGGCCGCCAGGTAGTCGAGGCCATGACCACCAACGAGACTTACTTCTTCCGCGATCCCGCCCACTACAAGGCCATCCAGTCTATTCTCTTGCCACGGCTCAAGAAGGAGCGCCAGGACACGAAGAAGTTGCGGTTCTGGTCGGCCGCCGCCTCGACGGGGCAGGAAGCTTACAGCCTGGCCATGCTACTGCTCGAAGAAGGCTTGGGAGACTGGAATACTCAGATTCTGGGCACGGACTTTTCGTCGCAGGTTCTCGACCGTGCCAGATCCGGAAAGTACCAGCAAATCGAGGTGAATCGGGGTTTGCCGGCGGCTCTCCTCGTCAAGTACTTCCGGCGTTCGGGCGTGGATTGGCAGTTAAGCGACCAGGTGCGACGGATGGCGAATTTCGAGACGATTGACCTGCGTGCCAGCATGCGCGCACTCGGGCCCTTCGACCTCGTGTTCTGCCGCAACGTCCTGATCTATTTCGATGCCGAAACCAAGCTCCGGATTCTGAGAGAGCTGCACGGGACACTTTTCCGGGGCGGCTGGCTGCTGTTGGGAGGAGCTGAAACGGCGTTCGGCATTGAGGAGTTGTTCGAGAAGCAGATTGTGGAAAACGCGACCGTGTACCTCGCCCGGTGAAAGGACACGTATGCCATCCGAGATAATCGTACAAATCCTGTCAAGTGAGCTGGCACAGATTGTAGAGTCCGTATTCGCGACGATGATGAGCCTTGACGCGACTCGCTCCGGCGCGTCCTGGTTCCCGAGTGCGGATCACTTGACGTCGGCCGTCCACTTGGCCGGCGATTGGAACGGAGCAGTGCTGCTCGAATGTGACCGGCGGCAGGCTTGCCGCTTCGCGGGCCGCTTCCTCTCGATGGATCCGCCCGAGACCGTGGACGACGTCGTACGCGACGTACTCGGAGAACTGGTCAATATGATCGGCGGTAACCTGAAGTGTGTTTTGACGCAGGGCATCCGGCTTTCCATGCCTTCGGTGGTGGACGGGAGCGACTACAGCCTCCGTGTCTGTGGCGCGGAAGTCAGGGAGCGACTGGCCTTCGATAGTGCTGAGGGACTCTTCTGGATCTCCGTTTTGGCCACGCGATCCTGACGGACCAGCAGATTGGGCCGAGCCGGAGGGATGGTGGACGAGATGGGATTCGAACCCACGACCCCGGCGTTGCGAACGCCGTGCTCTCCCAGCTGAGCTA
>CAYLLB010000011.1:59623-124525 GCA_964384215.1 uncultured Solibacteraceae bacterium | reverse complement strand
CGCAAAAATCGATGGGCACGCGGTCGGCGCGCTCAAAGTTGTAGGTTCTCCGGACTCTCTCTTTGGACGTCATCGCCTGTCCGGTTATTGTACTCGCTCGAACGTGGAATAATGGTGCCCATGTTGCGACAAGCGCTGTGTTTGTTCCTGGTTTCAGGGTGTCTGGTCCTTGCGCAGACACCGGCTGAACCCGTGCGTGCCGTTACGGATCCCGGCGTCGTCGTTACGCGACAACTCATTACGCCTGCTGGCGTGCAGAGCGTTTTCGAAGGCCGCCTCTACGGTGTCGCATTCGGCGCCACGGATGCCGAACTCTGGGTGCTGAACGCAGGCCGCGTCTATCGCATGGACTGGCGCGCGAACCGCGTGCTCGACCGGATCCCGTTCGCCGGTTCTGCCGGCCTGCAAGGCATCGTGTACGATGCAGCGGTGGACGGGGCGCTGGCCTGCGCGGCCAACAAGGACACGGCGCGGCTGTTCAGCGCGCGGGACGGTCAGGCGAAGGCCTTGGTGGAAGGTTTCGGGAGCTTCTCTGTGGGCGCCCTGGCGATCGCCGCGCGCAAGAACGCCGCCGGTCAGCGCATCGCGGCGATTCCTGTCATCGCGAAGAACAAGCTCGCCGTGATCGATCTCGAAGCGGGCCGTCTCATCGGCACCGCGGACACCGGCATCGCTCCGTTCGGTGTGGCGCTTTCCGGCGACGGCTCCATCGCTTACGTCACCAACTGGGGCGGACGGCTGCCGAAGTCCGGCGACCTCACCGCGCCCACGGGCTTGGCCAAGGACGCCGACCGCGTGGTGATCGACGCGCGCGGCGTGGCCGCCACTGGTACGGTGACCAAGATCAATATCGCGAAGTTGCAGGCGGTCGCGACCATTGCCGTTGGCCTGCAGCCGAATGCGATCGTTTGGGACGAGGCGCGCCACCGCTTGTATGTGGCCAACGGCAACAGCGATTCGGTTTCTGTGGTCGATACGCGCACGGAGCGTGCTGTGGCGACGCACTCCATACGGCCGTTCGGCGAGCGGGCGCCAGGCGTGGCTCCCACTGCGCTGGCGTTGGCGCCCGGCGGTGAAGAACTGTACGTGGCTTGCGGCGGCATCAACGCCATCGCCGTGCTCAAGACAGCGAGGGGCGCGGTGAAAGGCCTCATCCCGACCGCGTGGTATCCCAACGCGCTCGCCGTTAGCCGGGACGGCGCGCACCTGGCCGTCTCAACGCTGCTCGGTGCCGGATCGGGTTGGCGCGAGGAGCCGCGCAAGCGCTTCGTGCATTCATACCGGGGGTCGGTGAGCGTGCTTCCGGTGCCGGACTCCGCGCAACTGGACAGTTACACCACCGCGGTTGCCGAGAACAACCATCTGCAATTGAGCAACGCCCCAAGGCCCGCGCCGGCTTCCGTCGCGGTGAAGCCGGTGGCCATCCCGCGCCGCGCCGGCGAGCCGTCCCTGATCGAACACGTCGTCTACATCATCAAGGAGAACCGTACTTACGACCAGGTGTTCGGCGACATCAAGAAGGGCAACGGCGACGCGAGCCTGGTGATGTTCGGCGAAGACGTCACCACGAACCAGCACCGCCTGGCGAATGAGTTTGTGCTGCTGGACAACTTCTATGCCTCCGGCGGCAACAGCGGCGACGGCCACCAGTGGCTCACCCAGGCCAATGAAACCGGCTACGCCATGTGGCCCGGCTGGGCCGGCCGCAGCTACCCGTTCGACGGCACCGATCCGATCGCGTACTCCGAGCGCGGCTTCCTGTGGGACTACGCCCTGCGCGCGAAGAAGACGGTCCGCGTTTTTGGTGAGTTCGCGCCACGCACGCAGGCCCCGCGCGGGTCGAGCCGCGCAGACCTGTTCGAACGCTGGAAGAAGGGCGAGGATTTTTCGAACACGTGGAACACCACGTCCCCAATTCCGGCGCTCGACGACGTGCTGTCCCACAACTTTCCCGGTTATGCTACCACCGTTCCCGATGTCATCCGCGCGCGCCTGTTCCTGGCCGATGTGAAGAAGTGGGAAGCCGAGGGCCGCATGCCGAACCTGGTGTTGCTGCAACTGCCGAGCAACCATACGCACGGCGCGGCGCCGGGTTCGCACTCGGCCAAAGCCATGGTGGCCGATAACGATCTGGCGCTCGGGCAAGTAGTGGAGGCGCTCACGCACACGCAGTTCTGGAAGAAGATGGTCATCTTCGTGGTGGAGGACGATGCGCAGAACGGCGTGGACCATGTTGACGGGCATCGCACGGTGGCGCTGGCCATCAGCCCTTACGCGCGGCGGGGAGCAGTGGATTCGACATTTTACGCGCAGACCAGCATGGTGAAAACCATCGAGCTGATCCTGGGGCTGCCAACCATGTCCATCTTCGACCTGATCGCCAACGATATGCGCGCTTCATTCCAGGACACGCCGGACTTCGCGCCCTACACGGCGGTCGAGCCTCGTCAATCGTTATACGAGATGAACCCGAAGTTGGAAGCGCTCTCCGGCGCGGCGAGGCGAGCTGCGCTCGATTCCATGAAGATGCGTTTTGATGTGCCGGACGCGGCGCCTACGGACCGGCTGAACCGCATCCTGTGGCACATGGCGCGCGGCTGGACAACGCCGTACCCTGGTGTGCGCCAGGCAGCGTTCGCGCCTCTCTCGCTAGACCTGGACGACGACGAACGCTGAGCCGGTTACCAGAAGCGGTGGCCGTCGGGAATCCACGCGGTGAGCACGTAGGCGTATAGCATCACCACCAGGCCCACGATGAGCGCCAGTAGTACACTGTGCTTCATCACGGCGCGGAACAGGTCACCCTCCTTGCCTTCCTGACCCGTCGCTGCGCAGGCCACGATGATGGACTGCGCGTCGATCATCTTGCCCATCACGCCGCCGGCGGAATTGGCCGCCGCCATCAGCACCGGGGCGATGCCCAGGTTCTGCGCCGTGATCACCTGCAGGCTGCCGAAGAGCGCGTTCGATCCGGCGTCGGTGCCGGTGAGCGCCACCCCGAGCCAGCCGATGAGCGTTCCGAACAGCGGGAACAGAACGCCGGTGTGCGTGAGCGCCAGTCCCATCACCGCGTCCATTCCGGAGTATCGGGTGATGAATCCCAAACCGATCATTCCCACGATGGCCAGCATGCTGAACCGCATGCGATGGCAGGTCCGCGCAAACACGCGCATCGTTCCGCCGAAGGACAGGCCCAGCAGCGGTCCTGAAATCAAGCCCGCGAGGAACACGGCATTGCCGACGTTGGCGACCAGCGCGAAATCGAACAGCGCGGGTTCGGCCGTGGCCGCGGCCACCACCGGAGGCGTCCGCACCACGCTCATGTGCAGGCCCGGCACAGGCGGTTTGAAGCTTGCGACATCCAGCACTCGCTTCACGGGCGGCAGCCCCCATGCCACCACCAGCACCGTCAGGAGCACGAACGGCGACCATGCGTGCGCCACGGTGCGGGTGCTGTAACGGCTTGCTTCGCGTTCATACGGCGGCTCGCCGGGATAGCGCCAGATCCGCTTGGGTTGCCACAGGCGGAAGAACACGGCCAACAGCCCCAGCGTGAAGAGACTGCCTATGATGTCCACCAGCGTGGCGTCCATGTAGTTGGACCAGAAAAACTGTATGGCCGCGAATCCGCCGCCGCAGGCCACGAGGCCCGGCCAGACGGCTACCGTCTCGCGCCATTTCACCTGCGTGCGCACGAGCCATACCGGCAGGATCATCGCGGTCCATGGCAGGATACGCCCCACCATGGCGCTTAGATCGGCCTCGGGCAGGCCGGTCACCGCCACCAGGGTCCTGATAGGGTTCCCCATGCCGCCCCACGCCACCGGCGCTGTGTTGGCGATGAGACACAGCACGGCCGCCTGGAAAGGATTGAAGCCAAGCCCCGCCATCATGGCGCCACAGATGGCCACGGGTGCCCCGCCGCCGCCTGCTCCCTCCATCAGCGCACCGAAAGCGAAGGCGATCAGGAGCACCTGCAGGCGGCGGTCGCCCGTGATGCCGCCGATCGACTGCTTGATGATTTCGAAGTGTCCCGTCTCCACCGTGATTTCGTAAACGAAGACCGCGGCCAGAAGCGTCCAGGCGATGCGGATAGCGGCGTACACCAGGCTGTGCGCCACCGTCGCCGCCGCGAGCGCCGCCGGCATGCCGAATACGAAGACGGCCAGCGCGATCGCCACGGCGAAGGCATAGATTGCGGCACGATACGCAATCGCCTTGCGCACGGCCAGCAAGTACAGCAGCAACGCGACGGGCATGGCAGCGATCAAGGTCGACAGCACTGTGCTGCCGAGAGGGTTGTAGTTCTGCGTCCAGGTCTGCATCATGGGTGCGCCCGCCGCGGCGGCATTCGAGAATTATGTCAGATCGGCGGCGGCCCGTGATGCCGCCGTGATATCGTCATTACGCGAGGGAGGAAACGTATGCCCCCATTCGTCATTGCCGCCGTGCTGCTGGCCGCATCCATGTTGAGCGCTCAAACCGGCCTGAGCGTCGGCAACCACAAGCAACTGTTCATCGACCACAAGTTCATCGAATCGAGCGACGGCATCACGCTCACGGCCGGCGCTCCGTACCAGACTCGCGAGGAACTGGTGGTGGCCGATCAAAGCTGGGAGAAAGATCTGGTCATCGGCAGCTACTCGACCGTCCTCAAGGAAGACGGCAAGGTGCGGCTCTGGTACAACGTGCTGGGCGGCGTCTGGAAACCGCATGAGAACCCGTCGTTCATGGGCGTGGCCTACGCCGAGTCGAACGACGGCCTGCACTTCCGCAAGCCTGTGCTCAGGCTTGTCGCGCGCGATGGCGACCGGGATAACAACTTCGTGCTGCCCACGGATCCGTCGTTGGTGACCATCGGCGGCGGCACCGTGCTGCGCGACGAGAATCCTAAGTGCCCGCCCGAGGAGCGATATAAATCGTGGTCCAAGTTCTACCCGCGTAAAGATAGCGGGCTGAGGGGACCGCATCGCGTCTGGTATTCGGCCGACGGGCTGCGCTGGAAGCTCTACGACACGCTGGTCACCGGCCTGCGCGCGGCCGACACGCAGCCGAGCTGGTTCTGGGACCCGCGCGTCGGCCGTTACGTCGGATACAGCCGCGAGTGGGTGCGGCGCCCTGATGGTTACGGATTGCGCATGGCCAGTTACAACGAGTCCGATGACATGCTGCACTGGGATTCGACTATGCTGGCGCTCGAACCAGACGAGCGCGATTTCACAGCCGCGCCGCGCGCGAGCATCGAACTCGACAAGGCGCGCGTGCAGGGCGAGAACGTGCTGCCGCCCGAACCGGGCGGCGATCAGGTGCTGGCGCCCGCCGCTCCGCTGGATATGTACGGTCCCGGCGTGTTCCGCTACGCGGAAGCCGACGGCGTCTACATTGCGCTTACGCCGATCTTTCACCACTGGCGCGCCGAGGGCAAGACGTCCTGGCCCAGCACCGGCGACGTGCAACTCAGCGTGAGCCGGGATGCGCGCCACTTCCAGCGTGCGCCGGGCCGCCGCCCGTTCATAAGCGTAGGGCCTCCCGGATCGTTCGATTCCAAGTGGGTGTGGCCGTTGCCGAATCCCGTGCGCATGGGCGACGAGCTGTGGATCTACTATCTGGGAACCAACAAGGACCACAGCGGCGGCATCGATCCGGCGGCCAAGCGACGGATGTCGGCGATCTCGCGGGCGGTTCTGCGCCTGGACGGATTTATGAGCGCCGAAGCGGCTTACGAGGGCGGCTGGCTGATCACGCCGCCGGTCGTCTTCAATGGTTCGCGGCTGGAACTGAATCTCGATACAGGTGCGGGCGGGGTGGCGCGCGTCGAATTGCTCGACGCCGCAGGCAAGCCGGTTTCGGGATACGGCCTGGCCCAGGCCGACGAACTGAACGGCAACAACGTCCGCATGCCGGTGAGTTGGAAAGGGAATACCGATGTCGCGCCGCTCGCCGGCAAGCCCGTGCGCCTGCACATCCGCATGCGCGCGGCGCGGTTGTATGCGTTTCAGTTCGTACCGTAGGAGCGGCATATATGCCGTCCCTACACGGAGTATTCTGAAAATGTCATGAAAATTACCTTTTGGGGCGCTGTTGGCAATGTCACGGGAAGCATGCACGAAGTCAGGGTGAACGACCACCGCTTCCTGCTCGATTGCGGCCTCTACCAGGGTCGCCGCAAGGAAGCTCGCGACCGCAACAGTAATTTCCCTTTTCCGGCCAATACCATCGACGGCGTGGTGCTCTCGCACGCTCACCTCGACCACAGCGGCAACCTGCCGACGCTGGTCAAGGACGGGTTCGGCGGTCCCATTTACACGACACCCTCCACGGTAGACCTTTGCGGAGCCATGCTGCGCGATTCGGCCTACATTCAGGAAAAGGACGCCGCGTTCATCGCTAAGCGCAGCGCGCGCCGGCGTTCGATCAGGATCCCCGTGGAAGCGGAACCGGTCGCGCCGCTTTACACCGTCCAGGACGCCGAGAACACGCTTCCGCTTTTTCATCCGATTCCCCTTTATACCCCCACGCATCTTACCCCCACGCTGAGTTTCGAGACTTACGACGCCGGCCACATCCTGGGTTCTTCCTGCGTGCTGATGCACTATCATGAGAACGGCCGCAAGGTGAAGTTGCTGTTTTCAGGCGACGTCGGCCGCCGCAACCTGCCCATCATCAAAGACCCGGACGAAGTGCCGCCCGTGGATTACGTGATCATGGAAAGCACCTATGGCGACCGTTTGCACAAGGATGTGGAGGCGGTTTCGGCCAAACTTGCGGAGGTCGTCAGCCGGACTTGCGCGCGCGGCGGCCGCATCATCGTGCCGGCGTTCGCCGTGGGACGCGCGCAGCAGCTCGTCCTGTTGCTGCACGAACTCATGAACGCAAACAAGATTCCGAACATTCCGATCTTCGTCGACAGCCCGCTCACAGTCGACGTGACGGAGATTTTCCGCAAGCACAAGGAAGAGTGGGATTCCGAAACGCGGGATTTCCTGCTCAACGGCGAAGATCCATTCGGCTTCAGCCGGCTGCGCTACATCCGCGAAGTGAGCGAATCCAAGGCGCTGAACGACTTGCGCGGGCCGATGATGATCATTTCCGCTTCGGGAATGTGCGAAGCCGGGCGCATCCTGCATCACCTGCGCAACAACATCGAGGATGCGCGCAATACCATCCTGATCACGGGCTTCCAGGCCGAGAACACGCTGGGCCGTAAACTGGTCGACAAGTGGCAGGAAGTTTCCATCTTCGGAGAGCCGGTGCGCGTGCGAGCCGAGGTGGTCAAGATCAACGAACTCAGCGCGCACGCCGATCAGCGCGAATTGCTCGCCTGGCTCAAGCCCGCGGTCAAGACGGTCAAGAAAGTCTTCCTGGTCCACGGCGAGCCCTCGCAGACCGCCGCGCTGGCCAAGGCGATTCAGGACCAATACGCGCTGGACGTCGTGATGCCGAAGCGTGGCGAAACTTTCGATCTGGCTTAGGCGCCGCCTGGTACTGGTACGAACTCAATCCGAAAACACCCGTTGTACTGTTTACCTGTACCTTGCGCTGCCGGGATAATGGCTCTTGATCATAGGATAGAGAGCCAGTGAACTATCTGCTCCAGTTCGTTTACTTGCAAGTGCTCGATCTGCTGACGACGTTGGCGTTCCTGCTCAACGGGATTCGCGAAGGGAATCCCCTGGTGCGCTGGGCGTTGAACGCCGCCCCCACTCCGTTGGGAGGGCTGGTAGGCGTGAAGGTGCTGGCGATACTCTTGGGCCTTTGTTGCTGGCGCCTCGGCAAGGAGCGTCTGCTCGTGCGCATCAATTTCTTGTTTGCTGTCCTGGTGGCCTGGAACCTGGTCGCACTCATTGCCGGCTCTCTTCTCGCCGCCAAGACCGTCTGATTCGGCTATCCTGAATCGTTGGCGGGTATTTCCGCCGCACATCCAATTCTAGTGAGGGTAGCCATGCCTGCGATTCGTCTTTGTCTGATTCCGTTGTTCCTTTTCTCGACTCTCCTGATGCCGCTCGTGGCTGAGTCTGTGGGGCCGGCGCTTGCTCCCACCGGGCTTCGCGTCGAGTACTTGGCCGATCCTATCGGCATCGACGTCGCCGCGCCGCGATTCTCCTGGGTGTTGAACCACACCGAGCGCGGTCAGGCCCAAACCGCCTACCAGATCCTGGTTTCGACCGCGCCCGAGGCTTCCGCTGGCGATCAGTGGGACACCGGCCGGGTCGCATCCAGCCAAAGCGTCCATGTGGCGTACGCCGGCAAGGCGCTCGAAAGCGGGAAGACCTACTACTGGAAGGTCCGCTATTGGGACAAGCAAAACCGCGCGAGCGAGTATAGCAAGACGGCGCGGTTCGAGATGGGATTGCTCAAGCCCGCCGACTGGACGGGAGCCTGGATCGGCGGCGGCAACACGCTGCGCAAGGAGTTCAGGCTGGATGCGAAGCCGGTCCGCGCGCGAGCTTACGTCGCCGGCGTCGGTTACGCCGAGCTTCACGTCAACGGGCACAAGATCGGCGACCGCGTGTTAGATCCCGCCTGGACCACTTACGACAAGCGCGTGCTCTACGCGACCTACGACATCACCAAGTACCTCGCCGCTGGCGCGAACGCCGTCGGCGTGATGCTGGGCGAGGGCTGGTATCACAACCGCGCGCTGAAACTGCAGATGAACATCGAGCTTGCGGGCGGCCAAAAGATCGCCATCGCAACCGACACATCCTGGAAAGCCACGCAAGGCCCCATTCTCGAAGACAGCGTTTATCACGGCGAAGTCTACGATGCGCGCCGGGAGATGCCAGGCTGGGATCGCGGAGGTTTCAACGACGCGGCGTGGAAACCGGCTGCCTCAGTGGACGGCCCCAAGGGCGTGCTTTCGGCCGAGATGATGCCCCCCATCAAGGTGGTGGACGCCATGACCCCCCTCAAGATGACCAGTCCGAAGCCCGGCATGTACGTCTACGACATGGGGCAAAACTTCAGCGGCTGGGTGCAGCTTCGAGTGAAAGGCCCTCGCGGTACGGCGGTCAAGCTGCGCTTCTCTGAACTGATCTACGACGACGGAACGCTGAACGTCGAGAACCTGCGCAAGGCGCGCGTCACGGACGTCTACATCCTGCGCGGAGACGGCGAGGAAGAAATCTACGAGCCGCGTTTCACCTACCACGGATTCCGCTACGTCGAAGTCACCGGCTTTCCGGGCGTGCCGCGGATGGACACCATACGCGGCCGCGTGGTGCACAGCGCCGTGAAGCCGATGGGCGGCCTGGCTTTCTCCAAGCCCATCCTCAACCAGTTGCAGCGCATCATCACCTGGGGCGTCACGTCGAACCTGCATAGCGTTCCGACTGACTGTAACCAGCGCGATGAGCGTATGGGCTGGATGGCCGACGCGCATCTCTACGGCGAGACCGCCATGCTCAATTTCGATATGGCGGCGTTCTACACCAACTTCCTGCGCAACATCCGCGACGCGCAGAAGGAAGACGGCAGCGTGCCCGACACGGTGCCTTCGACCTCCTGGGGCCGCTACCCTGCCGATCCGGCCTGGGGCAGCGCCTATCCGCTGTTCGCTTGGTACATGTGGGAACATTACGGCGACCGCCGCATCCTTGAACAGCACTACGACGGCATCAAGGCGTGGACCGAATTCCTGCGCACCCGCAGCAAGGACGGCGTGGTCGAGTTCGTGAAGTACGGCGACTGGGTGCCCATCGTGAAGACTGACGGCTACCTGGTTTCGACCTTCTATTACTACTACAGCGCGGAGATCGTGGCCCGCGCCGCCGAGATCCTCGGCAAGACCGCCGATGCCCAGGCCTACCGTGCCTTGCAGGCCCAGATCCGCGACGGTTTCCATCGCCGCTTCTACAACGCCGAGCGTAAATACTACGGCGAAGGCACGCAGACCGCGCAGGCGCTGGCTCTGTTCCTGGATATGGCCCCGAAGGACGTGCGCGGAGCCGTGGGCGGCTATCTGCGGAACGACATCACCTACTACAAGGACACGCACCTGACCACCGGCATCGTCGGCACCAAGTACCTGCTCCCGGTGCTCACGCAAATCGGCGGCTCCGACCTCGCTTACGAATTGGCCACGCAGACCACTTACCCAAGCTGGGGCTACATGATCGAAAACGGCGCCACCACCTTGTGGGAACTGTGGCAGAACAAGACAGGTCCATCGATGAATTCACACAACCATCCGATGTTCGGCAGCGTGGGCGCCTGGATGTACCAAGCCTTGGCCGGCATCAACGCGGATCCGAAGGCCGGCGGGTATGAGCGGATTCACTTCGCCCCGCAGATGGTCCGCGATCTCAACTGGACCACGGGGACCATCGAGACGCAGCGCGGCCTCGTGGTCAGCTCCTGGAGCCGGACCCCGGAGGCGATCCGCTACGAAGTCACTATCCCGGTCGGCTCGGACGCAGATATCGTGCTGCCGAAGTTCAACTTCCGGGACGTTGAAGTGCGCGAGAGCGGCCGGCCCATCTTCCAGGGCGGCAAGTTCCTGGCTGGCGCGGCCGGCGTCACCGGCGCGAAAGAAGCCGAAAGGACAGTGACGATCGAAGCCGGCTCGGGACACTATGTGTTTGAGCTGACGGGACGTTAGAATGGGGCAGGCGGAACCGCCTGCTTCACTGCATGCTATCATCCGAATCTCATGGTTGAGTATTCCATTGGCGTCGACTTGGGCGGCACGAACCTGCGGGCCGCCGTGATTGACCGTTCCGGGAACATCCTGGAGAAGATTTCCGCTCCGACCAACATGCCCGAAGGCCGCGAGGCCGTGGTTTCGAGCATCGTGGGTGCCATCGGCAAGCTGCGCGACAAGTATGGCAGCGGCCCGCTGGCCGGTATCGGCGTCGCGGTGCCCGGTTTCATCCTGATGGAGCCCGGCGTCATCGTCGGCTCGAACAACCTGGCCGCCCTTGAAGACTACCCCATCCGCGACGACATCAGCCGCCGGTTGGGGACCAAGGTCATCCTTGAGAACGACGCCAACGCGGCGGCCATGGGCGAAAAATGGATGGGCGCCGGACGCGACGTGGAGGACCTGGTTCTGCTCACCCTCGGCACGGGTATCGGCGGCGGCATCATCTGCGGCGGCCACGTTCTGCACGGCCATGTCGGCATGGCCGGCGAGATCGGGCACATGACGGTGGACCCGGTGGGCAATCCGTGCGGCTGCGGCAACGTGGGCTGCCTCGAAAAGCACGCCTCGGCCACCGCCGTCGTGGCCATGGCCAAGCTGCTCCACCTGGGCGAGGACCGTGACGAAGTCACTTCGGAATTCGTCTGCCAGTTGGCGCAGGCCGGCGACGTGAAGGCCAAGATGGTCTTCGAGCGCATGGGCCGGGCGCTGGGATTGGCCATCGGGAACCTGGTCAACATTTTCAACTTCCCGCTGTACCTGATGAGTGGCGGCATGCTGCCGGCCTGGGAGTTTTTCATGCCCGCGCTTCTGGAGGAAGTCGAACGCCGCTCGTTCACATACCGCAACGCGAAAACGCGCATCGAAAAGGCGGTGCTGGGCAACGAGGCGGGCCTGTACGGCGCCGCTTATTTACCGTTTATCGAGTGAGGTCATCTGGCTATGTATTGGATGGGCATCGATGTCGGCACGGGCGGGACCCGCGCGCTGCTGGTGGATGAAAACGGGGCGGTGAAGGCTGGTTTCACGGCGCCACACGAAGACATGCGGATGGAACGTCCGCTCTGGGCTGAGCAGCGTCCGGAGAACTGGTGGGACGCGGCGAAGGCCGCCATCCAGGGCGTTCTCAAGCAGGCCAAAGCGACCGGCAAGCAGGTGAAAGGTATCGGCATGTCGGGGCAGATGCACGGCCTGGTCATGCTTGACGAGAACAACGCTGTCATCCGGCCCGCGATCATCTGGTGCGATCAGCGCAGCCAGCCGCAGGTGGATCACATCAACAGTGTTGTCGGCAAGGCCAACGTGCTGGCCTTCATTGCGAATCCCGTGCTCACCGGATTCACGCTGCCGAAGCTGCTGTGGGTGCGCGACAACGAACCGAAGCACTACGCGCGCTTGCGCAAGATGCTGCTGCCGAAGGACTACGTCCGCTTCATGCTCACCGGAGAGTATGCCAGCGACGTGTCGGACGCAAGTGGCACGGCTCTGTTCGACGTCGTGCTGCGCCGCTGGTCCAACAAAATGACGAGCCGGCTGGGCATTGACGACGCCATCCTGCCGAAGGTCTACGAGTCGAGCGAGATCACGGGCGAAGTGACGGCCGAGGCTGCCGGACTGACCGGCCTCGAAGCGGGCACGCCTGTGGTCGGCGGCGGCGGCGATCAGGCGGCAAGCGCGGTCGGCAACGGCATCGTCGAACCGGGCATCGTTTCATGCACGCTGGGCACTTCGGGCGTCGTGTTCGCGCACATGGACCGGGCCAACTACGATCCACAGGGACGCGTTCACACCTTCTGCCATGCCGTGAAGGGCGCCTGGCACGTCATGGGCGTAACGCAGGGCGCAGGGCTGAGCCTGCAATGGTTCCGCAACCAACTGGCGCCCGGAACCGATTACGACGCGCTCACGGCCGAAGCCGCCACGGCACCGGTTGGCGCGCAGGGCTTATTCTGGCTCCCCTACCTGATGGGTGAGCGTACCCCATACCTGGATGCCACGGCGCGTGGCGGTTGGATCGGTCTCACCGCCAAGCACACACGGGCCGACATGCTTCGCTCCCTGCTCGAAGGCGTATCCTACAGCCAGAAGGATTGCCTGGACGTGATCGAGAGTCTGGGTGTGGAAGCCGGTTCGGTGCGTGTTTCCGGCGGCGGCGCGCGGAGCCCGTTCTGGCGGCGCCTGCTGGCCGATATCCTCGACAAGAAAGTGGTTACGCTCGAGACGCAGGAAGGCTCGGCCTATGGCGCGGCGCTGCTGGCTACGGTCGGCACGGGCGCCTACGCCACGGTGCCGGAAGTCTGCCACGCGGCGATCAAGGAAGTGGATGCGGTGACGCCGCAGCCGCACGAATCGCAGCTCTATACGCGGGGCCACGAAGTGTACCGCCAACTCTACCCGACCTTGAAGCCGGTCTACCGCCTGATCGCGAGCATTTCTTAAGCCATGGACAATCGTCATACACGCCGGTACTTCTTCCTGGGAGGCGTGACGCTTGCCGCCTCGAACACGCTTCCTTCCCGCGCGGCATCTCTGAAGCGCGCCGGCTACAAGTCGCCCAACGAGAAGCTGAACATCGCCGGCATCGGCGTGGGAGGCAAGGGCTATGGCGATATCAATGCCTGCGCTCTTACCGAGAACATCGTGGCGCTTTGCGATGCGGACGAGGTCCGCGCCGCCAAGACCTTCGACCGCTATCCGAAGGCCACCCGTTACAAGGACTTCCGCAGGATGCTCGACAAGGAGAAGAGCATCGACGCGGTGATAGTCTCTACGCCCGATCACATCCACGGCATCGCGGCGGCGTGGGCCATTGAGCGCGGCTTGCACGTCTACGTACAGAAGCCGATGACGCGCACCATATGGGAAGCGCGCATGCTCACCGAACTGGCCCGGAAGCATGGGGTCGCCACGCAGATGGGTAACCAGGGCCACTCGAACGAGGGCGCCCGGCGGCTCTGTGAAATGATCTGGGCAGGCGAGATCGGCGCTGTGCGCGAAGTGCACGCCTGGACCGACCGCCCCATCTGGCCGCAAGGCATCGAAGCGCCGCTGCCCGAAGAGCCGGTTCCATCGACGCTCGATTGGGACGTGTGGCTGGGGCCTGCTCCCTGGCGCGCGTACAACAAAGGCTACGTGCCCTTCAAATGGCGCGGCTGGTTCGACTTCGGCTGTGGCGCGCTGGGCGACATGGCCTGCCACATCCTCGATCCGGCCAACTGGGCGCTGCGTCTGGGCGCGCCCGCGAGTGTCGAATGCGTGAAGCAGGAGAAGAAGAACTCGCAGACCTACCCCACTAAGAGCATCATCCGCTTCGAGTTTCCGGCGCGCGCCAACATGCCGCCGCTTACGCTTTATTGGTATGACGGCGGCCTGATGCCCCCCCGGCCCAGTGGCCTCGGGTCTGACGTGAAACTCGGCGACGGCTCGAACGGTTCGCTGTTCATCGGCGAGAAAGGCATCATCACCACGGGGACCTACGGCGAGAAGACACGCCTTCTGCCGGATGAGAAGATGAACGGCTACAAGTTCCCCGATCCGATTCTCACTCGTTCGCCCGGGCACTACCGTGATTGGATCCGCGCGGCCAAGGGCGGCGACGCAGCCTGCTCCAATTTCGACTACGCCGGACCCTTCACCGAATGGGTGCTGCTCGGTACGCTGGCCGTCCGCTTCGAGGGGAAGCTCCTGTGGGACGGACAACGCATGAAGGTGACCAACCTGGCCGAAGCCAACCGCTTCATCAAGCCGCAGTACCGCAAAGGCTGGAAGATCTGATGAAAGACGGGGACGGACCACTCTGCCCGCGAGAGGAATAATTGGAAGCGCGGCGCCAGTCGAGCGGGGCAGAGCAGTTTGTCCCCGCTTTTCGGATGGAAACACCTCCGCTCTATTGCGACGTAAGCCTGCCGGTCCCCATGGACCAGCCGTTCACTTACGCCCTGGTCGAAACTCTCCGGCACCGCGTGAAACCGGGCTGCCGGGTGCTGGTGCCGTTCACTACACGCAGGCTCGTCGGCGTCGTGTTGCGGTGCCATAGCGAGGCGCCGGCCGCCAAGCCCCGCGAGGTGCTGCGGTTGCTGGACGAAGAGCCCGTCCTCGACGAGGAACTGCTAGCGCTGGGCCGCTGGATGGCGGAATATTACTGCGCGCCGCTCGGCGAAGCGCTGCGCATCATGACGCCACTCGCCGGCGAGATTCGCCACAGCCGTGTCTACACGCTAACCGACGCGGGCCGCGACGTTGTGCGGCAGTTGGTGCTGGGCGAGGGCGAAGAAGAACCGTCGCTGAAGATCCTGCGTCTGCTCGAATCGCGCCCCCAGGCGGCTTCCTACCTGGGCAGGAGTGTCGCCAACGCCTCGCGCGTGCTGCGCTTGCTCGAAAAGAAAGGCCTGGTAGTGACGGAGGACCGCCACCAGGAACGCGACCCGCTGCGCGCGCCCGCGTCCAAGCTCCGCGTGGAATTCACCAGTCGAGTTGAAGGCGTGAAGCTGCGCAAGGCCGAGCGCGAACTGGTTGCGTATCTCGAACTGCATCCCGGCGCGCACAACCTGGCCGAGGTGGAGACAATCGTCGGGAACGCATCTGCGGCCGCGCGGAGCCTGGCGCGCCGCGGGCTCGTCTCGCTTAAGCCCGAGCCTATCGCCATCACTGCTGAACAGTACTGGCCCACACGGACCCTCAACCCGCACCAGTTCGCCGCCTACGAACAGATCCGCTCGAGCGTCGAGGCGAGCCGCTTCGAGACCTTTCTTCTTTACGGTGTGACGGGTTCCGGGAAGACCGAAGTCTACATGCGCGCCATCGACGCCGCCCTGGCGATGGGACGCGGCGCGCTGCTGCTGGTGCCGGAAATCGCACTCACCCCGGCGGTGGCCGCGCAGTTCATGGATCACTTCGGCGACCATGTGGCCATCCTGCATTCGGCCTTCACCGATGCCGAGCGCGCCACGCAATGGCGCCGCATCCGCACGGGCGATGCCGAGGTGGTGGTGGGCACGCGCAGCGGGGTGTTCGCGCCCGTGAGGAACCTCGGGTTGATCGTGGTTGACGAGGAACACGACGGCAGTTACAAACAGGAGGAGACGCCCCGCTATAATGGGCGCGACCTGGCCATCGTGCGGGCGCGCGCTTGCGGGGCCACGGTGGTATTGGGTTCGGCCACGCCCAGCCTTGAATCGCGGTACAACGCCGCCCGCGGCAAGTATAGGTTCCTTGAATTGCCGGAGCGCATCGAACACCGGCCCATGCCCGAAGTCGAGCTGATCGACATGCGCGTCGAGTTCCTGGAGACGCGCCGGCAGGCCACCTTCTCACGACGCCTGCTGGAAGCCATCAAAGGCCGGTTGGATGCGGACGAGCAGGTGATGCTGCTGCTGAACCGCCGCGGCTTCTCCAGCTTCGTTGTCTGCCGCGCCTGCGGGGAGCGCGTCCAGTGCGCCAACTGCTCGCTCACGCTCACCTACCACCGGCGCGACCGGCGGTTGCTGTGCCACGTCTGCGGTTACGCCGAGCGCGTGCCCAACGTCTGCCCCAAGTGCCAGAGCGAGTACATCCAGTTTGTGGGCACCGGCTCCGAGCGCGTTGAGGAGGAACTGCACCAGGCGTTCCCGGAAGCGCGCATCGCCCGCATGGACCGCGATACGGTCACCGGACGCCGCCATTACGAAACCATCCTGCATTCCTTCCGCGAACACGAGTACGACATCCTGGTGGGCACGCAGATGATCGCCAAGGGCCACGACATCCCCAACGTGACGCTGGTGGGCGTGGTGTCAGGCGACATCGGGCTGGGCGTGCAGGACTTCCGCGCCGCCGAGCGCACCTTCCAACTGCTTACCCAGGTAGCCGGCCGCGCCGGACGCGGTGACATCCCGGGCATGGTCTACATACAGACGGTCAACCCGGACCACTACGCCATCCGCTTCGCCTCCATGCAGGATTACCCAGCCTTCTATGAAAAGGAGCTACAGTTTCGCCGCCTCATGCGCTATCCGCCGTTCAGCGCGCTGGCCAACGTGCTGGTGCGCGCGCCCAAACTGGAGGATGCCATGGCCATGAGCCAGGAGGTGGGCAACTTCCTCACGCCCGCGCCGGAAAACGTGAAAGTGATGGGTCCGGCTGAAGCGGCCGTGCCGAAACTCAAGAGCGAGTACCGCTACCAGTTGCTGATCAAAGCGGTCTCGCGCGCGAAGCTGAGCGAATTGCTGCACAATCTCCGCCGCTACGCGCGCGACCGCGGGTGGGGCCCCACCTCGCTCGTCATCGACGTCGATCCGCAGAGCCTGACGTAAGCGGCACGAGCGTCAAGCTGCGGGATCAGACACTCCGGCACGATGGCCGGGCGTTACTGCTTCACCAACTCCACGCGCCGGTTCTTCGCCCGGCCCTCTTCCGTCCGGTTGTCGGCAACCGGCTTCGTCTGGCCGTAACCTTTCGCCGTCATCCGTTCGGCCGGTATGCCTTGCTGCACGATGGCGGCTACTACGGATTTGGCTCTTGCCTCAGAAAGTCTCTGGTTGCTCTCCGGCGACCCGACGTTGTCCGTGTGGCCTCCCACCTCCAGCTTAAGCGCGGGATCGGATTGGAGCAGTCTGGCCACCTGTTCCAGTTGCGACATGGAGTCCTGCTGTATGGTGGCCGAACCGGTATCGAAGTTGATGTATAGCGCTATGAATCCGTCCTTATCCAGCCGTTCACGAATCTGGTTCGCGACGATGTCCTGCTTCATCGATTCGCGTTCCGACAGCGAGATTTCGTACGCTTCGCCTTCCCCGTCTGATTCGACGAAGGCCCACGTCTCTTTCCCTTGCCCTGCGAACTTCAACGTTGTCCCATACAGAATGCACCCGTTGCCGGTGTGCATCGTCTCATGCAAGACCGCCTTGCACCAACCCGGGTATTCGGCCATCACCGCTGCGCCGGACTTTCTTGCGGCATTCTCGAAGTTCCGCATCGTCTGCAGAGGGCTTGGCTTTACATTACCCTCCTTAAGCTCGTACCTGAAGAAGTAGAACTTGCCTTCTACCGGGACAGACTTCACTTCGGTTTCCTCGCCGTTTGCCGCGACGGGGCCCACCGGGAAATGTTTTATCTCATATTGCGATTGCCTGCATTCAGCGAGAAAGAATCCGGGCATCCGGTTGAACAACGGATGGTCCTTGCAACCCTCGGCGTCCTCGTTCTGTGCCATCATTGGCACCCCGGAGGCTGCAAGAAGCAATAACGCGGCTTGGCGAAGTCTGCCTTGCCGAAAGAATCGGACAGTCACGTATCCCATCGTAACAAGATGACCTCACGGCGAGCGCGCGGCGCCCCGTCACGTCCTTCGTTGACGCCGATTCGCGGAGTCTGCTGTAATCGCGAGCGATGCCGGGCGTTGAACCTGTGGACCGGAACCTGCGCCACGCGATGAGCGTTTTCGCCGCTGCCACCGGCGCCGGCGAATGCCGCCAGATGCCCGGGGTCTTGATAGCGAGCGCCGGCATCGATTGCGCCGTGTTCAACGCCGCGTTGCTTACCCCTCCCGCCGTCGTCAATCCAAACGAATTCGAGCGGCGCGTGCTCTCCGCCGCCGTGCACTACCGGGCGCGTGGCCTGCCCTGGTCGTTTTGGCTTTGCGACGGCATGGTGGAACAGCACGTGCGCCGGGAAACCGAGGGCATCTTGCAGCGCTGCGGTCTGGTAAATATCTCCGTCTCCCCGGGAATGGTCGCCGACCGTCTCACGCCCCCGAGCGCTCCGGCCCCGGATCTCGAGTTCCGGCCCACTACCGGCGCGGAAGCGCGCACCGCGTTCTGCTACGTGATGGCCGCGGCTTTCGCGCTGCCGTTTGAAATCGCGCGCGTCATTTACGGCACGGAGCGCATCTGGCGTTCGGGATGCCAGGGTTGGGTGGGCTATGTGAAGGAAGAAGCCGTTACGACGGCGGCCATCATCCCGGACGGCAATGTCCTGGGCGTTTACGCCGTGGCGACGCTCGCGGCCTTTCGCCGGCGCGGCTACGCGGAAGCCGTCACACGGTATGCGCTGGAACAGGCACGCCGCGCCACCGGCATCGAGCGTAGCATCCTGCAATCCACAAGCGCGGGTCTCGGACTCTACTGCAAGATGGGTTACCGGGAGACCACCCGGGTCGCCGTCTACCAGTCGCGTTGAACCGATACACTAATTGATTCGAAGCCCATGGAGAGAATTCCATACCAGGCGACCGGCGCCGCTGCCGCTTACGATGGCATTGAACGCCTGCCCGTCGCCGTTCTCCTCGACAACGTGCGCAGCATGTACAACGTCGGCGCGTTCTTCCGCACCGCCGACGCCGTGGCAGCCGAAATGCTCTGTCTCGGGGGCATTACCGCCTCTCCGCCCAAACGCGCCATCACCAAGACGGCGCTGGGCGCCGAAGAGCGAGTGCGCTGGGAGCACTCCTGGGACGTGTACAGGATGGCCGCGCGGATGCGCGACCGTGGCTTCGAACTCGCCGCGGTGGAGACCTCATTGCATTCGGTGGATTTGTTCGACTGGACCCCGCGCTTTCCCGTCTGCATCATGTTCGGAAACGAGGTCGAGGGACTGAGTCCGGAACTTGCGGACTTGGCCGACGTCCACGTGCGCATCCCCATGTTGGGGATGAAGCACTCGCTGAATGTCGCCACCGCGGGTGGCGTCGTGCTCTACGAACTGCTGCGCAAGTACCGCGCGCTACTGCGTCAGGCGTAAGTTCTGCGCCAGGCGGCCAGTTCCTGCATCAGATGATCCCGCACGGTGGAGTACTGCGGATTATAGAAGCCGTTGACCTTCTCGCGCGGGTCCGCTTTGAGATCGTAAAACTCGTTCGGTCCCTTGCCCTGATTGCGAACAACGACCTTGAACCGGTCGTCGCGCGCCATCTCGGTATTGCGGAAGTGGCCGAAGACCAGGTTCTTCCACTTGTGCTTCTTGGGCATCGGACGGCCCATCAGCAGGTTCACGTAACTCCTCCCGGGCAGGTTGCGCGGCGGCACCGAAGCACCCGAGAACTCGCAAAGGGTAGGAAATACGTCTACGAAGCTGACCAGTTCGGGCCGCGCCGCTTCCACGGGGAACTTGCCCGGCCAGTTCCAGATCATCGGCGTCGCCATCACTTCCTCGAACATGTTGATGGGGTCCGAAGCCAAGCCCTTGCTCCAGAGGCCATGCCGTCCGAGTAGAAAACCGTTGTCGCCCGTGAAGATGATGAGCGTGTTATCCCACAGTCCGCGCTGCTTGAGTTTGGCGATGAGCGGAGGCAGTTGATCGTCGAGGGCGGTAACCGAAGCCGCGCACTTGCGGATATTGCCCACCGTGTCCTTCAGCAGATCCTTCTCGCGCAGAGCGTTTGGTGCCGCGGGTTCCCAACCGAAGGTTGAGAAGTCCGTCTTGGCGTACATCTCGTAATACTTCGCCGGATGCCCGTCATAAGGTACGTGCGGATTGAAGTGGCTGACGGTGAGGAAGAAGGGTTTGTCCTTGCTCTGCCGGTCGATGAATTCACACGCCTTGCCGGTGATCAGGTCGGCCAGATATCCCTTTTCCTGGACCCGCTCTCCGTTGAGATACATGGCCGGATCCTGGTACCGGCTGGAACCACCGCCCATGGTGTAAGTGAACTCGTAGTGGTGTCCTGGTCTCTCATCGCCGCCCATGTGCCACTTGCCGGTGTAGCCGCAACGGTAGCCCGCGCCGGCGAGCGCGTCCGAAATCATGATTTCATCTGCGAACGATGCCGGCGGCGCCGCCTGTCCTTGCGGAGGTTGGGCGATGGGATTCGCCGTCAAGAAATCGTGGACGCCGTGCTGGCGCGGCGTGCGTCCGGTGAACAGGGTGGCACGGCTGGCCGAGCAGACTGGCGTGACCACGAAGTTGTTCATGAAACGAACCCCGCCTCGCGCCAGAAGATCGATGTTCGGCGTCTTGATTTCCTTATTGCCATAACAGCCGAGCATCCAGGCGGCCAGGTCGTCGGCAACTATCAGGACGATGTTGGGCCGGGGTGCGGGGGGCTGTTTCTTGGCGGTCAGGGCAGGCGCGATGCTGCTACACAGAAAATGACGGCGAGATAGCGACACGTCGAACTCCTAGTGATATTGGGCCGAAATTCTGAATATACCGCGAATCGGGCGACCCTAGGAAAAGTCCTCCGCCAGCATCAGATCGCTGCCCATTTCGTCCACTTCGGCGAACACGACGGTGCGGCCGTCTTCCGAAGCCGTGATGGGGCCATAGACGTAGGTCGGCATGGTCACGATGCGCTTCGATTCGGCGCTTGCGTATGGCCTGAAGTACAGCGTCATCGTGCGGTAATCGTCCGAGGCCGAGAAGTAATAAAAGCCCTGACGGCAGAGCGCCAGGCCGCCTCTCAGGTTCACGCCTGCCACCTGCGTTTCTTCGCCGCCGCCGGACGGCACCCTCCACAGAGAAGACGGGCTGCTGCCGAAGTAAACGTGCTTGCCGTCCGGGGTCTCAAATCCGTGTGTCTCAGCGGATATCCGCGAAATCTGCAAGGGCGGCTCCTTGGAGTCGGCCTGAACGGGCACTTTCCATAGGGCGTTCTTGCCGGACTTGTCCGAAATCATATAGACATATCTGCCGTCCCGCGACCATGCCGGCATGCTCTCGTGTTTTCCGCCTGCGGTGATACGGCGCTGCGGGCCGCCGGCAGCCGGAATGATCCGCACTTCGCTGTCGTTCTTGTGGACAGATGAGAAGGCGATGAATTCGCCCGAGGGCGACCAGGTTGGGGCTGTGGACCTCCTCTCCCCCGAAGTCGTAAGCTGAACCGGATTTGACCCGTCGCTCTCCGCAGTCCACAGTTCAGCCGAACCGGACCGGTCCGAACAGAAGGTGATCTTGTCGCCTTTCGGAGAGAGCGCCGGAGCGAACTCACGGCGTGTCGAGACAATCAGCTTTGTGGGACTGCCCCCCGCCACGCCGGCCGCATCCAGTTTGAGCTGCCAGATGTTGGTGTCGAACTGTTCGCGGCTGAACGCCATGCGGTCTCCCTTAGGCGAGACGCTCACGCTCTGGAGATCTTCGCCGGCCAGCGATAGGCGGTGCGGCCCGCCGTTTCGGCCGCTGGCGGCGATGCGGTACAGTCCGCGGCCTTGCCAGGCGTCTCCCGAAGTGAACACAATCTCCTTGCCGCCGGCGAGCCACACCGGGCTGTTGGCGAAACGTTCGTCAAAGGTCAGCCGCCTGGGCTCGCTCACCGTGTGAAAATCGTCCCTGATCCATGCCGTATACACGTCGCACGTGCTGGTGCCCGTGCAGCGCAGGAACGCCAGGCGGCCGCCGTCCGGCGATATGGATGGTGCCACGTCCCGTCCCAACTTGCCTTGCGGCGCCAGCAGCCACCGCTTCTCGCCGGTCTCGAGCGACACCGCAGCCAGCGTCCCCTTGCCATACTGCGTGCCCTGCCCACCCACAAGGATCTGCTTCGAATCCGGCGTCCAGGCGAGCACTGGCATATGCAGTGTGCGCGGAAAGTACTCCATCATGATGTCGGCCAGCTTGCGCTCGGTGCCGCCCATCGGCGGAATCACATACAGTGCGTCCATCACCCCCACGGGCGAGAGGCGGACGAAGGCGATCCAGCGCCCGTCCGGCGACCAGGCCGGTGAAATATCCTCGGCCGGCGAAGTGGTCAGGCGCACCGGGCTGGCCGGTCCGATCATCTTCACGTAAATATCTAAGTTGTCGAGCTTCTCCCCGTTCCAGGTGAACGCGACTTGATTGCCGTCGGGCGAAATGGATGGATAGACTTCCAGGCCGGGCGAGGCCGTCAGCGGGACCACGCGCGCTCCGCTGGTCGTGGAGGGGCCCGCCGGCCATAACCAGGCGACGACGGCGACGGCAGCCGCGATTCCCGCAACGATGACCGGCCAAAGCCGGCGCCGCCGCCCGGCTGGCTTGGCTTCGGCCAGACGGCCGTTGGTTTCCAACCGCTCTCCGCGGCTTTGCCACCACGCATCCAGCTCCTCTTTGTAAGCGAAAACCGATCCCTGTTTCTGGTGCGTCAGGCGGTGGACCGGTAAACCTTCTTCGCGCTCCCACCGTTGGACCGTGCGTTCGCCGCGGTTCAGGTATGAGGCGATCTCCTTCCACGAGTCCAGCCGGTCCCTTGGAACAAGCTGCGGGCCCGGTATTACGGTACGTGCTGATCCACCCATGGCCTTCTTTCCGAATCTCCTATCGAATTATGGACGTTGAACGCCCGCAAATGTTCCGTCAAAAACGAGGTTGCGCGGGTCGCCTGCTCGCCAACACACGCCAAAGTCCGTCAGGGCGGCCCCGGAGGATGTCTACTGCCAGTTCAACGCCTCGGTAAGCACCTCCGGTGCTTCAAAAAGGTCCTTGCCGAACAGCAACCTCAGCAGTGCGTTCACATCGGGGACCTGTGTGCCATCGGCGCCGAAGAACCCGGCGATCTGCGATTGCGCCGCACTGGCGACAGCCAGGCCGGGCAGGGAAAACTGCAATCCGCCTGAATCGAGATCGAGGAACCCGGCCAGGAACGGGTGAGGATTCAGGGGCAGGTCCTTGGCCGCTTCCCGGGCCAAGTCGTGGCGGTAGTACTGGGCGCTCTTCTGCATGTTGGCTGCCCGGATGAGCGCGGTCGAGGTGGGGTTCGGCACGCTGCGGTCGCCTTTGGCGAACTGCCAGAGGACTTTCTTGATGGGCACGCCAGGCAGCGTGGACCATGCCAGGTGCGAGGCGTAACTGAGAGGGTCCGCGGTTGCCTGCAGCCACTCCATGCGCTCGAAGAAGTTCTGCAACTCGCAGCCCATCCACACCTGGTTAACCTTCGCGGGCTGGTAGCGCAGTGCGTAGTTGTCATCGAAGTCGTTGCCCAGGTTGAGAAGGTAGGGATGCTTGGTGGCCAGGAACGCCTTGATGTATGGGTGATAGCCTTCGCTCCAACGCGCCACATCCACAATGGAGCCGCCGCCTACGTTCAGCGTAGCCGCGCGTATATCCGGCTCGACGGCGTTCAGTATGGTGCCATAAATAGAGCCCAGCGACTGGCCCACATAGTAGATGCGGCTGCCGTCGAGGTCCACCACACCATCCCCATCCATGTCCAACCCGGTGCGGATCGCGCGCACGAACTGCATCAGGTCCACGGTGGTTTGCCGGAAGCAATCGCGGAACGCGATAGGCGCCGGATCGAAAACCAGGCAGCCTTCGCTGGCTTCGATGCGGCCGTCTCGGTTGAGGTCCACTCCGCGACCGCCTGCCGGCAATTCTGTCATTGTGCCGCCCGCCTCGGTGATGCGCAGAGTCCCGCTAGGGCCGTAGCCGTGCCCCACCGCGTTGATGGCTGCGACAGCAAAACCGGCTCGCGCCAGCGTTCCCGCCACCGCGCTCGGGCCGCCTAACTTGCTGTCGGTGAACCCGTGGCCGAAGATCACCACCGGGTACCCGCCGGCCGGCATCTTCGAATCCGGCAGGAAGACGTGGAAGAAGATTTCGCTCGACTCGGTGGGAAGCTCCACCCTCTTGGCTGTGGGCGGGGCGGAGATCGTCTGGAAATCGTTGAGGAATCGCGGCGACCGGAAGCTCCCGAAGGCGAGCTTGCCGATGCCCTGGACCAAGGCTGGCGGCAGCGGAAAGGACAGATCCCGGAACCCGTTTGCGCCCGTGCCGGTCTGCTGGCGCCAGGTTAACAAGGTGATGCGCGAAACGTCGAATACGCTCCTGGTCCCCGTGCGCTGAAAGCCAATTTGTGTTGCTTCCAGCCGCTGGCGGGCCTGTTCGGGCCAGGTGGTTGCGCTCAGCGTTGTGAACACAGACGCGCTCACCAGACGGCGCCCTTTCCAGCGGTCCTGCATGGCGCCGAGTTGTGCGGCAAGCGTCGAGCAGTACTCGCTCTGCGGCGCCGTGATGCAAGTGACGAAAGCGGGGTCCGCCTCCACCGGAGTCCCGTTGAGGTCTTCTACGGCGTCGGTGACCACCAACAGGTAGCGCCGGTGCTGATCCAGCACGACGTCCGGTTTGGCGTAACCGATGTACGTGGCCGGATCGTAAATGGGCTGGTTGATGGTGAGGACATCGCCAGGTTTGCTGAGCCCGGCCTCTTCCTGCGTCAGATTATCCAGCGCGACCAGGAACATCCCGGCGCTGAGAGTATACGGGTTGATGGGGCCGGAGAAGCGTGCGCTCATGCGGGGCGATGGATTGAAGCCGTCGAGTTGGTTGATCAGGCGCGTCAGGTTGCACTCGCCCTCGAGTACCGAGCAATCCGGAAACGGCAGGTTCACGCGCCGCCCCGTCTTCTGGTCCGGATCGGCGACCGTAAGCGCGTCGGTAGGAAACGGCCCAACCTCGGGACGCGACGGATCGAACAATACCCTTACTCCGGCCAGAGCGGGCCACCATCCGAAAGCAAGAGAAGCGGCGAGCACCCATCGAAATCCACACATAAACCAACTCTACCCCATCAAAACCTCGTCAGCCTGAACTGCGTAGTTTTTGACTGAACTGGATTCCGATAAGCGAACCAACGGGCTCTCCGAGTTGCGGCCCCCCAAGGAGGTGGCTGAAGGCTTCCTCGGCCGCCCAGGGGCCCAGTGCCGCTCGAAGCGCTCGGACAAACTAGACACGAATTCCGCCTCGCCATAAGGTCGGCCCGCATGTGTACACTGTCTTAACGCCTTGACTGATTCGCGGTCAAAACTCCCCAGCACTCCGGCCCATTCGGCCCGTGTGCCATTGTATTCCTTCCGCCACCAATCCAGATCGACAATACCCGTCACGTCCCGCCCCGTCAGGTGCGCCGTGGCGCTCGACCAGCAATATTCTTCAGGCGCGTTCACCAGACCGGCGCGCATTGGATTCTGCTCTACGTAAGCCAGCGCCGCCCAGAGGTGTTTCGGCCCCAGCAGGCAAGCGAAGTAGCGGTTCTGCCACAAATGGCCGCTCCTCTCATAGCGCGCGTTGTAGTACTGCGAATACCGTCCGTGAACACGTCGCAGAAGAACGGCAAGCGAATCCTCCCTCGCCGGGATAGCCACCATGTGCACGTGATTCGTCATAAGACACCAGCCGAGAACGCGGACTTCTGTGTCCGCCATGTTCCGGCGCAGCAGGCTCAAGTAGGTCTCGCGGTCCGAGTCGGCGGAAAAAGTCTCACGCCCGTCAACTCCCCGTTGTGTGATGTGGCAAGGCACGCCGGCCAGGACGCATCGATTTCGTCGCGGCATACATGAGATAGTGCCCCGGGAGCCGTACCCTTCTCGCTCGAAAACTCACGCAGTTCAGGCTGACGAGGTTTTTGCGGGTTTTGCGAGGTCCTTCTTCAGTAAAGATGGCGGATCTTGAAGGCCACCGTGGCGGCGTAGCCCTTGGCTGGTGTAGTAGTGAGCCAGGCTTCGGCGGTGTAGTCGCCTTGCGGGAGAGGCTGTCCGGCCTTGTCCGCCAGCCGCACTATGATTGGGTAGACCTTCTCTCCCGGTCCGAAACTCTCCTGCCTGATGGCTTGCGTAAAGGCGCGGCCGTCCGACCAGCGGTACACCACCTGCCCCTTCTCGTCCTTGATCAGGAATTCGTAAGTCTGCCCGGAGCCGAACGTGAGTGTCAGCGGCTGGTCCTGCACCACTCGGAAGTGTAAGCGCGCGGTCATCACCGGGACGGGTGGCGGATTGATCACCGGCGGCATCAGGTTTGCCGAGTAAACCGCGCTGTCGAGCGAAAGCCCGAAAGCGACCTCCTTCTCGCTGATCGCTGTTATGCCGCCAAGCTTTGCATAAACGAGATCCCACCGGCGCGGCCCGGCGATGGTAGTCTCCGCGCGGTGGATCATTCCCACCCAGGGCAGATACAGCTCACGCTCCAATCCGGCGTCAGCGCACACCGATGCCGAGTAACCAATCAGAAGAGCCCAATCGAACACGCCGACCGGCCCGGAGTACTTCTCGTTGCGCGATGCCACCATGGCGGCTTTGTTGCACGGATTCATGGCCGTCGGGTAACTGTCGCCCACGCGGCCGTTGAACGCGGCCAGGATCTTGTCGGTCTTCCCGGCGTCATCCCACGCCCACAGCGTACCGCTATCGTCCATGCGGACCCACTGCCCGCCGCCAGACGCATTTCGCAGCAGATAGTAGATGCGGTTTTCGATCCAGCCCCAGCGCGCGATCTCCAGCGTTTCCACTGATACTCCGGAGCCGCTGGTCCGGTATACCCAGGTGTTGCCCACCTGGAGAGGAAAGTAGTCGGGGTTGGCCCCGGCGAAGCACGCAACGGCCAGCCACAGCAATAGCAGGCTAACCGTAGAAGTTCTTGTTCCAGGCATGGCGTTCCAGCACCTTCAGAGTCTCCTCTGAAAGCGGTCCCCTATCCGATACCCTACAACTACTTTCGGCGTTTTGCATATGTCTCATACCGGGAATCACAGTGGAGACGGCGGGTTCGGAGAGGCAGAACTGCAGAGCGATTTCGGCCAGCGTTCCCGGCACGCCTGCCAGGTCCTTGCGCAGGGCGGCGACGCGCTCCGCCACCTGCCGCTTGCGGTCCCCCCGGAAATAGAACCAGCGGAACTCGCCCTCGACGAACTTCGTGTCTTCGGTGATGGCGCCGGTAAGCGCCCCCTCGTCCAGCGGCACGCGCGCCAGCACGCCGATATTGCGAGCACGGCACAGCGGGAAGAGGTTCTGCCTGGGCGTCTGGTCGAAAATGTTGTAGATCACCTGTACCGTGTCGATGAGTCCGGTTTCAATCAACTCCAGCGCGGAATCCGGCTGGTGCTCGTTGATCGAAATGCCCACTGCGCGCACCTTGCCGGACTTCTTCAGGTCCTCGAAGGCGCGCCGCCACTCCTCTCGCGCGACCCATTCGGGGTTCCAGACGTGAAGCTGCTGGAGGTCGATCGTCTCCAGCCCCAGGTTCCTCAGGCTCGTTTCAGTCGAGCGGATGATGTACTCGTAAGGGAACACTTGGTCGATGCCGATGCCGGGACGCGCGGGCCACAGCAGGTTCTTGGGCGGGACCTTCGTGGCGACGAAAATCTTGTGCTTCATTTCGCGCACCACGCGGCCCACCAGTTGCTCGCTGTGCCCGTCTCCGTAAGCCAGCGCCGTGTCGATGAAGTTCAATCCCAACTCGATGGCGCGGCGCAGGCTGCTCACCCCTTCTTCGTCGTCGGCGCCGAGCCACTGCTTGCCGCCGATACCCCAGGCGCCGAAGCCCACCTCGCTCACCTCAAAACCCGTCCTGCCGAGTTTCCGATATCGCATGATGCTTCTATCATAGGAAAGTGCGGAGGTGCTGCTCATGAGACCGCGGACCATTCTGGTGTTCCTCCTGCTGGCTATGGCGGCGCTGGCCGCCACCGCCCGCCTCTACCTGAAAGACGGCACCTACCAGATCGTGCGCGAGTACAAGGTGGAGGGCGACCGCGTGCGCTACTACTCGAGCGAGCGCGGCGAGTGGGAGGAGATCCCGCTCGAAATGGTGGACCTCAAACGTACTGAGAGCGAAATCAAGGAACGCGAGGCCTCCCGCAGCGCCGAGGTGAAGGCCCTGGAGGCCGAAGACCGCGCGGAAAAGGCCGAACGCGCCGAGATCGCCCGCGTGCCCCAGGAAACAGGTGTCTACCTCGTCGAAGGGAACGACCTCCGCGCGTTCAAGCAGGCGGAATCCAAAGTGGTGACCAACAAGGGCCGCTCCGTGCTCAAAGTCCTCAGCCCCGTACCCGTGGTGGCCGGTAAAGCTACTGTCGAACTGGACGGAGCATCGTCCAAGAACAGGGTCGCCCAGAATAAGCCGGAGTTTTACTTCCGCATGGCGTACAACGAGCGCCTCAAGCTGGTTCGCCTGGCTCCCAAAAAGGATGCCCGCGTGGTTCAGAAATGGAGCATCATCCCTGTTTCAAAGGAGGTCGTCGAGGAGGAAGACGAGGTGCCCACCTTCAAACGGCAACTCGAAGAGGGACTCTACAAGATCTGGCCCATCAATCCCCTGGCGCCCGGCGAATACGCGGTTGTGGAGTATACGGAAGGCCAGCGGAACATACAGGTCTGGGACTTTGCGTGCCAGCCGGCTGGAACCGGGAACTGAATCGCGCCCAGGGACTGCAATAAAAAAGGGGAGGCCGTTGAAAGCCTCCCCTTAACCGTTTCTACCGGTTCGCGATTTAGAAGATGAACTTCACCATGACCCGGCCGGCGAATCCTGGGTTGAACCAGGCCGCTTTGCCGAACCGCGGATCGCGAGCATTCGGACCAAGCGCGTTCACCATCGACTTCCAGTCGAACCCCTTGTTCAGGTCCGTGCCGGAAAGGTCGATGCCGTAAGTGTCGTACAGATCCTCACGGTTGTAGTTCTGGAACGTGTACATGTTGGTCTTCTGGTTGAACAGATTGCTGGCGTTGAATTCAAAGCGGAGTCTCTTAACCTCTCCGAACTTGAACTCCTGCGCCACGAGTAGGTCGGTCTGCGAGAACACCGGATTCCTCCCGGCGTCGCCGCGGCCTTCCACCATCAGCGGGATGTCATTCATGGTCGCCACCAGGGTGGTGATCGGAGTGCCGCTCATGATGCGATAGAAGCCGCCGATTTCCGTGCCCGTCTTGAACGTCTTCGAACCGTAGAACTTGAACACATGCGGTCTGTCGGTTGGCAGACGCCCATAGACGCCGGCGTTTCCGTGTGCATCATAGTAGACTTCGTCCAAGTCCCAGCTACGGCTGGCGTTGCCGCCCGGCCTATAGCCCGTGTTGAAGAAGCCTTGGTTCGCGCCGAAGGCGCCGTAGCCCGGGGGACGAATTTCGTCGGTGTTCTGGAGTCCCGCGTAGTTGCCCCACAGCTTGCTGTAAACATAGCTGAAATTGGCGAACCAACCGCTGGTAAACCGACGCGTCAGCGAAAGCTCCATCGCGTCATAGACGCGCTCGGCCTTCGGCATCAACGTAACGCAGGTCTGGCCGTTGTTGATCTTCGTGGTGCAGGTTTCGCCGGAGACCGGACCGTAAACATACCGGCCTTCTCCAGGGTTACCGTAACCGTATTGCTCGCTGCCCGTGGCATCCAGGAAGCCCATGTCCTCGATGGTCCGGTTCAACTTATTCCGGGTCCACCGTGCTGAGAACACTGTGCCCGGCTTCACTTCGTACTCGACGCCGGTGTTCATGTTGTCCGCGCTCATCGGCTTCACTTCCGGATCCACATATTCGAATCCCGGAACGCGCCGGTTGCGGTACACTCCGGGCCAGATGTTCTGTCCCGGCATATTGTTCAGGTTCAGACTGAGAACGTCGGTCGTGTCCAGGGTGCGGTAGTAGTCGACCCAGACTTCGGCGCCGAAGGTGCCGCGAGCCAGGTCGTACTTGGTCCAGTCATAGAAACGGCCCCAGGCTCCCGAAACTTTCAAACGGCCGTCGCCGAACACATCGAAGCTGGCTCCAATACGCGGGGCCAATTTGTCGCCCCAGCCGAACCGGAACGCGTAGTCCTTGATGCTGCGTTGGAAGGAGGGGATGGTCTCTTTTTCGGTCCGGAGTCCGACATTGAGGGTCAGACGGGGGAGAATCCGCCAGGAATCCTGAATGTAAAAGTGGTTGATGTTCGCGCCAGTCGAACCCTTGATCGCATAGTCCTGCACGACGTAATAGCCGTACGTGCCGGTCTTGGGAGCCACGCAAGATGTGCAGGTCTGGCCCCAATAGAGCAGAATGCGGCCGTCCGGTCCGAGTTCGGAAATGTTGACGTTGTTCACGTTCTTCGTGGTGCCCACGCCAACCTTGATGTTATGCGTGCCGGCGAACTTCACGAACTGGCTGAAATCGGCCTGGGCATAGGTGCGGGTCGTGATGTCCCACAGCGTCTGAGCGGCGCTCGGCGTCGCATAGCCAAACGCTTTCTGCAGGTCGGCAGGGACGCCCGCCATCCCGATCGAAGACCCTCTCCACCAGGCGTAAGACCGATAAGGAACACCGATTTCCTTATAGTCGAGGTAGTAGCGGCCGCCCTTAACACTCAACAGGGACGTGTTCGACAGCGTGAAATCGGCCGCTGCCGTGTAGCTCTGCTCCGGCTGATGATATCCGCGTGTGCTGGATCCGGCTGCCGTGGCGACGTCCGACGTGCTGTAGGTCGAGCCCATGCCGTCATACGCGTACAGCGAGCCGGTAAGGCGCTGCGGGGTATAAAGCCAGGTGAAATTCGTGCGAATCCGGTTGGTCGGATCCCACGAGATCTTGTTAAACCAATTCTGGAAGTACGCTTTGCGGCTCATGCTGCCAGGCGTCTTGCCGTTGTCGAAAAGGTAGTCGTTCGTCTGGCGCAGGTAACGCGGCGAAATCGAGCTGAAGAACCACAGGTGGTTCTTAACGATCGGCCCGCCAATGGAGCCGCCAAACTCGTGGTTGTCGGACTTCTGCTTGGCGTCCTGAATCAGCGAGGCGCTGGTGCCGGTCAGCGGGTCAATCTGGAGGCGCTGCACCGGGCCGGCGCTGATCGCATTGCCGTAGTAATAGTAGTGCGCTTCACCGTGGAAGTCATTGCCACCAGAGCGTGTCACAGCAGTGACCACACCGCCGAGGGCCCCGCCGTACTCGGCCTCAAGTCCGGCGGTTTTCACCTGGACTTCCTGAATGTATTCGAAGGTCGCGTTCTGGCGGGCGCTTCCGTCGATCTGACTGACCGTGGAGACGCCGTCAATGTAGTAATTGTTTTCGGCCGCCGTGGCGCCGTTGATCTGATAGCCGCCTTCCAATTGACCGGTGTTGACCGACGTGGACAGCAGCGCTACGCCTTGAAAGGTCCTCGCCTTCGGCAGATTGTCCAATTCTTCGGCCGTCACATTGTGGGCGACCATCGTGCTGCTGGTGTCAATCAATTGGGCGTTGGCGGAGATCTCGACGGTGGTGGCGACGGTCCCCATCGCCAACTGCATGTCGGCCTTGACGGTTTTGCCCAACAACAGGAGTACGTCCGGCAGCGCGGATTTGGCGAATCCGGACTTCTCGAACGTGATCGCGTACCGTCCTGGCGCCAGGTCGCGCGCCTGATAGGCGCCTTCCGCGGACGTTTTCACCACAATAGAACGGTTTGTGGCTTTGTTGAGTACGGTGACGTTGACGTCCGGCAGCACGGCGCCGCTCGGATCTTTCACGACTCCCGCAATGTTCCCCGTGGTTTCCTGCGCGACCGCAGCGGGGAGCAGTATTGCTAGCGCCACTGCCATGGCAAGGACTAGCTTCAAAACAGAGAACCTCATAAAGTCTCCTTATCTCCTTTCCTATATGTAGCTGTTGGGACAACTTTTCGTTCACCGGCCAGGGTTCTCACCCTGCCTTGGGTTTCAAGACCTGAAGCAATGGACAGAACTCGAAAACCACACCCAAGCCCTTAGAATACAAGAACTTGAGGGATCTCAGCCTTCACGAAGCCACGAACGGTGGGTCCTTACGGGCAGTCCCAAACTAAAACATAGAGGCTATCGTAGCAGTATAGCGCAAAGCACCACGCCCGGGCGTATACAAAAAATCTATCGGCGCGATTACCGGCGCTGGTTCAGATTTCGGAATTCAAAGTCTCGCGTCTTTGCTGTGGATTTTTTCGACAATCAACAAGCTCTTTAATTCCTTGCAAATACTAGGTGTTAGAGTATACTGTTGTGCGAGGGAACGTTCAAGCGTGGGGCTTTTCATGTAGTTGCTTGTAGAGTGTACAGAGATACCCCGCCTGTCCGGTATCCTGTAGAGACGCATTCCAGCAATATGGATTTCGGGAAGATCCAAGTTTTAAGGTGTTTGTTTCTAATGCGTTATCGTCTGGCAGACGAATTGCTCAGACCGTGGCAACCTTAAGAGGGAAAGGAGATAAGGAGACTGATGAAGTCCTCTACTGCGTTCAAACTGGCCATTGCTCTGGCAGTGGCTCTGGCCCTGATCGTCCCCGTCACGTTCGCTCAAGCGGTTACGGGTACCGTCGGCGGGGTCATCAAGGACCCGAATGGCGCCGTGGTTCCGGGCGCGAAAGTAGTCGCGCGGAACGCCGGTACCAATGCGACCTCTTCGGCCACCACCGATGCGGCCGGAACTTACAAGATTATTAACCTGGTCCCGGGCGAGTACATTTTGGAAGTGGAAGCCAAGGGCTTCCGCAAGACCACGACGATCCCGCAGCGCCTATCCACCGGCGATGTTCTCCGCCTGGATTTGACGCTGGAACTTGGGCAGGTCACCGAGACGGTGACGGTGGAAGAAGTGGCCACGAAGGTCAATACCGAAGACGCGCAGATGGGCCAGGTGCTCCGCGACGTCTACCAGTTGCCGATTATTTCAGGTGCTGCGGGGCGTAACCCGCTGTCGCTGGCCATGGCCCAACCCGGCATTACGCCGACTTCTGGTGCTAGTTCCACGATTGGCCCCTTCACGGTCAACGGCCAGCGTTCCCAATCCAACAACTACATGCTGGATGGCGGCGATTCGAACGACCTCGCCATTAATGTCCCCGATGCCGTGCAGCAGATCTCGCCGAACGCCCTGGCGGAGTTCCGCGTTGTGACGGGCGCCATGAAGGCCGAGTACGGTAAGAATTCCGGTGCTATCGTCATGTTGACGACGCGTTCGGGCTCGAACTCCTTCCATGGCGGCTTGTCCGAGACTTTCCGCAACACCAAGCTGAATTCGACGAATTTCTTCCAGAATGCTGTTGCCGGCGGTACGACGACAACGCTTCCTGGCAGTGGGTTTGCCCGCAGGCCGCAGTGGAACACGAACGACTTTGATATGCAGTTGGGTGGACCTATCAAGAAGGATAAGGTGTTCTTTTTCGTCAACTATCTTGGATTCCGCCGCCGCCAGGGTGTGACGAATTCCGCCACGGTGTTTACCACTTCTGAGCGCGCCCTGATCAACCAATACGGTACACCGGAAGCAAAGAATCTGATAGCGCTCGTTCCTGCGGCAAACTACGGCACGAACACGCTGTTGAGCGCTCCTGCGAATAAATTGCGCCGCGACCAAGGTTTGGGGAAGTTGGATTACTTCATCAGCGATGCCAACCGATTCTCGGTCAGCTACTTCCGCGAACCCCAGGAGGCGGTCGATCCGTTTGCCTTCCAGGGTCCGACGATGCCCGGGTTCGGCCAGCGCGGGATGACGATGTACGAAAATGTGGTAGTTCGCGACACGCACACGTTTAGCGCAAGTGTTTTTAACGAGTTTCGCGCTTCGTTCCACCGCCGCGTAAGCGATAGCGTGTATCCGGAGAACACGAAGTCTCCGCAATCGCTCGGCCTCACGGGGATCATCCCGGACGACCCGAGCGCTGCGGGTCCTCCGTATGTGGACTTGAGCGCTGCGGGGCTATCCGCGTTCGGCAACACCTACCAGGGACCGCAGGCACGCCACGACAACACCTTTCAGTACATCGACAACGTGAGCTGGACCCGAGGCAAGCACTATATGAAGTTCGGCGGCGAGATTCGGACGTATGCGCAGAACCAGCTGTTTGACTTTATCAATAATGGTTACATCTACAGTGACGGAAGCTTGCTCGCCGAGGGCTACGGCAATAGTATTCCCGGCTTGAGCGACCCTCTGGTGGATTTTGCCAACGGCTGGGCGACCGAATTTGATCAGTCCAACTCAGGCCGCCAAGGATACCGTACCAGGTCCTTCAATTGGTTCTGGCAGGATGACTGGAAGGTCGCGCCCACCTTCACTTTCAACTTCGGTCTCCGCTGGGAGTACAACAACGGGCTGAAGGAGCTGAACGATCAAGCGGTCGCGTTCCGCAAGGGGCAGCAGTCCACCGTATGGCCGACAGCCCCGGTGGGTATGAACTATCCTGGCGATGCCGGCGTCTCGCGCTCCACATATGGGGAAGATCTGAACAACTTCGCGCCTCGCGTAGGCTTCGCTTGGGATGTGCTGGGTAACGGCAAGCTGAGCATGCGCAGTGGCTGGGGCATTTTTTATGACAACCCAATGTCCGAGCTAACGCTCCAGTTCCTCGGGGTTCCTCCCTATGGCTTGCAGACCCTGATCTTGTACAACCAGTACAAGGACCCCTATCGCACCTCGCTGGTGAACCCGATTCCTCAGCCCTTCCCATACAAGCCGGCCGCAAAAGGAAGCAAGTACGATTTCACGCAATTGGCTCCTATTGGCATCACGGTGATGGATCCGGGCTTCCGGACGCCGTACGGACAACAGGCGAACCTTCAGTTGCAGTTCCAAATGAGCAAGGACTGGCTGCTCGAGACCGGTTACGTTTTTACCAATGGCGTGAAGCTGTTGAACCGCCGCCAACTCAATCCGGCCATCCCGGGACCGGGCGCGACAACGGGCAATACCGACCGGCGCCGCGTATTGAACCAGAACAATCCGCAAAACGATGCGTACGGCGGAGCTGTTTATACCGGCATCACGAACCAGCTCTCCGACGCCAACTCCAATTACAATGGTTTGCAGGTCAGCTTGACGAAGCGGATGGCGAGGGGCTTCATGATGACACACGCTTATACGTGGGGCCACTCCATTGACAACGGTTCAGGGCTGCGCGCGCAAACTGGCTCGGGCCGATGGGATAATGCCAGGGCTGATCGTGGCAACTCCCTGCATGACATTCGTCATCGTTATGTAGCCACCTACCTGTACGAGTTTCCCATCATGAAGGACCAAAAGGGCGTTCTCGGGAAGATCATTGGCGGATGGGGAATGTCAGGCGTCACGGTTTTCCAGACGGGACTGCCGTTCAATATCTACGAATCCACTGACCGTGCCCTTTCTGGTTCGGCTGGTGACAGCCGCCCGGATTACATCGGCGGTACACTCACTTTCTATGATCCTCGCGGAACGGCCAACGTTGCCGGCAAGCTGAACGCTTACTTCGACGGCACGGGTGGCGGGACCTCGACGGCTGCGACCAACCCGTTCTTCCGTCGCGTGGGTTCGGGTACTTCTTGGGCGGCGGGCGCGGGCCGGTATGGCACATTGGGCCGCAATGTGTGGCATGGACCTGGCCTCAACAATTGGGACTGGAGCCTGTTCAAGAGTTTCAGAATTACCGAGACTCACCGGCTTGAATTCAGGTCGGAGTTCTTTAACTTGTGGAACCACACCCAGTTTGGCCAACCGAACGCCAGCATTTCTTCGTCCGCGTTCGGGCGCATCACGACCGCAAATGAGCCGCGTCTTATTCAGCTCGCCCTGAAGTACATGTTCTAGCTTCGGCTGAGCAAAGCTCTACCAGGGGTGGCCAGCTGCTGGCCACCCCTTTTTCCTGCCCGCTTCCCTGCGTTGACCCCACCCCTCCCACTGTGTAATTATTCATAGAGGCGATTAAATATTCATTGCGCCATCCTGTTTACAGGAGTCTTACCGTGACCACCCCCGTGCCGAGTCGAGCCTTCCCTAAAATGGCCGCGCCGGACTTTACCCGCGACCTCGATCTTACTTTGGAAGAGCTGAACGCTCTTCTGGACCTCACTGCCCAGGTGAAGAGCCATCCCGAACAGTACTCGCGCGCCCTTGCCAGCCGCTACGCCAGCGTATTGTTCGAGAAGCCCTCGCTCCGGACGCGGCTCACCTTCGAACTGGCCGTGAAGCAGCTCGGCGGCGACTGCGTTTTCTCGGCCGGCCCCATTGGCGGGCGGGAGCCCATCAAGGACGTGGCGCGCAACCTGGAGCGCTGGACGCAGGTGATCGTGGCGCGGACTTTTTCCCAACGCACCATCGACGAATTGGCGCGTTGGAGTTCGGTGCCTGTGATCAACGCCCTCAGCGACCTCTACCACCCGTGCCAGGCGCTGGCCGACATCTTCACTCTGAAAGAGCGCCGCGGAAAGCTGGCCGGGCTGAAGTTGGCTTTCGTGGGCGACGGCAACAACGTCGCCAACTCGCTGATGCTCACGTGCGCGCGGCTGGGCGTCAATTTCGCCATCGCTACCCCGCGCGGCTATGAACCGAAGACGCGCATCGTAAGCCAGGCCCTGGAACTGGCCGCCGAAACCGGCGCCAACCTCACGGCCGCGCACGACGCCGAAGCCACCGTCAGCGGGGCCGACGCCGTCTACACGGACGTCTGGGCCAGCATGGGACAGGAAGAAGAAGCCGCGCAGCGGCGCGTGGACTTCCAGCCCTACCAGGTCAACGAACAATTGATGGCACTGGCCAAGCCCGACGCCATTTTCATGCACTGCCTGCCGGCCAAGCGCGGCGAGGAAGTGACGGACGCGGTCATCGAATCCAAACAATCGGCGGTCTTCGACCAAGCGGAGAACCGCCTGCATACGCAGAAAGCGCTGCTGCTGATGCTGCTTTAAAGAAGGACAAGATCTTATGACAAAACCGAAGAAAGTTGCGCTCGCTTACTCCGGCGGGCTGGACACATCCATCATCATTCCGTGGTTGAAGGAGAACTACGGTTGCGAAGTGGTTGCCGTGTGCGGCGATGTCGGCCAGGGCGGTGAGGAACTGGCCGGCTTGGAAGAGAAGGCGCGCAAGACGGGCGCTTCGGAAGTCTACGTCGCCGATCTGCGCGAGGAGTTCGCGAGCGAGTACTTGTGGCCTCTGGTGCGCTCGGGCGGCGTCTACGAGCACAAGTATCTGCTGGGCACCTCGATCGCCCGGCCGCTGCTCGCCAAGTATCAGGTGGAGATGGCGCTTAAGAGCGGCTGCGACGCTTTGGCGCACGGCTGCACGGGCAAGGGCAACGACCAGGTGCGTTTCGAACTCACTTACAAGGCGCTGGCGCCCCAGCTTCCCGTCATCGCTCCGTGGCGCGAGTGGAACATCGTGTCGCGCGAGGACGCCATCGAGTATGCGGCCAAGCACAACGTGCCCATCAAGGTGTCGGCGGCCAAGATCTACAGCCGCGACCGCAACATGTGGCACATCTCGCACGAAGGCGGTGAATTGGAAGACCCGGCCAACGAAGCTCCAGATCGCATTTGGATGCTGACCAAGAGCCCTGCGGAAGCGCCGGACAAGCCCGCGACTGTTACCGTGAGTTTCGAGAAGGGCGTGCCGGTGGCGGTGGACGGCAAGGCCATGAGCGCCGCGCAAATCGTGACCACGCTGAACGCCATCGGCGGCGAGAACGCCATCGGACGCGTCGACCTGGTGGAGAACCGCTTCGTCGGCATGAAGTCGCGCGGGTGCTATGAGACGCCGGGCGGCACCATCATCATGGCGGCGCACCGCGAGTTGGAAGCGCTGACGCTGGACCGTGCCACCCTGCACTACAAGCAGAAGCTGGCTCTCGATTACGCCGAGATGGTTTACAACGGGCTGTGGTTCACGCCGCTGCGCGAGGCGCTCGACGCGTTCTTCGCCAAGACGGCCGAGACCACCACGGGCGAGGTCACGCTGAAGCTGTACAAAGGCAACATCGAGCCGGTGTCGCGCAAGTCGCCCTACTCGCTCTATTCGCTGGACATCGCCAGCTTCACCATGGGCGCCAGTTACGACCAAAAGGATGCCTTCGGCTTTATCAATCTGACGGGACTGCCAATCAAGATCCGCGCCTCCGTCACCAAGAAGTGAGCGTATGAAACTCTGGGGCGGGCGTTTTCAGAAGGGACCGTCGGAGGTCTTCGAGCGCTTCTCGAATTCGCTCGCCTTCGACCGGCGCCTGATCGACGCGGACGTACGCGGATCCATCGCCTTTGCCGGCGCGCTCGAGCGGGTGGGGATTCTCACGGCGCTCGAGCGCGGGCAACTGGCGGAGGCGTTCGAGAAGATACTCGAGGATTCGCGCCAGCCGGAATTCTACGCGGGCGCGACCGACGAGGATGTCCACACGCTGGTCATCCGCAAGTTGAAGGAAGCGGTGGGCGGACTGGCAGACAAGATCCACACCGGGCGCAGCCGCAACGAGCAGGTCTCGCTCGACGTGCGGCTGTGGCTGCGCGACCAGATCATCGCCACGCGAGTGGACCTGGCGGCGTTCCTCCGCGCCATGCTGGAACTGGCCGCCCGCTACCGCGATGCGGTCATCCCCGGCTACACGCACACGCGGCGCGCGCAGGCGGTGTTGTGGCCGCACTACATCCTGGCGTACTTCGAAATGTTCGTGCGGGACAACGAGCGGCTGTGCGAGGCCTACCGGCGGACGAACCTGATGCCGCTCGGCTCGGGCGCCCTGGCTGGCAGCGGCTTCCCGTTCGACCGCGAAGCGCTGGCGCGCGAATTGGGCTTCGACGGCATCACGCGCAACAGCATGGACGTCTCCGCCGACCGCGATTTCATGCTGGACTTCCTGAACGCGGCCTCGACCATCATGCTGCACCTGAGCCGGCTGGCTGAGGACTGGATCCTTTATTCGAGCGAGGAGTTCGGCTGGCTCGAATTGGGCGACGAAGTTACCAGCGGGTCGAGCCTCATGCCGCAGAAGAAAAACCCGGACTCGCTCGAGTTGATCCGCGGCAAGTGCGGGCGCGTGTTCGGCTGCCAGAATGCGTTGTTTCTCACCATGAAAGGGCTGCCGCTCACTTACAACCGCGACATGCAGGAGGACAAGGAGAAGCTGTTCGAGGCGGTGGACCAGACACGCGCGTCGCTCGAGATGGCGCGCGTGGTGGCCGAGTCGGCGACGCTCAAGCCGGAGGTGGCATTCGCCGCGTGCGAGCGTAGTTGGGTGGTGGCTACCGATATGGCCGAGGCGCTGGCCCGCAGTGGCACTCCGTTCCACCAGGCGCACCAGATCGTCGGCAAGCTGGTGCTCGACAGCGTCTCGAAGGGTGAGAAGCCCAAGGACCTGGATCCGAAACTGGAGCGGTTGCTCGATCCCCGGGAAGGGATGAAGACGCGAGAGATATTCGGAGGAACGGGTCCTGAAACGGTCGCCCTGGCGCTGGCCGAGGCCGAGCGGCGGCTCACACGCATGGCCCCATGAACAAAAGCTACCGCCACGGGCAGATTCTGCGGGTAATCGAGTCGCGGCGCGTGCACACGCAGGAAGAGTTGGCGCGCGCACTGGCGGACCAGGGACTCAACGCCACGCAAGTTACCTTGTCGCGGGACATACGGGAACTGGGGCTGGTGAAGACTCCCGAGGGATACCGCCAGATCCGCCAGGAAGCGGCCGGGCCCGGTCTGCAGTCGGTCGTCGTGGAGTTTCTAACCGACGCGCAGGTGGCGCAGAACCTCCTGGTGTTGCGCACCCTGCCGGCGCACGCCAGTTCGCTCGCTCGCGCCCTGGATCAAGCCGCCTGGCCCGAAATCGTCGGCACCATAGCCGGCGACGACACCGTCTTCGTGGCAACGGCGGATCAAGCCACGGCCGAAGCCATCCGCCAGAAGCTGCTCAAATTCGTCAGCTAGATCCGGGGACAGGCTACGTGATTCCGGAATTCGCTCCGGCGTATTCGACGATCGATTTCGGCTTGGGGCCGGGTTTCCGTGGTTTCAGTGATCTCCCTGTCTCCGCTTCCAGCCTCTCCGTGAATTCAGCCTCGCCGCAAGGCCGACCGGTTTGTGTTGCTTCGCGTAGTCGTGCCGCGAAGGCGTTGTCTCGGAAAGGAGAGCCCAGTGCTTCGCGCCACGCTTCGCTTGTCCATTGCTCATGCCATGGCCTCAGATCAACCACGCCCCATTCATCCCCGGCACCGAGATGGGCTCGCGCACTCGACCAGCGCCAGTCTTCGGCCGTACGAACCATGCCGGCGCGAACCGGATTCAATTCCGTATACCGAACCGCCGCCCACAGATGACAGCCGTCCAGGGGGCAGGAATGGAAGCGATTCTGCCACAGGTGCCCCACACGTCGCTGTCGCGCTTGCAGCCAGCGCGCGTACTCGTTGTGCGTCCGGCCGAACACCAGTGCAAGAGAATCCTCCTTCGACGGAACGGCGACGAAGTGGACATGATTCGTCATGAGGCACCAAGCAATTATACGAGCCTCCCAACGCAGTAGGTGATCTCGCAGGATGGTCAGATAGATGCGTCGGTCCTCATCGCTGAAGAAGACGTCGGTCTGATGATTGCCACGTTGGGTGACATGATGGGCGCATCCGGGAACTACGAGACGAGCGAAACGAGCCATAGAAGAGATAGTGCCGCCACCGCGTTGCATCTCTCGCCCAATTCCGGAATCACGTAGCCTGTCCCCGGATCTTTGTCCTAGTCTTCGTCGGAAGGTTGGCCGGAGAGACGTGTTACCACGCTCAAGTCTTCGAGGGTGGTTACGTCGCCCGAGACCGTGTGCGAGGTGACGATTTCGCGCAGCAGCCGCCGCATGATCTTGCCGCTGCGCGTCTTGGGCAGCGCCTCGGTGAAGCGGATCTCTTCGGGCCGTGCGAACGCGCCGATCTCCTTGGCGACCCACTGGCGCAGTTCTCCGCCGAGCCTGTGGTGGTCCCAGTTGCCCTCCTTCAGCGTGACGAAAGCGCAGACGGCCTGGCCGGTGATCTCGTGCGGCTTGCCCACAACGGCGGCCTCGGCCACGGCGCGGTGGCGCACAAGCGCCGATTCGACTTCCATGGTGCTCAAGCGGTGCCCGCTCACATTCATGACGTCATCCACGCGGCCGAGGATCCAGTGGTAGCCGTCCTCGTCGCGGCGAGCGGCGTCGCCAGTGAAATACTTCCCGCGCACGCGGCGCCAGTATTGGTCCTCATAGCGCTGCGGATCGCCCCAGAGGGTGCGGGCCATGCTGGGCCAAGGACGGTCTATGATGAGGAAGCCTTCCTGGCCATCCGGAACCGGGTTGCCCGAGAAGTCAATCACTGCGGGCAGGATGCCGGGCAGGGGGAGCGTGGCAGATCCTGGTTTCAGGGGCACGGCGCCGGGCATGGCGGCGATCAGGATGGAGCCGGTTTCCGTCTGCCACCAGGTGTCGACGATGGGGCAGCGGCCTTTGCCGATCACGCGGTAGTACCACTCCCAGGCGGCCGGATTGATCGGCTCGCCGACGCTGCCGAGCAGGCGCAGGCTGGACAGGTCGCAGGCGTTCGGCCACTGGTCTCCCTGGCGGATGAGCGCCCTGATGGCGGTGGGCGAGCTGTAGAAGATGCTGACCCTATGCTTTTCGACGATGCGCCACCAGCGGTCGAAGGCCGGGTAATCGGGCGCGCCCGCATACATGACCGTGGGCGCGCCAGCCGAAAGCGGCCCGTCGACGACGTAGCTGTGCCCGGTCACCCAACCGATGTCGGCCGTGCACCAGTAAACGTCCTCGTCGCGAATGTCGAAAACCCACTTCATGCTCATGGTGATCTGGAGCAGGTATCCGCCCGTGGTGTGGAGGATGCCCTTGGGCTTGCCGGTGGTGCCGGAAGTGTACAGAACGTAGAGCGGATGCTCGGCGTCAAGTGGCTCGGCCGGGCAGTCGTCACTCGCAGCCGCTTCGAGTTCGTGCCACCAATGGTCCCGGCCGTCGCGCATCTTTACCTGAGATTCGGTACGCCGCAGGACGATCACGTCGCGTACGGTAGGGCAGTCTTCCAACGCCTGGTCCACGGCGTCTTTGAGCCGGACTTCCTTGCCGCGCCGCCAGCCGCCGTCGGCGGTCAGAACCACAGCCGCGCCAAGATCCTGGATGCGGGCCTTCAGGGCTTCGGAAGAAAAGCCGCCGAAGACCACGCTATGCACGATGCCCAGCCGCGCACAGGCAAGCATCGCCACCGCCGCTTCGGGAACCATCGGCATGTAGATGACGGCCCGGTCGCCGGCCGCCAGGCCGCGAGCTTTCAAGACGTTGGCGAAGCGGCTTACCATGCGCAGCAATTCGCGATACGTGATGGCGCGCTCGTCGCCCGGCTCGCCGATCCACCGGATGGCGACTTTGGCCTCGCGCGCCCCTTCCGCGTGCCGGTCCACGCAGTTGTAGCACACGTTCGTCTTGCCGCCGGCAAACCACTTGACCCGTGGGGGATCCCATTCGAAGACGTGGTCCCACTTCTCAAACCAGAACAGCTCCTTCTCGGCCAAGCTCCGCCAGAAGTCCTCCGGCTGGGTGCGGGCATGCTCGTACAGGGCTTTATAGGCGTCCATGCCGGAAACGTGCGCACGGTGGACGAAATCCGGGGCGGGTGGGTAGACTTGGTCCTCGTTCATTGCTGCAGGCAACTCTTCTGATAGAGATGATTCATTCCAGCAGCAGGGCTGCACTTTTTTTTGGCGACGGCGAATGCGAACCGTGGCGCGGACCGGGGATAATGGTCTAGCCGAAACCGATGCCATCCAATTCAACGACACAGGTTGAGGTCAGCGTCATCATCGCCTGCCGGAACGCGCGACGCAACATTCGGAGGTGCCTCGATTCGCTCACCGCGCAGAAGACCACGTCGAGCTTTGAGGTGATCGTCTCCGACAGTTCCACCGACGGTACCGACGGGATCATCCGCGACGGCTACCCCTGGGTACGGCTTCTGCATTTCGAGACGCGCAAGTTTCCCGGCGACGCGCGCAACGCGGGCATCCGGGAAGCCCGCGGCCAGTTGCTGGCTTTCATTGATTCCGATTGCGTAGCCGCCCCGGATTGGCTGGAGCAGATGACGGCGGCGCAGCGCGGTTCCGACACGACGGTCGGCGGCGTTGTGGACAACGGCGCGCGCGGCCGTCTGCTGGACTGGGCCGGCTACTTCTGCGAATTCAGCCAGTGGATGCCGCCGGGCAGGCCGTGCTGGATGGACGACATCCCCACCTGCAACCTGTCGCTCCATCGAAAACTGTTCGACGAGTTTGGACCGTTTTTGGAAGGCGTCTACTGTTCGGATACGGCGCTCCATTGGAAACTGGCGCGCTCGGGGCGCAGAGCGCGATTCGTCCCCGCCATCCGTGTGGCACACCACGGCTTGGAGCGGCTGGGTTCGTTCGCGGGCCACGAGCGTTTCCACGGCGAGAGCTTCGCCCGTCTGCGGGTGAAGGATCGGAAGTTCGGCCTGGGGAAGCGATTCTTGTATTTCTGCGGTGCGCCTGTGCTGCCCGCCCTTCTCTGGCTGCGGATCGCAAGACGTGTGTTGCGGAACCGGCGCTACCTTCGAGAGTTTGTGCTGGCAACGCCCCTGCTGCTTTTGGGCCTGGCCGCATGGTCGCTCGGCGAGGCGCGCGGTTATCTGCGAGGAGGGCGGTAGACTCCATGGACTTCTCCATCGTCATCCCCTTCCATGACCGGCTGGACGCGCTCTCCGCCTGCCTGGAATCGCTGACGCGCCTTCGTTACGGACGGGACCGCATCGAAGTGATCCTGGTGGATGACGGCGGCCGGCAGCGGGCCGACGAAGTGGTGTCGTACTTTGCGGATCGCTTGCCGGTCAGCCTGTTGCGGCAGGACCACGCGGGCCCTGGCGCCGCCAGGAACTTGGGCGCGAACCATGCGCGCGGCAAGTGGCTTGCTTTTACCGATTCCGACTGCAGCCCCGCCCAGGACTGGCTGGAGCGGCTCGCCCTGGCTCTCGGTTCCTCGGCGGACCTTGTCGTGGGCGGGCGCGTCGTCAACACGCTGCCCAACATGTTCTCGGTTGCCAGCCAGTGGCAGACCGACTACCTGATTTCTTACTTCGGCGCGTCGCCCGGACGGCGCGCCTTCTTCACCACGAACAATTTCGCCGTTCCACGCCGGAGCTTCCTGGCGGCCGGCGGCTTCGACGCCGGCTTCCGGCAGGCGGGAGGCGAGGATCGCGAATTCTGCTACCGTTGGTCGACGCTCGGACGACATTTCCTTTGGGCGCCGGACGCCGTGGTTTACCACCAGCACCGCCTGACATGGACCGGCTTCTGCCGCCAGCATTTCCATTACGGCCGCGGCGCATGGCGCTATTGGAATCTCCGCGGGCAGACGAGCCGGTTTCTCCAGGGCGACATGCGGGTCTATTTCAACCTTCTCTGGAAGCCGCTTTCAATGCGGCCGCTCCCGCGAGGGATGGCGGTAGCGATGTTGCAAGCTGTTTCGCAAGCGGCGATCGCCGCAGGGTATCTCGCCGAGGCATGGAACGCGCGCCGGGCTTAAGCATCCGGCGACTACTTCGGGGGCTGCTCCTCGGTCTTCTCCGCGGGCAGCGGCTCGGGCGTGTCGAAGGTGATAGTCGCTTCGGCGGAGAACTTCCGGTACATGCGGAACTCGACTTCGTTTTTCGAAAGATACTTACCGGAGCGCATGCGGACCACGGCGCGCAGCGGCAGCACGTACTCACGCTCGTTGATGGGAATGAAGTCGTAATCGAGCACCGTGCCCGCCTGTTGCACGGGGAACGCCGGTGGGATGTTCTCGGCTTCGAACGTGATGCGCATAACCATGGACGTGTCGCGGTCCACGTAAATCAAGCCGCCGTAAGCGGGTACGATGTCCTCTTTGTTCTCGTAAGTGACGTGCCACTTGGAGTTCGCCTGCGCGACATGGTAGGAGAACACGTGCATCCGCCGCCCACGCAGGGTCGCCCAACGCTCCCAATGGAAGCGCGTGCGGCTCTCGGGCGCGAAGATCTCGCGCAACATGCTGCCGAACTCGCCGGCCGACTTCGATCCACGCAGTTGATCGTAGGAGAGATTGGACGGCGCGTTGTTCACCGTCATGATCTTGTACTCTTCCTTCTGCTCGAAGTAGCTCAGGCGCGCGGTGACGGTGTCGTCGCGGTGCCAGAACTCCAGTCCCGAAGGGTCGAAGTAACGCCGCGTGACTTGTGTGCAGATGAAATCCGGCAGGCGCTTGGTGTAATTAGCCGCATACTCGCGAACTTCATCGAGCACCTTCTGCTGCTCCTCTTCTGGAGGCGGCGGAATCGTGACGGGACCGGGTTTCGGCTTCGGCGGTGGCGGTGCGGGCAGGCTCTTGGAAGCTTCGGCTAGCGCTTTCAATACCTCAACGGTCTTCGGACCCGCTCCGGCGCCCTGTAGATCCTCCACCACGCTCTGGGTCAGTTTCTGCGTCAAAGTCACCTTGCGAAGGTAAGAAGCCACCTGGCGGTCTTCGTGCTTGAGTTGGATTGAGGATTGAATGAACGCTACAAGCTGGTCAACCGTGAACTTCTGTTGCGCCATAGCGACGACGGTTGCAGCCAGGAGCAGGAGCGCTAGCCGGGACTTCATACCTTCATTGTGTCGCAAAAACGGCGGTCACGCTTTTGCGGCGCCACCTACTTGAGCGGCCGTTCCTCGGTGCGCTCCTTGGGCAGTGGTTCGGGCGTGTCGAACGAGATCGTCGATTCCGAGCCGAACTTCCGGTAGTCGCGGAACTCCATCTCGATTTGACACTCTTCCCGCGCCGTCCTCATGCGCGTTTGCGAGCGGAGCGGCAGCAGATACTGGTTTCCACCGATCCTCGCAAAGTCGTAGTCGAGTTCAGTCCAGGCCTTCAGAATGGGGATCTTGGGTGGAATATCGTCAGTCTCGGCCGTGACCTTCGCCAGCGTCTCCATGTCGCCGTCGACGTAGATCAAGCCCTTGTAACCGGCTGGGACACTGTTCCTTTGGTCATACTTAATGTGCCATTGGGAATTCGCCCGCTGGATGCTGTAAGCGTAGACATGCACGCGGCGGTTCCGGAGTTTGGCCCAGCGCTTCCAGGCGAAACTGGCGCGGCATGACGGCGCAAACAGCATTCTTACCTGAGTGCCGAATTCACCCCGCGAGATGGCGCCGCCAAGTTCGTCCAGGTCGGCTGTGGTTGGCTGGCCGTTGACCGAGATGACCTTGTAGTCCTCCCGCTGTCCGAAAAAGCTGAGGCGCGCCACGATCACCTGCGGCCGTTGGTTCCAACTCGCGTGCTTCGTGTCGCTTAGGTAGCGGCGCGTAACCTGTGTGCAGATGAAATCCGGCAGGCGTTTGGTGTAATCGGAGGCATAGGTGCGCACTGCGTCCAGGATGCGTGCTTGCTCCTCGTTCGACGGCGGCGTATCCGCCGCCTTCTGCTGCGCGTGGAGAGAAGCGATCGCACCCAACACACACAACAAGATCCGAAGTTTCATATCTTCGGATTTTAATTCAAAATACGCCGAGGCGCTTCTTGCGAGTCTCCTGAGCAGGCGCTGGAGCGGCTCCCGGTGCGGCCTTTTCGATCGCACTGATGGCGAGCGGCGCCATGACGCGATAGCCGGCGGCGTTGGGATGCAGGCCGTCGTCCGACAGATCGGCACGGAACATGCCCGATGAATCGACCATCCTCGAGAAGTAGTCAAGGTAAACGAAGCCGTGCTCGCGCGTGAAGCCGATCAGCCAGTCGTTGAGGGAGCGAATCTGCGTGGGAGGGCGGCGGCGGGTCTGGGCGAAGTTGGGATTCACATTCTTGTGGTAGTCGCTCACAGGCAGGAGTGTGGCGAAGATCGGCTTGATCTTATGCGCCACGGCCAGATCTGCGATCATGCTCAGGTTGTTCTGGATCGTTGTCAGTGGAACCTGGCGGCCGATGTCGTTGGTGCCGGCGAGGATGAGCACAGCGGCGGGCTTCAAGTCGATGACGTCGGCTTTGAACCGGCCCAGCATTTCGCCAGTGGTCTGGCCGCTGATGCCGCGGTTGACGAAATCTCTGTCGGGGAAGTACTCGTTAAGGCGCCAGAAATCGGTGATACTGTCGCCGAAAAACACTACGCGCGGCTTGCCGGGATGCGGCGCGCCGAGCCGCGAATTGTCCTCGGCGTAACGTTGCAGGTTGTCGCGGTCCGGACTGCGCAAGCTGCGTTCTTTCTGCTCCAGTAGTGCCTGGAAATGAGATTCCATGCGATTGGACAGGTCGCGCAGTTCAGCGAACTGCTTGCGCGCCTGCTCCGGATACGGAAAAGGTTTCGGCACCGCGTCGCCCAACATCAAAAAGGTCTTGAGGTTCGAAACGAAAGTGTAGGTCAGGCCCGGGTGGTTCTGCCCCGGCGCTTCGCGCAGCGCGCCTAACGCGGTGCGGCAGTTCTCGATAACCGGCAATCCGGCGCGGCCCAGTTCCGGAGTGGCCACCGTCGTGGATTCCATAAGCTGCAGGGCACGCTCGTATGTCTGCAATGCCTCGCGAGGGGGCATGAGGGGATTGGTCTGCGCCGCCAGGGTGCCGGCGAGCGTTAACACCGCGATCAGATACGCGAACTTCTTCATGACTTTTCTTCCTTATTCAGTTGCAGCGTGATAGTTCCGATGTAAAGGGGCAGCCGGATGCGGATCTGGACGGGCAGCCTTCGCGCGTCGTCGGTGAGCCAGACAAAAAGGCGTCCTTTGCGATGGTATAGGACGTCATTGAACAGGAACACCTCGTGGCGGATGGTTTGGAACTTTCCAGCAGGCGTGGCGATCTGCTCGCGCTCCTGGACCTCCACGCGGGCCTGTACGCTCTTCTTGCCGTCGCTGACCGGGACCTGCAAGACCTGCCCGGGCGTCGTACGCAGGGTTCGCAAATAGTACAACCCGCCCAGCACATCGTGCGTGCAGGGCGCAATATCGACTTCGCGCATCGCCACCGTGGCATTCCGCCTGAGGTCCCGCTCGACGTAGGTGGCCTTGCGTCGATTCCTGTCGTAGTCCACCTTGGTCTCGCGCTGCCGGCTGCCTTCGTTCGTCAGCAGCAGGGAGCGGATGGCGCAGAGTTGATCGGAGAGCGCCACGTTGTAACGGTTGTCCACTTTGTAAAGCCGTGAAACTAGGCCGGCGGATTCGAGTTCAAGACCCGCGTTAAAGGCCATCCCGCTCTGCCGGGCAGCCTGCTGCCAATTGAGCCGCACGTTTCCGGCGTGGATGAATCGCCATTCGACGGTGTAAGAGATGCTTTCCTTCGGGGGAAGTGCGGAGACGTTCCCCGGCGGCTGTGTGTTGGCGTGCGGCACCGCCACCGTCAACAGCAGGATCAGGAGAAAACAAATAGCCCACCTGGATTCCAAGGGGAGGGGCATGAACTTCGAGTCTCGCAGATCCGGACGGCCGCCTGCAAGCGGGAACTGGCCGGTTCTGGCATCATGGCCGTGAAAGGATGTGACACGGGTGCTCTCGGCAAGGTTTCGTTTGCGTGGATTGGCTTTGGCGGCGTTGTCCGCCGGTGGCGCGCAGCCTCGTGCAGCCGGTAGACACGAGTCACTGGAATCGCTGGAGCTTGTCCGCACTGTTGCCCTCAACGCAGATACGCATCATGTGCAGGGCATAGATGTTGTGAACGGCCGTGTATACGTGACGTCGGTCGAGCGTGCCACGCGCAAGGGCCACCTGTTCGAGTTCTCCTATCCCGGTGGCGATCTGCTCCGCCACATCGAAGTACAGGAAGGAGAGCGCTTTCATCCCGGAGGGATTTGCGTATACGGCGGTTCCATCTGGATTCCGGTCTCCGAGTACCGTCCGCGAAGCTCCACCGTCATCCAGCGCCGGAACCTTGCAAGCCTGGCGCTTGAATCCTCGTTCGTCGTAGCCGACAGCATCGGCTGCGTCGCGGCGAATGCGGACCTGCTGGCGGGCGGCAACTGGGACAGCCGCGAGATCTACTTATGGGATTACGCTGGCAGGCAGCGCGACTGCGTCAGGAACCCGAACGGGAACGCCTACCAGGACTTGAAGTTCCACTCCGGCAGTCTGGTGGGCGGCGGTCTGCTGCCGGGGCGCGAAGGCGCCATCGACTGGATGGAATTCCCTTCGTTGCGCCTCTTGTGCCGGCTCAAAGCCGGACGTACAGATCGCAACGTGCCTTATACACAGGAGGGCATGGCGGTAACCGGCAATGAATTGCTCCTCTTGCCTGAGGACGCGCCCAGCCGCCTCTTCGCGTTCCGTCTTGGCGCGGCCCCCTGCGCCCTGCTCCACGTGGGGAGCACACTATGAGCAATCGTGTGGGGCCGCGACCCACCCCACACGATGTCATCCTGCTTACTTGCCGGGCACCTTTGCGATAGCGTCGATTTCTACCTTGATGCCGCCGCCCAGTCCGCTCTGCACGGTGGTCCGGGCGGGCTTGATGCCCTTGAAGAACTCCGCGTACACGGAGTTGAAGCGGTCGAAGTCCTTGATGTCCAGCAGGTGGCAGGTACATTTCACCACGTCGTCGAAGCTGCAACCGGCCGCCTGGAGGATCTTGCCGATGTGTTCGAGCGTAAGCCGCGTCTCTTCCTCGATGGTGCCGTGCACCACCTGGCCGGTCTTCAGATCGAGCGGCCCCTGGCCGCTCACGTACAGCCAGCCATCCATGAGGACGCCGGCCGAATAAGCGCCGGTTGAAACCTGCTTGTCGGGATGCTTGATTTCCGTCTTTGCCATAATTGTGTTCCTTTGTTCAGATTACAAATTCTCGATGGCGGCGGGCTCCCGCCGCTCACGCCGCCGGATTGCGCGGCAGGCCGAAGTCGTCCAATATGTCGAGAATCCGGCGGTTGATGAAGTCGATGTGCGCGGCCTCGTGATCCGACAACGTGATGCGCGGGCGTCGCACCACCACCGTGTCGAGCACGCCGCGCGCCTGGAGCAGACGCTTTTCGGCGTGATGATAGAGTTCCAGGCTCTGCAGGCTGTAAACGATCTGTGGCAGCACGGCCTCGAACGCCGGGCAGGCTTCCTCCCGCGCTCCCGTTTTCGCCAGCCGGTACACCCTGTCCAGCAGGTCCACCGGTCCGAGCCCTGGCACGACGCCCGCGATGCCCGTAGGCGCCAGGTCCAGCAGGTACATTCCGCCCCAGCCTTCGAGCACCTTCACGCCTCCGCCGGTGGCCTCGCGCACCGCCATTGCTTTGCCCGCCATCATAGGCTCTTCGAGCTTCAGGTACTCGAAATGCGGGTGCGCGCGGTGGAGCCGCTCCACGAACGCGACGCTCACCGTCGCGCCGCCCGGGTTGAAATCCTGAATGATGATGGGCAATTTCACCTGCTTCAGCAGGCGGTCGAAGTAGTCGAACAAATCGTCTTCCGGCACGGCGAACAGTCGCGGCACAGCCGTCGCGATGGCGCTGGCGCCCAGACCTGCGGCGGCCTGGGCCATGTTCAACGCCAGCCCAAGCGACGGCGCGTTCACTTGCGCCACCACGGGGATGGCGCCGTTGGCCGCGCGCACGGCTTCGCCGATCAACCGCAGCCGCTCCTGCTCGCTCAATTTGTAGAACTCGCTTGCGTACGCCGGCAGGCATACGGCCGCGGCCCCCGCGGCTCGCGCGAACGCGATCATGGGCGCAAGGCTCTCCCAGGCGATTTCCTCGTCTTCATGGAAAGGCGTGGGGATGACGGGTACAATCCCGTCAATCACGAATCCCGCTTTCTGGTTCATCGCCGGCGGTTCTCCCTCATACCCTAGTGCGTGCCTCCTGATCCTTGTACTGGAGTTGGTAGAGCTTCCAATAGATTCCCCGCATTTCCAGCAGCTCCTGGTGCGTGCCGGTCTCCCGCAAGCGTCCCTTGTGCATCACCAGGATGCGGTTGGCGCGTTGAATGGTGGACAGCCGGTGCGCGATAACGATCGAGGTGCGTCCCTCCACCAGCCGGTCCAGCGCGTCGCGCACTTTTAACTCGGTGGCCGTGTCCACGCTCGAAGTGGCTTCATCCAGGATCAGGATTCGCGGGTTGTGCGCCAGCGCGCGCGCGAAGTTGATAAGCTGCTTCTGCCCGGTGGACAGGCCGTTGCCGCGCTCGCGTACGCTCTGCGAGAATCCTTCTGGCAGGTTCCGGATGAAGTCCGTCAGGTTCACCCTGTCTGCCGCCTCTTCCAATTCCTCGTCCGTGATGCGCGCGGTGCCCAGGCGGATGTTGTCCTCGATGGTGCCGGTGAATAGGTACGGGTCCTGCAACACGACGCCGAAGTGGCGGCGCAAGTCCGTGGGGTCGAACTCGCGTATGTCGATGCCGCCCACGCGAATAGAGCCGCGCTGCACGTCGTAGTAGCGCAGAAGCAGGCTGATTAAGGTTGTCTTGCCCGCTCCCGTGTGCCCCACCACGGCCACGGTTTCGCCCGGCTGGATAGCGAAACTGATGTCGCGCAACACCCAGTCTTCCCCCTTGTAGGCGAACCACACGTCGTCGAATTCGATCGCCGCGGCCTGCGCCGGGAACGGCCGGGGTGACGATGGCGCGGTAATCTGGACTTTCGTGTCGAGCAGGGCAAAGACGCGTTCGCTCGCGGCCATGGCCGACTGCAGAATGTTGTACTTCTCGCTCAGATCCTGAATGGGCCGGAAGAACCGCATGCCGTACTGAAAAAACGCGATCAGCACGCCGAGCGTCAACTCGCCGCGCCGGATGGCGAACCCGCCGTAGGCCAGCAGACCGCCCACGGCCAACATTCCCAGGAACTCCACCACCGGGTAGAACCAGCCGTAAGCGAAGATGGCTTTCTTGAAGGCCAGCATGTGCTCGCGGTTGATGGTTTCGAACTCGGCCGTGCTGCGCTTTTCGCGGTTGAATAATTGCAAGACCGCGATTCCGGTGACGTGCTCCTGCAGGTAGGCGTTGATCTTGGCCACGGCCACGCGGATACGCCGGTAGCTCTCCGTCACGCTACGGCGGAACACGATCGTCGCCAGGACCACCAACGGCGTCACCGCCATCAGGATGCCGGTGAGCGCGAGGCTGAGCTTGCACATAGCCGCCAGCACGAAGCTCAACATGGCCACGTCGGCCACGATGGTCACGATGCCGGAGCTGAACAGTTCGTTCAGTACGTCCACGTCCGTGGTCACTCGCGTCACCAATCGCCCCACCGGGTGCTTGTCATAGAAAGCCACGTCCAGCTTCTGCAAATGCTCCATGATCTGGCGCCGCAGATCGAACATGGCCCGCTGCCCGGTCCATTGCATCAGGTAGCTTTGTGTGAACTCGATGAGCAGCGTTGCTATCAGCACGGCCAGGTACAGCAGGGAGATCTGCGTGATGCCGGTCCAGGCGGAGGTGGAGAGGAAACGGTCCAGGATCGTGGGTGCCGGCTGCGGCACAAGATACTTGTCCACGGCCAGTTTGGTGAGTAGCGGCCCCACGATTTGCAGCACCGCGTTCACCAGCAGGCACACCAGAGAAAACGCCACCGGGCCGCGGTAAGGCCACATGTAGGTGAGCAGGCGGCGCATCAAACGGCGGTCGTATGCTTTGCCTACAATCTCCTCGTCCACTCTGTTAAGTTTAAAGCATCATGCCAAAACTTCTCACGCCGCTTGTCGCCGTGAAAGTATCTTCCATTTATAACCGCGCTCCGTTGCCGGGGCGTATGGCCAAGGCCGCGCCAGATATGGCGGCCGCGCTTGACAAAGTGGTGCAGGACCTTCACTCGCTCGGCCACGACCTGCGACTGAGCGACATGTTCCGCAGCTACGAGATGCAATGGCAGGCGCACCAGGACTACGCAACGAAGAAGAAGAAAGCCTATAGCCCGCCGCCGGGCGGCAGTATGCACGAAGGCGGACGCGCCATCGACATCGATCTATCTTCCATCGGCGTGTCTCTAAAGAAATTCTGGGAAATCGCCCAGGCTCACGGCTTCACGCCCATCATCGACAAGCCGGATCCTTCCCGCAGTGAGGCCTGGCATTTCGATTGCCGCGGCAGTCACCAGGCCGTCTACGATTACGTCCGCAAAGGAAAGGCCGGCGCGGCCATGCCGCCTTACACGCAAATGGCCGCCAGCGCTATCGCCTCCATCGGTGTCCAACTCGACGCCGTGCACGATCAGGACGTCGCCTTCCTGCAGTCCGCACTCATCCGCCTGGGTCTCGATCCCGGCCGCATCGACGGTGTACTGGGCGCCCGCACGCGAAGCGCGCTCAAAGATGCCGGCGTGGACGGCAACGATCCCGCAGGCCAGCTTAGTGCCCTCCTGAAGAAGAAGTTCCCCCTGGAATTCTGAAGCATGGACGGAGTCATCGTAGTCGACAAGCCGGCCGGCTGGACCTCGCACGACGCCGTCAACCGGATGCGCCGCCTGGCCGGCACGCGCAGGGTAGGGCATCTGGGCACTCTGGATCCCATGGCCACTGGCGTCCTTCCCCTGGTCATCGGCCGCGCCACGCGCCTGGCGCAGTTCTACATCCACGGCGACAAGGTCTACGACGCCGTCGTCCGTTTCGGCCATGCCACCGACACTTACGACCGCGACGGCACACCCACCGGCGAGCACCGCGAATACGCGCTCGACCCCGCCCGCATCGAGACGCTGCTCGAGCCGTTCCGCGGAACGTTTCTCCAGGCGCCGCCGCCTGTCTCGGCCAAGAAGATCGCCGGCAAGCCCGCCTATGAGTTGGCGCGCAAGAACGTTCACGTCGATCTGGAGCCGGTCGAGGTCACCGTGCATCGCCTGAGCGTGCTCGAGTGCGAGGGCAGCCGCCTGCGCATCGAAGTGCACTGTTCCGCCGGCACCTACCTGCGCGCCATTGCGCACGAACTCGGCCGGGCGGCCGGGTGCGGAGCCTACCTGGAGGACCTGCGGCGTCTGGCTGCCTGCGGCTTCTCCATTGGGCAGGCCCACACACTCGAAGCCCTCGGGCAGCTTGCCTCCGACGAGCGGCTCGACGAAGTCCTGATCCCCGGCGCCGAATTGTTGCCGGAGTTTCCCTCGGAAGTCGTCGACCAAATCACCGCGGCCCAGATCCGCAACGGGCGCGATTTCCGCGTCTCGCCATTCCGCGTCCGCAAGGGGTCGCGCTATGTGAAAGCCCTGGATGAAGCTGGAAGCCTCATCGCCATCGGGGAGGCCAAGCTGCCGAACCTCTACCACCCGATCCTGGTCCTTTGAAACATTGTGAATGAAAGAACTTTAATCTCTTCTTCAGATGGGTTTCATTCCCCGCGGTTAGCCTTGAATGTGTTCTTCTCGCTGGCCATCGCACTCGGTGTCGCTATTCTTGCATCCGCGCAGCCTGCGCCTGCACCGGAGCAACCGCCAGCCCCCGCGCCGGCTTACAAGTTCTTGTCCGGAACGATCATTGAGGTCCGGCCGGACAGCCTGGTTGTGCGCCGCTCTTTACTGGGGAGACCCGCGCAGACAAGGACATTCCGTCTCACGCCCGACACGAAAATCGAGGGTGACCTGAAGGTGAAGGCACGCGTGACAGTGGGTTATATGACCGGCGAGGATGGCGACGTGGCGGCTCGTGTGATCGTGCGGTCCCCGGCGAAGAAACAGACCTCCCACCGGCGGCCCGCTATTGGCCGCGCTTCAGCTTCTCGCGCCGTTTCTTAGCCCAACCTTCTTTTGTTACCTGGCGGCTTCTTCCTACTGCCAGCGCGTCCGGGCTGACCGGTTTGGTGATCACCGACCCGGCGCCCACATAGCTTCCCGCTCCAATCTCAACCGGAGCCACCAGCGTCGAGTTGCTGCCCACGAAGGCGCCGTCGTGGATCGTGGTGGGGTACTTCTTGATGCCGTCGTAGTTGCACGTGATGGTGCCCGCCCCAATGTTCACGTCCGCGCCGATCGAAGTGTCGCCCAGGTAAGCCAGGTGCATCGCCTTGGCGCCGGGACCGAGCCGTGTCTTCTTCAGTTCGACGAAGTTGCCTACATGCGCCCCCGCCTCGACGTGATTCTCCATGCGCAGCCGCGAATACGGCCCGACGCAGGCGCCCGAGTCGACCTGCGAGGTTCTCACGATGCTGAACGGACCCACCTCGACTCCCTCGCCCAACACGGAATCTTCGATAATCGAGCAAGCGCCCACGCGGCAATCCTCGCCAATCACCGTTCCGCCCAGGATACGGACAAACGGTTCCACGATCGTGTCGCGCCCGATCCGCACGCCCCGGTCGATGGTGACCGTTTCCGGTTTTTCGATGGTCACGCCGGCCAGCATCAACTCCCGCACTTTGCGTGCGCGGAAGATGGCGTCCACTTGGGCCAGGTCCACGCGCGTGTTGATCCCCAGCAGTTCTCCGGGATCCTCCACGTGCATCGTGCCCACGCTGTGCCCAACGCGGCGGAAGATCTCGACCAGGTCAGTCAGGTAGTATTCCTGGGCCGGGTTGTCCGGATGGATCTCGCCGATGTGCTTCCAAACCAGATCCGCGCGGAAGCAGTAAATGCCGGAGTTGATCTCGCGAATGGCGAGTTGCTCGGCAGTGGCCGCCTTTTGCTCGACGATGGCCGCGATGTTGCCCTCGGCGTCTTTTAGGATGCGGCCGTATCCGGTGGGATCGTCCAGGCAGGTTGTAATCAGCGTGGCCGCGCTGTCCGCTCCCTGCTGCGTCGCGATCAGCTTGCGCAAGGTCGCCGCTTCGAGCAGCGGACAATCGCCGTAGAGCGTCAGCAGGAGCCCGTCCCGGCCGGCGAGCGCCTCCCGCGCGCAAAGCAGGGCGTGGCCTGTGCCCTTCTGCTCCTTCTGTTCGGCGAACTGGACACCGTACGGAGCCAGCACCGCGCGGACCTTGTCCGACTGGTGGCCCACTACGACCACGATCCGTTCGGCGGGCGCCAGTTCGAGCGCCGTTCGCACCGCGTGCTCAACCAGCGGCATGCCTCCGGCGCGATGCAGCACCTTGGCCATCTTCGATTTCATCCGCGTGCCGAGGCCGGCGGCCAGGAGCACGATGTTCACGGACGTTTGCATGATTCACTTCCCTCGAGTTCGGCGGTGCCTGATGGCCTCGGTGAGCCGTTTCCGGCGGCCTTCCTCGGCCAACATGATCGCGGTGGCGGCGAGCATGTCCGGGTTGTGGCGTATCACTCCCGTCTCCTCAAGCAGGTCCCTCGCCACTATGCTCAATCCCATGATCGTCAGTTTGTTCAGATCGTTCTTCACCGGGCCAACGCCGAGCTTGGCGTAGTGTTCCAGCAGCCTCTTGCGCATGGGGCGCGTGTTCACTACTACGCAGTCCAGCACACCGCCGCCCGCATGCCTGTTGATGGCCTCTACGTGCTCGGAAGCCGTGTATCCCATCGTCTCGCCCGGTTGCCACATCAGGTTCACGAAGTACGCCTTGATCGCGTGCGATGCACGAATGGCGTCCGGGATGCCCTCCACCAGAAGGTTCGGGATCACGCTGGTGTAGAGCGAACCCGGGCCGAACGTGATCAGGTCCGCGTTCGCGATGGCATCCAACGTCTCCGGCAACGGTTTTACCTTGCGGGGCTTCAGCCGGATCTGCTCGATACGCGCACTGCTCTTGCTGATGAGCGTCTCGCCAGCCACCACCTGGCCGTCGGCAAGCGTGGCCTCCAGGCCCACGTTGGTGTCGGTGGATGGGAAGATGTGTCCGGCGATCGATAGCACCTCGCTCGACAGCCTCACGGCCTTCGCGAAGTCGCCCGTGACGTCGGTAAGAGCCGTGAGAAACAGGTTTCCGAAGCTGTGGCCCTTCAGCCCCTGGCCGGCCGCAAAACGGTATTGAAACAACCGGCTCAGCAGCGCTTCGTCTTCCGATAGGGCGACCATGCAGTTGCGGATGTCTCCTGGAGGCAGCACGTCGAATTCGCGTCGCAGCCGCCCCGAGCTGCCGCCGTCGTCGGTCACGGTGACGACCGCGGAGATATCCACTGGAGAAAGGAACCCGGCCCCGCCGTCACGCAGCCGTGACGGGCTCGTGTATCTCTTCAGGCCGTTCAGCAGAGCTGAGAGGCCAGTGCCGCCGCCGATGGTTACGATTCGCAGAGGTCCGGCCGGCGCCTCTCGATGCTTCTTCAACTCGTTTCGGGATTCCAGCACTTCCCACAGTTTACCGCGGACAGTTGGTGGCCCCTCGCCTCAGCAAACGGACGGCTACGGGTAGAGCAGTTCCCGCAAGGACCCGCGTCGGATCAGCTCGGCGAAGTCCGGGTCGTTTCGCGCCAGGGCGCGATTGCGAGGCTGGAGGTCGATGGCGCGCTTCATGTGCCGGTGTGCACCCTCGAAATCTCCTTGCAGCCCGCGCGTCAGAGCCAGCGCGTAATGCAGGTGATCGGCGTTCGGATAAAGCTCCAGCGCTTTGCAAAGATGCTTCTCAGCGTCTGCCAGCCGCCGCATGTTGATCAACCCCACGGCGTAGTTGTAATGGTCCTCGGCTGTCTCGAACTGCGGTTGCGTCTGGTTCAGGCGCATTTCGCACATTTTGGTATGGACCCGCGCCGTATGAGCCATCGCCGCGACCGGCCCTTTGGCCGCCGTCTCGAAGACGTTCCGGGCGCTGGCATAGTCGCGCGCGTGAAACAAGCGCATGGCTCGTTCGAACGCATCGGCCTGTTCCTCGGCAGCCATAGCCGGCGGCATCTCCCGCGCGCCGGTCTCCGCCTCCGCCCTGGACGTTCGTTCAGAACTCTTGCGCAGCGGCGCGGTTGACCTTTGCGCCGCTGCCTTCTTCTGGGCGGGTGACACTGCCTGTCGCTTTGCGTCGTTCTTCATGGGGCAGTAGTCCTTCTAACAAATTGCCGGAGTGCCTGCAACACCTGGACCATCAAGCTCGGTGATGCTCATCATCTTCCGCGGCAGGAGGATCTGCTTCCAGGTCGTCAGCCTCGATGACCTGGTCGCAATCCAGGCAACGCTCATAGTCGACGCCGTCGCGCCGTGCAATAATCTCCCTTCGTCTGTGGTCGCAAGAAGTTGGCATATAGCGAAGATCACCCCTATTGTATTCAAGCTCATGTGCCTGTCAAGGGCTGCCCGGTATTTTGTCAGTTGGCCGCCTCCGCCCACAAAGCCGGAGCCTTCCATCCGGGTGGAGGCGAAGTTGTCAGATGCACGCCCTCTTTTGGGTAGAGTGCGCACCACGGGGCGATGCGCCGTGCGAGGTCTTTTACCAGCGCCGGGTTGCGCCCGGCGATGTCGGTGGTCTCGTTCGGGTCTTCCTCCAGGTTGTAAAGCGCATCCTTGACTTCGCCGCCGCTCGCCTCACGAATCAGCTTCCAGTTGTTTCGCCTGACGGCGTACTGTGTACGCCCGCCGCGCTCGATGGCGAAGAAGATGTCCTCGCGAGGTGCGGCCTTGCCCGACGGGAGATCCTTCCATAGATTGCGGCCGTCGAAGGGCAGGCGATTCAGCGGCGTGACGCCCGCTGCCGCTGCCAGTGTCGGAAACACGTCCATCGCTGTCATCAATTGCCGGCTGCGCGTGCCCGGACGGATGTGGCCGGGCCAGCGCAGGATGGCCGGCACGCGCAAACCGCCTTCATAGACGGAGCCCTTGGCGCCGCGCAGCGGCGTGTTGCGTGCGCCCTGCTCGATGGGACCACCGTTGTCGCTGAAAAACAGCACGATGGTGTCACCCGCGACGCCTTCTTCGTCCAGCTTTCCGAGAATCCGTCCCGCCGCCGAGTCCATCGCGTCCACCATGGCGGCGAAAACACGGCGCTTCTTGTCCGTGAGGCGCTCGTACTTGCCTACCAGCGCCTCCGGGGCTTCGAGCGGAGCGTGCGGCGCATTGAAAGGGACATAGAGGAGAAACGGCCTGCTTTTATCCCGTCCGCCGAGCCATTGCACGGCCTCGTTGGCAATGAGATCGGTCGAATAGCCCTCCTCACGCACGCTGGTCCCGTTACGCTGCCAGTCGAGCCCGCCTTCGCGCACGTGTGTGTAGTAGTCGATTGCGCCGTTCACGTGGCCGTAGGCGTGATCGAAACCGCGATTGTGCGGCAGATACGCCTTCCGCGAATGTCCCAGGTGCCACTTGCCCGTGAGAGCCGTCTGATAACCGGCCGCTTTGAATGACTGGGGCAGCAGGTGTTCATCGAGCGGCAACCCATAGCTGGACCATGGCCGGATCACCGTGTAGCCGATACCCAGCCGCATGGGTGAGCGGCCTGTGAGTAGCGCCGAACGCGTCGGCGAACACACCGGGAACGAACAGAATTGCTCGAAGCGCATCCCCTGCGCCGCCAGCCGGTCCAGGTTCGGGGTTTCGATCTCGCCGCCGTAACAGCCCAAGTCCGCCGAGCCCAGATCGTCCGCCAGCAGGATCAGAACATTCGGACGCTTTGATGCCGCCTGCGCCGCCAGCGTGAGCGGCATCTGTAAGAACGTGCGTCTGTCCATTTCATCCCTCCGTTATTTCGTCTATCCGTGCCTTCGACGTTCTCGGCGCGAGGAAGTATGTCGCTTCGCCTTCCGGGTCGGGGAACTCCGTCAGCGTGAGGATAACATCGCGGCCCCGCCGGTCGGCACCGATTGCCGTCGCCCGCACCTGGCAAGCAATGCCATCGGAGCGCAGGCTCGCGTCCGGTTTCACCGGCAGGAAGGAGAGCGGCGAAAGCACCAGGTTCTTCAGGTCCGCGGTCGCGATGTCCGGGTTGCGTTTCGGATTCAAAGTGAAAACCTGAGGCCCGCGCATCACCGCCACTCGGCCTCGCTGCTTGCGGGTGCCCTCCACCAGCCGCCAGGTCATACCCATGTCGATCTCCACGCGGTCACCCGCCCGCCAGCGCCGCTTGATTTCGAGCCAGCCGTCCTTGGGCCCCGGCTGCGGCTCGTTGTTGACGCTGGCGCGGTAGTTCTCAGACCAGCGAGGTACACGCAGCCGCAGCGGGAACGCCGCCGGGCGCTTGGGATCAACCCGCAGAACAACGGTGCCCGAGTTTGGATAATCCGACTCCTGGCGCAACTCGCACTCGACCCCATTTGCGAGCGTAGTCTTCACCGTCGATGCGCCATAGAGATTCAGCGCCAGCCCGTCACCCCAGCGGTAGGCCACCAACTGCGGCAACTCCGCGATGATGCGGCGGAAGTTGCATGGGCAGCAGTAGGTGTCGCGCGGCCAATACACCCGCGGGCCGTCGAACGGCGTCCAGTAGCGCAGCCTCCGCCCGTCGGGCGATTGCGCGCCGAACAACGCGTTGTAAATGGCGCGCTCCATCATGTCGCCGTAGACGCTCGCGCCCTCCATCCGCAGCAACGTGTCGAACAGGCGGATGAAATACGCCGTGGCGCAGGTTTCGGTGAGTTCGCCGTCGCCGGACTGATCGCTGTGCCAGCATTCCGACTTGCCGGCCGAGCCCGTGATCAGCCACCCGCCGCGCCGCCGCAGATAGTCGATCTCGCGCTGCGATTGGCTGAGCAGGCTTTCGTCACCCGTGAGATGGTAGAGTTCCACCTGAGCCAGTGTGCGCGTCGTGTAAGCGTATGCGTGGCCGTAATAAGGCGGCCGGCGTCCTTCCACGATTTCCAGCTTCCAATTCGGCACGTCCAGGTCCTTCACTACGAAGTCCAAATAGCGGCTGTCGCCTGTTGCTGCATGCAGCGCAAGCATGGCGCGGTCCAATCCGGTCATCAACATGGGTGGGTGGATCTCGGGTTCCTGCAGGATGCCGGGCAGCTTGCCGGCGAGTTTCGCAATCAGGTGATCGCCCACGCGCCGGGCGGCGTCGAGCGACGTGCGCTTCCCGAACAGCCTGTAGTCCGCGACCAGCCCGTACTGGACGTAGCCCATCTCGTGGATGTCCCAGGCCTTCACGATGCGCGAGGCGGGCCGGTACCACCCGATGTAGCCGTCGGCGAGTTGGTTGGCGATCAACCCTTCGGCCACGCGGTCCTTCAGCGCGATGAGCGCCGGATCCTTCGTATACGCGGCCATGCGAACTGCCGAATCGAGCAGCTTGCCCGCACCCACGTAGTCGCCTTTGCCGTGCTTCTGGCGGAAGGGTTCGAGGAAGTCCTTATCGATGTCGAGCTTGAGCAGGTTGCCGCGGGCTGTGAGTTCGATACGCTGTCCGATAAGTCCCGCGGGACGGGCTTCCCCAAGCGCCAGAGGTGTGAAAACGTCACGGGGTTTCGCGGCCGCTTCGGAAGCGGATGCCGTGAGAGCAGCGGCCGCCGTTGTAGACAGGAATTCGCGCCGGTTCATGTGCGGTCTCCACATGCAGTGTACCGGAACCGCGCGCGGTGCGCGAGACGTCAGTTGGCAGGGGGCGCGCCGGAGTTTTCGGCGGGCGAATCCTCAGCCAAACCGCCCATTTCTTCCAGCATTTCAAGCGTGCGTTGGGCTTCCTCTTCGTCCACGCGGCTGATGGCGAAGCCTACGTGTACCACGACGTAGTCGCCCACTTGCGCCTCCGGAACCAGGTCCAGATAGGCCTCTCGCGTGATGCCGCCAAACTGCACGTTCCCCAGACGGCTCTCACCGATCTGTTCCGTCGAGAGGATCTTTCCCGGCACAGCCAGGCACATAGGCTAGCGTCCCTTCCTCTCCATTATCGCCGAAGCGGGGAGTCCCGCGTAACGGCCTTCACTGGCGGGTGATCGTAAGTGAACGCCAGCTCATGTTGCCGGCGGCGTCGAATGCCTGGATCTTCACGACATTCGTCCCTATGTACAGGGGTACGTTGTCGATGATCCAAACGCCGGTGCCCGCGGCCGTGCCGGATTTGCGGGTCGAAGTCAGCCACCGTACCGAATCGACGCCGACGTTGTCGGTGGCGGTGCCCTGGATCGTGATGGCGCTAGCCGTGGTCGCCACGCTGGTCGAGCTCGGAGAGATGATCCTGAGCGCCGGGGCCACTGTGTCTTGGACCGCGCCCGCGTAATCGACCACCAGTTGCCGGGATGCGGACTGTCCTCCCGGCTCGTACGCCGTAACGGTGATGGTGTTCGACCCGGCTGCAAGCGCGATGGGTGTCGTGGACCAACTCGTCGTGCCGGTGGCCACCCCATTGCCTCCGCGAGAGTTGCTCCAGGCCACACGCGCGATGCCGGAGGCGTGGGAGGCCGTCCCGGAAAGGACCACCGAAGACGATGCCGATGAGTAAGTCCCCGCTGTAGTGGGCGACGTGATCGCAAGGCTGGGCGCGACGACTTCCGCTTCCCGGATCACGAATACGGACACCGAGACGGGGCTGGAACTGCCGCCGGCGGCAGTCACTGTGATCACATTGTTGCCCACGCTCAGCGGAACCGCCTGGATCACCCACTGCCGCGACCCCTGTGCAGTTCCCGAGTAGCCCCGGTCGCTAATCCAGGTAATCGCTGGATCCGCCGCGCCGCCGGTCGCGATGCCGCTCAAGAAGATGCTGGAAGCAGTGGTCGTGACCGGTGAGCCTGCCGGACTCTGGATGGTCAACTTGAGAGGCGCCGGCTGCTGGGGGCTGTCTCCGCCGCTTGATTCCGTATGTTCGGCGTAAAGGGCGCGGATAGCCGCGATGTCCTCGTCGGCCAGTTGGGTCGCCCGGCGGTAGTACGGATACATTACCGAACCGGGCCTGTCGGAATGCCCCAGCCCAAGCGCGTGCCCCAACTCGTGCAGCACCACACTGTAGAGGTCCGTGTCGGCGCCCACGCGCCAGGCTTCGTCCGCGTCCAGGTGCATATCCCCGGCGAGCGGTTCTGAATTTGGAGGCGCGGGATAGAAAGTGTGGGCGATCACCCCGCCGGCCCCATCGAACGGGTAGCCGTCGCCGTGAGCTCCCGAAGCGAACAGGATGTCGATGGTTCGCGTCAGCCCTGCGGCACTCGCCGGCGTGAAGGTCAACTGCGCATAGCGCGCCCACTCAGCCAGGGCCCGTGCGACTTCCGAGCGGGTCGCCTCCGGATCCAATTTGCCGCTAAAACTACGAAAGTAGTAACCGAGTTCCGCGGCATTCTGCCCAGGTCCGTCCCAGCCCTCGCCCACCTTGGCAATGTACTGGCCGATGAGTCCGTCTTCAGTCTGCGCACCGGCGCAGGCGATTACACGTCGCCCCTCTATCAGATCCTGCGAGGCCGGAAACACGTAGTCCACCTCATCCCATTCCACAAGCCGCAGGATCTGATCTATCGATCCCCTTACAAGCCGTTGATTCGGAAGCAGATCGGGGTGCTTGTGTAACTCCAGCCCGCGCTCCGCAACCAATTCGTCGGCCTCGTGCGCATCCACGTCGGCGTGAAACTCCACCACGTAATGGCCCGGCCCCGCGGTGAGCGACGCGGCCGCTGGAATATCCGGGCTGACCTTGCTCTCCGGTGGCAGCGCGCCCGCCCAGCGTAGATCCAGGTCTTCGATCCCCACTTCGTCGGGAATGGAAACCATGAGCGCCGATTCCGGTACGGCGCCGAGTATCTTGATGCCGCGCCGTATAAGCTCTTCTTTGTCAGTCGATCGCGGGACCTCGCGGAACTGGAGGATCATGTGGCGGCGCGCCTCCGTGCGCCGTCTCGGCACGACCCGCGTTACAGCCAGGGCATCGCCGGAAGCCGGTTCTTTCCGTACTTTCAGATGCAGCGGTGCTTCCGCGGACGCCATGCTCGCCGCGAGTACGCCAATGCACGACAACAGGGAATATCGCCAGCCCATGCTCTCGTTATCGTTTGTGAAAACCGTTTCTTTACCGAAATCTGCCGCACACTGAGAGATTCGGATGCGCGCAGACACTCTTTCATGTGATGCGCGTACTCCTGGTGCGTAGAGCCCTCATCCAAATCCTTCTTGTCCACTTCGCCTGTGCTGCCGCCGGCGTAACCTACAGTATCGACACGGTTGCCGGGACGGATTTCGTCGGCGACGGGGGGCCGGCCTCCGCCGCCCAATTAGGCAGTGTGGAGAGCGTCGCCGTCGATTCCTCGGGGAATGTCTACGTGGCGGACGCGGCTGACCACCGCGTCCGCAAGATCTCGCCTGCCGGGCTCATTACGACACTGGCCGGCAACGGCCACCCGGGTTTCGCGGGCGATGGCGGTCCCGCCTCCGCCGCACTGCTGGCCAAACCCTATGGTGTGGCCGTGGACCGCCAGGGCAATGTCTACGTCGCGGAGTTGGGTTACGACAGCCTCCGATTGAATAGCCGCGTTCGCAGGATTTCCACCGATGGTGTCATCCGCACCATCGCCGGCGGTGGCGCCCTACTGGCCGGCGTCACCGGCGACGCCACGGCGGCCAAACTCGCCGGCGCCCGGAACATTGCCGTGGACACGAGCGGCAACGTCTACATGTCCGAATTCAACGGCCATCGAGTGTACAAAATCACGATAGACGGCGTAATAAGCGTTGCGGCGGGCACCGGCGTCGCGGGCGATTCGAAGGAAGCCGTCTCCGCCACGCTGGGCCAGCTACGGTATCCGAAGGGCCTGGCCGTGGATTCGAGCGGCGCGCTTTACATCGCCGACAGTGGCAATCACGCCGTCCGAAAAGTCTACCGGGGCACCATGTCGACACTGGTCCGAGGAGGCGACGAAGGCACCGCCGCCGCCGTGTTGAACAATCCTACGGGCGTCGCCATCGACGCCGACGGGAACCTCTACATTGCCGACAATGGCAACTCGCGCATCCGGTGCCTGAAGCCCGGCGCGACATCTCCGATTACTGTAGTAGATAAGGACAGTCCCCTGGCGGCAGGTAGTGTGGCTGTACCGAGTTGGCGTGACGTAGCCGTGGCCCCCGACGGTGCCCTCTGGGTGGCCGGCGGCCAGTACGTCGCCAGGTGCGTCGTGAATTCCTATATTCAGACCATCGCCGGCGACGGTAAGTACCAGTTTCGAGCCAATGGCACCTCGGCCACTATGAACCGGCTCTACGGACCCTACGGCGTGGCCGTGGATGCGGCGGGCAGCCTCTACATCGCCGACCAGGGCAA
>CAYLLB010000011.1:0-59523 GCA_964384215.1 uncultured Solibacteraceae bacterium | reverse complement strand
CCTACGGCGTGGCCGTGGATGCGGCGGGCAGCCTCTACATCGCCGACCAGGGCAACAACCGGGTACGGAAAGTCTCCAATCTCGGTTTGATGACGACCATCGCGGGGCCTGGTGACGGCCGTGTGACGGGCGATGGCGGCTGGGCCGCTGCCGCCTCGCTGTTCGCGCCGGCCGGTGTGGCGGCCGATGTGTATGGCAACGTCTGGATCGCCGAATACCAGGCTCACCGCCTCCGCCGCGTGGGCCGCGACGGCGTCATCTCGACCGCCGCCGGGACGGGCATCGCGGGCTTCCAGGGCGACGAGGGTACCCAGATGAATTCACCCACGGGCGTAGTCGCCGACTCGTTCGGCAACGTCTATTTCTCGGACACCTTCAATCACCGCGTACGCAGGCTCGATCCCAATGGGAATCTCTCCACCGTGGCCGGCAAGGGCGTGCGCGGATATGCCGGCGACGGTGGCCCGGCCTCGCAGGCGCAACTCGACACCCCGCGCTTCCTGGCCCTTGATCCCGCCGGCAACCTCTACATCGCCGACCAGGGCAATCACGTGATCCGCAAGGTGACCAGCGCGAATCCTCCGCTCATCAGCACCGTCGCCGGCGCCGGCGTGGCCGGCTATTCCGGCGATGGCGACGCGGCGGTGCGCGCACACCTGAACGCGCCCACCGGTGTGGCCGCCGATGCCGATGGCAACATCTTCATCGCCGACTCATACAACCACCGCATCCGGCTGGTCTCATCCGACGGCATCATCCGGACCATTGCCGGAACCGGTGCGGCGGGTTTTTCCGGCAACGGCGGCGCGGCCACCGCGGCCCAACTGCACACGCCCACCGGGCTTGCTCTGGACGCGGACGGCAACGTTTACTTCGCCGATAACGAGAACAACCATGTACGCAGGTTGAAACCCGGATTGGAGGAGAACGCCGTTTCGGATCCCATCACTCGCGCCAGTGTGGTGAACGGCGCCAGCATGCAAGCCGGACCACTGGCGCCCGGAGAGATCGTTTCGATCTTCGGCGAAGGAATAGGCCCGGTCACGCCTATATCGGCCGCTCTCGACGCGAGCGGTCTGCTGCCGAGGTCGCTCGGGGGCGTCGAAGTTCGGTTCGACGGGTTGCCGGCGGCCCTGTTTTACGTTTCCAAAACGCAGCTCAACGTGCAAGTGCCGTACCGCGTTGCCGGGCAAGCTACTACAACAATAGAGGTCCTCTGTGGGGGAAAGGTAGCGGCGGGAAGCACGCTGGCGGTAGCCGACACTGCGCCGGGCGTTTTCACCCTTGGCAGCGGGACAGGTCAGGCCCTCGTCGTGAACCAGGATGGTACGCTCAATTCGAGTCTCAACCCGGCCGCCCGTGGCTCCATCGTTGTGCTTTACGCGACGGGAGAAGGGCAGACCAGTCCGCGTGGCGTCGACGGCAGACCGGCGGATGCGCCGTATCCGGCCCCCCTTGCGCCGGTGGCTTTGAACATCGGCGGCTACCCGGCGGAAATCCTTTACGCCGGCGCCGCTCCCGGCTTTGCCGGCTTGATGCAGATCAACGCGCGTGTACCCGCGGGATACGCGGGTGCGGGCATTCTTCCTGTCACACTGTCGGTCGGAGGCACTGCCAGTCAGGGCGGGACCACCATGGCGGTGAAATGAAGGTCTTCAGTGCACCGTTGGGAAAATCGTGCGCGTCAGCAGGAGGGCAAGCGCGGCAACCGTCGCTGCGGCGGGGATCGTCAACACCCAGGCCCAAACGATGTTTGTGGCCACGCCCCAGCGGACCGCTTTCAGCCGCTGAATCGAGCCGACGCCCGCGATGGCGCCCGTGATTACGTGCGTCGTCGAGACACCCACGTGCATGTGCGTCGCGAGCAGGATCGAGATTGCGCCTGCGGTTTCGGCGCAGAAACCGCCCCGCGGTTTCAATCGCGTCAGCCGGCCTCCCATGGTGTGGACGATGCGCCACCCGCCCGTCAGCGTGCCCAGGCCGATGGCCGCTCCGGCCGCCAGGATCACCCATACGGGCACCTCGAACGCTTTGAGATAGCCGGCGGTGACAAGTACACCGGTGACAATGCCCATGGTTTTCTGTGCATCGTTGGTCCCGTGGGCGCAACTGTATACGGCCGCCGAGAGCAATTGCAGCTTCCGGAAATACACGTCCATCCGGCGCGGGCTGGTGTGACGGAATAACCAATGGAGGGCGATCATCAGCACATAGGCCAGCGCCAGGCCGATGAAAGGAGCCAGGACCATGAACAGCAGCGTCAGGATCCAACCTCTCCATATGATCACTTCGAAGGCGTGTTGGGCGCCGCGATCCAGCGCAACGCTTGCCATGGCGGCTCCCGCATACCCTCCGAAAAGCGCATGCGAACTGCTGGTGGGCAATCCAAACCACCAGGTAATGAGGTCCAGGACGACAGCGCCCACCAGGCCGCACAGGATCACCAGCATGGTTACGTATCTTAAGTCCACCATGCCGGAGCCCACGGTCTTAGCCACGCCGGTGCCGAAGGCGAACGCCGACACGAAATTGAAGAACGCCGCCCAGATTACGGCCTGGAAAGGAGTGAGAACACGCGTGGCCACGACCGTGGCCACTGAGTTGGCGGCGTCGTGGAATCCGTTGATGTAGTCGAAAACGAACGCAACTATGATGATGAGCAGTACCCAGGCCAGGACAGGCATGACCGGTTAGCTGTTCTTGACCTGGACGTTCTGTAGTACGTCGGCGACGTCCTCGCAACGGTCAATGGTATCCTCGAGCACGTCGTAAACCTCGCGCGCCTTGATCAGCGCGATGGGGTCTTTCTCGGTCCGGAACAGGTCCGTGACTGCTTGCCGCATCAACTGGTCAGCGCTATCTTCCAGACGGTTGATCTCGATGCAGGACTCCAGAAACGGCTTGCCGTCTTTCAAAGACTCAAATGCGGTCTGGAAAGTCACCGAGCAGTCGTATGCAATCTCGCACAATTTCAGCACGGTGGGTGGGATCGGCTCCAGGTGATAGGCCGTGATGCGGTGCGCGGCGTCCTCGATGCCATCCAATACGTCGTCGAGCCGGCTGGCGATCGAATGGATGTCTTCGGGATCGATGGGGGTGATGAAGGTCTGATTCAGACGGCGAAATACGTCATGGATGATCTCGTCTCCTTCGCGTTCGAGCTGGGAGATCTTCGTGTTCGAATTCAGCAACTCGGAGTTGCCGGCCCGTGTGCCATCCATCAGCAAGCGGGCAGCTTGTGAGATGATCTTGACTTGGTTCAGAAAAAGGGCAAAAAACTTCTCTTCGCGGGGCAAAAAATTCATAAAGCACTCGGATGATTGTCAGAACAATCCATACTCTCAACAGGTGGGAATACCATTATCGCGCACGCGGAAGGGTGGCGGTCAAGGCTAACTCGGTTACAGTTCCGTGACAATCGGCAATCGCGCATCTTCAGGGCCGCTGTCCCCGTCTTCCAAATCCAGGAACCGCTTATCCAGCAAGCGCTTGACGTCCAGGTTGGCCATCGCCGAGAGTAGACATTGTTTGGCAAAAGGATTGCGCTGTTCGGCTTGAACGAGCAATTCCCGGATGGCCTTCCGCACCGTATCGGTTCGTTGCGAGCAGCCACAGGGCACCAGGGGCACACCCAGGCGCTCCACATAACGCCTGGTAATGTCTTCAGTTACAAATACCAGCGGGCGGATGAGCCGGAATTCCCGGTCGCTCGAACGGGTGACAGGCGGCAGCGCGCTGGCCCGGCCGGTGAACAGAGCGTTGCGCAGGAACGACTCGCAGAAATCATCCGCAGTGTGCCCGAAGGCGACGACGTTGGCGCGGAGGCCGCGAGCGACTTCGTACACCGCGCGCCGGCGGTAGCGGCTGCACAGATCGCAGCCGTGGCCGGGTTGCTCGACCACCAACCGCAGCGAGGGCGTGTCGCGGTAGTAGGTCCAGGCGACTCCTTTGTCTTTCAAGTATTTCGCGAGCGGTTCGATGGGCCGCAGGAACTTGCCCTGCTCGACCGTGAAGGCGCACACGCTGAACTCGACCGGAGCACGTTTGGCGAGTAGAAGCAGCGCTTCCAAAAGGGTGAGCGAGTCCTTCCCGCCGGAGAGTGCCACGGCCACCCGGTCGCCTTCGCGGATCATGCGATAGCGCGCGATGGCCTCGCCGGTTTTGCGCAGCAGGATCTTTTCCAGGTCCAAGTCTTATTATAGTTTTCTGGCGCCCTATGCCGTTTGAACGCTCCCCCATCTCTCCGGCGCGTCTGGCCGCCTTCGATGTCCTGCTCGGCGTCGAGCGGGGCGGTTATGCTTCCGACCTGCTGCGCGACATCCGCTGCGATGCGCGCGACGCGGGTCTGGCCTCGGAAATCGTCTTTGGCGTACTGCGCCGGAGGGCGCAACTCGACTGGCTGATCACGCGCATCAGCGGGCGGCCGTGCGAGCGGTTGGATCCCGAGGTTCTCGCCGCATTGCGTATGGGTATCTATCAAATCCGGCACCTGGACCGCGTTCCACCGCACGCCGCCGTGAACGAGAGTGTCGAACTGGCGCGGCGTTGCGGCAAAGGCGCCGCCGCGGGACTGGTCAATGCCGTGCTCCGCAAGGTGGACCGCGCTCCTGTGAAGTGGCCGGACCGCGCCACGGAACTGTCTGTGCCGTCGTGGATGCTGACGCGGTGGGAGCAGCGGCATGGCGCGCAGACGGCCGCCGGAATCGCCGCGGAGTTCCTCAAACCTCCCGAGACTTACGTGCGCGCGCCGCAAGGCCGCGTCGAGGGGCTGGAACTCGAGCCCACCAGCGTCGCCGGCTGCTACCGTGTTGTCTCCGGGCACCCGGAGCCGTCTCTGATGCAGGACATCGGTTCGCAATCTATTGTGGAATGGCTGGATTTGAAGCCGGGTATGTCGTTGCTGGACGTTTGCGCCGCGCCGGGCAACAAAACGGCGCAGGCGCTCGAAGCCGGTGTGCGCGCGGTGGCCTGCGATATCTCCTGGAAGCGGCTCACCGGGCTGAAGCGCCTGGGCTGCCCGCTGGTCCAGATGGACGGCGCCGTGGCGCTGCCGTTCTCGGCGCGGTTCGATCGGATCCTGCTTGATGCGCCGTGTAGCGGCACAGGCACCATCGGCCGTAACCCCGAGATCAAATGGCGCGTCCAACCCACGGAGTTCGCGTCTCAACATGCAAGGCAGGTGCGCCTTCTCTGCCATGCGCTAGAACGTCTCGCCGGCGGCGGGAAACTTGTGTACTCTACCTGCTCGCTCGAGCGCGAGGAAAACTGCGACGTCGTCTATGAAGCGTTGGAAGCTTTCGGTGACCGGTTCGAGTTCGGCCGCGTGGTGGAGCGCCTTCCGGGGCGCGAGCCCGGGGATGGGTTCTATGCCGCTGTGATAACATCGAATGAGCCTCCAAATGATTGAAATTGCGCCATCCATCTTGTCGGCCGACTTCGCGCGCCTGGGCGAGGACATCGCCAAAGTAGAGCGCGGAGGAGCCCGTATGCTGCATGTCGATGTGATGGACGGACACTTTGTGCCGAACATCACCTTAGGGCCGCCGGTGGTGAAATCGCTGCGGAAAGTTACCAAGATGCAGCTCGACGTTCACCTGATGATCTCGGATGCGGACCGCTACGCGGGTGTCTTCATCGACAACGGCGCGGACCTTGTCAGCGTCCACCAGGAGGCCTGCCCGCACCTGGACCGGACCCTGAACATGATCCGCGGCGCGGGCGCGCAGGCGGGCGTGGTGATCAATCCTTCGACCCCGGTGGCGACCCTGGTGGATGTGCTCGATGTGGCGGACTTCGTGCTGATTATGAGCGTGAACCCGGGCTTCGGCGGGCAGAAGTTCATCCCGCACGCGCTCGATAAGGTGCGCGCGCTGGCAGCCATACGCCGTGAGCGCGGGCTGGGCTTCAAGATCGAGATCGACGGCGGTGTGACGCTCGAGAATATGCGGGCCATCATCACGGCGGGATGCGATTGGCTGGTTGCGGGAGCCACGGTGTTCGGTTGCGACGATCCCGCCGCGCGGGTGGCCGAGATGCGGCGCATTGCCGAGGAGGTTCAAACCGTTCGCGTTTGAAGACGTGGCGGCGAGTGAGGTTATGGGCATGATTCTCAATCGACCCTGGACGAAGCGGGCGATCGCGGTGTGTGTGGTGTTGGGCCTGGCGCTCACATTCGGGTGCCGCCGGCGCAAATACGAAAACCCCATCACGAAAGACACGCTTCAGCCCGACAAAGTTCTGTTCGATAAGGCCGTCAAGGACATTGAGAAAGGCCGCTACGAGATCGCGCGGCTGACGCTGAATACTCTGATCAACACTTACGACACCAGCGAGTATCTGGCGAAGTCCAAGCTGGCCATCGCCGACACTTGGTTCCGCGAGGGCGGCTCGCACGGCCTGGCGCAAGCCGAAGCCGAGTATAAGGATTTCATCCTGTTTTACCCCACGCTCGAAGAGGCCGCCGAAGCGCAGGACAAGGTCTGCAACATACACTTCCGGCAGATGGAGAAGGCCGATCGCGACACCAACCACGCCCTGCGGGCCGAAGACGAATGCCGCCAGTTGCTGGTCCAGTTCCCCAACAGCAAGTTCGCTCCTGGAGCCCAGCAGCGGCTGCGGGAGATCCAGGAAGCCATTGCCGATCACGAATTCCGCGTGGGCGGTTTCTATCACACCAAGGGCAGCTACGTGCCGGCGGCCAATCGCCTGGAAGCGCTTGTGAACCAATACCCGCTGTTCAGCAAGGCAGACGAGGCGCTGTGGCTGACGGCGGATTCCTATTCCAGGCTTGGGCCGCGATTCCTGGACCGTAGTGTGTTGGCGTTGTCGCGCATCGTAAAGGACTATCCGCTCAGCTCGCGCGTCGAGGACGCCAAGGCCAAGCTGACGGCCTTGGAGAAACCTATTCCGGAACCCGACCCGGTGGCCCTGGCGCGCATGAAGTACGAGTTGGAGAATTACGACAAGCCGGGCATAATGAGCCACTTCTGGGGCATTTTCCGTAAGAGTCCGGATGTGCGCGCGGCGGCCAAGAGCGGCACCCCGGCCATGACCAGCCTGAAGCCCACCGTTCCGGTGAGCGTACCGACGCCGGCCGACATCGAAGCGGCAGCCGCCAAAGCCGAAAGCGCCGCCAGCGCCGACGTGACCGTCTCCACTGTGACCGACTCCTCCGCGCTGGACTCGAAGCCGGACGCGCGCCAGAAGCCGCCACAGCAAAACGCGACGGCCCAGCCGCAGTCCAACGATCAGGCCACGTCCGCGCAGAAGCCTGAGAAAAAGAAGAAGGCGAAGAAATAGCTCCAGCCATGAGCCGGATTCTCCTCGCTGACGATAGTCCGCACGCCCAGAGGATGGGCGAGCGGATTCTCCGCGAAGAGGGCTTCGAAGTAGTGACAGTCACCGACGGTGAAACGGCCATGGTGCGTCTGGCCGACGTCGATCCCAACCTGATCCTGGCGGATGTCTATCTGCCCGGCAAATCGGGCTATGAGATTTGCCGGGCCGTGAAGTCCGATCCACGGTACCGTTTTACCCGCGTGGTGCTCACCGCCGGCGCTCTCGAACCGATCGACGAAGAGGAGGCCCGGCGGGCGCAAGCCGACGGAATCCTGAAGAAGCCCTTCGAGGCCAGCGCTGTGATCGAAACCATCCGTACGCTTCTCGAATCGGCCGAATTCGCCCGTGGCCTGTTCGGCGAGAAGCCAACGGAGATCGCGGCCGCTGCGGCGCCGGCCCTCGATCCGGCTCCTGTTCCTACTCCACCCCCCACTCCAGAAGTGGATAGCGAGCGTGTGCGAGCCGCCGTAACTCTCGCGCTCGAAGCCGCCCTGCCTGCCATGATCGATGAAATCACCGATCGTGTGCTCATTGCCCTGGGACACTAGCCGGCCATGCGTGGATCGCGCAGTCTTGCGCGCTACGATTGTCAGTACGCGGCTTGCTTCAGTTCCCGTTCCAGGCGGCGCGTGGCCCGTTCGCTGATAAGCGAAGCCACCTGGCCGAGGAGCTCCGGGAGGTCTTCCGGTTCGATCAGGACAGTGGGGGGCGTTTTCCCCGGCAGCGGATTCTCGGAATCGCGGTAGGCCGTGATGATGGCCGTGGCCGGCTTGTACTCCATGATGCGTGCGTGGGCTAGCACCTTGAGTCCCGCTTCCGGAGACTCCATCTGCAAGTCGCTTAGTACGAGCTCGTACTCCTGCTCATCGAGCTTGCCCACCGCTTCGGCTGCCGATGCGGCCGAATCGACCTTGTAACCGCCTGCCTCCAGAACGGTTTGCAGCGTCAAACGAGATGTTGGGTCATCGTCCACAAGCAGCACCCGCGCCAGGGCTATGCCGCAGCTGCGCGTAGACCTGGCGGCCTTAACCATTGGACGATGTTCCTTTCCGATGTGCCGTAACGTTTCCTCGATTACAGTGTAAGCGAAAAGGGCCTCAGATTGACCAGCAAATACACGTTTTTTAAGGTCCGCGCAAATCGGGGCGAATAAACTACAAAAGTAGTTTAATGCGCTGCGGTGATTTGTTCATACTGACTGAATATGCGGTCGAAGATTCCACGCACGTTGCGCAGCTGGCGCTCCAACGAGAAGCTCTCCGCGATCTTCTCTGAAGTGAGAACGGCGCGGATCTCCGCGTCCGCCTCTATGGCGGCGCGGAAGTCGCCTTCTTCTTCCCAGGCGCGCATGGCGTGCGCCTGGACCACGCGGTAAGCATCCTCGCGGAGCATGCCGGCGGCGGCTAGGTCGATCAGGAGTTGGCCGCTGAAAACCAATCCGCGTGTTTGGTTCAGGTTGCGGAGCATGCGCTGGGGGTAGACGGCCATGTTCTCGACCAGCCATGTGGTTTTTGCCAGCAGGTAATCGGTGAGGATGAGCGAATCCGGCAAAATGACCCGCTCGACCGAGGAGTGCGAGATGTCGCGTTCGTGCCACAGTGCGATGTTGTCGAACGCGGCCTGGACGTTCGAGCGAACCACGCGCGCCAGGCCGCAGATCTGCTCGCAGGTGATAGGATTGCGCTTGTGCGGCATGGCCGAGGATCCCTTCTGGCCCTTGCTGAAAGGTTCCTCTGCCTCGCGGACCTCGGTGCGCTGCAGGTGGCGGATTTCAAGCGCGATCTTTTCCATCGTGGCGGCCGTCAGGGCCAGCGCGGCGATGTAGGCGGCGTGGCGGTCGCGCGAAATCACCTGGCTCGAAACGGGCGACACGCGCAGCCCGAGCCGTGCGCAGATCTTTTCTTCGTTTTCAGGCGACACGTGAGCGTTGTTGCCCACCGCGCCGGAAATCTTACCTACGCGGATATCTTCGGCGGCTGCCTCGAAGCGCTTGCGGTCTCGGCAGATCTCGTCGTACCACAGGGCGAGTTTGAGCCCGAAAGTGATAGGTTCGGCGTGAACGCCGTGGGTGCGGCCGATCTGCGGCGTGTCGCGGAATTCGAAGGCGCGCTTCTTGAGCGCTCCGGCCAGGCGTTCCATGCCGGCGGCGATTATGGCCGAGGACTGCTTGATGAGCAGCGCCTGGGCGGTGTCCACCACGTCGTTCGAGGTCAGCCCGTAGTGCAGCCAGCGCGAAGCGTCGGCGCACCCGGCCGCTGCCATGCTCTCGGCCACCGTGGTGGTGAAGGCGATGACGTCGTGCTTGACGGTCTTCTCGATTTCGAGGATGCGCGCGACCTGAAAACTCGCGTGTGTCCGGAGCAGGCGCGCCGCTTCGGCCGGCACCTCGCCGGCTTCGGCCAGGGTCTCGCTGGAGGCCAACTCGACTTCCAGCCACTGGCGGTACTTATTCTCGTCGCTCCAGATGCGGCCCATCTCGGGCCGGGTATATCGGGCAATCATGATGTTCGCAATCGCTCCTTCACAATTGAAACACTTCGGTTTGTTTCCTGGGCAGCGCCACCACAAGTTTGACCGCGAGGCCGCGTCCTTCGATGGCCTGGGCGGCGGCCAGGCGCGCCAGTTCGGGGTGGTTGTTCTGCTCGCTGAGGTGTCCCAGCACGATGGTCTGCGTCGCCGGCGCCATATCCTGGCGGATGAACTCCGACGCCACGTCGTTCGAAAGGTGTCCTTTGCGTCCCATCACGCGCTGCTTCACCTGCCAGGGATAGGGGCCGACTTTGAGCATTTCCAGGTCGTGGTTCGATTCGAGAATGAGGAAATCGGTTTCGCGGAGGTAGTAGCGGATCGAGTCGGGCATGTAGCCTAGATCGGTGACCAGGCCGGCCTTGAGTCCTTGCGTGTGGAAGCAAAAACCGATGGGGTCGACGGCGTCATGCGGCGTGGTGTAGGTCTGGACTTCAATGTCGCCGATGACGAGTTTCAAGCCGGCGCAAAACTTTTCGACGGCAGGCTCGTAAGCCGGTTTGGCGAGGGTGCTGAAGGTGGCCTCGGTGGCGTAAACGGGAACAGGCGGGCGCTTCTCGCGGCGCTTGGCGACGGTCCACAGGCTACTGACATGGTCGGTATGTTCGTGGCTGACGAGGATGCCGTCGAGATCGTCGATGGATTCGCCGATCAGGGCCAGCCGGGCCGCGGTTTCGCGGCGGCTAAGACCTGCGTCTACCAAAAGGCGCGTGTTTGCCGTTCCAATGAACGTGGAATTGCCGGCGCTCGACGAAGCCAGTACGCAGATCTTGAGAATGCTCCCCTCCCTGAACTTCCCTTGTAACAGGAAAGCGCGGCCTGGGACAAGCACATGGCCGGTTTACCGCAGGCGTACGGGCTTACCGCTCTTGATGGAGCGCACGGCGGCGTCAATGATTTCGTTTACGGCCACGGTGTACTTCATCGAAACCAGCCCTTCCACCGGCCGCTTGTGCTTGAGACAGTCCACCATGTAGGCGACTGGTTCGGAGTATTGCGCGGCCCGTGGCTTCATGGGAAGCGGCTTGGCTGGCTGCCGCCCGATACGCATCTCGGGCTTGCCTTCCGCCTGCCGTATGTACCCCTTGTAGCCGGCGATTTCGAAGGCGTTCACCCCAGGCGGCAGATCCCAGCTCTGTTCAAGGATGGCCACGGCGTTCGGGTAGGTGAGCACCATGGTGGCACTGTCCTCAACGCGTGGAAAGTCGTTGGGACGCAGGTGCAGCGCAGAGGCGTAAACTCTTTCCGGCCGGCCCAGATAGTACAGGGCATAGAGCGCGTTGTAACACCCGAAATCCATCAGCGCGCCGGCACCGTTCTGCACCGGATCGATCAGCCACTCGTGGAACAGTTTGCTGCGGCCCGACTTGGGAAAAACGCCGCCGTGGCCGGTGGTGACGCGCAGCCTCCAGGGCGTGCCGAGCGCGCCGGAATCGACGACGGATTTCGCCGCGTAATGGAAAGGGCTCCAGGCGGGGCTGAAGTTCGTCAACACTTCGATGTTGTACCTGGCGGCCAAGCGTTCGATGGCCTTGGCCTGTTTGTACGTCGCGGCGAGCGGCTTCTCGAAGATGACATGGACACCGCGCGGGCCGCAGGCTTCCACGATCTCCTGGTGCCGGTTGTTCTCGACGAACGCCCAGACCATGGTGGGCTTCACCTTGTCCAGCATTTCCTTGTAGCCGGTGAAGTAGGCGACCTTGGTGGCGCCCATTTTGCCCGCTTCGGCCACCAGGGCCGGATCGCTTTCGGCGATGGCGACGAACTTGGCGGCCGGCGCTTTCAGCAAGTGCTCCAGGTGGCCCCAGGTGTGGGAATGGCGCAAGCCGATGAGCGCGATGGTGTATTGCTGGGCCGGCAGAGGGAGCACGGCGGCAAGCGTTAGCAGCAGAACCGTTCTATGAAGCATACAGTTCCTATACCATAACGATGTGATGAAGATCGCCCGGGTTTTGCTGCTGGGGGCCGCCTCTCTGACGGCGGCTCCGGAAAACGTGTATCGCGGGGACCTCGTGTCGTTTCCGGCGCAGTGGGCGTTCAATCTGCCGCGCGAGCACATCATTCTGGTCACCGATGAAGAGTTGGAAGCGCTGAGCGATCCGGACCGCGTCATCGAGATGGCGCTGACGCGCAAGTCGCAGCCGGCGAGCCTGCGCCAGATCTGCGAACGGGCCAAAGCCCGTGGCGCGCGCACGCTGGTGCTGGCCTTCGACCATTTCTTCAGCCAGTACCGCCCCGGGCAGGCGGGCAAGCCGCGCCGTCTGATGCCCGACACAGACGAATACATACAGCGCATCGCCGCCATCAGCCGGTTCGCGTCCGGTTACGGCCTGGGACTGGAATTGAGCCTGTTGAGCCCGCTCGAAATCGGCAAGGGATATCGCGCACGCACAGGTGAGACGGGCGTGTGGATGCAGTATCGCGAAGGGGTGCGCGACCCGGCGACGGGCGCCTTCAGCGTGCAACTGTGGCGGCACACAAAGTGGGCCAACAACAAGGGTCCCATCGATATTGAAGACGCCGGCATCCGTGTATTCGCATTTCGCGAAACGCCGCTGCGCGGAACGCTGTACCGGGTGGTGGAACCCGCCTCCATCGTCGAGTTGAAAGGCGACATACAGGTGGAGCCGTTCCCGGGTGTGGAGGCGCGGTCGGGCGATTTCCGCGCTGAACGAATACGGGTTCATGGGTGCATCGCGACTACCGCGGCGGGCCTGAACCGCGTGCTGGCGGTGCAGCAGTATCGCACGCCGGAGATGGACTATTTCAGCCCGCGCGCGCTGCCGTTCCTTAAGGACGTCGTGGACCGCTACGCGGCTGCCGGTGTGAAACTGAACGGCCTGTACGCCGACGAGATGCATATCCAGCAGGACTGGGCCTACTTCGCACACCACGACCACGGCGAGTTCACGCTGCGCTACGTGAGCCCGAACCTGGCGGAAGAATACGCGCGCCGGTATGGAGCCGAGTATAAGGATTTCGCCAGGTACCTGGTCTACTTCACTTACGCGCAGGAAGACTTTGTGAGCGACCTCACGGCCAGGCAGGGCACCATGCACGTGCTGGGATCGTCGCCGGAAGATGTGCGGCGCACGGCGCTCCTGCGCGCGCGCTACTACAAGCTGCTGCAGGACGGTGTGGTAGATCTGTTCACCGCGGCCAAGCGCCACGCGGAGGAGAAGATGGGTCACGCGCTGGAATCGCGCGCCCACGCCACTTGGGCCGAAAGCCCGACCATCGATCACTGGCGCGTCGGCAGGCAGCCGCACGCGCGCAACCAGTACGAGTACACCTCGAACTTCGTCTGGTCGGACACGGTGCATCAGGCGGCGTCGGCCTGTCACGACTACTTCAAATGGGGGGACTTCCTCACCGGCAACGGCAACGACCACGCCGAGGGCGGCTACCTGGACCGCGACTACTTCGCGCTGGCGCTGGCCTGCTCGACCGGGATACTGAACGACGTACCCTATTCCTACGGGGCGCACTGGGGCATGCCCGGAGAGGTCAGCCGCCGGCGCATGGCGGTGGTGGACGTTTACGGCGCATCGGGGGAGCCTCACTTCAACATCGTTGAGGACATGCAACACCGCGATTCAGAAGTGCTGATGCTGTACCCGCTCGACCTGGTGGCCGTGGAAGAACGCTTCGGCAGTTGGATGACACAGTACGGCTATGCGAACTACGTGACGGCGGCGAAACTTCTCGAACGAGGCCGCGTGTCGGGTGCGTCCATCGAGATGGCGGGACGGAGGTTCACAACGCTGGTGGCGCTGTTCGAACCGTTTCCCTCGCGGCGCCTGCTCGAGATGATGCGCGAGTTTGTGGCGAACGGAGGACGCGTGGTGTGGTCCGGGCCGCCGCCGGTGCTGACTGCGGAGGGCGAACCGGCGCTGGCGGCCTGGCAGGAGATTTTCGGCGTGGAATACTCGCCCGAAATCGACGAAGGTCTGATGGCGCCGGGGAAAGTGGTGCGTTTCGAAGGGAGCCTGAAGGGTGTGGCGCCGCAGACGATCCTGACCGATTTCCTGGTGGACCGCATCTATCCCGTCGCGCCGCGCGCGGGGACCGAGGTGGTAGGCCGCGTGAAGGATTGGGTGGTGGCGTCGCGGCGCGGTTCCGCGACGTTCCTGGGTTATCGCCCGCGCGACGATCAATCCCGGAGCCTGGGCTACGATGCGCGCAACTGGTTCGAGGTGCTGGATGCGCTGGGCGCCTATCCGGGAACCGGCCGGTTCAACGGCGTGAACGATAACCCCGACCGCGTTTCCCGCACTGGCGCATACATGACGGCCCGTTTCCCGAATGGCGCCATCGCCATCGCGCCGCATCTGCGCGAATACGAGGAAGGCTGGCCGGGCGGCTTTGCAAGGGACGAGAAGAAAGACGCCGAATATCTGACCCTGAACCCGCCCCCCGACGAGGTGTTGCGCCTCACGGATTTCAAAGTGCAGGGACATTCCGTGACTTACGAAGGCGAGCATGCGGTGGCTTTCCGCGTGGGCGCGAGCGGCGAACTGGAGGCGCTGGCCGCACACAAGGCGAAGCAGATCACCGTGGATGGCAGGACGACCGTCTTCGCCGACCGCGTCTTCGACGTAGTGGCCTGGGCGCCGGTTGCCGCGGCCCGTCGCGTCCAGGGCGGGGCCGTGCTGCAAGTGCTGGCACGCGGTGAGGGCACCCTGCGGATTCCGGCGCCCGGTCTATCCTCTGGCGCGGCGGTGTACGCCGAAGGCCCCACGCCGGGCAGCCGCGGCGAGCGCGTCCCGGCCCGAATCGAAAACGGCGCGCTGGTGGTCGAAGTCACGCGCTCCACGAGCGGCCGCTGGCTATATGTAATGCGCTAACGTAGCGACCAAGGCGCCACGGTTGAGTCCAGCGCGTAGCAGTACCGGCCCTGCGGATGGTCCCAGAATCGGGGCCTGCCTTCCGGCCGCGCTTCGCTGGCTGTCGCGAACACGGCGCAGAGGTCGTAGCTGGTTTGGCCGCGCTTGTGATACTCGTAGGCGGCCTGCGTCGCCGGATCCTTCAGCCTCAAGCGCACGCCCGGTTGCCCAAAGGCGACCTGATCGAGTTGCTCGGGCAGGCCGGCGCCCCCCGTCCTGCCGCGCTGCAAATGGAGTTCACGCGCAATGGCCTGGAGGTCTTCGACTCGCTGCCGGTCCGCGCTTACGCTGCGCTGTGCGGTGGGAGAGCCCGACATCGCAAATCCGACGGCTACCACGGCCACGACAGCTAACGCCGCCGCCAGTGCAAACGCGTTGTTCGCACGGCCCGCGGTGGGGCTCTCCCGGGGCTTCAAGGATCGGAGATAGTACCAGAAGACTCCGCCAGCGAGAATGCCGGCGGTGGCGACTTTCAGCGCGAATCGCACAGTGAGTTCCCCCCGCAGGAAGTAGGTGAGGAAGGTGATGAGGTCGCCGGCCACGACTCCCGCCGCAATGAAGAGCGCGATGTAGGTGAGCCACTTGCGTACACCCGAATCGTGCTTCTCCGGGTGCGCTCCGAGTTCGCGGACGATGAGCCGCATCGTGATCATGTACAAGGGAAAGCCCACGATCACCATGGCCAAGTTCGCGGAGAGCACGAAGGATGCGTCCGGATAGGTCCGGCCGGACAGGGCGTCGGTGAACCACTTTTCCAGGTAGGCGAACACGAGCGCGCCCAGGGCGATGGTCCACACTCCCAGCATGGAGAACGAAAGCAGGTAGAAGAAAGCGTCGCGTGCCGCCTCGGAGGTTCGCGAGCCGCGCGCGGGAACACTCACGCCGGTGGAGCGTTCGTAGTAGGAAGCGAACGCCTCGTAGATCCGCTTCTCCGACCAACCGCGGTCGCTGAGCAGGCGCAGGAGAAACTCATCGGAAGCGCCTTTGTTCCTGGCCGCCTCGATGAACGCCAGCAGCGCCTCAGAATCGTTGGACGAGCTCATGGGATGAATTTACACCTCCATCATGGCGTTCATGCCGCCAAGTCCGGTTCCCTTTCAGGAGAATGCGAGGCTACTCGGCTGCGCCGACCTGTCCGGCGGCGAAGAGACGGGCGTCCATGCGGGCGAGTTTGCGTTCCATGCCGGGGGTGAGCAGGGGGATGTGGGGGATGACCACCAGGTGCTCGGGGATGGCCCAGACATCTTCCTCGGAGGTCATCCAACTAATCGAATCGAAACGCTTGAGGTTGACCGGACGCGAGTAAGCACGAAGGGTCTTCTCGCCTTTCAGGTTGTAGTAATGCTCGAAATAGGAAATGGCCAGCTCACGCAGCGTGCGGTAGACCGGCTCGCGATAACGCAGGCCCGCGAAATTGGACTTGGCGATGGCGCCCCAGTGAGTGCGAACTCGGAACACGGCCAGAACGTGGTCATCGTCGCGCACCGCTTCCAGATCCACCAGTAGCGGGGGATGCCCGAGCAGACGCAAGGCTGCCGCGGCCAGCAGTGCTCCTTCCATGCAGTGCGCGATTCCGTCGCGCAGGACGCGCCGGGGGGACCGGCAGGTTGCGCCGTCCGGCTCCTTGTTATAGCCGATTTCCTCATCGAGAAAGCGCTGAATCCGGTCCGGCGTTTTCAAGCCCGCCAACACCCGGGACTCCGCGCGATCGAATCCGTTGCACCCCGCGCGCTTCACGGTTCCACATTCCTCCCGAGCTTGTCTTCTAACCGCACGCAAACACCGCCTCGCGGCATCCCCTGGTGTCCGGCCAGTTCATAGACCAGCAGCCTTGGTTTCACTCCTTCGCCAGCCGCTGGCTTGGGATAGGAGCCCAGCAAGCGCCAGACGCCGGGGCGGAATTCCACCATCTTCAGCAACAAATCATGATGCTCTCTGGGACGATCCGGTTTGCGCTGCAACACCAGGATACCCACGGGCGCCTCCCTGAGGCGAGCCTCAATCGCATCGACGGTGTGGAAACTCGTGGAGTATCCATAGCCGGACCAGCTGGACTTGCTTAGAAACTTGCTTGCGCGCAGAACGATGTGTGAGGGCCGGCGCTCGGCGAGCGCAACCTCGGAGATGAACATTCCCTCGTCAGCCGGATCGCCCGAGACCAGAAATACGGAGTTCCGGTACTGCGGCGCCGGCGCCAGGGCGGCGGCCTGCGCGTATCCGGCGGGGACCTTGCGCGGCATATTGGGAGCGTTGACGGCAGTCCAGGCGATCAGAACCACGAGGACGGTTGCCCTGCGCCAATGGGGGAGGAATCCGGCCAGGCGAACGATTCCCTCCACGGCGAACAGTAGGAACGGGGGCACCAGCAAAGCCATGTTTCGCGCTTCGTCCGCCGAGCGCGCAACGGCGAGGAACACTAACGCCGAGCACGCACACGCGACCCCGGACACCCACCGGGCGTCGTCGCGGGTTTCGAGCCGGAACGCGCGCCTGTTCGCGGCGATGCCGATCCCGGCGAGGACCAGGATGGGCACGCCCATCCTGCCGGCCCAAGTCCAGAACATGCTCCAGACGCCTACCGGGTCAAAAGAAGGCGCGCCGAGAAATCCGCTTCGCTGCTGCAACGCCTCCGGCGACAGGAGATACCATGGACCGCAGGCCACCGCTACCAGGAAGGCAGGGAGCCAAAACGAAAGCCGCGCGACGAGCTTGCCGCGCCGGGCGAGCACGAGGCAGACGATAGGGAGGAATGCCAGGAGTACCCCGGTTCCTTTCGTCAGAATAGCCAGGGAAGCCCACGCTCCGAACCAGACCGCCGGGCGCCAGCCCGGTGCGTGCAGGTAGTCGCCGTAAGCCAAGGCGGCTGCGAGCACAAACAGAGCGACGGCGATATCCAGCATCACCGTGCTGTTGAGCCACTGAATCAGCGGGACGGAAAGCAGCCAGAAGCCGGCGGCCAAAGCAATAAGAGAGCCGAATCGCCGGTGCGCCCAATGAAACAGCAATGACGCCAGCAGAGCGGTGAACAAGGCATGGCACGCGAGAATGGAGGCGCGTGTAGGGGAAAAGACGAGGTTCCAGGCTGCCTGCAGTACGTAGTAGACGGGCGGCCAATGGCCCAGGGCGACCTTCGGATAATGCGCGTAGTAGCTTTCCGCGAAGCGCATCGGCGACTGGGGGAATCCGCCGGCGAGATAGTCGCGGACGAGGAGGCTTGTGACGACATGCGAAGGCTCGTCCGGGTGTGCGCCGAATTCGCTTCGATAGGCACCGCTTGCGAACTGCATCATGACGGCCGCGGTGTAAAACACAACGAGCGCGCCGGCGGCCGGCAAGAGATTTCGCCTGGCGCAATTCATCGCCGCGCCCCCGTTGCCGGGACCGGTTTGCGTGCGCGGACCGCCGAGAAGCATCCCGTAAACTCGCGGGTTGGCAGCCTTTCCAAAGCGGCAAAGGCATGAAGCAGGAAAGCAATGGGACCGTCCGCGCGGCGGCCCAGCAAGCGCCGGAGCGCGAGAAACAAGATCGTGGATATCAGCCGGGGATTATGGATCAGCATGCGGGAATCGAGCACTTCCAATCCCGCCTGTTCGAGCATGCGAATTAACCGGCTCCGGGAAACGGTGACTCCCAGGCGGAAGGGCATGCATCCCCAACTGCTCAACAGCCGCAGGACCCAATAGAGTGGATTGCGGGGGTTATCCAACGTGAGGACCAGCCTGCCGCCCGGCCTCAGCACACGCGCCAATTCCACCAGCGCGCCTCGCAGTTCGTCCTTCGAACCGAGGTGGTCGAGCGTCGAAGTCGACACGATGGCGTCGAGCGAATCCGAGGCGATAGCCAGCCGCCGCGCATCGCAGCAGAACAGGCTGGCCCCTGGCTGTTCGAATCGCCGCGCTGCGCACTGGACGGTAGCAATGTTCAAGTCGATCCCGAAACGGCGGTGCGGTGCGGGCGCAATGTCGAAGAGGATATGATCGTCGCCGTTGGCTTCCTCGAAGAGATCGGTCTTGAGCAGCCGCGCTGGCGGAGAAGAGTTGCTCCAGGCGCGCATCAAGTCGAGATGTACCGCGCGCTTTTGCTCCGCCACCAGCGGGTCGAGGTACCAGGACGTACTCGCGGCTCCGGTCGTTCTAGGCAAGCCTATATTCTAGATTGGATTGGATCCCGCCCGCGACGATACCATGTGTTCATGCGGGGATCGAACTTCGTTCTCTTCGGCGCGGCGCACCTGGGTATTCTCGCCGCGATACCCGCTGTGGCTGGATTGCTGGGATGGTGGGGCAGACGCGGCTCCTCGGCCGCCAAAGTTGTTCGGCTTGGGCTCGGTTGGTTTCTGCTCGTCAACGAACTTGTCTGGTACGCGTTCAAGTATCACCGCTATCACATTCCGTTCCCCGAAGGACTGCCGCTGCAGCTTTGCGACCTTGCGCTGTGGCTGACCATCGTGGCGTGCTTCACGCTGAAGCCCTGGGCGTTTGACGTAGCCTATTACACGGGCTTGGGCGGCTCCGCTCAGGCTGTCCTGACGCCGGACCTTTGGGAGCCTTTCCCCTCCTACCCGACGATATATTTCTTCCTGGCGCACGCCGGTTTGATTGCCGTGATATTGGCGCTGATCTGGAGCGGGCAGGCGCGCCCGCGCCCCGGTTCCCTCTGGCGCGGTCTTCTGGCCGCCAATGCGTGGGGCGTCGCCGTGGGCTTGTTCAATGCCGTGTTCGGGACGAACTATATGTACCTGTGCCGGAAGCCTGCCGAAGCGTCCCTGCTCGATTGGTTCGGGCCATGGCCCTGGTATTTACTGGCGGGCGAATTGACCGCGGTGGTCCTGTTCACCTTACTGTGGCTGCCCTTCCGGCGAGCTTGGGGGCGGAATGCGGTACATTGATTCGTTGATGAATAGGGCCGGCATCTTGTTGCTTTTCGGCGCTGTGCTGGTGGCGGCGGCCCCTCCCGGCGCTACCACATTGACCAACAAGCGTCTGAAGTACCGCGTGAACGTCGATCACACCGCGACCTTGCAGCGCGGCGACGTGGAAGCGGTGATCGTCGACAATGAGGCCTTCGGTGCCGATCACAAACAGGGCTATAACGGCGTCGCCTCGCTCAAGCACAAGCGCCGCGGGGGCAATGTGTTCGTGCCGTCGTACGCGGGGCTGAATTTCGAACTGATCTTTGACGGCACGAACGCGCCGCGGGAGGTGATGTTCGAGCCCAGACGAGCGCCCATGGAACTGCGCATCCTCGGCAGGAACAGCGTCGAGCTGTACCAGGCGCCGACGCCCAACTGGAAGCTGGAAAGTGCCACGCGGTTCGAACTCGAGCGCGACGGTGTTATCCACATGACGTTTGAGTGCATCCCGCGCGCGCCGGTTTTCAAGAACGGGTGGATCGGACTGTTCTGGGCGAGTTACATCGATAAGCCCGGCGCGGGCACCATTCACTTCCTGGGCCGCGAGCGCGGTTCGCGCGGGGAGCGCTGGATCGAAGCCGCCTCGCCGTCGCACGGTGTGCAGTCGACACACATCCCCGCCGGCGACACGCGCCGCTTCGAGCGCGCTCCGAACTTTCCCCCGCACTGGATGGCGTTCAGTTTCTCCAATTACGAGTACACGCAGCCGTTCTATTTCGGCTTCAGCCGCGGGCTGGGTTTACTGATGGAATTCCGCCAGCAGGACCGGATCTGGTTCACGCAATCGCCTTCGGGCGGCGGCAAAGGCAATCCCGCGTGGGATTTCCAGTATCACATTCCCGATTACAAAGTCGGTGTGCCCTATGGATTCGAGATGCGTTTGGCCTACACGCCCTTCGACGGACAAGAGAAGATGAAGAAGCTGCACGAGAAGTTGGCCAAAAGATGGAGGCAATAGATAAATGAAAAAGTACGGCATTCTTGCCATTTGTTTGCCGGCTGCATGGCTGGTGGGGTGCGGCCCGTCGACTGTCGCGCCGCAAGCCCAGAAAGAAAGTTCCGCATACACGCTTATTACCGTGGACCCGGCGCACTTCCACGCCGCCCTGGTTCAGAAAGAAATGTATCCCGGCGTATCGAAGAAGGTGTTCGTCTACGCGCCGCTGGGAACCGATCTGACGGCGCACCTGAATCGCATCGCGCTGTTCAACCAGAGAAAGGACAACCCCACGTCGTGGGAACTGGACATCCGCACCAGCCCGGATTTCATGGAGCGGATGCTCCAGGAAAAGCCCGGTAACGTGGTCGTATTCAGCGGGCGCAACCGTCTGAAGATGGACCGCATCGTGGCCTCGGTCAACGCGGGCCTGAACGTGCTCGCCGACAAGCCGTGGATTCTGAAGTCCGAAGACCTGCCCAAGCTGAAGTCGGCCCTCGATATGGCCGACGCGAAGAAGTTGATCGCATACGACATCATGACCGAGCGTTTCGAGATCACCAGCATCCTGCAGCGCGCCCTGGTGAATGAGAAGACCGTGTTCGGAGACATCGTGCCGGGCACCCCCGCCGAACCGGGCGTGTATATGGAGAGCGTGCACCACCTGATGAAGACCGTGGCGGGCGTGCCGAGCCTGCGTCCCGCCTGGTTCTTCGACATCAAAGAGCAGGGCGAGGGATTGTCGGACGTGGGCACGCACCTGGTCGACTTGGTGCAGTGGACTCTCTACCCAGAACAGATGCTGGATTACCAGAAGGACATCCAGATTCTCGATGGCAAGCGTTGGCCCACGGTCCTGACAAAGACCGATTTCCAGCGCGTGACCGGAGCGCCGGACTTCCCGCCGTACCTGGCCGAGTACGTCAAGGGCGACAAGCTGGACTACTTCTGCAACAACATGGTGAGCTACACCTTGAAAGGTGTCGCGGTGAAGCTGGACGTGCTATGGCGTTACGAGGCTCCCGCCGGCACCGGGGATACGCACTTCGCGGTCTACCGGGGCACCAAGTCCCGCATCGAAGTGCGCCAGGGCAAGGTAGAGAACTTCCGTCCCGAGCTGTATGTGGTCCCGGCCTCGGCGGCGACCAAGGCTGAGTTGGCCGAAGCGCTGAAGGCGAAGGTGGCGACGCTCCAGGCGCAATGGCCCGGAGTGACCGTCGCGGACACGGGCAAGGAATTCAAGTTCTCGATCCCGGACAAGTACCGCATTGGCCACGAGGCGCACTTCGGGCAGGTGGCGCTGCAGTACTTCGGGTATCTGAAGGATCCGGCAAAACTGCCCGCGTGGGAGAAACCGTTCATGCTGGCGAAGTACTACGTTTCTACGAAGGGCACGGAAGCGGGCCACAAGAAATAGCCCGCAACAGGGGGGCTTCATGCAATCCCGGCGAGGTTTTCTCTCCTCGGCCGCATGGCCGTTGATCGGGGCGCGGGCCGCTGCGGTCCCGCGCCCCAACATCCTGTGGATCTCCTGCGAGGACACCGGCCCGCAATTGGGATGCTACGGGGATTCCTGCGCGATGACGCCGGTACTCGACAGACTGGCCAGCCAGGGCGTGCGCTACACCCGCGCGCACACGGTGGCCGGCGTTTGCGCCCCCAGCCGGTCCGGAATCATCACCGGGATGTACCCTTCGACGCTGGGCTCGCAGTACATGCGTTGCCGCATCGAACTGCCGCCCGAGGTGCGATGCTTCCCCGAGTATCTGAGGCGCGCCGGCTACTACTGCACCAACAATTCGAAAACCGATTACAACTTTCCGCCTCCGGCCGAAGCCTGGGACGAATCGAGCGACAAAGCGCACTGGCGCAAGCGCGCGCCAGGCCAGCCGTTTTTCTCGGTTTTTAATATCCTTTGCACGCACGAGGGCCAGGTGCGGCTGCGCGGGGCGAGGTACGGCGAGGTGACCGCGCGTCTCGGGCCGGGCGAGCGGCGGGATCCGGCGCGATTGCCGCTGCCGCCGTACTATCCGGATACGCCGGAGAGCCGGCGTGATTGGGCGAACTACTACGAACTCGTCACGGCCATGGATCACCAGGCCGGCGACCGGCTGAAGGAACTCGAACAGGACGGGCTACTGGACGATACCATCGTTTTCTTCTGGGGAGATCATGGTGTGGGCCTGCCGCGCGCCAAGCGCTGGGTATACGAGGCGAGCACGCACGTGCCGCTCATCGTGCGCATCCCGGAGAAGTTTCGCCAAACAGGGCAGGGTACAGCAGGTTCGCAGGATGGCCGCCTGGTGAGTTTCGTCGACCTGGGCCCGACGGTGCTGAACCTTGCCGGTGTCGAAATCCCTTCCAACATGCAAGGGCAGCCCTTCCTGGGACCCAAGTTGCCTGCGCCGCGGCGTTACATCTTCGCCGCGCGCGACCGCATGGATGAACGCTACGACACGATTCGCGCCGTCTCCGATGGCCGCTATCGCTTCATACGCAACTTCGAGCCGTGGAAGCCCTGGGCGCAGCCGCTCACTTACGCCGAACAAGGCAACGTCCTCAAGGAAATGCGCCGGCTGCACAAAGCGGGGAAGCTCACTGGCCCGGCTCTCGCTTTCCTGGCGGAACGCAAGCCGGTGGAGGAGCTTTACGATGTGCGCGAGGACCCTTGGTGCCTCCGCAACCTCGCGGGCGCGGGCGCGCATCGCGCCGTCGAAGCGCGTCTGCGCAAGGCGCTCGACGATTGGATGATCGAGACTCGGGACCTGGGGCTGATTCCGGAGCCGGTGGTTGCCGAGCGTGGCGAGCGCCTGGGCTCGCGTCTGGCGATCCTGCGCCAAGCCGGCGCGGAGAGTTACATGCGGCGTCTTCGGGAAGCGGCCGGCAAAGCTGACCGCGGATCGCCTGCGGAAGCCTTCACCGAGCAGATGCGTGATCCGGATGAGGCGATCCGCTATTGGGCTGTTATGGGCATGGCACAAGCGCGGCCCAAGCCCTTCGCCCGCCTCCGGGAGGCGATGAGAGATTCGTCGGCCGTGGTCCGTGTCGCGGCGGCGCGGGAAGTGGGCGGCCCGGACGCGGTCGCTTTGTTGGAAAAGGAACTCGCGAGTCCGAACGAGTGGCTTCGGCTGCGCGCCGCCATCGCCCTTGACGAGTTGGGCGTCGCCAGCGAAGCTTTGCGCAACGCGGCTCGCGACGCGAACGACTACGTCCGCCGCATCGCGGCTCATGCCGCGGCGCGACCGTGAGAAAATACGAAGTGATGCTTCGTCGCTCGTTGTTAGCAATTACCTTGTGCTCAGCGGCTGCATTTGCCGCTGGTAGTCTGCCTCGTAAGGCCCCCGAGTTGGTCATCAAACTGCCCAATGGCGGGCAGCGGCTCCTCAGCCAGTACCGCGGGAAGGTGGTGGTCCTGGAGTTCCTGCTCACCACCTGCCCGCATTGCAAGGACACCAGCCGCCTCATGACGCGGCTGCAGAGGGAGTACGGCTCGCGGGGACTCGTGTGCATTGGCGTGGCGATCAACGACGACGCCCGATACAGGATCCCGGCTTATGTGCAGGAGACCGGAGCCAATTTCCTGGTTGGCTTCGGAGACCGCGACCCTGTGCTGGCGATGCTCCAGCATCCCGCTAACAAGACGTTTATGGTGCCGAGGCTTGCATTCATAGACCGGCACGGCATGTTCCGCGTCGATCGCGGCGGCGGCAACGACGACGAATTCTTCAAAAACGAAGAGAAGATCATGCGGTCCATCATCGAGCCGATGCTCGGTCCGGCGCATGGGACCCCGATAAAGAAGAAGTAGCGGGTTAGCCGCTGCGTGAAATAAGCTGAGTACTTGCTCATGATTCCGCAACGGCATTTCTCCAAACCGGCCCTCCTCCTGTTGCCGCTGGTTTTCGCGGCAGTGCGGCCCGCGCCGGCAGACATTCGCATTACGGCGGGCCAGGAGAGCGCCTCGATTGAGATTAGCGGCGAGCCATTCACCACGCTGCAATTCGGCAAGCAGACAGGCAGACCTTTCCTGCATCCGCTACGCACGGCAAGCGGGAAGATCATCACGCGTGGCCCGCAAACCGGCGGGCAAGACAGCGGTCCTCTCACGGCAGGCCTCTGGATGGGACACGCCCGCGTAAACGGCGTGGACTATTGGGAGTCCGCTCCCAGCACGCGCCCGAACCACAAAGCGGGTTCGGTGGTGTTCCGGGATGTGACGAAGATCGAGCAGGGCGTCGATCGGGGATCCATCTCGTTCACTGCGGACTGGGTTGACCCGGATGGCGTCACGGTCGTGACCGAGAAGCGCACCATGGCGTTCTCGGCAGGACCGGAAGACTCTCGCGTCGTCGACATCGACTGCCGCCTGGAGTCGCGCCAGCGTGTCTCGATCGGCGACAGCACCAACGGCCTCCTGGGCTTGCGCTTCGCCGCGCCCTTCGAAGAGATCAACGGCGGCCGTCCGCGCATTTTCACAGGCGATGCGGGTCCGGACGGCGTCACCGGCAAGCGGTCCCCGTGGCTCGACTACATGACCATCACGAAGGGGGAGCGCATCGGCGTTCTGATCATGGATCACCCGCGCAACCACAACTTTCCCACGCGCTGGAAAGTGCGCACCGATGCCTCCATTTTCGCCACGCCGTTCGCCGAGCTGGACTATTACAACGAACCGCCGCTGAAAGGCCCCGCGCCGAAGACGGTGCGCGACGCCGGCGTCACGCTGGAGAAGGGCGAACAGATGCGCTTCCGCTACCGCATCGTGATCCATCCATCGACGCTGGACATAGACCAGGCTTGGCGCGATTTCTGCGAGTTCAACTGGGACCGGCGCTAGCGCTGCTCGAATAGCAGTAGTTCGGATTCTTCGTCTACGCCGATTGAGACGCTGGCGCCGCTCGGAAACGTCTCGGCTTCACCGGTATTGTCCCGCGTCATCCGGTAGCCCCGGCGGGGGTCGAGGGACTTCGGCTGGAAGACGTACTCCCCGGAAGGCTTTGGCGCAAGGCGCACAATCAGTGCCCAGGCGCGCGAGTGGTCGGCGGCGGCGAACTCCATGGCGAACCAATCGCCCGAAGTGACGCCGCCGGTAGCGTTGACCGGCGCATGATGATACGTCTTCACATGCGCGAGTGCGGGGCGCATGAACTGCTTGTAGAGCGCCGTGTAGTGCGAGAACATCTCGCGCGTCTCCGGCCGGAACTCGTCCAGGGTCCGCGGGAACAGGCTGTTGAACGGCATGGGCGTGTTGGCGAGCGCGAAGGTCGACCGCAGCAGGGTTCGGAGGCTTGGACGATGTTTGACGTCCGCCATGCCCATCGGTGTCACGAGCACCTCCGGCGGCAGATAAACCATGAGGCCGCTGAGCATGCGGTAGACGTGCGGCAGCGACGTGCGGTCGCTCGTGAAGTGCTCGTGCCAGTGAGCCAGCGATGCCAGGTCGAGCCGGGTGCCGCCGCCGGAAGCCTGCTGCAGCAGCAGTTTCGGATGATGTGCGCGAAGCCGGTCGAAGCCCGCATATAGCTCGTCGTAGTGACGCCAGTAGTCGCTTTCGAGGAAGCCGTCGCGCATGGTGGCGCTGCCTTCGCCTTGCTCCGGCATGCAGAAGTCGTGGCGGTACAGGTCTAAACCATAGTGGCTTACGATGCTCTCCAGTTCGCCCGCAAAGTAAGTAGCCGCGCCTGCGCTCGCGAGATTCAGCACGGGCGCGGGATACGCGGATTTGCCCGCGACGAACCAGTCCGGGTGTTCCTGATAGACTCGCGTATTCTTCCATCCTCCGATGGTTGCGGTGCTGCCCGGGCTGCGGAATCCGTCGCGCCCACCCTCCGGCTCCGCGTACAACCCGAACAGCATCCCCAGTTCGTGCGTGCGCCTGACCAGCGGCGCGAGGCCGCGCGGGAACAACTCCGGGTGTGGTTTGAGCCACTCGCCATAGTTGGCCGCCCAGAACGGGCCATCCAGGAGGAATAGCTCGACGCCCGCTGTCCGCAGCACCTCCAGGTACTTCAACAGGTTGCTTTCGTTGTACTCCTTGCCCCGAAAAATGGTCGTGGATTGATCTTCCGGCAGCAGGCACTGTACCAGGTAGGCGCGTTGAGGAGGATAGGCGGGGAGCACCGACCGGCGAATGTGCTCGTGCATGTTCTGCACGGCCAGGCTGAAATCGCCGCGCGTGAAGCCCAAATGCAACGCCGGCGTTTCGACCGACTCGCCCGCCGCGATCACCCGTAGCACGTTCTTGCTGGTGACCCAGGTTCGGAATCCCACGCGGGCACTGCGGTCGAATTCGAAGCGCCGGTTTGCGGGCCATCCCAGTTCGGCAAACAGGAATTCTTTGGTTGAATCATTGCGTAGCACGAAAACCGGGTGACGATAGGAAAGTCCAATCTCCTGCCGGATCTCATCGCGCGGCCCGGCCAGCGTGCGCCACTCGAACCACCCTTCCCACGGGTAATGATCTCGTGTAGTCGAACCTACGCTGATGCTATCGTTGGTGCGCCACAACGTGCCGCACCAGGGTGCCAGCGCCGTGATAGCCAGCGGCGCGCGCCCTGTGTTGCGGATCTCCAGCCAGCGCTTGATGACGGAAGAGCCGTCGGCCAGCGTGTGCACCCGCAAGACGACCGGCGCGGAACGGTGATCGAGATCCACGGCGTGGTGCCCTGCGGAAAGCGTTTGCGCGCGGACCCAGCGCCATCCGTCCGCCAGATCGAGTTCCGGCCCGGAAGGCGTGGTGCGGATGCGCAACTGGAAAGCGGCGCCGCCGGAGTCCTGTGCTGCGGCGGAGTCCAGCGGCAGCGCCACTAGCCGCCCGTCGCGCAGTTGTTCGCGGTAGATCATGGAGCCGGACCTGTACACGGCCGACCCCTTTTTGAAGCGCGCACCCGCCTCATCGGCTGCAAGGGCGATGCTCAACGCGAGCAGAACCAGGCAGAAGCGTGGCATATGTTCCCCCGGAGCGTATCACGGCCCGGAGGCGGGCCGTTCATTCCGGCTGATTTTCGGTCCGTTTGCGCAACCGTTCGAGCAACTCGCCGACGCGCTTCTCGCTGCCGCGATCGGTGGGGAAGTAGTAGCGGTGCCCGGCGAGCGATTCGGGCAGACACTGCATGTCGGTGATGGCGTCCTTGAACTGGTGCGCGTGCTTGTACCCTTCGCCGTAACCCCACTCCTTCATCGAGCGCGTTACGGGATTGCGCAGGTGCAGTGGAACCGGGTCCGCCATGGTCTCGCGGACATCCCTCTGGGCGTTAAGCAGGGCCTGATACGCGGCGTCGGACTTGGGCGCCAGCGCGAGATAGATGGCCGTTTGTGCCAGCGCCTGGTCGCCTTCGGGCTCACCCATGAAGTGCACCGCCTGCATGGCGGCGATGGCCTGTTCCAGGGCGCGCGGGTCGGCCAGTCCTATGTCCTCGATCGACATGCGCACCAGACGGCGCGCGATATACAGACGGTCCTCGCCGCCTTCGAGCATGCGCGCCAGCCAGTACAGGGCGGCATCCACGTCGCTCGAACGTACGCTCTTGTGAAGGGCGCTGATTAGGTTGTAGTGCTCCTCGCCGCTTTTGTCGTAAAGCAGCACTTTGCGCTGGATGGCGTCTTCGATGGCCTGGCGCGACAGCGCGCCTTCGGTGGAAGCCGCCGCGGCCAGATCCAGGATGTTGTACGCGGCGCGCGCGTCGCCATTGGCGTAAATGGCGATCTGCTCGAGCAAATCGTCGCCGGCTTGAAGTCCCAGCGCGCCCAGTCCGCGCTCGACGTCGGTGAGCGCGCGGCGCAGGAGGACGACGATTTCCGGCGGCGTCAGCGCGCGCAGCGAGTAAACTTTGGCGCGCGACAGCAGCGCCGAGATCACCTCGAACGACGGGTTCTCGGTGGTGGCGCCGATCAGCGTGATGTCGCCGCGCTCGACGTAGGGCAGGAAGGCGTCCTGCTGCGCTTTGTTGAAGCGGTGTATCTCGTCGATGAACAGGAGCGTGCGCCGGCCCAGGCGCCGGTTGCGCTCGGCGCCGGCCATCACCTCCTTGATCTCCTTGATGCCGCTCAGCACCGCGCTGAAGGGCACGAAGTCGCACTGCGTCATGTGCGCGATGATGCGCGCCAGCGTGGTCTTGCCTACACCTGGGGGTCCCCACAGGATGAGAGACGTGAGTTGATCGCGATCGATCAACACGCGCAGCGGCTTGCCCGGGCCCAGGATGTGCTCCTGTCCGACGAACTCGTCCAGCGTCTCCGGGCGCATGCGCTCGGCCAGCGGGCTTTTGCCGGGGCTTTGGGGTGGTGTGGTGTCGAACAGGCTCACTTGCGCAGCGTCCTTTGCCGGCTTGCTTCGTACAGGATCACGGCGGCCGCGACGGCGGCATTCAGCGATTCGACGCCCGAGGTCGGGATGCGCAGGTCGATCGCGGCCGAACGCAGCGTCTCGCTCACGCCGTGCCCTTCGCTGCCGATGATCACCGCCGCGCGGCGGGTGAGATCCACGTCGCTCAGCCGTTTCTTGCCGTTGGGCTGGGTAGCGTAAACGTCCAACCGTTTCTGTTCGATGGCGGCGCGGGCCAGCGCGGCGTCCAGCCCCGTCACCAGCGGCATGCGGAAGATCGAACCCGCCGAAGCGCGCAGCGTTTTCGGGTTGTAAGGGCTCACCGTGCCCTTCAGGAAGATGACGCCGGTGCCGCCGAACGCTTCCGCGGTGCGCACGATGGCCCCGGCGTTGCCCGGATCCTGCACGCCGTCGAGCACTACCACCAGCGATTGGGCGCGGAATAAGTGCTCCAGAGTCCAATTGGGCGGTCGGACCAGCGCGATGACGCCCTGGCTGGCCTCGGTGCTGGCGAGCGCCCCGAACAGCGCATCCGGCAGTACAATGACGCGTAGCTCGCGAAGCCCTTTGACGTGACCTTCCACGGCGGTGCGTACCGAGGCGGCCGCCAGCACGGCCTTCACCTGGCAGTCGCTGCGCAGTGCCTCTTCCAGCAGGTTGAACGATTCGGCCACGGCGAAACCGTCTTCGGTCAGGGAGCCTCGTACAATGGCGCGGCGGACGTCCTTGAGCAGGGGATTGCGCGGGCTGGAAAGAACTTCGATTTTCGCCATAGTATAGGCTGTAATAGGATTATTGGACGTTTCGAGTCCTGGCGCAACATGAAGCGATGGCTCGTCATAGCGGGAGCGGTTGTAGCGATCGCGCTGGCGGTGCATCTGGGCCACACGGCCATGCTGATCCGCCAGCAGTCGGTCGCCGACGAAGCCCGGCCCGCTGACGTCATTGTTGTGCTGGGCGCGGCTGAGTACCGGGGCAAACCCTCGCCGGTGCTGCGCGCACGCCTGGAGCATGCGTTGGATTTGTACCAGCGTGGAATCGCGCCGCGCATTCTCACCACGGGAGGCGCCGGCGGCGACCCCATCTTCACGGAAAGCGACGTGGGACGTGCCTGGCTCATTCAGCGCGGCGTGCCCTCGGAGGCGATCATTGTGGAGGAGGAGGGTGAGAGCACGGCGCACAGCCTGTCGGTCGTGGTCGAGATCATGCGCCGGATGCGGCTGAACTCGTGCGTCGTGGTGAGCGATGGCTATCACATCTACCGCGTGAAGCGCATGCTCAAGGCGCGCGGCGTGACCGTCTACGGCTCGCCGCGGCCCGCCAATCCGCACCGCTCCCGAAGCCTCTGGTGGCTCTACCTGCGCCAGGCGGTGGGTAGCCTGCTGTGGGAGATCGGGATCAATATCTGACATCGGAGGTGCATCCGTGCGTGTGCGCGCCGCTTGTTTTGCCTTTTGGTTTCTCTTAGCGCCGCTGGTTTTGCTTTCTGGCACCGCATCCGGCCCGCGCGAGGTCGCACGCACGGATCAGAGACCCATCCTGGTCCGGCTGCCGGACCGCACTCTCGCCGGCTGGTTCATCGACAAGACCGACGGCTCGCAGCAGGTGTTCCGCATCGACTCGGCCGGCAACGGCGATACGTGGAGCGCGCCGCGCGCCGTATTGCGGCTGCCCGGTGGCCATGGCGAATTTTACGGATTGCAGCCGCTGGCGACGAGCGGCGGCGACCTGCACCTGTTCCTGATCCACATGGCGAAAGGAGAAGATGTCTCGCGCGGGGAAGGCGAGCGCGTCCGCCATGTCGACTGGCGCGACCGCCACCTGGATATCTGGCACACGAGGTCGAGCGGCGGGCGCGCACCGTGGCGGGAACCGCGAAAGATCTGGTCCGGCTACACGGGCTCGCTCAACAGCGCCATCGAGTTGCGCAACGGGCGCATCCTGCTGCCCTTCTCATACGCCACCAAACGGGATTGGCGGAACCGCGGCGACGGCTTCGAGCAATTCACTTTCATGGGCAAGTTCGACTCGATCACGCTGTACTCGGACGACCGGGGCGACACGTTCCATCTCTCCTCGCCCTCTCTCAAGGTGGAGACGCCCGACATCGTGTCGGCTTACGGGGCCGTCGAACCGGTCGTGATCGAACTCAAGGACGGCCGCGTGTGGATGCTCATCCGCACGCAGCGCGGACGATTTTACGAATCTTTCTCTCCAGATGGAATCCGTTGGTCTGAGCCGCATCCTTCCCCGATCACATCCTCGGACTCGCCCGCCGGGTTGACGCGCACCGAAGACGGCCGGATCGTGCTGGTGTGGAACAACTGCCGGCGCTTCCCATACGCTCATGGCGGCCGCCACGTGCTTCACGCCGCGATTTCCGCCAACGAAGGACGCACCTGGACGGGCTATCGCGAGGTTCTTCGGGACCCCAAACGCGATCAACCGCCGCCGCCGGGAGGCGACTTCGGCACGGCGTATCCTTTCCCGCTCGCGGCTGGGGGCGATCGCATCCTGATCGCCAGCGGGCAGGGCGCCGGACGGTCCCGCCTGGTGGCGTTCGACGCCGGTTGGCTCACGGAAACCGGCCAGCGCACCGATTTCAGCCAGGACTTGGACGATTGGACCTATTTCGGCTGCCGCGGCGTGGACCGTGTGCCGCATCCGGATCGGCCCGGCGCCTATGTTCTGAAGGTGTCCAAAACGGATGCCGAATGGCCGGCGGGCGCCGTGTGGAACTTCCCGAATGCGCCGAGCGGCCGAATCGTCCTGCGCTTAAAGTTGAACGCCGGATTCCGGGGCGCCAACATCGCACTGACCGATCACTACTCGCCTCCCTGGGACGAGGAAGACGTTTTCGATAGCCTGTACAACCTGCCCATCGATGCCAGCGGGCGACTCCTGGGCACCGCCAGTCTCAACGCCGGGCGCTGGTACGATCTCGAAGTCCGTTGGAGCGGTCGGGTGAGGCAAGCGGAAGTCCGGCTCGATGGCCGCCGTGTTGCGGCGCTGCCTCTGCGGCGCGAGACTTCGGGCGCGAACTACCTCCGCTTGCGGTCAACCTGCGAAGTGAGTGATCCGGTGGGACTGCTCGTCGAATCCGTGGACGTGGCTGCGCAGTGAGTTTACTGCTGCTTTACAGCTTCAGCATGTCCCGCAAGCGCTTTGTCTGCACCCGGCTTACCGGGATTTCCGTCTGCTTCTTGTCGTCCATGCGGAGCCGGTAAGTCGACTTGAACCAGGGGATGATCTCCTTGATCCGGTGCAGGTTAACCAGGAACGAACGGTGCACGCGCCAGAACATGTCTGGGTCCAGGCTGGACTGCAAATCCTCGATGGTGCGGTAGTTGGACTGTCCCTCGAAAGTCGTCGTGACGATGGTGATCAGTCCATCCTCGATTGTGGCGTAAACCACATCGTGAACGTCGACCACGAAGTTTCGATTGCCGCAGCGGACCAGCAGCTTGCTGCGGATCTGCCCGGAAGGGGGAGCATGGGCGGGCAATCCCAAAGCCGGCTCGCCGGCGCCTGCGCGATTCCTTTCCTCGATGGCGCGACGCGCGCGATCGAGCGAGACGGCCAGGCGGTCCTTCTCAATAGGCTTCAGGAGGTAGTCCATTGCCTCCAGCCTGAAAGCCTCCACGGCATATTGGTCGTAAGCCGTGGCCAGGATGAAGTACGGGAGCCGGTCCCGGGTCTCGCGCAGTTTGTTGATTACACCCATCCCGTCGAGCCCCGGCATCTGGACATCCAGGAACACCAGATCGGGGTCAAGTTCGTCGATTAATTCCAGGGCTTCCACCCCGTTGGAGGCGGTTCCCACAACCTCCAAATCTTGAAATTCTTTAATCAGATAAGCCAGTTCGTCGAGCGCCAATGGCTCATCATCCACCAGCAGGGCGGTCATCGTCGACGTCGCGCGATCCGTCATGAAGTGCTAGTATAACATCAGGGAAACATTGGGTTTCCGTGCAATACAAGGAGATGGAATTTGCCCACAAAAGATAATGTCCGCATCGCCCCAGCGGAAGGCAAGCTCGGAGTTCTGATACCAGGTATCGGGGCGGTATCGACGACTTTCATGGCGGGAGTCGAGGCCGTCAAGCGGGGACTTGGTAAACCCATCGGCTCGCTCACCCAGATGGCTACCATCCGCCTCGGGAAGCGTACCGAAGGCCGCAGCCCTTATATCAAGGATTTCGTCCCCCTTGCAAAGCTCGACGACTTGGTTTTCGGCGGGTGGGACATCTTCGAGGATACCGCTTACGAGGCGGCCGTGAAAGCCGGAGTGTTGGAACGCGGCCTGCTCGATCAGGTCAAAGAGCCGCTTTCCAGCCTGAAGCCGATGAAGGCGGTCTTCGACCACGAATACGTGAAGCGCATCAACGGCCCGAACGTGAAGCAGGGCGCGAACCTCATGGAGAAGGCCGAAATGTTGATGGCGGACATCGAGAGCTTCCGCCGCAATACCGGCGTTTCCCGCCTGATCACCATCTGGTGCGGGTCTACCGAAGTGTTCCATCGCCCGTCCGCCGTCCACCAGACCCTGGCGTCGTTCGAGGAAGGCCTGCGCAAGAGCGATCCTGAGATCGCACCCAGCCAGGTGTACGCTTACGCCGCCCTCAAGTGTGGCGTGCCGTTCGCCAACGGCGCACCGAACCTGACTACTGACATCCCCGCCCTGCTCGATCTGGCGCGGGAACGCCAGCTTCCGCTCTGCGGCAAGGATTTCAAGACCGGCCAGACGTTCATGAAGACCCTCATCGCCCCTGGCCTGAAGGCGCGGATGCTCGGCCTGCAAGGGTGGTATTCGACCAACATCCTGGGCAACCGCGACGGTGAGGTGCTGGACGATCCGGGCAGCTTCAAGAGCAAGGAAGAGACCAAGCTCTCGGTGCTCGACCACATTCTGCAGCCTCAGCTCTATCCCGATCTTTACAAGGACTTCTCCCACGTGGTGCGGATCAACTACTACCCGCCGCGCGGCGACGCCAAGGAAGGCTGGGACAACATCGACATCTTCGGGTGGCTCGGCTATCCGATGCAGATCAAGATCAACTTCCTCTGCCGGGATTCCATCCTTGCGGCGCCCATCGTGCTCGACCTGGTGCTGTTCATGGATCTTGCTCAGCGCTGCGGCATGAAGGGCATCCAGGAGTGGCTCTCGTTCTACTTCAAAGCTCCCATGACGGCCCCGGGTCTCTATCCGGAGCACGACATCTTCATCCAGCTCATGAAGCTGAAGAACACCCTGCGGTGGATGCGAGGCGAGGATCTGATCACGCACCTCGGTTTGGAGTATTACGACTGATACGCCTTAGGGCTGTTGATTTCCAGTTAGGCTCGAACAGATAAATGAAAGTTGTCATCATCGGCGGCACGACGTTTGTCGGGCGCATTTTGGTGTCGGAGTTGGTGAAAGCGGGGCACGAGGTCAGCGTTCTGCACCGTAGGGCGGAGCATGATCTGGGCCGCAAAGTGTCGAACATCCAGTGCGACCGCAGGGACCACGCGGCCCTTGCGCGTGCCCTCTCTTCCAGCAACTTCGAAGTCGTCTTCGATACCGCCTACGATTGGGAGCATGGCACCACGGCGGCCGACGTCGATGCCGCCGCCCGGGCCTGTGGCGACCGTCTGCAGCGGTACATCTTTATATCGAGCGTGGCGGCTTACGGCGACGGTTTGAACCATCACGAAGGCGACGCGCTGGCGCCGGACGACTATCATGATACCTATGCCCGCAACAAGGCCACCAGCGAGCGCCTGCTGTTCCGCATGCATCAGCGCTGCGGTTTCCCGGTGGTGAGCCTGCGGCCGCCGTTTGTCTACGGACCCGGCAATCCGTTTTACCGCGAGGCGTTTTTCTGGGACCGGCTGCGCGACGGGAGAGCCATCATCCTGCCCGGCGACGGGCGCCGCCTCATGCAGTTCGTGTTCGTGAAGGACCTGGTGTGGGCCTGCATGCGGGTGATGGATCACCCTGCGGTGGTGAGCCACGCCTTCAATATCGCCAACTCGCGCCCGCTCACGCAGACCGAGGTCGTGCTGGCGTTCGCCGAGGCTGCTGGCAAGAAAGTGAATATCGTCCGCCTCCCGCGCGAGCGTATCCTGCGCGCCGGGGGACACGCCATGGGTCCCATGCTCTATTTCGGCGAGTATTTCGACGTTCCGCCCATCACCCAGGTGATCACCAAAGCGCAGCGCGTGTTGGGCTTCAAACCCACCGAGTTCGCCCGCGGCCTGAAAGAAACCTACCGCGACTATCTTCGCAACCACCACCGCAGGCACCCGGATTACGCCTTCGAAGACGCCCTGCTAGCCCGAACCCACGTAGCCGTCGGCGCCTAGCGGGAGCCTCCGGCATTTACCCTCGATGCCAGCCGGCGTCGCTTAGGACTTCCTTGGCCGCTTTGGCGGTATTGGCGTGGATGGTGACGGTGTCGTTCACGTCATACGCGTAGCCGCCGGCCAGTGTCACCACCACCGCCGCGCCATACCGCAACGCGGCTTCGAAGACGATACGGTCGCGCTCCTTTAAGCCCTCGATCGTCAGCCCCAGTCCGCCCAGTTGATCTTCGACATACGGGTCGGCGCCCGCCACGTAGGCGATCAGGTTGGGCCGGAAGGCGGCCACGGCCGTCGAGTAGGCGTCGCGGAGGCTCATCAGGTATCGCTCGTCGCCCACCCCGTCCTCCAGGTTGATGTCGATGTTCGAGGGCGGTTTCTCCGCGGGATAGTTGTTGAGTTGGTGCAGGGAGATCGTGAAAACGTTCTTGTCGCCGGCGAAGATGGAAGCCGTGCCGTTGCCGTGGTGGTTGTCGCAGTCGATCACCAGGGCCCGTCCTATGGCGCCCTCCTGTTGTAAGCGCCGGATGGCCACGGCCACGTCGTTGATGGCGCAGAAGCCCTCGCCGTGATCCGCGAAAGCGTGATGGAATCCGCCGCCCGCGTTGTAGCAAATGCGATCCCGCAGCGCCAGGCGCGCTGCCAGCGTGGTGCCGCCTGCGGCCAGGATGAAGCCGCTCACCATCTGCCGCGAGTAGGGCAGTTCCAGCTTCAGGATGTCCTCGTAGGTGAGTGTGCCGTTCTTGAGCCGGATCACCCAGTCGGCGTCGTGCACCAGCATCAGGTCCTCGACCGAGGCCGGCTCCGGCGCGACAAAATCTTCCTCCGCGGCGAAATTCTCCGCCAGGAAACGAAGACGCAGCAGGCGGTACTTGTACGATGGGAAAATATGGTCGCGCAGGTTCAGGTCGTAGCCTTCGCTGTAGACGAGCCGGAACGGGAGCAGGCGAGGCATGGCCTCAGGCGGATTCCACCGCGCGCACCGATTGCAGCGCCGTGATCAGCGCCACGCTGTAGACGTCGTCGGCCGAGCAGCCGCGCGACAGGTCGTTGGCCGGCCGCGTCAAGCCTTGGAGAATGGGTCCGTAGGCCGCCGCGCCGCACATGCACTCCAGCAGCTTGTAACCGATGTTGCCCGCCGCGAGGTTCGGGAAGATGAGGATGTTGGCGTGGCCGGCCACGGTGGAACCGGGCGCCTTGGACTCGCCGATTTCCCGTACGATGGCGGCGTCCAACTGCAGCTCGCCGTCCACGTGCAGGTCGGGCGCGCGTTCGCGAATGATGCGGAGCGCCTCCACTACCTTGGCAACCTCCTTGTGTTTGGCGCTGCCTTTCGTCGAAAACGAGAGCAGCGCCACGGCCGGTTCGACGCCCAGCAGCGTGCGGGTGCTCGCGGCCGTAGCGATGGCGATGTCGGCCAGTTGGATGGCGGTGGGATCGATCACCACGCCGCAATCGGCCATCATGAGCTGCCCGCGGTTACCGACGGTCTCGTTATAGAGGCACATCAGAAAGAAACTCGATGCGGTCCGCAAGGTCGGCGGCGTCCCGATGGTCTGCAGCGCCGCGCGGGCGACATCGGCCGTGCTGCAGGTAGCGCCGCTCACACAGCCGTCGGCATCGCCCGCGGCCACCATCAGGGGAGCCAGGTACAAAGGCTGGCGCGCGATGGCCGCCGCCTCCATCTGCGTGATGCCCTTGGCGCGGCGGCGCTCGTAGTAAATCCGCGCGTACTTCTCGATGGGCACCGACTCCGGCTTCAGAAGGATGGGCTCGACGACGCCGTTCGCCGCCAGCCTCTCCGCGGCGTACTGCACGCGAGGATCCTCGATTTCAGGGAAGACGATACGTTTTCTGGGCCTGAGGCGCCGCAGCCGCTCCTCGGCTGATGTCACGAAGGCGACGGCGGACTCGGGCAAGGACATAGAGTGTATTGTACTTTGCGCTAAGGTTGACTTTCAGCAGCCGGTCAACCGCGCTTGAGGCAGATACCGGCGCGTTCGACGTGATCCTGGTGCGCCGGCATCGCCGGCTCGCCACAGGCAATGCCCGTGACGGTTACAGCGGCTGACACGTCACGCTCGGCCCAGAGCCACATTCCAAACCGCGTTTTGGGGCCCGCCGCGGCCCCCTCAAAGCGAACTCGTGACTTGCCCAGCGGGACATCGCACAAATACCAGGTCCATTCGTTCTCGTGTGGGAGAACCTGCGCGTAGGCTGAATAGGTGCTCGGGATGTTGTATCCGATGTGGCCGGCGGAATGGCGCGGTTCGAGCGTCGCAGCCCGTCCGTTGACAGTGGCTGCGGCGCGGCTCGGGTGGAAACGCCGGCCCGGGAAAGCCACCAGCAGGAGGACCGTGGCCTTCGACGCATCCGCCGGAACTTCCACCTCGCATTCCTGCTCGAACAGGATTGTGGGTTCCGCTTTCTGGCTCACGCGGCTCCAATCGGTGTCGCTCATGCGACGGGGGCGGAACCAGGGCTTCAGCCATTCGGATTCCGGCGCGGTCCGGACCGATTGTGCGGTCACTTTCCCGCGGAGTTCGATCGGCCTGCGGGGCGCCGTTTCGATGGTGCGCTCGTCTCCCTCCGTTAACAGGAGGCGGACCTTGCCGGTTCCAGGCGCGGGGACAACGCCCATCTTTCCGTCCGGCCGCCGGTACCAGCGCGCATTCATCGCCACAGGTTCGGGCAGATCCGCGCGCGGCCGGATCTCCAGCATGAGCGTCTCCCACGGGGCAAGTTCGAACTCGATGACGCCCGATGCGTCCAGATCTTCGGCGATGCCGCGCCGGTACGGGAACTGCGTGTAGCAGACCGCGCCTGCCAGCGTCGAAGGAGCGCCCGTGCGCGTGAGATCCAGCCGGTAGCTGCGCGTCTCGTTCGATGGATTGCGCACTGTGAGAACCCCGCGGCCGCCGAGCCAGTGTGCGTAAGCGTACGGCTCGCCCACTTCAACTCGCGACGCCACGATGGTGGTCCGCCGCAGGATATCCTGGTTCGCGCGTGCCCATTTCAACATGCCGGCGTAGGCGCGATAGTCCTCCTCGCCCAGGTAGCGCGGGTTCATGTAGGTGGCTATGAAGAAGCGCCCGCGCGCGACGGCCATGGCCACGTGGTTCGGGAAACCGCCGCTCGGATTGCAGTGAACGATGTCGAAATACTGCAGGGCGTTCTGCGGCAGCCACACCTCGTCGCGTGAGTAGAACACGAAGTAGTCGCGCGAGCTGGTGGCGGCTTCGCGATAGTCCGGGGCCGGGAGCATGCCGCGCGGGGAATCGCCGCCGGCGCTGGCCCACAGGGTGTCGGACTCGCGGATCATCCAGGGGCTGATGTAGCAAACGAACGTGTTGAGATAGGTGGGCTCGGTGACCAGCGCGGGGTTGGCCCGTTTGGCCGCCCGCAGTAGTTCCAGGGAGTATTCGGCGAGCGGTTCGACGGAGTCCCGCCCGGGGAGCAAGCCGTCGTGCGGGATATCTTCCTCGGCCAGGAATCCGTCATATTTGATGTGCGCCAGGCCCTCCTCGCGCACCAGACGCTCGATCTGCCGCACGGTCTGTTCACGATAGCGCGGATCAGCCAGCGACAATCCGGCCAGCCCCAGGCCACCCTTGTCGCGCGCTTCCCGGGCGGGGCGTACGATTCGGTAGCCGTTGGCCTCGGCCCACGAGTAGTCGAACATGTTCGGATACATTTCGCTGGGCGAGATCCAGAGTCCCAGCTTGCCGTGCGCCGATTCAACCAGTTCGCGCAGGTCGCGAAAGCCGTTGGGCAGCTTCTTGCGGTCGATCTGCCAGATGGCGTGTTGGTCGCTCCAGCCGGCGTCGGTGGCCACCAGGTCGAAAAAGACGCCGTGCGCGTCGAAGAGTTTCTCTTTGAAGGTGCGCATCAGCGCGAGCGCGGCTTCGGGCTGCTTGTCGTCGCTGGTGAGCGTCCACCAGGTGTTGTAGCAGGCGAGCATGCGCGGCGGCGAGAGGCGGATGTCCTCGATGTAGTCGAGGAATGATTCCCGGACGCGGCCCGGTGTCGCAGCGCCGGCGACCGTCGAATGGAGAGCGAGCCAGGCGCGGCTCACCGGCTTGCCGCCCGGCCGGCTCGCCAGCGTAAAGCCTTCGCGCGACACCTCATTGAAAGCGGCGACGAATTCGACGCCCGCCCAGATGTTGTCGCAGAAAACAGGATGGCTGCCGTAAGGGTAGCGATCCTTGCGGATGGTTTGCCAGTTTCGCGCGACGCCCCGCCAGTTCTCCAGAACGGCACGTACCAGCCGTCGCTCGCCGTCCTCGGTGCGCCGCAGCAAGATCTGCTTGCGCAGATAGTGTTTCTCTGGCGGCGCCGTGTAGCGAACTTCCACTTCGAAACCTTCGCCGGCGAAACGCAGCCGCAGCAGTTGCGGGGTGCTTTCGGCGACGCTCGCGCGCAGGTCCGCCGAGGCGATCTTCGATCCGTCCAGGAACTCGAATGCGAACTCCTCTGCTGGGATCTCTACGGTTTCGCGCGCGACCTTGTGCGTGAACTCGCGCTTCGTGATGCGTCCGTTTTCCACCCACAGGCTCAGACCGGCGTCCCGGTTCCCTACCGCGAAGCTCTTCGCGGTGGGTACCACGGCCGCGCTCGCAAGAAGTAACTCGCGCCGGTTCAACTTGCACTCACTCATGAATTCCCTCCCTGGCGTCGAGGATGCATCGCGCCGTGTCGCGTGCGATCAACAACTCTTCATTGGTCGGGATCACCCATACGGCCGTACCGGCGCCCGCGGCGGTAATGTCCGCCTCGACACCCACGGCGGAGTTGTTCTTCTCCGCGTCTATGCGGATGCCCAAGGCGTCCAGCCCCGCGCAGGAGAGTTCGCGCACCAGCGGCTGATGCTCGCCGATTCCGCCGGTGAATATGACAGCATCGGCGCCGTTCAGAACGCCGAAGTAGGCCGAAATGTACTTCTTCAACCGGTAGCAAAACGCGTCGATGGCCAGCTTCGCGCGGCCGTCGCCCTGCCCCCGTGCCGCCATCAGCGTCCGCATGTCGTTGGAAATGCCCGAAATACCCAGCAGGCCGCCGCGCCAGTTCATCACGGCGTCCGTCTCGGGGATACCGGCGTTCTCGCGCGCCATGATGTAAAGAATCACGGCGGGGTCAATGTCGCCGCACCGGGTGCCCATGAGCAGCCCTTCCAGCGGAGTAAAGCCCATCGAAGTGTCCACCGACCGGCCCCGGTCGATCGCGCATGCCGAGCAGCCATTGCCGAGATGGCAGGTGATGAGCTTGAAATCGGCGGGCAGCGCGTGCCGGATCTCGGCGAAGCGCTGGCTCACGAAGCGGTGCGAGGTGCCATGGAATCCGTAGCGCCGGATGCGGTAGCGCGTGTAATAGTCGTGCGGCAGCCCGTAGGTGTACGCCTCCGGAGGCATCGTCTGGTGGAACGCCGTGTCGAAGACGGCCACCTGCACCGCTTTCGGCAGCAGCGCCGATGCCGCGCGGTAGCCGCGCAAGTGCGCCGGATTATGCAGCGGCGCCAGCTCGATGGCTTCCCGGATGATCTCGGCCACCGCCTCGGTGATGATCGTCGATCCGGTGAGCTTCTCGCCGCCGTGTACGACGCGATGGCCCACTCCCTCGATCTCGTCAAGGCTGTGCAATACACCGGTCTCCGGCGCGCTCAAAACATTGAGGATTTCCTCCAGGGCCTCCTTGTGCTCCACCATGCGTTTGATGTACTTACGCGTGCCCGCCGGGCCATCGTAGGACACCGTGGTGTCCTCCCCGCCCAGCCCTTCTACCAGCATGCGCGCCAGCGTCTGTTCCGGGTCGGTCCGGATAAGCTGGCACTTCACGGTGGAACTGCCGCAGTTGACGACCAGTATGATCATGCCTGTGGAAGCTACTGTGTTCCAGTATATGTGGAACCGGACGTGCAATAACCCGCTTCGGGGTGCATTGACGCGGCCCCCCGCCGGCGGTAGTCTAAAGCTGTGGGTATGCCCGCGACCCGATATGTGCCCTCGCGTCACTATTTGGTGGCCGGCGTGGCGGCGTGCGGCTTGACCGTCCTGTCGGCGTGGTGGGCCATGCATTGGCCGCCGGCGCTGCTGGCGGCGTTCCTGTTCGCCGCGACCGCCGCGTTTGGGTTCTCCCTCGCCTTGCGTCCCCCCATCGAAGTCTCGGAGAAGTGCCTCAGGATCGGGCGTCGCAGGATCCCCTGGGAGGACATCCGCCGCCTGGACCGGGCCGGCTGGGTGTCTCCGCTGGTGGTTCATATCACCCTTTACGATGACAGCCGCATACTGCTGGTCTATCCGGGAGATCTGGATTCCGCCAACAGTTTGCTGCGGCACATGCGCCGCCAGGCCCGCGAAGCACTGATCGACGGCATCCCGCACCGGGAGTTCTGGGGAGAGGCCCTGCCCCCTGCGGAACCGCCCGAGTTGCGGCTCGATACCGGAGCCCACCTGCTGCGTCCGGAGGACGAAGCCGAAGTGGAACGCTTGTTCCAAAGGCTCAAATCGGTCGGTTACCTGGATTCACGGAATTCTTCCGACGAGAACTAGCGCGTGCGGAAATCGGGTTCTCGCCTCCTCAAGTTCCTGTTTGCCGCATGCTTGGGGCTTGTTGTCGCTTACCTGTCCAGGGAGGTATGGCTGCCTCTGCCGGCGCGCTTCCTGGTGAAGGCCGGCGCCCCGGAACGCGCCGAGATAGCCGTGGTGCTGGCGGGCGACCTGTCCGGCAACCGCATCCTCAAAGCCGCCGCCTTGGCGCGCGGCGGCTACGTCCACAAGGTGTTGGTCAGCGGCCCGTCAGGTCTTTACGGTCTTTCCGAATCCGGGCTGGCGATTGCGTACGCCGTGAGCCGCGGCTACCCTGCGGATATGTTCATCCCCGTGCCGAACCTGGCTCGCTCCACCCGGGCAGAGGCCGTCGTCATGCTCGACGAATTGCGCCGCATGAATGTCCGTCGGTTCCTGCTGGTGACCAGCGACTACCACACGCGCCGTGCCGGGGCCATCTACCGCTCCCTGGCGCGCGGATTCGATTTCCGCGTGGTGGCGGTGCCGGATGAGAACTTTCGCCCCGAGGACTGGTGGAAGAACCGCGAAGCGAAGAAAGTGCTCTTTCTGGAGTGGACCAAGACCATCGCCGGGTTGGTAGGGCTGTAGGATGCGGAAATCCTTTCTTACGCTTCTGCCTTACGCGCGGCGCTACCGGGGAGCGCTGTTGCGCGGCGTAGGCGCGCTGGTCGCCAAGGACCTGCTCGGCGCGGCCATGCCGCTGGTCATCGGCAAGGCGGTGGACTCGCTCCACGAGGGATTCCGCCTCGAGATCTTGCTGTGGCTCGCCGGCGCGCTGGCAGTCATCTCGGCGCTGAAGGGTTTGTTCCAGTACTGGATGCGCGTCATCATAATCGGAGTCTCGCGCGACATCGAGTACGACCTGCGGAACGATTTCTTCGAACGGCTCATCTGGCTTTCGCCGGATTTCTATTCCCGTTACCGCACCGGAGACATCATGGCGCGCGCCACCAATGACCTCAATGCCGTCCGCATGATGCTGGGGCCCGCCGTCATGTACTGGTCCGAAACCATGCTCACCATCGTGCTGGCACTGGCGGTCATGCTCGGGGTGGACTGGCGTCTCACCTTGCTTGCGCTGCTTCCCGCGCCGCTGGTCAGCTTCGCCGTGGTTGTTTTCGGACGGCGCATCCATGACCGCTTCGAAAAGATACAGGGCATGTTCAGCGAGATCAGCAATCGCGTGCAGGAGAACCTCTCCTCGGTGCGCGTGCTGCGCGCCTATGTGCAGGAGGAGGCCGAACTGGAGCAATTCGCCCGGCTGAACCGGGCCTACATCGCCGAGAACATCCGCCTTGCGCGCACCTCCTCTCTGTTCCTGCCGCTGCTGCAGTCCATGATCGGTTTCACGTTCCTGCTGGTGCTTTGGGGCGGCGGCGCGCGCCTGCTCGAGGGCAAAATCAGCATTGGCGACTTCGTCATGTTCAATACATACATGGGCATGTTGATCTGGCCCATGATCGCCATGGGCTGGGTGGTGAACTTGATGCAGCGGGGCAAGGCGTCGCTCGGGCGGTTCAGCGAGATCCTGGAAGCGCGCCCCGCCATTGCGGCGCCGGAAGCTCCCCGCGCCATCGGCGACGATGCCCGCGGTGAAATCGAGTTCCGCGGCGTGGGGGTGGAGTACCCCTCTGGCTGGGCGCTGCGCGGCATCGACATCCGGATCCCTCCCGGCGCCACCGTGGCCGTCGTCGGCCATACCGGCTGCGGTAAGTCCACGATGGTGAGTCTGATTCCGCGCCTGCTCGATCCGACCGAGGGCACCGTTCTGGTGGACGGCATCGATCTGCGCGAGTGCGACCCGAGCCAACTGCGCCGCATGATCGGCTTCGTCCCGCAGGAGACCTTCCTGTTCACTGCCACGCTCGCCGAGAACATCGCCTTCGGCGTGCCAGACGCCACCGCCGAACAAATACGCTGGGCGGCCGAAGTCGCGGGATTAGGGAGCGACATCGCCGGATTCCCGGCCGGGTACGACACGGTTATCGGCGAGCGCGGCATCACGCTCTCTGGAGGCCAGAAGCAGCGGACGGCAATCGCTCGAGCGATCCTGCGCAATCCGAAGATCCTGATCCTGGATGACGCGCTTTCGAGCGTCGACACGATGACCGAGGAGCGCATCCTCGGCGAACTGGCCGGCCTGATGAGGGACCGCACCACCGTCCTGATTTCGCACCGCGTCTCCACCGTGCGCAACGCCGATGTCATCTACGTGCTCGAACGCGGCGCCATCGTCGAGTCCGGCACGCACGATCAACTGCTGGCCGCCGGCGGCTACTATGCCGACCTCTATCAGAAGCAGTTGATCGAAGAGGAACTGGAAGCGATTTAAGTCGCGGTTGGCCTATTCCGGGAGTTTCCTTTACCCTCATCGCTGAGGTAGGGCGGGAGCTTGCCGCAAGGTGGACGTCCCGTCTGTTCCCGCCGTCCTGTCCCCCCGTCCCAGGTGATTACCAGTACCACGATGACCCCCTAAGCGCTTCCCTGATGCGGTTTAGCCATGTGCCCTTGTGGACCACTTTTGCATAATGGTCCGCAAAGTGTTCCCTGATCTCACCCTTGGTGTGTCCAACCATCGACTTCCAGTCACCCCAAAGGATGTATGTCGCGTTTCCTTCGATGGGGCATTCCAACACCACTCTGTCCGAAGCGCTGAATTCGAATACCACGTACCCGCTCCACGTATTCTTCCCCACCCAACGTCTGCAAGGCTTGAGTGTCTCGATCGCTTCCAGACGGTACAACTCCAGCCGTCGTCCCCTTAGGTCGACTGAAAGAGTGTGTGCGATTCTCCTGTAGTGGTCCAGAATCTGCGGGTACTCCCACTTCCCAGGCGGAAGCAGCTCAAACGGTAAGCATTGCGTTGGTATCTGTGGACGTATGTTCTGATTGTTGGGCGGGTGCACATTCTTGAGATGGAGCTGCATACATTCCGCGCGGACCTTCTCCTTGCATATCCGGCATTCAAGAAGAATCTTCCGACTCGGAGCAGCCGGTCCGGGGGGCGGTGCATTCACCGTTCGCGGGGAAACCTTGGGCCTTAGCTTCTCGCAACGTTCGCTAAGGTGTTTCTTCATCCTGTCCTCACGCACATTCACACCGCATGCGCGGCATGGAAGAAGTTTCTTCCCCACCTGTTGTTCCGAGGATTGCAGCACCCTTGCAATTACACTTGCTTGGCCTCGGTCTGCCTTTTGGTCGAATTCCGCCGGTGGCGTCTCGATTTTCTCGTCGACAGCCGCTCCCAACTTCGGTTCTGACTGTGGCGCTGCTGGTGTCGAAGCCCCCTCCCTCTCGACACTCGGCATCGGGGGTTTCGCAGCAGATGGCCGTTCAGCAGGTTCCGGCCGATGTTCGCTGGGCTGGGTCGACACAAGCAGTTGCTTGCCGTCAACACCGTGAGCCTGATACCAAGTAGTTGCATGTAACCCGCCCGCATGAACATACCAACGCGCCAATGCGGCCGCTTGAGAAATCGCTGGCTTACCAACTATTTCAAAGCATTCGGGACACACCCAACATAATTGTTCATTCACGGTAAGATCCTCCGGGGCCCCATCTCAACCAATCGCTAGAATCTCGATCTTCGTCAACTCTCCTCAAACCCTGAACTGTCAAACTTCGGATAAAGGGGACAGACGCATTTCTTTATCTTATCTTCGTCCGACAGGCATGTTCTTGAAAATGCGTCTGGCCCCGTCGTCACAAGGCTGCTCCTGGCCTATTCCGGGAATTTCCCTTTCAGTAGAACGCTCCAGGAGTGGTACTCCATCGTGATCTGGCCGCTCTTCACCACCGGGTCCTCGGAAGCCATCCGGCGCGCCTCCTCGACCGTGCAATTGCGGAACAGCAGGAGTCCGCGCAGGTCCGTAGGGTCGCCGAACGGACCCGCCGCGATGAGCTTGCCCGTGGCCACCATCTTGCGCAGGACCTCAATGTGACCCTGGATCATACGCCGGCCTTCGGGAGTGTTCATGTCCGCCTTCCAAGCCGGGCCTTTGCGCCGGATCCCGACGACATAGGAAGGCGGGGCTGATTCCGGCTTATCAATAGCTGCGGCGTAAGTAGCAGAGACGAGTAGAAGGGAAAGGAGTACAAGTATCGGTTTCCGCATGCAGCTCCGATTCTATCATCGGCTAGCCGCTGGTCGATAGCTCCCAATACCTCGAAAGGCTAGATAACTTCTTGATTCAGAACATGTTGTGAACTGCGTCTGATTCGCCCGGCAACGGGCACCCACCCGAAATCCCGCCGGATCGTTTGTTTCCCGGCTGCTTCCGGGGTGCCTGCCGCGGAATCGGAACTTGCCATAAGATTCAGATCCGGTGCTCTGAGCCGGTGGTATTAATTCATAGCAAGATGTTCAGTATCCGGCCCTGGGTGGCGTTGCCGGGCTGAGCGATCTTCAGGCGGGCAGCGGGGACCGAGGAGAGAGCCCGGTTTCGAGTTCGGCTGGGGGGCAGGACGTGAACACGGGAAATGCCGGAGGGGGCTTATGCGGGTGCCAGTAGCTCATCTTCGGGGTGAAGCAGAATACTTCCATCAGATCGATGTCGAGCTTTGCGACAAGATCTCCCGGCGCGCCGAACTCAAGGAAAACGGCAGCGCCTTGAGGAATCCCTTAAGATACATGAGCCAGCGGTACTTGGCGCACTGACGGCGCTCAATTTCGATGCGGCGAGCGCAACGCTGGTCTTCATCGTGCCGTTGATTCAAGTGGCGTGGGCTCCCGGCCCACGCTTGGCACGGAACTTGCCAGCCTGGAGGGGCGCGTCTGCGACACGGCCAGCGGGGTCATAACGCCCGTGCAGGCCGTCTACGTTCCTGCCGACAACTTCGGCGATGCGGAGGGCATCGGCAGGACGGATCCGGATGCACTCCAGGCACAACTTGAGCGTCGCGCTGATGAGAGGTGACGTCCGTCGGCAAAGCTTGCACGTTTGATCCCCATTATGCGGATCATGCAACGTTCTCCTGGCGAATAATCCCATGCGATCCTCACGCATGCTCCGTGATTCTCCTGCTCGATCACGACGTCGTACTCGTAAGTCACTCCGTCAATCCGGATAGAACCAAAGGAAAACGACTCGAAGCGCGTGTGCGCCTCCGCCGGTATTATACTCGCGCTGGCGGGGAAGCAATAGACTGAATTCGGGGAAGCGGGGATGCCAAACTTCTGAATCCGGGCCTGCTGTGCGTGGAGCGCGCAGTCATGCTCGCAACGCTGGCAGTCATGTCGGCGGACCACCTATTCTGGACGTGTATGCTATCAGGCGCCGCGGGAGTCGCGCCCTGGGCGGATAATTTTTCGGTATTGTCTTTATAGGAGCTTGATGGATGCAAATTCGCGTGCTGGCGTTCGTGCTCGCCGGAGGGAAGGGAACCCGGCTCTATCCACTGACCAAGGAGCGCGCCAAACCTGCCGTGCCGTTCGGCGGTAAGTACCGGATCGTCGATTTCGTACTCAGCAATCTGATCAACTCCGGCATTTATTCCATTTACGTGTTGACGCAGTTCAAAAGCCAGTCGCTGTTGCAGCACCTGCGCGACGGCTGGCAGTTCAGCGGATTGCTCACCAGCCAGTTCATTATTCCCGTGCCTGCGCAAATGCGCACGCCGGACGAAACGTGGTATCAAGGCACCGCCGACGCCATTTTCCAAAACGTCAACCTGATCGAGCAATCCGATCCGGACCTGGTTCTCATTTTCGGCGCCGATCACATCTACCGCATGAACATCCGGAGCATGATCGAGTACCACCTGGCGAAAAAGGCGGAGGTGACCGTGGCCGCCATCCCCGCGCCCCGGCGGCACGCCGTCGAGTTTGGCGTAATTGAAGCCGCGCCGGATGGTTCGATTGTCGCTTTTCACGAAAAAAATCCTTCCGCGCCAAGCATGCCGGGCGACCCCGAGCGGGTCTTCGCCTCCATGGGCAACTACATCTTCTCGCGGAAACGCCTGCGCGACGAACTGTACGCCGACGCCAATAACGACGAAAGCACTCACGACTTCGGCCGGGACATCCTGCCGTCGCTGGTCGGCCGCGCGCCCATGTACGCCTATGATTTCAACACCAACGTGATTCCTGGCGACCCGGCCGACCAGGAAGCCTATTGGCGCGATGTGGGGACGGTGGACGCCTACTGGGCCGCCAACATGGATCTGCGCGCGGTCCGCCCGTCCTTGAATCTGTACAACCAAGAGTGGCCGTTGCGCACCGCGGGTTATTCGGACCCCCCCGTCAAGTTCGCCTTCGACGAGGAAGGCCGTCGCGGCCAGGCCGTGGATTCCGTGGTTGCCGGCGGGACGATTCTTTCCGGCGGAACGGTGCGCAATTCCATCATCGGACGCTACGTGCGCGTTCACACAGGGGCCCGCGTCGAAGACTCCATCGTTTTCGACTACTGCGATATCGGCCGCCGGGCGCGCATCCGCCGCGCCATCATCGACAAAAACGTCACCATCCCCGAGGACGCTGTCATCGGCTACGACCTCGAGAAGGACCGCCAGGATCATTACGTGACCGAGAGCGGGATCGTGGTTGTCGAAGGCAATCGCTCTCCCGTGCTGCTCTCGGCGATTCAGGCTTGAGCCACGCGCAGCCGCTAGTGGATTTCGAACACCCCGAACACCAGTCCCAACTCGCGCGTGTCGCCTTCGGGCCTGAATACACGTCCGCTTTCGACCGTGATTTCGATTTCAGGTTTGCCCACCGTGCCAGCTGGCAACGGGTAGTCGAAGGTGAATTGTGAGTCGCCGTGCGTGATCTTCATCTCGGGCATGCGTACTCCCTCCACGGTCACGTAAAGCGGCAGCGGTCCGGCGTCCAATTGACGCCTCGGACAGTAGCCCTGAATCGAGAGCGTCTTCCCTGGCGCGTCGGGTCCCCTCAATCGCAGCGTTGCGCGGCGCGGCATCCAGCGGGAATGGTTGTCAATCGGATACCAGGTGTTGCCCAACAGGTATGCAGTCAGCGGATTGGCAACATCCACTCGCGCCGGCAAGCGGTCGGCGAAACGCTGGAAAGCCGTCTGGCTGTAACGCCGCGTGATGTTTACCAGCCGGTCTCCCCCCGCCTCATAAACTACGAGTTCGTTGTTCTTGAGTCCGCGCAGTATAGCCTGAGCGGGCAGGATAAATCTCTCGACGTTGCCCAGGGCCGGCCTGCTTACCGTGCGTTGTTCGGTTTCCGGTTCGAGGTAGACTTCCGAAACGCCGGCCGCCCGAAAGCAGCCGTCCATGATGCCGCCCCAGAACAAGGTGTCGTCCACGCCCGCCAGCAGGATGACTTCACGCGGGTGCAGTTGGCGCGCTTCAACCACACCCAGCGTCATGTTCCTCACGCGTCTGGCCCTGTCGTGCCACCATCTTGTCACGCTGTGCGCCTTGGGCACCGACACAACCAGGAAGAAACCGGCGAGTACGGCCGCCGCCGCGCGCCGTGTCCAATACTTCTTGCCCTGCCCTGAAAACGCGAAGGCGACGGCGGCGGCTCCCAGGCAGGCCACTCCCATACTGGGCAGCGTCAGGTAGTAGTTGGTGATGTGCTCGCGCAATGGGAGCACCGGAGCCACCACGATAACGAAACAGGCAAGGAAGAACAGCGGCACGCGGTTGCCGCGCCACGCCATCCAACCCGCAAAGCCCACCAGGGCCACGGTGAACAGCATCGTGCTGCCGTAAAGGATCCACCTCAGCGGCGTGGTCGAGGGAAACGCCAGCGCGAAGGGTTCGAAAAACCAGCGCCAGTAGGTCCACAGCGTGTGCACCATCGACAAGTCCACGTGGATCGAGTAAGTTCCGGAGGCCTGTTTCGGCGCCAGCGTCATGTGCAGAATCGTGAAGAGGATCGACGGCACGAACAGCGGCAGTGTTTTCTTGAAGTGCCGGCGCGCGCACAGCCACGCGTAGGTGGCAGCAATCGCAGGGTATACGATGGTGGTTTCCATCACCAGGAACCCGGTGAGGAAGGGAATCCACTGCAGGTAGAGATAGCGCCGTCGGCCGGTTTCGTTATATCGCAAGAAGAAATGGAACGCGGCCAGCAGCAGGAATCCGCAGAGCACCTGCATATACGCGCTGCTCCAGGTCATCGCCACCACCATCACGGTGTTCGACACCCAGAAAACGGGCGCCAGGAACCCGGCCAGCTTCGAACCTGTCAGCCGGCGTACGATCGAACTCAACAGCGCCAGATTGGCGAACTCCGTGAGGAACACCCAGATGCGGAAGGGCAGCGGATCCACGCCGAACAAAGTGCTGAACAACAGGAAGAATCCGCGCTCGCTCAATGGGCGGAAGGTGCCGTGCTCTGCGGGCATGAAAATGGCGCGCAGCAGGCTATTCCAGTCGTAGACCTGGAAGCGCAGGCTCAGCCAGGCGAAGTCGTCGTGCAGAAACCAGATCGTCAGCCCTTTCCAATAGAGCGCCAGGCAGAACAGGCTGGGCAACGTCCAATAAGCGATTTTGAGCAGACGTTCACGCATGGTCACGCCGCGCCGTATCCTTGCGGATGGCTCATCTGCCATTCCCAGGCAGTGCGGATAATCTCGTCGATGCTATCGAACGCAGGTTTCCAGCCGAGCACGTTGCGTGCCTTGTCTGCTCCCGCCACCAGGTGCGATGGATCGCCGGGGCGGCGCGGGCGAAATTCCATTTTGATCTCTCTGCCCGATACGCGGCGCGCGGCCTGGATCACTTCCAGCACAGAGTTGCCGCGGCCGGTGCCGAGGTTGAAGAAATTACTCTCATTGCCCGCCGCCAGGTAGTCCAGCGCAAGGATGTGCGCCGAGCCGAGGTCCTCGATGTGGATGTAATCGCGTACGGCGGTGCCGTCCGGCGTCGGGTAATCGTTGCCGTATACCTCGACGTGCGGAAGCCGTCCGCATGCCGCGGCCAGGACGTTGGGGATCAAGTGCGTCTCCGGATCGTGGACCTCGCCGCACCGCCCAGTGGCGCCGGCGGCGTTGAAATACCGCAACGCGACGAACTTCAGGCCGTAGGCCCGGTCGCAGCTCTCCAGAATCCGTTCCATGAAGAACTTCGTCCAGCCGTACGGGTTGGCGGGCCACTGCGGGTGGTCCTCGGTGATGGGCACCGTCTTGGGCTCGCCATATGTGGCGCAGGTAGAGGAAAATACGATCTTCTTCACTCCAGACTTGATGAGCGCCTCCAGGAACGCCACGCCCTCGGCCGAATTGTTCTCGAAATAGCGCAACGGCTCAGCCACCGACTCGCCTACGTAAGCGAACGCGGCAAAGTGCACGCAGGCGTCCACCGCGTGCTCGCGGGCGATTCTCGCCACCAATTCCTGATCGCACACGTCGCCCTGATAAAACGGAACGCCCTCGCGCACCGCCTCGCGATGCCCTCGCGACAGGTTGTCCAGCACCACTACCTTCTCGCCCTTGGCGAGCAGCATCTCCACCGTGGCGCTGCCGATGTAGCCTGCGCCTCCCGTCACCAATACACTCACGCTGCTTCCTCCAACTTCAAATAGCCGAATGCGGCCGCGCCGGGTGAGGACCCCTGAAACAGGTAAGGCCGGTATCCGCTCTCGCCGGCAAACGTCGCCGCAATTTCCTCGACCGCGTCGATGGCCGATCCGCGGCTCAACACGCACACTGTTCCCCCGCTTCCGCCGCCCGTGATCTTGGCTCCGTAAATGCCCCGCCGCGGGCCCGCGTCGCGCGCCAGCTCCACCAACCGGTCGGTCGCCTGCGAACCCAGCCCGCACGCCGAGTAACTCGCGTGGGACTGATACATCAGCTCACCCAACAACTTCAAAGCGCTTTCGTTCAGAGGGCCGGCTAACAATTCGGCGAACGTGCGCACCCGGTAATGCTCATGGACAGGATGCGCGGCCGGCATTCTTACCGCGTATTCGCGGTCGGGCTCTACGTGCGTCACCGTGTCCGCCGTGCCGTGGTATCGCGCCAGAAATTCGCTTCCGCTCATGCGTTCCGGTAAACGCGGCGCGTAATATTGTTCGAACTCCGAAGGCTCCAGTCGAGCCAGGTAGTTGCCCAAGTGCGGCAAGTCGATGATGCGCAGGCCCATGAAGGCCCCCGTGCGCACCGAGCCGTAGTCGGCGCCGCTCACGGCATGCCGTACACCGGAATCAATGCCCCACACCGAAATTTCGGCCGGCAGCTCCACCATGCCGCACAGCTCCGCAGGCTGGCAAAGCAGCGCCAGCAAGCGGTTCTGTTCGCCGCAGACCGCCGTCATCTGGTCCATCACGCCGCAAGGAGCGCCCACCACCAGGTTCTCCACCTTCTGGCAAAGCAGCGCCATCTCGCGCGGCTCGATCGGAATGTCGAACGCTGCCGCCACGCCCTGCATGACGGCCACTTCGAGCGCGGCCGAACTGCTGACGCCCTTGCCTTCGGGAACCTTGGAGTCGATGAGAATGTGCGCGCCACGATCGAACCGCACCCCGCGCTCATGCTTCAACACCAGAAAAGCGCCTGCGGCATAGGCGGCCCACGCCGTGAGCGGGTCGCGGCGGAAAAACTTCTGTGCGGCGTCGTAGTTGAGTTTCTCCAACGCGTCAAGCGGCATTTCAAACCGCGCCGCGCGATGATTCTCTTCCGCGCTCAGGCTGGTGATGCGCAACACCGGCTCCGCGACGGCCTGCACCGCCGCCAGCGCCGCCTCGCCGAGCGGTAACTCCAGCACCAGGGATCCCGAGTAGTCCGCAATGCCGCCCATGACATCGAGCCTCCCCGGCGCGCGGGTTACGAAGACCGGTTCGCCATGCACGAACACGCCGGCGCCTTCGCGATTCAGCGTCTCGAGAAACGCTGAAACATCCGCCAAGCCATGCGCCGAGCCATGTGACACGCGATACATAGGGTTTTACTGCCCGATTCTCAAAGGTTAACAAATCGCGCGCATAGCCTTGCCTGCCGTCCACACCGGATTTGGATTACGATGAGGCCTGATGGCAGCCATCGACCGCAGGACGTGGCTCAAGCAAAGCGGCGCTCTGTGCGCGTCGAAGCTCCTCGCCGCGCCGGCGAAGCCTCCCAACGTTGTGTTCCTTTTCACCGACGACCAGCGCGCCGATACCGTCTCCGCGCTCTGCAATCCGCACATCAGGACGCCGAACCTGGATGCCCTGTGCCGCTCCGGCATGGTGTTCCGCAACGCCTACTGCATGGGCGGTAACTCGCCTGCTGTCTGCCTGCCCAGCCGAAACATGCTTCTGAGCGGCCGCACGTTCTTTCGCTACGGACTCACCGCGCCCGCCGATGCGCCCAATTTTCCGGACGCCATGCGCGCGGCAGGTTACGAGACTTACCATCACGGCAAGCGCGGCAACACCGCCCTGCTCATTCAGGCCCGCTTCGAACACAACAATTATCTGAGCGACCAGGCCGAACGTCTCGGCGGCGAGCCGGGCAAGCAGATTGTCGACGATGCGATCCGGTTCTTGCGTGAGCCGCATGACCGGCCCGTGTTCATGTACCTCGCCTTCGGCAATCCGCACGACCCGCGGGTCGCCGCTCGCCGCTATTTGGACCTCTACGATCCCGCCAGGATTCCCCTGCCCGCGAACTTTCTCCCCGTGCATCCGTTCGATAACGGCGAGATGGTTATCCGCGACGAGCTGCTCGCGCCCTGGCCGCGCACGCCGGAGGAAATCCGCCGGCAACTCGCCGAATACTGGGCCGTGGTCACTGGCCTGGACGAGAACATCGGCCGCCTCATCGCCCACATGAGAGAGTCCGGCATTTACGAGAACACCATCATCGTGTTCTCGTCCGACCAGGGCATCGCGCTGGGAAGCCACGGCCTGATGGGCAAGCAGAACCTCTACGAAGACAGCATGCGTGTGCCGCTCGTCATTCGTGGCCCCGGCATCCGTCCAGGTACGACCGCCGCGATGGTGTATCTGATGGACATCTTTCCGACCATCCTGGATCTGGTCGGCGCAGCCGCCCCGCCGGGTCTGGATGGCCGCAGTTTCGCGCCTGTGGTTCGCGGCCACGCGGGCAAAGCGCGCGAGTCCATTTTTCTGGCCTATCGCGACGTGCAGCGTGCCTTGCGCGAGCAGCGTTACAAGCTGATCGTGTACCCTAAGGTCGCGCGGCGCCAGTTGTTCGACTTGGCGAGGGATCCGGACGAGACGCGCGACTTGGCCTCGCAGCCGGTGCACCGGCCGCGTATCGATGCGATGCTGGACAGGCTGCGCCTCGCTCAGAAACAGTTCGGGGATACCGCGCCGCTATCAATTTCCAATCCGGGCGACGGCGTCTTCCGGCCTCCCACCGGCGACGATCTGGACCGGCTGCTGAAGTCCTGGGGAATGACGCGTTCAAGCAGGTAGTTCACGGAGAATGATCATGTTCGTGCTGCGATTGCTCTTTATCGGCGCCCTCTGCTCCACGCTGCTCGATGCCGCGCTTACCGGCATACGCATCGACCGCCGCGAAGCCGTCCTCGGCGGCAAGCCGTTCGGCAAAACGGGAGCTTACGAGCGCATCGCCGGCAAAGCCTTTTTCGCGGTGGACCCGTCGAATCCTTCCAACCGCATCATCGCCGACATTGCGCTCGCGCCGCGCAACGCGAAAGGCCTGGTGGAATTCTCGGCGGACCTTTACATCCTGGCGCCGCGCGACCCCAAAGTAGCGAACGGCACCGTTCTGTTCGAAGTGTGCAATCGCGGCAACAAGCTGCTGCTCCCCACTTTCAACCGTGCCCGGTCCTCTCGTGAGCCGGCTTCACTCGCCGAATTCGGGGACGGCTTTCTCATGGAGCAAGGCTTTACGCTGGTCTGGCTCGGCTGGCAATTCGACGTGCCTGACGAGCCGCAGCGCCTGCGCCTCTACGCCCCGGTGATCAAGGGCATCACGGGCACGGTGCGCTCGAACTTTGTGCTGCCGCGCAGACAGGATTCGGTGTTGCTGTCCGACCGCGATCACATCGCCTACCGCGTCGCGGATCCGAAGGGAGCGACGCTCTCCGTCCGGTCGCGTGCCGGCGAGAAGCCCGTGTTCATCCCCCGCGAGAAATGGCGCTTCTCCGGCCCGACGCACGTCGCGCTCGACGGCGGCTTCGAACCGGGCAAGATCTACGAGGTGATCTACAGGAGCCAGGACCCGGCGCTGGTAGGACTGGGACCGGCCGCCGTGCGCGACTTGATCTCCTTCCTCAAGTATGGCGGCGCGAGCGACGCGCTGGCCGACAAGCGCCCTCACCTCAAGCGCGCCATCGGCTTCGGCTCATCCCAGAGCGGGAGATTCCTGCGTGCCTTCCTCCACTACGGTTTTAACGCTGATGAGAACAGTCGGAAAGTTTTCGACGGCGTGTGGGCCAATGTGGCCGGAGGTGGGCGCGGCAGCTTCAACCACCGCTTCGCGCAGGCCTCGCGCGACGGGCATCCCTTCATGAACTTTTTCTTCCCCACCGATGTGTATCCCTTCTCCGACACCGCAGTCGAAGACCCTCTGACGCATCAAAGGGAAGGGCTGCTCGACGCCGCCGTGAAAGCCGGTGTGGCCCCGAAGATCTTTTACACCAACGGCTCCTACGAGTACTGGGGCCGGGTGGCGGCGCTCATCCATTCGAACGCCGATGGCACGCGTGACATCCCGCCCGCCCCCAACACGCGCATCTATTTCCTCACTGGAACGCAGCACGGCCCCGGCTCGTTCCCGCCGCCGCGCAACTCCACCCGCTACCCGGCGAACCCGAACGATTTCCGCCCCGTCATGCGCGCGCTCATGCTGGCCATGGACGGGTGGCTTCGCGACGCGGTCCCGCCACCGGCATCGCGCTTCCCGATGATCGCGAAGGGCGAACTGGCGCCGCTCGACAAAGTCAGGTTCCCGGCGTTGGCGCAGGTGAAGCTCCCCGAGCGTCCTCTACGGGCGTACCGGCGGCTCACCCCCTTCGGCGTGGAACCTCCGCGCATTGGACAGCCGTTCGCCCTCATGCTGCCGCAGGTGGATGCGGACGGCAACGAACTGGCGGGCGTGCGTATGCCGGAGATCGCGGTGCCGCTGGCTACTTACACGGGCTGGAACTTCCGCGACGCCGCCATCGGAGCGCCGGAAGAGATGGCGGACATGATCGGCTCCTGGTTCCCGCTGGCTCGCACGAAAACCGAGCGCGAGCGGATCGGAGATCCGCGCCCCTCGGTCGCCGAGCGTTACAAGGACAAGAACGACTGCCTGGCGCGAGTGCGCGCCGAAGCCAACCGCTTGGTTGGAGAACGCCTGCTTCTAGCGAGTGATGTCGACGGAATCGTGGAGCGTTGCGGCCGCATATGGGACTACGTCACCGCCGCCCGCTAACTGGAACAGACCTTCTAGTAAAACGCGTCAGTAAAACGCGTCAGCCTGAACTGAGTGATTTTCCCGAGAACCCCGTCTCGCGTCCCACACTCTCTCAACATATGCCACGACGGAACCGTTGTGTAGTCCCTGGAGTTCCTTGCCACATCACCCAGCGGGGCGTCGGCCGTCGCGAAACTTTTTCCTCGCCCCAGGACCGCGCCACCTATCTCCGCCTCATCCGCGAGAACTTCGCCGGCGCCGGGGCCGCCCTGCTCGCGTACTGCCTCATGATCAACCACGTACACCGCATCGCCGTCCCCGAGCGTGAGGACTCGCTCGCCGTCCTCCTGCGCCGCATCCATGGGCGGTACGCTCAGTACTGCAACCCCCGCTGCGGACGTTCCGGCAGCCAGCTATGGGCAGCGATAGCTTAGGTGGAGCGTAATCCAGTGCGTGCGGGTCTCATGGATCGTCCCGGCGACTGCCCCTGGTCCAGCGCGGCCGCGCATCTCACCGGGGCTGCCCCATCCGGAGTCCTCGACATGCTTTGGTGGCGGCACGAGAGTCCCGCCGCCTGGGCCGAGGCGATCGGTGCGAAGGACCCGGAAAGCGGCACGTCCCTGCGGCGCTGCACGTACTCGGGCCGGCCGTTTGGCGAGGAGGAGTTCGTCCGGGAGGTGTCCCGCTGTTTCGGCCGCTACTGGACGCGCGGGCGTCCGCCCAAACAGCCCGGCGTCAGGTTGTTCACCGGCCCAGGCGATCAGTTCTCGCTGTTCGGGGAACCATGTGGAAAATTACTCAGTTCAGGCTGACGCATTTCGACCCGACGCATAGCCCGTGACGCCCTCCGGCCGCCCCAGCGCGTCGTATTGTTCGTAGCGCACGTCCGTGCCGTTGCTCCGCACCAGGGTCAGGCGGCCGCGAGGCCTATCGCTGAGGCGGGCCGAGGACTTGCGGCGAGGTGAACGTCTCGTCTGCCCCTCGCCGTCCCATCCCGAGGGGCGGTTGCCCAAGCTGGCAACCACCTCACCGCCGTTATCAACCTATCAACCTGTTTTCGGAAGCTCCCACTGCCCCCAGCGTGCCGTCCGTCCACCCGCCGCCCGCAGCGCCGGAAGGGTCCCTTGGCCGGTGGGACCACTTTGCTGGACATACAAAACTTTGTATACTGTGATTGTGGCCGATTCCAAACCGGTCGAGTTTCGGGGCAGTTCCTTGGAAGACCTGCGCGCCTTCCCGCTGACCGCCAGGCGCGAGGCCGGCCATCAGTTGGACCAGGTGCAGAATGGCCGTGAGCCGGACGACTGGAAGCACATGAACACGGTTGGCCAGGGTGTCAAGGAGATTCGAATTCGGGATGAGGCCGGCGCGTTCCGCGTCCTCTACGTGGCGAAATTCGCTGACGCGATCTACGTGCTGCACTGCTTCCAGAAGAAGACCGGGAAAACCAGCAAGGCGGACGTGGAGCTTGCCGCCAAGCGTTACCGCGAGTTGTTGAAGGAGCGGGGGCAATGAAGAAACAACGTTTTACCAGCGTCTGGGACGCTATCGAAGACACGCCCGAGCAGGCCGCCAACATGAAGCTGCGCTCGGCGCTGATGATCGCTTTGAAGGATCACATCACCCGCGCCGGGATGAGCCAGGCGCAAGCGGCCCAGCTTTTCGGCGTGACGCAGCCGCGTGTCTCCGACCTGATGCGCGGCAAGATCAACCTGTTTGCCCTCGACGCGCTGGTGAACATGGCAACCGCCGCGGGCCTGCGCATCGAAATGCACGTGCGGAAAGCCGCGTAAGCTGACGGCCAATGCCGCCATCGTCGGCTCCTCGGCTTCGACTACGGTGCAGCGGAAACGTCCCGTCCCCGGTTTTCTCGGGCTGGCACCGCGAGCGGCTGCGGAAACCGGGGCGGTGCTGCCTTTCGCCTCCAACCGGCGGTCTTACTGGCTGGGCTTCTCAAACTGTACCTTCGCTCGCCCAGCGGAAGGAAGGCGCACAACTGCAATCGCACCCCTGTACTGCTTTAGGTCGGCCTCCTGGATGATCAACCGAGGGGCGGAGCGGTCAACCTCGACCACGATCTCAATGCGGTCGAACCGGGGCTGTTTGCTTCCGGTCAGAGTGTACGGAAACTTCAGGTATTTGCCGTCGTACCAGCCGCGCGGGTTTACGGTAAATCTGGGGACGGTGATCTCCGTTTGCCCACCCGGAACGCAGCGGACCCAATCGTCCACGTCCGACCACGCTCCCGAGGAGTTCTCCGGTGCCGGAACCATGAGCCACTGCGAATAGTAGTGAACATTGACCGAATCCGGACTAACGGGCTTGCCGGTCATTGCGCTCAAAAAACGCAGCTTCAGTTCGGGTACTTCGTATGGCTTTCCAACGATGACCGGCTTGCCTCGCGAGCCATCCAAAGACGCATACTTGCTGCACATCTCTTGACCCTCTGCGAGTCCAGCAACGGCCACCGCAGTGATGTACACAAGCCGGCTATACCATCTCATCCACGGCATGGTTCCCCTCACTGTCGGTTGAACTTCGGGTCAGGACTGGGCGTGATCGTCTGCACGCTCGGGTTGTTCACCAGGAGCTTGCGAATCGCATCCTGGCTCGTCTTGGTGTGGAACGTGTGGTTCTGGATGACCTCCTCGGCATGAACCAGGGCTCCTACGATCTTTTTGAACGGATTGCTAGCGGCGATGTTCCCGATGTCGTGATCGATGTCCACACGGCGGCCACTACTATCAAAAGAGAATTGAATATTTCCGAGGGTCACACCCGTGTCCTTGAAGCTGCTACCGTTGAACTCCCCGTGCAAGCCCGCCGACACCGCCGTGAAGTCCTTGGAGCCTTTCAGGCTGTCAAGCACCGACCCGCTCACGTTTGCGAAAATCCGGTCCTTGTCCGCCCCTGTACCCATTTCACCAACGCCACCAATGAGGCTGGTGACTTGAGAGAGCGCCGATGAGCCATCGCTAAGAGTGATTGACGCCAAGTGGTCCGTGATATTCACGAAAGCATTCTGCTGGGCTTCGCCCCATGACGCATATAGCGCAGCGCCGGACAGCGTCTTCCCATCTACGTCAATGCTGGTGTTCTCAAGAACCCTACGCTGGTCGTCATTCAGGCAGGCACTATGGTCTTTGTCGCAACTGTAGGCCGGCGAATCGTACAACCCTAGCGGGTCAATGTACTTGAGTGGATTGTTCCGGGCGTAAACATACCGGTTCCAGGTCTGCGGATCTTCCAGCTTCGCACTCGCCAACAGCGGATCTGGGCTGGTAAACCTGCCCTGCGCCCCGGAGAAGTACCGTGCACCGAAGTAATCGAGGCCGGTTTCGGCATCCCGTTCTTTGCCGGTGAACTTCTGCCTCACTCCGGAGCATGCGCCCCACAGCGCACTGCGCC
>CAYLLB010000010.1:101639-124560 GCA_964384215.1 uncultured Solibacteraceae bacterium | reverse complement strand
GCCAGGGTAATCTTGCCCAGGCGCCCGCTCTTGACGTATTCGTCCCGTGCTTGCATGTAGTGCGGGCCGGAACGCTGCTGCATGCCTACCTGGCAGATGCGGTCGTGAATGCGCGCCGCTTTGACGATCTCAGGGCCCTCTTCGATCTTCAGTGTCAACGGCTTTTCGCAGTAGACGTCCTTGCCGGCGGCAAACGAGTCGAGGCAGATCGGCGCGTGCCAGTGGTCCGGTGTCCCGATCAGTACCGCGTCCACTTCCTTCATCTCGAGCAGCTTGCGGTGATCGCCGAAGCCTTGCGCGCCAGGGGCCTTCTGCTGCGCCAGGTCCACATGCTGCCCGTATATGTCGCACACCGCGCGCACTTCGATCGCCGGATTCATCTGGAAAGTGCTCATCACCCCCAGACCCCGCCCGCCGCAACCGACGACGCCCAAACCAATCCTGTCGTTTGCTCCCAGAACGCGTGAATACGAGGAGGCTGTCACGGCGGCCGCGCCCGCGGCAGCGGTTCTGAACAGATCCCGGCGATGAAGGTTTATGTCAGGCATACGCGGATTATATCGCCTTGGCGGCACGCCTCAAGGCTTCGCAGGCTGGGGCGGCCGAGGAGTTTCGGGGGCACCTGCGGCTTCGCCGCCGAAATCCACCGTCGATTCCGTTAAGAACAAATCCGATTCGCCCGTGAACCTCCGGTAGTTGCGAAACTCGGGCGCGTTCCGGCTGCACTGTGCCGAGCCTCTCCAGCAGGCCAGCGCTTCCGCCTTCACCGGCACCAGGAACTCCCTCGTGCCCAGTTTCACCGAGCCGTACTCCACGACCCACTCGGTCACGTCCAGCGGATAGTCGCCGGGAAGGTTCACCGCCTGCATCTCGATGCGCAGCACCCGAGAAGTATCGCGGTCTACCCAGATCGTGCCCTTGTAAGCCGGACGTATGGATTGGGATCCGATGCGGATCGTCCAGTGTGAATTGGCCAGTTCCACGTTGAAATCGAAGCGCCACGCCGTGCGCCCGCCGATCTGCGCTGTGCCGCGCCGGCGGAAGTCTGCATTCGTGGAAGTGGAGAGCAGGTCGGCGAGCGTGGAGCCGAACTCGCCGCGCGACACTGTTCCGCTGAGCGTTTCGAGTGGCTTGCTCACGAGCTTGTTGTTCACGCGGACGTTGCGGTAGCTCTCCTTCCCGTTTTCATACACCACCGTGAGCGACAACACGTCGAGCGGCCGCCAGTCCACCTTGGCCGTGTCGCTCCAATAGCGCGTGGTGTACTGCCGCACCAGATAGTTCGGCAGCGACGAGGTGAACTCGTTGGCCGCCTCGCGCGCCTTGATGATCTGAGGGTCTTCCATCGGCAAGTCGAGGGACACGCTCGGCGCCGGCGCTGCCGCCGGGGTGGCCACGCGCGCCGCCGCTTCCCGTTCGGCGCGAACAACACGATCCGGCTTCCCGCGTTTGATCTTCGGTGGTCCCCCGTCGTCGGGATCCACCGCCGGGGCCGGAGCCATGGTCGTGGTTGGGCGGGCCTGTTCCGCAGCTTCGGCGGCAGACGGCGCCGCTTTGGACGCCTCTGCGGGCGCGACGTCCTTCATGATTTGCACGGTCACCGCGTACAGGAAGAAATCCGCGCTCTGCCTCACTTCGGCGGTCACCAGGGTTCCAGGCTTCAATGTGACCGATTTCAGCGTTTCGCCGTCGCGCACGAACCGCGTGCTCTTCGTGATGAAGATGCGCAACTCCCTGCCATCTTCCGTTTTCAACACCATGGCCTTTGCGTCGATCTTCTGAACCGTGCCGCTGAAAGCCAGCAGCAGACCCTCCGCGCGAGGCTCCCGCTTGCCGCTCCCGCCCGATTGCCCCGCCGGCGGCCCGGTGGGGAACGGATCGCCGAGAGGCCCAGGCACCTGGCCGGACATAACACCGGCACACAGAAACGCAGCCGCCATCCATCGCCAGGACTTCATCGCCGATATCTGGACGCTTGCCGCGGGTGCCGGGTTACGCGCGACAAGGTGCTTGACGCGGGCCGCCGGCGGGCTTAGGATGGATCGGTTAGCATTTATACTTAGCATAATTATGCAAGTTGCCCCCGAAACACCACCCCGCGAGGATCAACTCCTCCTCGCGGCCAGGCTTTACTATATCGACGGTCTCACGCAAACGGAAGTCGCCCATCTCGCCGGCGTGTCGCAATCCAAGGTCTCGCGCCTGCTCGCTTACGCTCGCGAGCGCGGCATCGTTCAGATCACCGTGCCGGACTACAATCCACGCCGGCCTGAACTCGAACGGCGCCTGCGCAAAGAGCTTGGACTTGCCGAGGCCATCGTGATCCACTCCATCCCGGAGCAGACCGCTCAGGATCTGCGGCAGTCCATCGGCTACTTCGCCGGACGCTTAGTTTCCCAGTGGATCGCCCCGGCAAGCACAGTGGCAGTAGGGGGTGGGCGTTCCATGCAGGCCCTGGTTCAGCACATGAAGCCCGAGTCCGCCGCGGCCGACGTCACATTCATTCAAACCATGGGCAACATTGACTCAAGCCCCGGCACTTACGACGCTCTCGAACTTTGCCGCGCGTTGGCGCACCGGTGGAGTGGCGCTTTCCTCACTCTGAATGCGCCCGCCCTGCTGCCGGATGCGGAGACCTGCCGCCGTCTGCTCGAACTGGAGCAGGTGGCAGGTGTGTTCCACCGGATCTCGAAAGCCAGCCTGGCGCTGGTTGGCATCGGGACGCCGCAAAACTCCGTCTTCGTCGAGCGCAAGGTGATCGGCCCGCGAGAGCACGACATGCTCCGAAAAGCCCGTGCTGTGGGAGAAATCATGGGCCGCTTTTACGACGCCGACGGCAACGAACTCGACACGCCCTTGCGTTCCCGCGTGGTCAGTATCAGCTTCAAGGAGTTGCAACGGGTTCGCAATGTGGCGGCGATCGTCGCCGGAGGGGACCGCGCCGCGGCGATCCGTGCCGCCGCGCGGGGTGGCTTGATCAAGACGCTGGTCATCGATGAGCGCGGCGCGCGCTGCGTACTTGGGGAGACCCAATGACGGCCGAGCCGGCATTGCTCGATGCAGCGCTCCGTGCGGCGCGAGACACGCGTTGCCTGCGTGTGAGCAATGGCGCGCGGCGCGAGGCGGCCGGGGTGTTCGCCTCGCTGTTCGGCGGCAGGACGGCCGCGATTGTTGCGGACGAGAATACTTTCACCGCCGCCGGCGCGGACGTCTATGACTCGCTGCGCGCCGCCGGCCAGACATGCCTCGAACCCTTGATTCTGGGGCCCCGCATTCACGCCGAAATGCCTTTAGTCGAGCGCGTCGAAACGTATCTGGAGCCGGCGGGCACCATCGGTGTCGCCGTCGGGTCCGGCACCATCAATGATCTGACGAAGCTAGCCTCCGGCCGGCGCCACCGCCCCTACATGACGGTAGCGACGGCAGCCAGCATGGACGGCTACACTTCCTTCGGCGCATCCATTCTGTACCAGGGTTCCAAGCAGACCTTTCCGTGTCCCGCGCCGCTCGGCGTGGTGGCGGATCTGGACGTTATCCAGAACGCGCCGGAGGGGATGAACGCCTCCGGCTACGCGGACCTGCTCGCGAAATGCCCTGCCGGCGCGGATTGGATTGTCGCGGACGCTTGCTGCGTGGAGCCGATCGATGCGGCGGTCTGGAACACCGTGCAATCCTCGCTGCGCGCCTGGATCGCCGATCCCGCCGCCGTGCGCCGGCGCGAGCCGGAGGCCCTGCGCCGCCTGGTGACCGGCTTGATGATGACGGGCTTCGCCATGCAGGCGGCTTGCTCTAGCCGTCCGGCCTCCGGTGCCGAGCACCAGTTCAGCCATCTCTGGGACATGCAGCATCACACCTACCGGGGCGCTGCGCCATCGCACGGCTTCAAAGTGGGCATCGGTTCGCTCGCTTCCCTGGCGCTCTACGAAGCGGTCCTCGCTCGCGGCCTCGACGGGCTCGATATCGATGCGGCCGTTTCCCGCTGGCCCGATGCGGCTGAGAACGATCGTGAGATCGCCGCGCTGTTCCCGCAGGTGGAACTCGCAGCCACAGCGCGTAAAGAGAGCGGCGCAAAGTACATCGACAGGGCGCGACTTCGCTCTGAGCTGACGGCGCTTAAGGAAGGCTGGCCATCGCTCCGTGCGCGTTTGTCCAAGCATCTCCTGTCCCGCGCGGAGGCGGCGCAAATGCTCGCCGAGGCCGGCGCCCCCGCCGACTCCACTGAAATCGGCATCTCCCGCGCGCGGCTCAAACGCAGCTATCTGGAGGCCTATCACATTCGCCGGCGTTACACCGTGCTCGACCTGGCGCGCCGGACCGGCCTCTTGACCGAACTGCTCGACCGGCTCTACCCGGAGGAAGCGCGCGTATGAACTCCAGGCTCACCCGCCTTCGCCACGTAGTGCTCGACATGGACGGCACGCTTTACAGCGGCTCGCGCCTGTTCGACACAACGCTGCCGTTTCTCTCCACGCTCGATTCCCTTGGCATCGGGTACACTTTTCTGACCAACAACACCTCGCGCAGCCGCGCCGATTACGTTTCGAAGCTGCGCAACCTGGGGATTCCCACCACCGGCGACGACATTTACACGGCGGCCGACTCGACCATTGCCTATCTGCGCGACGAATTCGCGGGCGTTCGCCGCATCGCGCTGCTCGGCACGCCCAGCCTGTGCGCACAATTTGAAGAGGAAGGCTTCGCGGTCGATTGGAACGATCCCCAAGCCGTGGTGGTTGGATTCGACACGACTCTCGACTATGCGCGCCTGTGCCGCACAGCGTGGTGGATCAGCCGGGGCCTGCCGTATCTGGCCACCCACCCGGACTACGTCTGCCCGACCAGCGAACCGACCGTACTCGTGGATTGCGGTTCGATCTGCGCTTGTCTGGAGGCCGCGACGGGCGGCCGCAAACCTGTAGTTCTAGGCAAGCCAGATCCATCGATCCTGCGCGCGCTTGCGAAACGACGCGGGGTCGCGGTGGGCGAGATGGCCATGGTCGGTGATCGCCTTTACACGGATGTTGAACTCGCCCAGCGAGCCGGTGCGCTGGCAGTGCTCGTGCTTTCGGGTGAAGCCACGGCCGCGGAGGCCGCCCGCAGGCAGCCGCCGCCGGACATGGTGGTGATCGACGTCGGCGAATTCGGCCGATCTTTATGCGAAGCGCGCGCGGAGGCACCCCCGTTATGAACGACGTTTACGACGTGCTGGTGATTGGCGGCGGGATTGTCGGCGCCGGCGTGGCGCGCGACGCGGCCATGCGCGGTCTTCGCGTGAAACTGGTGGATCGTGCGGACTTCGCTTCGGGCACCAGCAGCCGTTCCTCGCGTCTGCTTCACGGAGGTTTGCGTTATCTGGCTCAAGGTCGCATCGGCCTGGTGCGTGAAGCCAGCCGTGAAAAGATGACCCTGGCGCGCATCGCGCCGCACCTGGCGGCCCCGCTGCCCTTCCTGTTTCCCACGCGCCGGCGGACCGAGTGGCAGCGATGGAAGCTTTCGATCGGCGTTCGCATTTACGACCTGCTATGCGGCACGGGCAACCTCGGGCGCTGCTCAACGCTGTCGGTCACCGAGATGCTTACCATGCTACCGGGACTCGCGAGCGGTCGCCTCACCGGCGGCGTGCGCTATTTCGACGGCTTCACCAATGACGCGCGCCTGGTGATTGATACGCTACGCTCCGCCGTCGCACACGGGGCTTCGGTCGCCAGCTACTCCCGCCTGGTCAACGGCTTTCGCGAACCCGGCCAGTGGCGCTGCACCATCGCCGACGAGCGCGCCGGCGGTGTTGTGGACGTGCTCGCCAAGAGTGTGGTCAATGCCGCCGGTGCCTGGGCATCCCGCATTCCCCACAGCCGTGTGCGGCTGCGCTTGACCAAGGGCGTCCACCTCGTAATTGACCGTAGACGGCTGCCGGTGCCCGAGGCAGTGGTTCTCGCCGAGCGCCGCCGTATCCTCTTCGTGATTCCCTGGGGCGAGCGCGTCATCCTGGGAACGACCGACACCGATTTCGCCGGCGATCTGGCTGATCCGGCGGCCGATCCGTCGGACATTGCTTACATCCTCGACGCCGTCAATCAGGCATTTCCGGATCTGCACCTTGGTTCCGGCGACGTGATTGCGACGTGGGCCGGTGTGCGTCCGCTCATCGCGCCGCGCCGCGTGCGATCCGGCGCCCCCAGCGACATCTCCCGCGCGCACCAGATCCACATGAGCCGGCTGGGCTGGTTCGAGGTTGCCGGCGGCAAGCTGACCACTTACCGCCTGATGGCCGAGCAGACCGTGGACCGCATCGGCGAGTACTTCAAGACCAGTTTGCCGCCCTCGCGGACCAGCACCACGCCGCTTCTCGAAGCCACGCCGCCCTGGAGCGGGCTGTTGCCGCCGCCGTTCGAACGCGATGTGGTTGCCGCCGTCTGCGCTGAAGAGTGGCCTGAACATCTGGACGACCTGATGTGCCGGCGCACCAGTTGGCATTTCTATCACGGCTACGACCAGCAGATGGCACGCACGGCGGCCGCTTGGATGGCCGGTGCGCTCGGCTGGAGTGCGGAACGGACGCGCGATGAACTCTCCCGGTACGAAGCGAAATACGCACCCACTTTGCCGAGCGCCCTATGATGAAAGTGTCATGTTGACTCTGGATAAGTATTCCATTGGTGTGGGCGACCGCTTCGCGCACCAGGCCCGGCCGCAACTCGCCGCTTGCATGAAAGCCGCCGAAAAGGGCGTGGATGTGGTTCCGGTCTGGAACAAGTCTTACCGCGAGCACAGTATTGTGGGCTCCGAGCCTTTGAGCGCCCGCAAGGCGGCCGGCCAGGCCGTCGCCGATCTTGGTTGGAAGCGCAACTACTTTGTCGACGCCGATCACATCAACATCGACAACGTCGGCGGTTTTCTGGATGCCTGCGATTTCTACACCATCGATGTCGCCTCCGCGATTAGCAGTCCGGTGGGGCTTGCCGAGATCGCCGCATTTCTGAGGCGCCATCCCGAGATGACCCGCTCCATCGAGGTGCCGGGGCTCGACGTGCCCGTCCATCTCTCCAGCGAAACGACGATGAGGATGGCCTCCAAGTACCTCTGCGCAGCCAGCGAAGCCGGGCGCATCTACCGTCACATCGAATCGCACAAAGGCGCGGGTAACTTCATTACGGAAGTTTCGATGGACGAGACCGACCTGCCGCAAACGCCGCCCGAACTGCTCGTCATCCTTGCCGCTATTGCCGATGAGCATATTCCGGTGCAGACCATCGCGCCGAAATTCACCGGCCGCTTCAACAAGGGTGTTGACTACGAGGGCGATGCGGCTCAGTTCGAGCGCGAGTTCTCCAGCGACATTGCCGTGATCGCATACGCCGTGTCGCATTACGGCCTGCCCGCCAACCTCAAGCTGAGCGTGCATTCAGGCAGCGACAAGTTTTCGATCTATCCGGCCATCCGCCGTTCGCTCGAAAAGTCCGGTGCCGGTGTGCACCTGAAGACGGCCGGGACCACGTGGCTCGAAGAGATTATCGGGCTCGCCGAAGCGGGCGGCGACGGCCTGGCGCTCGCCAAACAGGTGTACGCCCAGGCTTTTGCGAATCGCGAGGCGTTGTGCGCGCCTTACGCGGCCGTGATCGACATCGATCCCGACCGCCTGCCCGAGCCAACCCAAGTGGATACTTGGACGTCGCAGGAATTCACAAGCGCATTGCGTCACGACTCGTCCTGCCCCGCTTACAATCCGCACATGCGCCAGTTGCTGCACGTGGGTTACAAAGTGGCGGCCAAGCTGGGTGCGCGCTACCTAGGCATGCTGGAAGCTTGCGAAGAGCCCATCGCCCGCAACGTGACGCTGAACCTTTACGAACGCCACATCGCCCGGGTCTTCCCGAGCTGACACTCATAGGGGACCGGCCGCACGGCTGTCCCCTCGCTCTCCGTTACGCCTTCACGGGCAGTTCGTAGCCTTTGCGGCGGGGGCGGTTCACCATACGGTTGGCTTCCTTGTCGCCTACAAAACGCTCCTTGCGCGGATTCCATTGGAGCTTACGGTTCAGCTGACGCGTGATGTTGGCCAGGTGCGCGATGCTGATCGAACGGTGGCCGATCTCGACGTCCGCCACGGGCGTCGCGCGCGTGCGGATGCAGTCGAGCCAGTTCTCCATGTGGTAGCGCGCCTGCCACAGAGCCACATCGTCGCGCCATTTCTGCACTTCCTCGCGGCTGGGGAGGTCCTTGATCATGCCGCGCGGCTCGGTCCGGAAATTATTGCGGATGATCTCGATCTTGCCCTTCTCTCCTATGAACGTGGCGCCACCCATGATCGGCCCCGGAGGCTGGTCAAGGCGCACGGTCACGCCGTTGGCGTAGCGGAATCCGATGGAGTCCTTGGGCCCGTCTTCGAGTGGCCACCATTCCACGGGGCCCGTGCCGTCCGTGCCGAGAGCGCATTGGATCATGTCCAATCCGTGCGCGCCCCAGTTGGTCATCTCTCCGCCCGAGTAATCCCACCAGCCCATCCAGCCGCCGTGCAGCTTCTTGTTGTACGGACGCGCGGCGGTGAAGTTCTGCCACATGTCCCAGTTCAGAGTTGCGGGCACGGGTTCTTCGGGCAGCCCCGGGTCCCGCTTGGAACTGGTGTAGTTGCAGGCCTCGACCAGCTTGATCTTGCCTAGGCCGCCCTTGCGGACGAACTCGCAGGCGATGCGGTTCATGGCCATGGAGCGCTGCTGGCTTCCAACCTGGAACACGCGCTTGTACTTTCGCGCGGCCTTCACCAGCGCGCGCCCCTCCTCGATGTAGACCGTCAGGGGCTTCTCGGCGTACACGTCCTTTCCGGCCTGGCAGGCGTGGATGCAGGTCAGCACGCGGCCGTGGTCGTGGGTGGCAACGACCACGGCATCGACGTCCTTGCTATCGAGCAGCTTGCGGTAGTCCTCGTACAGCTTCCAGCCGGCCTTACGTTTGGCCGCCGCGTTCTGGCAGCGCTGGAAGAAACAATCCGCGGCTGCGACAATCCGGCCCTTCTCCGGCAATTGGTCGATCAGCAGATTTCCGCGTCCACCAGTGCCGATGATCCCGACATTGATGCGGTCATTGGCTCCGAATACGCTCCGCGGCACGAATAGCGGCGCCACGGTGCACTGCAGCACCCGGCGGCGGTCAATCTTGTTGGACATCATGGGGCGAGGCTCCTAAAACAGGTAGTCTATCTCACGTAACGTACTTCTGCGCGTCAACGTTAAAATGAAAGAAATGCATTTCGCACGCTTTGTCCTCTTTGCCGCCTTGCTTCCTCTCGCCGCCATGGCGCAGGCTCCGACGGACCTGTTCCAGAAAGCACCGCCGGAGATCGACCAGGCCTTGCGGGAGCGCGTAACTGCATTCTTGCAGGCTCATGTGGATGGCAAGTTCCGCCTCGCCGATCAATACGTCGCCGAGGACAGTAAAGACGCGTTCTTTGAGGCGCACAAGCGCCGGTACCGCGATTTCGAAATCGCCAAGATCACTTACAGCGACGAGTACACGAAAGCTGTAGTGCTGGCGGTGTGTGGGACCGAGATGACAATCCCCGGCCAGCAGAGTCCTCTGCCGGTCAAGATGCCGGTCAATCAGTACTGGAAGGTTGTTGACGGGAAGTGGTTCTGGTATTTGCCACCCGCGCCGGCGTCGTATGACACCCCTTTCGGCAAGATGAAGCCGGGGGCAGACAATCCACCGGGCGCGGCCGGACAGCAGTCACCCTCAGGATTTGGCCAAGGGCCATCACTTGCCCAACTCGGCCAGCTCACCGCGATCGATAAAACTGAAGTCAGGCTGAGTCCCGCCAGTCCTTCTGCTGTGGCAACCCTGATCAACAGACTGCCGGGGAAGGCGACTGTCCATATCGAAGGCGATGTTCCCGAAGGACTTGACGCGAAGTTGGACCGGACAGACCTGAACGGTGGCGAGAGCGCCAAACTGACCGTCAAGTTGGTGGACGCTACCAAGTTGACTAGTCCTCCCTACACTGTTCGTTTGCGGGTCGATCCGCTCAATCAGTTGTTTGCGGTCAAGGTGTTCACTCCCCCGCCGAATAAGAAGTGAAGTGATTGGAAGCCGGCGTGCTCATGCCAAAGCTGGAGGCATGTCCAAACCATGTATAGTCCCGTAGGGGGCCTCACCCGGACAGGCGGTTGGTATGCCGAGGCTCTGGCCGCAGGAAGTCCCCTGTCCACCGGTGAAAACTCATTTGAAAAGCAATTGCTTAGTGTGATTTCCGGCTCGCTGGAACGCTCGGCTGGCCGATCCGTGGAAGTGTCAACCACCGGCAATCAGGCTGCGTTCCAAAGTGAGACAGCCGGATCCGCCAAGTGCCAAAATCCCGTCGCTTACGTTCGTGCGGTAGACGAGCAGACGCCGGCGCCAGAATCGACCGCCGCCGACAACAGTGAACCGGCGGTGATGGGGGCGCTGAAGGCGGCGCTGGTGGCTGCCGGCCACGATCCGGACAAATTCAACCTCACTTATCAGGAACAGGAAGTCTACTTTCCCGGCGGCAATTACATGTATCGCGGCATCACAGCCGCCTTCGACGACGGCTATACGGAAAGCTACAGCGCGGACTTGACCGCCGAGTCGCCCAACTGCACGGTCCTCTCGATGGAACACACGATGCGCGACCTCGCCGACGGCGTCTACTCTTGAGCCGGTTCTATGGAATGTCCTTGACCGGCACCACTACGTGCTTGATTTTCTTGCGATTCCAGGTGTAAGTCATATGCAGGTCGCTGTCGCCCGCCTGGATGATGGCCGGGTACGAGAATTCGCCCGGTTCGGTCTCCAGTGCCAAAAAACTGTTCCAGCGCTCCCCATCGCGAGAGACCGCCAAATTCAGCGGTGAACGGCCGCGCGTAGTGTGGTTGTAAATCATTACGATGCGTCCATCGCGCAGGTTGGTGGCGTCGATTCCGCTGTTGGGGTTCGGCAGCACAGTTGGTTTGGCCGGCGTCCAACTTAAGCCGCCGTCGAAGGAATCCGAATAACAGATGCGGCCGATACTCTGGGTCGCCCTTACAAACATACGGATTCGCTTTTGCCCCAACTGAACCACCGCCGGCTGGATGACGCCGTGCGTGCGGTGCCAGTTCTCCGACCCCGGCACCGCGGCCAGCCGCACTGGCGCGCCCGGTTTCCCCTGGTGCGCCTCTTCCGGCACGATGGGGCCGTGACGCGTCCAGGTCTTTCCGTTATCGCGGCTTACCTCCGCCCAGCAGGACCAGGACCGATAACTCTCCACCGATGTTCCGCTTACTACTGTCCCATCTTTTAGGAGCAAGGGTTTATTCTTAATCGGGCCGTAGATGCCTGCGGGAAGATGCTCGGCCGGGAGCCAAGTTCTGCCGTGATCGCGGCTGGCTCGGCGTCCTGCAGTCCATTGCTGGGGGCTGGGACCGAACTTGTAGTAGAGCCAGATGGTGCCATCGGCCGCTGTGAAAAGCACGGGATTCCAGGCCGGCGTGTTCTCTTCCCGGGCCATCTCGAATGGTTCGGACCATCCGTTTTTGTCCCGGCGCGCTCCCCAGATGGCCACGTCGTTGGCGCCTTCCTCGGTTCCTCCGAACCATGCCGCGAGAAACTCGCCGGGCACGGTTTCGACGATCGTGGACGCATGGCACGATGGAAACGGGGCTTTCTCAAAAACAAATTCGGCTTGCGGAGCCGCGCTGAGCAAAGCCGCGCCGGACGCCAGCGTGATCAGGAGCAGTTTTTCTGAGAACATTCTCCCCCCAGACTACAATCTTCCAGGAGTCCTTTGCGAGATCCGTTGATCGCCCCGCTGGCCACCGTGGCCACCGGTATTCTGCTTTCTCGCTTTGTTTCGTTTGAGATACGCGAACTGCTAGCCGCCGGGGCAGCCTACATCCTGTTGGCGGCGCTGTCGCATCGGCGCGGCTTTCGAGCATTGGTGCGCGTGTGTGTCCTGCTGGCGCTCACCGCCGCCGGGACCCTGATTGGGACTATCCGCCGGCCCGGGCCGCCACCTGTCATTGACGCACCGTTCGACGAAACGGTGGTGCTCACGGGATGCGTGGTCTCGCCTCCGATGCTCGTGGAGGATCGCCAGCAGTTTACGCTCGAACTCGAGCCCGGCGCTCGCGCGCGTGTGAACCTTTACTCGCGCGAAGGAGAAACGCTTCCCGCGTTTGGCTATGGCCGGAGAATCGAGTTGGAGGCGCGCCTTCGCCGCCCTCACAACTTCGGCAACCCGGGTGCGTTCGATTATGCCGGTTACCTGGCCCGCCAGGACATTTACTGGAATGCCTCGGCGCGCGGCGCCTCCAGCATCCATCTGCTTGACGGCGTGTGCGGTTCTCCGTTTTGGAGTGCGGTGTTCAGGCTGCGCATGAACGCGCTGGCGCGCATCGAGGACCTATATCGGGGCGACGCCTGGGCCATCGGCATGATGCAGGCCATCCTGATTGGGGAATCCTCGCAACTGGAGAAAATCTGGACCGAACATTTCCGCCGGACCGGCACTTACCATGCGCTGGTGATCTCCGGGCTGCACGTCACCGTGCTAGCCGGCTGCCTGCTTTTCTTTCTCCGCCTGTTGGCCTTTCCCGAAATCCCGGCTCTGTTCCTGACGACCTCGGCCGGGTGGCTCTATGCGCTGGTCGCGGGCTGGCAAGCGCCCGTGGTGCGCGCCGCTGGCGGTTTTACGTTGTATCTGGTGGCGCGTTTTTTCTATCGCCGCACACGCGTATTGAACCTGCTGGCTGCCGTCGCCCTGCTGTATCTCGTGCTGGATCCGTACCAAATGTTCGAGGCCAGCTTCCAGCTTTCGTTTCTGTCCGTGACGGCCATCGGCGCGCTGGCGGTCCCCCTGCTCGACTCGGTGACCGCGCCGTTCGTCCGGGGCCTGCGTGGCTTGGCTAATCTGGACTTGGATCCCCATCTAGTCCCTCGTGCGGCGGCTTTTCGCGTCGAATTGCGTCTGCTTGGGCAAACCGCGGCACTGTGGACTCGGCTCCCGGAACGTTTCTGGCTGGGCGCCATCGCGGGCTTTCTTCGTCCGTTGTTTTACATGGTGGAGCTGACCATAATCTCCGTAGTGGTGCAGGTCGGTCTCGCGCTGCCCATGGTCATCTATTTCCACCGCGCTTCGTTCACCGGGGTATTCGCCAACGCGGTGATCGTGCCGCTGCTCTCCGGGGTAGTACCTATCGGTTTTCTCGCGGTTTTTTGCAACTGGACATTGGTCGCGAAGACAGCCGAGGTCTTGCTGGCGCTGGCCGGGACTGTAGCTCGAGGGTGCGCCGCAATCGAGCCGAACTGGCGGGTGCCGGACCCGCCGCTGACGCTAGGCTTAGCTTTCGTCGCCGCTCTGCTCACAATGCCGTTCGCGGTAAACCGCGGCAGAGTCCTCCGGGATGCAGCGGTCGCGATTACCCTCGGCTTGTTCGCCTTGCTGCTGTGGCACCCGTTCGCCCCCTCGCTGAAGCCAGGTTTTCTCGAACTTACCGCCATCGACGTCGGCGAGGGAGACAGCCTTCTTGTCGCCACGCCGCAAGGCAAATTCGTGCTTATGGATGCCGGCGGAATAGTCCGCTATTCGAGCCAGCACCGGCCCCGGTTGGACATCGGAGAAGATGTCGTCTCGCCCTATCTTTGGAGCCGCTCCATCAAGCGCCTGGATGCGGTGGCGTTCTCCCACCCGGACGAAGATCACATTGGCGGGATGGCCGCCGTGGTGCGCAACTTCCGGCCGGCCGAGTTGTGGATCGGGGTAGGCGACCTGGACGCCTGTACCCCGTTACATGACGAGGCCTCGCGCCAGGGAACCCGCATCGTAAGGCTCGAGACCGGGCAGCGCTTTGATTTCGGAGGCGCACGTTTCGAAGTGATTTCCGCCTCTGAATCCGTGCATGCTAACGATTCACTCCTGGTGAGGTTCAGCTACGGCCGTCACTCATTCCTGCTCACCGGCGACGCGGAACGCAACCTTGAAAACGACCTCTTGGCGCGCGGCGATCTGCCCGGAGCCGACGTGCTGAAGGTCGCGCATCATGGGAGCAAAACCAGCACCCAAGAGGCCTTCCTGGACGTGGTACATCCGGCTTTCGCATTGATTTCAGTGGGTTTCGAGAACTCGTTCCACCATCCTCATCCTGATGTATTGGGCCGGATCGCCGCGCGTCACATTGACATTCTGCGGACGGACGAGAAGGGTGCGGTTTCAATCTTGACCGATGGCGCCAGATTCGAGGTTACCAGCAACCGTCAACCCGCCGGGATGGCCGTGCTCCGGCAGGATCCCTTTTGAAGGAATTAACACGACACGATGTAAAGCCGGCGCCGGCGAGGGCCGATAGTATGAAAAGCACGACATGCCCATGTCTCCGACAGACTCGCCGCGTATCGTTCAGTTACAGGCGAAATCGACGCCGGCCAGCGCGACCGCCGAGATGCTGGGGGAGCTGAGCGCCGCTTTGTGGGTGGATCAGCACGCCGGTCCCGAGGGGAACCCCATGCGGGCGATTTGCCAGGATGGGGATCACGATGCGCTGGCGCGAGCGGCCGAAGCGGACCCGATCGCGTTTTGCGCCGAGGCGCTCAAATTGCTTCGCGGACCGGAGCCGGCGGCGGCGCCCGAACGCTTGGTACGCGTGCTGCTTGAGAGCGACGTCTTACTCGCGCCGCTCTGTGACCCACTCTCTTTTAGCCGCGCCAAGGCGCTAAAGCTCGCCTCCCTTTACGCCACCGTCCAGCCTCAACTGGCCGGACGCACGCTGGCACGAATGCTGGCTAGCAGCGGCGCGGTCTCTGATGCCCTTTCAGGATTGGCCGCCGAGCGCGCCATTGAGATCATCGCCGCGACGGGCGATCCCAAGCAACTGGAGGAGGGACTGTGTCTGCTGTTGGATCACGTGAACCCGCGCATCCGCTCGAAGATCGCCCTCCTCATCGCCCAGGCCAGGCCCGATGCGGAGTGGGTGGGCCAGCGCATTTTGCTGGAGCCCGACTCCAGATTACGCGCCAATCTCATCGAGGGGCTTTGGCACAACGACAACGAAGAGGCGCGAACAGTCCTATGGGACGCCGCCGGCGACGCCGACAATCGTGTGGTGGCGAACGCGCTCTTGGGACTGGCGTTTCTGGGTGAACCCGAGGCTTTCAAGCTCATTCGACGCATGACGATCCATCCAAAACCTCTGTTTCGCGCTTCGGGCGCCTGGGCCATGGGCGAAACCGGGGAATCCAATTACCTTGACGATCTGGACCGTCTACAGAAAGACCCCGATCCGGCGGTCCGGCGCATGGCCATTCGCGCGGCGAATCGCCTCCGCGAAGTGCTGGTCCGTTCAGCCTAACTGGCTATCGCACTCCCCTTTTTTCGGCGACATGGCGGTAGTCTATTCCTATGCGAATCCGGCACATTGTACTCGTCGTGTTCCTGTTTCTGCCCTTGTCGGCACAGGTCACCGGCTTGCTCACACACCGCGGGCGCACTGTTTTTCCCATCGGCAGCTATGAGATGCCGAAGACCGACGCCGGGCTGAAGGCCCTGGCCGAAGCCGGCGTCAACCTGGTGCGCTGCGGCAATGCTGCGGACCTGGACCGCGCGGCTGCGGCCGGCATGCTCGGCTGGGTGAGTTTGCCCATGCAAATCGGCGACGACCCCAAAGGTGCCCTGAGGAAATCCATCGACGCCCTGAAGGGCCACCCCGCGCTCGCCGTCTGGGAAGGACCGGATGAAGTGGTCTGGAACTTCACCGCGTTGAGCCAGCTTTTCAGGAATGGCACTCACAAGGTGAAGGGCGAATGGTGGTTGCAGACGCCCAATGCCGTTTCTTACGCCGAAAAGGAAGCCGCCGGGATCCTGCCGAAGCTACGCGAGGGTGCGCGCCTCGTGCGAACTCTCGACCCGAAGCGCCGCCCGATCTGGGTGAACGAAGCCGCCAAGAGCGATCTCGGCTATGTACGCCATTACATCGACTCGATCGACATCACCGGTTGCGACATCTATCCGATCCACGAAAAAGAGAAGGAACCTGCCGAGGTGGCTGACTACACGGACCGTTTCAAGGCCGTCGGCCGCGGCCACCCGGTCTGGATGGTCCTCCAGGCGTTTTCCTGGGGAAACTTGAAAGGCTATTCGACGGAGGCGGTCACCTATCCCACTTTTGAAGAGACCCGTTTGATGGCGTACGCTTCACTCACCCACGGCGCCAGGGCCATTCTCTACTGGGGATCGGCTTACCTGCCGCCGGAGGAGACGGCGTTCCGGGATTCGATCCTCGCCATGACCAGCGAACTCTCCGCGCTCCAGCCGTTCCTGGTGGCGCCCGAAGACAAGACCGTCCGAGTGAAGCTCATTGAGTCGGAAGGACGGGGTCAGGTGGGCGACAGGGGCGTGAGTTGGATGGCGCGCCGGGCCGGCACCGAATGGCTCATCGTGCTCGCCAACGAAGACGCGCGCCAGCACATGGGTGTCGAAGTGACCGGCTTGGGCTTGCTCAACGGCCGCTCGCTGCACGAGCTTTACACCGTGAATTCCGTGAAAGTCTCGCGCGGCGAAATCGTCGCGCGCATGATGCCGCGCCAAGTGAAGGTCTACTCGACCAGCCGCAAGTTTGAAACCACGCGCCGCGCTGGGCGCGACTACACCCGCTGAGGTCTCATATATGACGTTGAGAACGCTCTTCACCACCCTTCTACTCGCCGTAGCAGCCTGGAGCGCGACCGGCTCGTCCATGATCGTTTACTCGGCGCAGCCGAACGCCTACTTCGATGATCATGCGGATGACATCAAGAAGTTCGCCGATGGATTCTTCTTCGTGGCGGGAGATTGGTCCGAAGCATCCAAACGTCTCGCGGAGCCGGACAACCCCTGGCTGGAGGCGCTGCGGAAGAACATTGCGTCCTTGCGAAAGGCCGGGGCCGGCGAGAACCTGTTGGGCGTTTCCTTCGGCGAGGAGGCCGCGTGGCCGTCCGAACAAACCTTGCTCGGCGAACCCGGAATGGCGAAGATGCGCACGGAATTCGCCGCCGTGGGGCGAGCCGCACGGTCTCTCGGCTTCCGAGGGGTCTCGATCGACGTCGAATACCCTTACAAACGTTACGAGTTCGGCCATCCTGTCTGGACATACACCGGATACACGGCGGAGGATCTTTCGCGTGCCGCCTACCGTCAGGGCGAGGCGGCTATCGCGGCGCTGCTGGGAGAGTTTCCCGAGGCTGTGGTCGTTTTGTTGCCCGGCGAATTGCACCGCACGCGCCCGTTGGGCCGCGAGTTCATGCGCGGCGTCTTTGCCGAAATGGCGCGCCGTGATGCCCCCGGCGGGCTGCATCTCGGCTCCGAATATACTTATTGCACCGGCGACCCTCTTTCGACGCTGGCTACTGCCCGGCTGGAAGAGCCATTCGCTGCAAAGCTGGCCGGTCCGCGCGAGGCATCGTACTGGATGCGCCGTTGCACGGTGGCGCCTGGTGTGTGGCCCTTGCACATGGTGGAGACCGGAGGCAAGGACTACCCCGTTCAGCCGTGGAAGAAAGAGATCGCCGAGTTGCGCGAACAGATGGCGCTCCTACGCGCCGTCGCCAAACGCTACGTGTGGACATATACGGGGAATCCGATCTGGTTCATTTATTCACCCGAAATCGAAGCGAGATACGGGTTGCGAAGGCAGGATCTGAAGCGCGAGGACATCGACCTTCGCGACTGGCAAAAGGTGATGGGGGAGCGTGTGGCGCCGCCCGCCAAATGGCTCGGCACGATCGAGAACATTCGCCGCTACGACCGTGGCGAGCTTTCGCCGGATCAACTTTGTGACGCTTTCGGGACGCCGGGCCGCTGGTGGGTGCTGGGCTTGCTCGCCGCTCCACGCAAGTCGCCGCAGTTTGCCGCCGTTGGCGCAGCCACCGCGCCTATCGATCCGGAGATCGCCCATCAGGGGCGCGACGGCGCGCTGCATTGGTTCCCTATCAGCCTTTACGATCCGCGCGGAATCGTGAACTGCCAGTACGTATTCGACTGGCGCGGCACCGATTCGAGCGGCGCGCACTTTGCCACTTACGTCCATTCAGCCGCCGCGCGCCGCGCCGTGCTGCACCTCGGCTGGGACGACGTGATCACCGTTCGCTGGAACGACAGAATCGTTTTCGACACCCGGGAAGATGCAAGGCAAGTGAAGGGTCTGCTTTATCTCGACAAGTACCGCTTTGAAAAGCAGGTTCCCATCGAGTTGAAGGCAGGCCGCAACAAGCTGGTATTGACCAGCACCAACGATCACGGCGTCTGGGCGCTCAACCTGCGCATCACCGGCGAGGACGGGGTGCCCCTGCCCGGTGTACGTTTCCGCCTGGACTGAGGACTGAAGCCAACCTGGGAAAAGACGGACAGCAAGCTCAGCAAGCCGCTGATCTGGGCTGGAAGTTCGCCTGGAAACTCGATAGTCTGGCTGGATCAGGAAAACCTATGTCCGCCAGATTCTTCGCATTGTTGATTAGCCTGGCCGCGTGTTCGCTCGCGGCGGGTGATGGTTTCGTGGCCGTGCCCGGGGGATCGTTCCGCGCGGCTGGAGTCGAGGTCCGGGTAGAACCCTTCGAGATGCTCGACCATCCGGTGACCAACGCCGAGTATCTCGAATTCGTGACCGCCACCAGACATGCGCCGCCGCTACATTGGACGGGTGACGCCATCCCGGCCGGCATGGACAACGCACCGGTGGTCTTCGTCAACCGCTACGATGTGGACGCTTATATCCGCTGGCGCGCAAAGCGCGACCGCCGCGTGTACCGCTTGCCGGCATCGGCCGAGTTCGAGTGGGCCGCGCGCGCCGGACGCCAGGACGCCGTCTATCCGTGGGGCGCCGCCTCCCCCGAAGGCAGGGCCAATTACGATGCGGGCGGCGATCGCAAACCCACCGAGTGGCGTAAGTACCTGACGCTCGTGACGAGCTTTCCACCGAATGCCTGGGGCCTTTACGGCATGGCCGGAGGCGTGTGGCAGATGCTGTGGTCCGAACGCGATCGCGCGGAGATGCGTTACGTCTACCGGTTGGAAGATCCCGCCGATAAGCAGGGAGCAGTGGCGGGCGGTGCATGGACGCGCGGCGCTTACTACATGCGCTGTAGTGTGCGGGGCAATATTTCCGCGGGCATCCGCGCGCCAGATCAGGGCTTCCGCCTGGTGCGGCAACCCATCGGCGCGACGCACTTCGAGCGTCTTCCGCGCCGGTTGGCCGCGGCGCCTTCCGGCCCCGGGAAGATCTTCCTGAGCTGGCAACTGCTGCCCAATGACGCGTCCGATGCCGGATTCCACGTCTACCGCAGCGTGCGCGCGGACTCCGCGGGCGAACGCCTGACGGGTGCTCCGATCACCGATTCAACCAATTTTCTGGACACCGGCGCGCCCGTTGGCCGGCTCTGCTACCGCGTTCGCGCCGTGCTTGCCGGTGGACGCGAGGGTCCGCCCTCGGAGTGGGCATTCGTCACGCCGTCGGAAAGCCGCGGAGGTCCTCTCGCGATTCTTGAACCGACTCCCAAGCAGGGCGGCTTCACGCCCATTTTCGGCGATCTGGACGGCGACGGCGCGCTCGACATGGTGGCGCGCCTTGCCAACGGCATCCGCGAGATGTCGCGCGATCCCGGCGTGCCGGTCGAACTCGAAGCTTACACGAGCTACGGGCGCGCGTTGTGGCGGCGTCCTCTCGGATGGCACGACCACAGCTACGGCAACCCGAACAACCTTCCCGTGGTGGTATACGACCTGGACGGCGACGGCAAAGCCGAAGTGATCTGCCGGTTGCAGGAGGGGGACCGTTTGTATCTGGCGGTCCTTGACGGCATGACGGGCCGCGTGCGCCGCAAAACACCGTGGCGCGAAATGGCCACCGACCACTCCGGCACCTCGACCCGCGTACACATGTCCATCGCCTACCTCGACGGCCGCGCACCTGCCATCATCACGCAGACCGGGCTTTACGAAAACGAGATCCTGAACGCCTACCGCGCCGATCTCACGCCTATCTGGGAGTACAAGAGCTTCGCCGAAACCAACGGCAGCGGCTCGCACCACATCGACATCGCGGACGTGGACGGTGACGGCCGTGACGAAGTCTTCAACGGCACCATGCTCTTGAATCCCGGCGGCACGCTGCGCTGGGCCATCTACCGCCAGCATCCCGACATCGTCGCGGTAAAGCACATTCTGCCCGGCGTGAAGGGCCGGCAGGTATACTATGCCGTCGAAAACGGCATCCATGCCGGGGCGTACCTGGTGGACGCGAAAACCGGCAAGGTCATCTGGAAAGACAACCGCGAGAATGATCCGCGCTGGGTGCACGCGCATATCGGGTGGGCTTCGGATATTTGGGAAGGCTCGCCCGGCATGGAAGTGCTCACCAACCGCGACGGCCATCCGTCCCAGGATCAGGTCTTGTTCTCCGCCACGGGCAAGATCCTCATGAATCCATTCCCGCCGGGCTGGCGGCCGGTCAACTGGACCGGCGGGGCCGTGCGCGAACTGATCTCGTCCGATGGGGCGAAGCTGGGCCGGTTCACGGGCAGTGGCGTCGAAACGCTGCCGATGGCTGGGCCCAACTTATCCGGCAATGGTAGCTGCGGGATGGTGGCGGACCTGGGCGGCGACTACCGCGACGAAGTAGTCTGTTTCGGCAAGACCGCTGAGGGCGGCCAGGCGCTGTACGTTTACACCAACACGGAGCCGGTCAAGCGCAGGGCTGTGACACGAACGGCCAGCCGGGAATACCGGCTATGGCTGGCGCGCAACGCGGGCGGCGGCTACCCGTCGTACTTCGAATGGGAACCCGAGCTGTGAACGGCCAGGCGCCGGACGTGCAGCCAGCTTACTTCTTCAACTTTCGTTGCGATTCGACGAAGTCAATCAGGTCCGTTAGTATTGAGTTACCAATTCGGTGTCCACGACCCCCGCAGACAGCCGCGGACGTCTACTCGAATTTTGCGAACTTGTACTGGGTGATCTCGTAACCGAAGAACGCCACGTCCATGCCCTGCGCCTGGAACCTGGTCGCGTCGAGGATGGAGTACTGGTTGAGACCCAGCATGCCTTTTACCATGGTCGTGCCAGGCCAGAGCCCCGAAGGCGGCAGCGCGGATAGGACCCACGCCGGCACCGTAAAACGCCCCACCGAAGCACGCTCCACGCAGCCAAAAGCCCCGCCAACCTCAGAGGTCGGGTCGAACGACAACCCCGAAATTACCACGATCTCCTTGCTGGCATCCCCACCGTTCCAAGTCACGGTCAGGTCCTGCGTACGGCGGACTGTCGGGAGGCTGGTCTGGCTGGTCCATTCCAAAGGGGCAGGCAGAGTCAACGTGGCCCTATACGGGCCGACACTGCCGCCACCGTTCCCATTGTCGGTAGTGTAAACGCCCGGCACCAGGAACTCGGGCCCGTAATTGTCCGTAAATCCCGGGATCTGGCCGCCTAAGTCGCCGGTCGTCTGTCTCGTGCCTCGGGGGCCTTGCAGGGTCAAGACGGGACCGCCGTAAAGGTTCTCCGGTCTGACCGGGTCGCTGGGAAAATCCAGATCATCCGCCTTGACCTTGCCTGTGCTCACCGAGCATGTGCCGAATGGTATGGGAGGCTCTTCGGACTCGAATGCCTCCCTCCCAATACTGCGTGCCTTAAGGGCTACGTCGTGCGTATACCGGCTAAAATCCACCGACCAGCCGTCGAGCACTCCGTTGAGTTCCGCAACGATCGTCTTGTTCAGGGCCACCCCAGCTATTCGCAACTGGCCGCCGCTTCTCATCTTCTCCATGTCCGCTGCCGAAAGCCCCACCGCATCGGAGCAGACGCCGCCATTGGTAGCGATGGCAATGGAGGCGAAGTTGCTGACCACGGTTGCCGCACGGATGGCCAGTGGTACGTCGCAACCCAGAGGAACATCCGCTGGCAACTCGAAGTTGAGCTGGTCAATGCCCGGGAATTCCGGTGATCGCCCTTTGTAGAGTACCTTGGCGCTCTTGCCGCCCACCAGGATTTCCAGTTCAACATCCAGGTTGCGGACCTGGGGCGGCCGGGTTTCGTCGAAGTCCACCGGGCCCAAGCCGGTACCCCAAAGGATCATCACCTGACCAGGCTTGGCTGCATCCGTGCGTGCGTTCACCGGCTGGCTGGTGCCCGACACGTAATTCTGGACTATACCGGGCCCGCTGCCCGCCTGATTGCGCGTGAAGATGCCGAAACTGCTGCGGGCCACACGAATGCTCGCGGGCGGGCTGGTTTGATTGTTATAAGTCACAGTCACCGTGGCGTCGCCCGGCGGGATACGCGAAGGAAGAATCGCCGCCACCTGTCCCGCCGAGGTGTAAATCATCACTGCGTCCGCGGTCACACCGCCGCCGCTGACCTTGATCGAGGTACCTGCCAGCGTCGTCGGCAGAGGAAAGGATGTCGCTTGCTGGAGCGTGGCCGGCCCCATGCGCTGGCCGAAGATCACGAACATCGAGCCTTGAGCGATATCAGAATGAGGTAAACCTCGCAAAGCGTAACTGGCCGCGTTGAGCACACCGCCAGTCGCGATGACGGGTTGAGCGTTGACAAGCTTTGCCGGCAGGAAAACCGCCCAGACCGGCAAGAGAATCCTGCACAAACAAATCCTGTGCATATCTGCACCTCGCAGTAAGTAACTTGACAACTCTTGGGGTCTTCCGCCGGCAATCAGTATATCACCCCGGAGGCGGTAGAGAAATGAGGACTAACACATCTTCAGGCAACGGGTGGGCGCAGTTTCCGAGGCCCCCTCACTCAAGACGGCAAGCAGGTGCGGCAAGATGCACCCGCCCAATCCCGTCTCCACAGGAGGAAAACACCGGCGTGTTCACTATAATGAGACTGATGGGTCACAGCAACGGAACGTCGTCTAAGCCGTCCGTCCACCCGTTGCCAGAATCGGTGGAGTGCGCC
>CAYLLB010000010.1:0-101539 GCA_964384215.1 uncultured Solibacteraceae bacterium | reverse complement strand
ACGTGATGCTGCTGTGAACCAAGTCGTTTAGTTTCAACGTGCCCGGGTGGCGAAACCGGCAGACGCAAAGGACTTAAAATCCTTTTCGCGGCAACGCGAGTGTGGGTTCAAGTCCCACCCCGGGCACCATGATCTCACCGCGCCACCCACGCGGCCCGCGCTTTCCCTTATCCTATGAATGGCCCCGGAGGTTCCGTTCGTCGTGAGAATCCGTTTCCCGTTGGCTGCACTGATCGCGCTTGCCGGCGCTGCGTTGGCCGATGTTCGCATTGATGCTCGCAGTTCGATTGTGATCGATCCTTCCGAACCCGCGGCGTTGCGGCGAGCCGCGGCGGATCTTGCTTCCGACATGTCCAAGGTGTTCGGCGCAACACCGGCGGTGGTGGGCAGCAGTGACGCGGCCAGTTCGAGCGCCGTGCACGTCTGCCTCTCGGCCAGGTCCTGCGATGGCCTGCGCCCCGGCGGCGCGGAAGTCCTTGCGATCCGCGCGGTTCCCGGCGGCGTCATGCTCACCGGGTCGGATCTGCGCGGCGCCATTTACGCCGTCTACGAGTTCTCGCGGCGGTTTCTGGGCGTCGATCCGTTCTACTACTGGAACGACCACGAGCCCGCGCGCATGGTCTCGGTGAGGATTCCCGCGGACGCCTCAATCCAGGACGGGCCGCCGCAGTTCCGTTACCGCGGCTGGTTTATCAACGACGAAGATCTGTTCACGGGCTGGAAGCCGGACCCGGCTTCGGGCTTCTCGCTCGAACTCTGGGACAAGATCTTCGAGACTTTGCTGCGCGTGAAGGGTAACATGATCGTGCCGGGCACCTTTCTGTTTCCCGACGAGCCCCAAGTGGCCGCGGCGAGCGAGCGCGGCCTGATCATCACGCAGCACCACATTGAAGTCGTGGGGCTGAACACGTACCGCTGGCCCGAAGACATACCCTACTCGTTCCTCAGCCGCCCCGACCTGCTCAAGAACGCGTGGCGCGCGAGCGTCCGTGGCTACAAGCCCCAGCAGGAAGTCATCTGGACCGTCGGCTACCGCGGGCGCCACGACCGCGCGTTTTGGGAAGACGACGCCTCGGGCGACAAGTCCGAACGCGGCCGCGCCGAGGTGATCCAGCGGGCCATACAGGCCGAGATGGAAATTGTGCGGGCCGAGCGCCCCAATCCAGTGTTCTTGATGAACGCATGGGACGAAGCCGTACCGCTGGTGCGGAAAGGCTATCTGAAGATCCCCAGCGGCGTGACGCTCGTGTGGCCCGACAACGGCCACGGGATCATTCGCGACGACGGCGCGCTCACCCGGGGCGAGGGCGTGTACTATCACACGGCCATGCACAACTTCATGGCCAACCAGCTTACCGAGATGGTGCCGCTCGCGCGCATTCAGCGCGAGTTGGGGCGCGCCGCGCGGGTGGGCGCCACCGAGTACCTGCTCGTGAACGTGAGCGACATCCGGCCCGTGGTGATGACCACCGAAGCGGCCATGGAGTTGGCCTGGAACGCGGACGCTTGGACGAAGCAGGATGGCGCGGCGAGCCGCGCGTACCTTGCCGGGTGGACGCGCCGCGAGTTCGGCGAACGCGCTTCGGCCGCGCTGGTGGACTATTACAACGCATACTTCGCCGCGCCGGGGCGTTACGGCACCGCCGAAGACCGCACATTCTCCGACTGCGCTTACAACACGCTGGCGCGCCACATCCTCACCAAACTGCTCATCGGCAAGACGGAGAAACCCGAAGGAGACATGCCGGTCGAGAATTACCGCGCTTTCGCCGAGCGCCTTCGTAAGATTGCAGCGCAGGCCGAACCACGCTGGACCGCTGCGCGCGATCTTGCCGGGCGCGCAGCGAAGTTGATTGCGCCGGATCGAAAACAGTTCTTCCAGTCGCACGTCGCAACGCAGCTCGACGTGCACGAATACGGCAACCGCGCGCTGCTCCGCATCGCCGAAGCTTATCTCGCCGGGAGTCCGGCGGAGCGCAAGCGGTATGTGGCGGCAGCGATCGCGGATCTCGAGCGCATCCTGGCCAGTTATAAGGCGAGCGAGTATGGCAAGTGGGCGGGCTACTACCGCGGCGAGTTGTTCGCAAACGTCCGGCTCACGCACCGCATGGCGCAAGCCTATGCGGGCGTGCTGGATGGTAAGCCTATTCCGGCGGGGCTGCCGGTCCAGGCACGCACGCCGGATCCGTATCCGACGCTCAAGGCTTACCAGGGTGCGCGGCGCACGACCACCGCGCCCTGAAGCGGGTCATAGTTCGACGGCGCGGATGCGCAGCGATTCGAAGTTGACCGTACCCAGCCCGCGATTGGAGGCGAACCCGAGATAGGGCATGCGCGCGGCGTCCATGTCCCAATAGGCCTTGGCGGCGTAGGCATCCACGGCCACCGGGTCGACGCTCGCCATGACGGTCTTTTTCAACTCGACGTCGGCCAGGTTGCCTCCGGTCGGGCCGTTGCGTATGAGCACGCGATACGCGTCGAGGATGGTGAGCGTGGGACGCATGAACGCCGCCAGGTCCGCCAGGCTTTCGTGGATGCGCTGGTGCAGGCGGTGGCGCACGCCGCCCAGGATGCCGTACCAGTTTTTCATGCCCAGCGTCGCGCCCGTGAGGCTGTGGTGCTTGGCGATGGGGATGTTGATCAGCTTGTCGGCAGCGAGGAACGGTTCCAGGACCGGCCAGACGTTCAACACCTCGCCTCCCAGATCCACTTCCTTGAACTTGCGTTCTTCTGGCAGGACGACCTGCGCGCCTGCCATGAGCGCCGCGGCTTCAATGCCGCTGCGCGCGAAGCAGCGGCGCGGTTCGTTCACGCTGAGGTCGGTGACGATGACGCTCTTGGCGCCCACTTCCCAGCACATGCGCGCGACCTCGCCGACGATTTCCGGGTTCGTAGTAGCGGCCTGCTCCGGCGTGCGGTCCCATCCGGCGTTGGGCTTGAGCACCACTACATCGCCGCGCGAAACGAACCGGCTCATCCCGCCCAGTTCGCCGACCGCGCGGCGCACAAGCGCTGCGGGCGCCTCGCCCCGCACCACGGACATGTCGGCCAACACCGTCTCGCGCGCGACGGTGTGATCGCGACGGACGTTTACGGCCACGGGTTCTTCGGGCCGGCGGCTGCGGCCGTGCAACCACCAGGCTCCACCTGCCGCGCAAACGCTCGCGCCGCCCAGGCGTGCCAGCCGGAGCAGGATCTCGCGCCGGTCGTGAGCGCCGTCCACGTTATGAAGCATCGCGCCTCCGTGCTAATTTTAAGACGAATAAAGTGCTGAGCGCCGCTTTAGCCCTGGTCGGATTCGCCGCAGTGCTGGCGCAGACGGTGTTCCTGCGCGAGCTTCTGGTGGTGTTCCAGGGGAACGAAATCACCATCGCGCTGGCGCTGGCCGCCTGGCTCGCCTGGACCGCGCTGGGCAGCGCGTGGGCCGGACGCGCCCCCGCCACCGATTCTGTGCAGCGTCTGATCGTGTTTGAGATCCTAAGCGGGTTGTCGCTGCCCGTCACCGTTTTCGCCATCCGGTCGCTGCGCGCCGTTCTTGGGGTGGTGCCCGGCGAATCGCTCGCACCCTCGCTCTCGCTGGCGGCCGCGCTCGCGACGCTCAGCGTGTTCTGCACGCTCTCGGGCGCTCTGTTCGCCACCGGCATCCGCGCGTGGTCGGGCGAGTATGGCGCCGCGGTGAGCGTGGCCGGCGGGCGGGTATACCTGCTCGAAGCCATGGGCGCGCTGGTGGGCGGATGCGTGACGGGGTTCTGGCTGGTGGGCCGCTTCGATTCGATGACGGTCGCCGTCATCGGAGCCGGTTTGAACCTTCTGACTGCCGCGGCGCTGTTGGCACGCCGGCGCCGGCTCATAAGCGCGGGCCTGGCCGCGGCGCTGGCGGTGGGGCTGTTCGCGGCGGCGCCCGTGCTGGTGCGCACATCGCTCGGCCAATTGTGGCGAGGCTGGCCGGTGGTGGCGACCGAGAACTCACCTTACGCCAACCTGGCCGTGGTCGCGCATGGCGCGGCGCGCACGCTTTACGAAAACGGCCTGGCCGCCGCCAGCGCGGAGGATGCCGCCTCGGCCGAGGACGCCGTGCATTTCGCGCTGCTGCAACATGTGGAACCGAAGTCGCTGCTCATGATTGGCGGCGCGGCCGGCGGAGCGATCCGGGAAGCGTTGAAGCACCCCAGCCTGGAGCGCGTGGACTGCGTGGAACTCGATCCGGCGGTGCTTCGCCTCGCCGCACGGTATTTCGATTTCCCGCACCATGAGCGAGTGATCATGCATGCGGCCGACGCCAGGCTGTGGCTCAAGGGCACGCAGCGAAAGTTCGACGTTATCATCGTCGACCTGCCCGATCCGCAGACGGCGCAGCTCAACCGCTTCTACACGCTCGAGTTCTTCCGCGAGGCGGCGCGGCATCTCACGGCCACGGGCGTGTTTTCGTTCCGCCTGGCCGGCGGAGAAAACTATATCAGCCCGCGGCGCGCGGCCTTCTTGCGCTCCATCAACAAAACATTGCGGCAGGCGTTCCTGCAGGTGATGGCGTATCCCGGCGCTTCCATGCACTTCTTTGCCGCCAACCGCCGCGCGCCGCTGGTGGCGGATCCGCGGACGCTCGTCGCGCGGCTGAAAGCGCGGCGTCTCCAGACGCAGTACGTGAGCGAGTTCGACATCCCATTCCGGCTCACCGAGGACCGCGTGCTGCAACTGGGCCTGGCCATCCGGCCGCAGGACTCCACACCGGTGAACCGCGATTTCTCTCCGCTGGCCTACTACTACAACGCCATCCTGTGGAGTGCTCAGTTTCATGATCGAGCCGCGGAAATGCTGGAGCGGCTCGCCGACATTCCGTTCACGACATTGGCCGGCACCGCCGCGGCGGCCATGTTCCTGATCGTACTGGCCGCGGCCCGCATGCCGGGCGAGCACCGCGGCGTGGCTTCTTGCGCGGTGGCGTCCATGGGCTTCACCATGATGGGGCTCGAATTGTTGGTGCTGCTCGGCTACCAGGCCGTTTACGGCGTGGTGTACAAGGAACTCGCGGTCGTAGTGGGCGCGTTCATGGGCGGCATGGCACTGGGCAGTTGGCGCGCATTGAAGACGGAGAAAGGACCGGCGCTCGTTCTCGCCTGCATTGGTTGGATCGCGGTCGTGTCCGCGGTTGCGCTGGTGGCCGCTATGGCAGCGCTCTCGCGGGCGGGGAACGCCGGGAGCGCGTTCGTGGGAAGCCAGATCCTGTTCCCGGGGCTCGCGGCGCTCTCGGGAGTGCTCGGCGGGTGGCAGTTCCCGGTGGCCAGCCGCGTCTATTTCACAACGGCGGATGCGTCCGGCGGCGCGGGCGCGCTTTACGCCTGGGACTTGGTGGGCGCCTGTGCCGGCGCGCTCTCGATCGGCGCCTGGCTGATTCCCGTTTACGGCTTCCTCAAGACCGCGGCCCTCATCGCGATCATCGATCTGCCGCCGGCCCTGCTCGCGTGCTGGTGGGCGCGGCGTGGTCTCAAGGCTGCTTGCGCAGTTCCGCGAACAACGCTTTGAAGGCCATGGCCGATTCGAGCGCCCGTTGGTCCTCTTCCTTCTCGCCGTAATAAGCGCGCACGAAAGCGCCGACACCGCACCAGGTGGTGTGAAGCACGCCGAGCATGCGCGAGGCCACAACCGGACTCGAATTCATGCGCGCCAGGCGGATGGTGTCCACTTGCCGCAAAGCCACGCCGGCCTTGCGCCACGGCGAGCTGACAACGCGGAAGCCCTGCAGCGCGAAGTAAGGGGCCGTCGGGTGGGCAGCTTCGTAATGCCAGTCCGCGATGACGATGTCTTTCGGGACAGCTGCCAGAGCCGGTGCGGTCCCGTTCTCGGCCGCCTCCCACTTGCCGCAACCGGTGGTGGCAGCGTCCAGGAACCGGTCGCCCCACATCCACATCGTGCGGTTGGAGGCCGCGAGGTGGTCCCGCAGCGTGCGCACTTCGCCAGCAAACAACTCGGCCTTGTTGCGCCCGCGGCAGCGCGGGCACTGCTCCTCGCCTAACAGAAACACTTCATCCATACCGACGTGGAAGGCATCCGATTCGCAAACTTCGGAGAGTTCGTCAATGAGGTCGAAAACGACGGCGTGCACTTGCGGATGAAGCGGGCAGTAGCTGCGGCAGTAGATGCCCTGGTTGTCCGGGTAAGCGCCGGGAGTCTCGTCGAACTCCGGATGTGCACGCAGCAGCGGGGACGTCTCTTTTCCCCAGGATTGATGTCCGAGCATGTTGATCTGCGGGATCAGCTTGACGTTCGCCTCGCGGCAGGCCGCCACAAGGCGCTTGATGTCGTCGCGGCTGAGGGGATCCTTGTCCACCACCTCGGGATGCTTGGTGTACTGATACCGGTAACCAAAAGCCATGACCAGAACGTTCACGCCTTCCTTGGGCAGTACCTCGCGGATGAATTTCTCGGTCAGGGGCATTTCCTCGGCAAGAGGTGCCCTCAAATGCAGGCCGCGCACAGGCAAGGATTGCGCCATCACGGCCGCCGCGCACGACAGGAGACAGCAAAGAGCAGTCTTCATGGAATCTCCTCAGTGGACAAGTTTACAGTAAACCGAGGAGTCGCGGCTTACTCGGAGGGAGGCGCCTGCGGCGCAAGGCAGATGTCGCCCATGCGGTGCTTCAGCGCTTCGACGCCCTGCCCGGTGACGCTTGAAAGCTTGAAGAATTCCAGGTTTCGCGCGGCCGCCAGTTGCTCGAGAGCTTCCACGCGCGCGGAGTCCTGCGCGACGTCGATCTTTGCCGCCACCAGCAGCATGGGCTTGGCCGCCATCTCCGGGCTGAAACTGGCCAATTCGCGCATGATGACCTCAAAATCGTTCACCGGGTCGCGGCCGGTGGCTTCCGACACATCCACCAGGTGGACGAGCAGGTGCGTACGCTCAACGTGGCGCAGAAACTGAATTCCGAGACCCGAGCCTTGGTGCGCGCCTTCGATCAGGCCGGGGATGTCCGCCACCACGAAGGTGCGCCCATCGCCCGCATCGACCACACCGAGATTCGGTTCGAGAGTTGTGAACGGGTAGTCGGCAATTTTGGGCCGCGCCGCCGAGATCCGCGAGATCAGCGTAGACTTGCCCGCGTTCGGGAAACCCACCAGACCGACGTCGGCGAGCAACTTCAGTTCCAGGCGCAGGTGAAACTCTTCGCCCGGATGGCCCGGTTCGTGTTCGGTAGGCGCCTGGTGCGTGGAAGTGGCGAAGCGCGCGTTGCCCCGGCCGCCCCGTCCCCCGCGGGCGATGACGAAACGTTCGCCGGGGGTGGCGAAGTCGTGAACCATTTCGCCGGTGGCCTCGTCGAAGACCACCGTGCCCACGGGTACGGGGACTTCAATGGACGCGCCGTCGCGGCCGGTCTTGTTGCTGCCTTCGCCGTGGCGTCCGCGCTGGGCCTTGTGTTCGGGATTGAAGCGGAAGTGAAGCAGGGTGTTGTGGTGGATGCTGGCGACAAAAACGACGTCACCGCCGCGGCCGCCGTCGCCGCCGCTCGGGCCGCCGTGCGGGACATACTTCTCCCGCCGGAACGCCAGGCAGCCGTTGCCGCCGTCGCCCGCCTTCACATAAACTCTTGCCTCGTCGATGAACATAGAAAAGGCCGCCACATTTCAGGCGGCGGCCTCATTTGAAAACTCTGGTTCTTCCGCGGGCGTCTAGGACGCGACCTTAACGCTCACGAACTTGCCGTGACGGCCCCGGTCGCGATACTCGACCACGCCGCCAACGCGGGCAAACAACGTGTCGTCCTTGCCAAGCCCGACGTTCTCGCCCGGCTTGATCTTGGTCCCGCGCTGCCGGACCAGAATAGAGCCGCCGGGAACCGTCTGGCCGCCGAACACCTTCACACCCAGCCGCTGCGCATTCGAATCGCGGCCATTGCGCGAACTTCCTAAACCTTTTTTATGTGCCATGCCGCACTCCCTCTACGCGACGATCTCGTCCACCTTCACCTGCGTGAAGTTCTGCCGGTGCCCGATGGTCCGCTTGTACTGCTTCTTGCGGCGAAACTTGAAGACCAGAACCTTGTCGCCCCGGCCGTGCGCCGTGATGGTCGCCTTGACCTTCGCGCTGGCAAGCGCCGGACCCGCAACCACCTCTTCCGGGCCTTTCACCACCGCGAGAACCTTGTCGAACTCGACGGCGGCGCCGACATCGCCTTTGAGCGTTTCCACTTCGATAGTGTCGCCGGGCGCCACGCGATACTGCTTCCCGCCCGTTTCAATCACAGCGTACATAACGATCCTCTTTGACTTGTTGGTCTACCGGAAGGCTGCTTACAGGGGACGCACACCTACACACGCGCGCGCCATGAGCCGCAAGTATTTATACTACACCACCCCGGGTCCGCTCCGCCACCTGTTGCCGGTTCGGCCTAAGTCCCGGCGACCTTGGTTACGGGGGCTTCGCCTTCCTTGTAAAACGACGCACCCAATTGCGTTCCCAGGATCACCTCGATCAGTCCAGTGGCGATGCCTATGAGCATCAGCCGCACCGGAAACATGCCTAGCACAGCCGGCGGGATGTTCGCCATCAGATACCCGGGCACCCACGTCGCCACTGCCGCCGTATAAGCCGTCCTTGGACCGGGGCCATATCTTGTTCGGATGGCAGCATACAGCCACACCGCGAAGATCCCCATGGCGAAGCCCCAGAGATTGAAGACCACTACCTGAGCGGTTCCGTATTCGCCGCTCATGCCCAAAGCCTTCATGGCCGCTCCCCAATCAGCGGCCAGCCACAAGCCGTTCACCAGGAATTCCACGACGTTGATCACCAGACCCGCGAGCAGACCACCGCCGATGACGCGTCCCCAATTGATCTTGGACATGGCTCCCTCACTGACAGGTAGTCGGCGCCGGCAGGCGCGAACCCCCCGCGCCGCGCCTAACATCCTACAGGGAAGCAGGGAGGAAAGCTAGGGGTACGCGGGTTTTCTGAGAAAATTTGACTGCCGTTCCTTCCAACACATCCTTACCGAACCTCGCGCGAAGCCGCACCGGAAGGCACCGCGATTCGCGCCAAGTCCCGGCGCAGGGTTTCCGGAAGGACCCAGACCCAGCTTGCCGTGGCCAGCGCCAGCACCAGCGGCACGCCCAGACCCCCGCGCACGCCATATCCGGCCACAAAGGCGCTGACAACCATGGGCGCGAAGAATTGCACTCCGCGGGCGCAATTATAGGCCGTCCCCATAGCGAAATTGCGCACCTGCGTCGGGAACAGTTCGGCCAGCAACGCGCCGAAGCCCGCCGTGCAGCCCGAACCGATGCCCATCATGAACATCACCGTCCAGAAGAAGCCCGGCCTCGCCAGCAACGGCTCCCAGTGGAACGCCAGGGCGTAGATGGCGCAGGCCGTCAGCAACGAGTACGCCGTGTACGCCCGCCGCCGGCCGTAGCGGTCCGCTACATAGCCGAACAGCAGCATCCCGGCCAACTGTCCCGATTGCGCCGTAAGGATCCAGACCGCCGATCTTCCCACCGGCTGGTGAAATTGGTCCTGCAGGAACCTGGGCAGCCACACGTAACAGGTCCAGTAAGTGCCGAGCTTGAAGACCCCCAGAATCCAACCCTTGATGAGGGCCGGGAGAAACCCGTGGCGCGTGATCCACCGCAGCGCCTCGATTGGCGAGAGTTGCTCCTCCCTCTGCCGCTTCCATAACGTGGATTCCGGAAGGTGCCGCCGTGCCACAAATGCAAGAACGGCCGTCGCGGACGAAGCCACGAACACCCACCGCCACCCGATCAGCGGCGTGATCAGCAGTCCCGTGACGGCCGCCAGGCCCACGCCGAGAGGTTCGCCCGCCTGTAGGAACGCCGCCGCCCGTCCGCGCATATGCTTTGGGGAAGCTTCCTGAACCAGAGCGTGTCCCACGGCCCATTCGCCGCCCACCCCGAGTCCCGTCAGCAGGCGGAAGAAGAGTAGGCTCCACGGTCCCGTGGAAAACGCGCACAGCGCCGTGCCCAGCGAGTACAACCCGATTGTCCACGTCATCACCTGTTTGCGCCCGTACCGGTCGGACAGGTAGCCGAAGACGATTCCGCCGATCCCCGAGGCGCCCAGCGCCACGCCCAGAATCAGGCTCTCTTGCTGGACGCTTAGTCCCAGATCCTTCCCAATCGGAATCAGCAGGAAGCTGATCAGGATCAGGTCATAGAAATCGAACATCCAGCCCAGGAAGGAAATGAGCCAGACTCTTATTGGAAAACGCTCGGGTTCATTTTCGTTCATAGGACGATTCAACTAATCAGATCCGGGCCACCGGCGTCTGGGACAGTATACCTTCAACCGGGGCGATGCAATGCCGCCGGTTCAGTCGATATGGTACAGGCGGTAGCCAGCGGCTTCGAAAACTTCCGTGACACCCCAGTATGGCTTGTTACGCCAGAAATCCTCGGCGTAATCGGCGGTGTCCTTCACGAGCAGGTAGGGCACGCCGCACGCCTTGAACTCCACCATCGCTGCGCGCCGCAGGCCGGTCACCTTCTTGAGCGGCTCCGGTTGAGCTTTGTCTGAGAGCAGTGTCCAGCCGCCTTGCCCGTCCGCACCTTCAATGCGCAGCGTGGCGGTTTGGTCCATTCCGGCTTCAATCGTCACGGCGTCAAGGGTCACGGGCGCGCCGAAATCGATTTCGACGTGCATGCCCGCCGAAACCGGTTGACGCGTACACCAGCGGGTGACGTAGCTGTTGTCGAAAGCCAACTGCACATCCCAGGGATTCGGCCGCGCCGACAGTTTCCATGCGGACTGCCGTTCCAACTCCTTGCCGAGGCTCCATGCGCGGATCTCGGTCGCGCACCACTGGCTGGCCAGCCCCGGTTTCGCCACCACAACGCGGATGCGGCGGACGGAGCGGGAAGGGAACCGGTACTGCCATTCGGCCAGGAATTTCTCCGCCGGCACCGTCGCGGTGTTCAGCATCTCGGATAGCCGTTGGTTGAATGCCGACATGTAAGACGCCAGAATCCGGTGCCGCGTATAGGCTTGAGCGGGGGGATCGCCGGCGTAAATGGTCTCGACGCCCGGCAGGACATCATCCAGGCGGCGCGCGGCGGGGTAGGACGCAAGCCGGGAAGTGAGGAACTCGGCTTCCGGTTTCAACCGCAGCGCCGCGGCCAGAGGCGGCCAATCGAGTCTCCACGCGTATGGATGCGCGTAAAGTGGCAGAATGCCCGGAAGTGAAATGATCAGTTGAAGCACCGCAAGCGAGGAAAGCAGGCGGCCGAACCGGGACATCCCGAGGCCCATAGCCATGGCGGCAAAAGGAACCAAGGGAAGCAGGAACCGGCCGCCGAAGTTGCCCATGTAACCCGGCACCAGCACCAGCGCGGCGGCCAGCAGGCGCCTCGCTTCCTTTTGACGCAACGCCAGCAGAGCCAGCGGCGCCAGCGCGAACAGCGGCCCGATGAGGCCTTGCGATTCCCGGCCTGAAATCAACGCGTCCCACAGACCCGCAATCCGGCTGGAGCCATCCGGCATTCTGGCCATGATCGTGCGGTATATGTGCTCGAAGGACACATGGATGAAAGGATTGGGAAACCAGGAATTGTAGAACGGAGCCACCGGGTTGTTCACCCAGATCCAATCCTTGATCATCCACGGAGCCACCTGCACTGCGGAGCAAACCGCAACGGTAAGCGGTCCTTTGAGCCATCCCTGTCCGGCACGGGCCTGCCGCCACAGAACGAACGCCATGGCGGCGGGGATCACGAAGCCTCCGGTATACTTCAGCGCATAGCAGAATCCCGCCAGTAACCCCGCCAGAAGCAGCAGGCCGCGGTTCCGGCTGCGGTCCCACAATTCGAGCAGGTAGTAGACGCCGAAGGCCGTCGTGGCCAGCGCCACGTCGTTATAGGCGCTGACGCCGTCGATGCCCATCAACGGGCACGTAAACGCCACCAGGCCGGCGAAGGCGCCCGCGACCGGGAAGCCGAACCTACGCCCGTAGCTCACCACCAGCAGCGGCAGCGCCATCAAGAAACTGAAATGGACCATCGCCGCCGCGGAGTGCCGGCCGAACGTGTAGGCCATCAGGAACAGCATCTCGATGCCTTGCGAGAGGCTGGCGTACATGTTCGTGGCTATGGGCACCAGGCCGTGCGCCCGGGCGTAATGGCCGACAATCTCCAGGTGGTAGGCCACCCCGTCCGGGCTCGCCTCCGGCGCGAGGGCGTGAACCAAGTACAGGATCCCGTAACCGGCGAAGCCGATCCGGAACAGTTTGAGCCAGGGCTGCGGCAACGGTTCCAGCGGCTCCCCGCGGCGGCCGCGGTTGAACCACAACGCGGCTGCTATGAGCGCGAACGCCAGCACCTGCAGCACGCCGCGATAGACAAGGTGCGCGGAGCCGAGAAGGAAGATCAGCAGGCTGAGAGCTGCCGAACCGCAGAGGAAGGAGAACAGCGCGAACTCGATGCGGCGGAACTCGCCGCGCAACCGGGCGAGCAGCAGCGATCCCAGCGCCACGCCGGCGCCTACGGTCAAGCCCGCCCCGAACAGGATCTGAAAGATTGTTTTCACCGTGCGAAGAACCCCGCGTCTACGAGCAGAATCCCGAGCTTGGCGTGGTCGGTCGGCGCAATCCAGTATTTGTCCACCCGGATCGCCACGCGTGTTTCGGGCGCCTTCTCCAGCAATTCCTTCGGCACGGGAGCCTCGAACCGGTGCTCCTCAGGCTCGGCGCAGCGCAGCTTCCCGACAGAGGTGCCGTTTACCAGGAACTCCACGGTGAACGGTCCGGTCTCCTTGAACGTTCCGGAGTGCACGATGAAATTCACCACCAGCCGTTGATTCGCCTTATCTTCAAGGACGAACCGCATCTCCGGATGCTCGAATGTCCAGCGCAGGCCCTGGCCGGGAGAGGTATCGATGTCCTTGACCAAGTACTTCTGAACCCAGGGTGAATCCATCCGGGTGAATGCGCTCATCGAACGGATCAGGGGAGGATCAGGGCCGAAGTCGCTAGGCCGCTGCGGCGGGGGCGAATAGGCCGCGGGATAACGCGCGCACCCGTACGCCAGAAGCAGAGTTGTGGTCAGGATAGGAACCGCTGCCGGCAGTCGCAAGAGGGCAGTTTATCACGGAAGCGGCAGGAATATCTGAGGAATGGTCGGGGCGAGTGGATTTGAACCACCGGCCTCCTGGTCCCGAACCAGGCGCTCTAGCCAGGCTGAGCCACGCCCCGATCACTTTCAGTTTAGACGTTGCCGGGTCTGGGCGCAAGACGGCTTCGGCCCCATAAGTGCCTCCCGCGACCTCTATCACCGTAGCCCCAACACCGCATTCCGGTTGTGACAGTATGGAAGGCATGCCAAAAACCACCCGTAGGACTTGGCTCGCTTCCACCGGCGCCGCGCTCGCCGCGCCTCATCTGGTGGCATCCCAACAGCCTGGTGGGGAAAAGCCCCGCAACATCATGTCCGGCGGTTGGACCGAAGGGCGGCTCGGAGGATGCCTGATCGCCCGCCCGAAATGGAAGCCGTTTCCCACCTCGGCGGATCGTGATGCGTGGGACGGACTGCCGGCCGGGTTGCGCAAGGAATTGGCGGCCTCGGCGGAGGCGCAGCTTGGCGCGCCGTGGCCTTCACTGCTGGCCAGCTCCTTCCTCGAGTTCGCTCGCAACGGCAATCGTTCGCGATTCGAGAGTGTGCGCAGCGCCCGCCGCAACCGCCTGGGCGACCTGGTCATCGGAGAGTGCGTCGAAGCCAAGGGGCGGTTCCTCGACGAGATCGCCAACGGCATCTGGCTCACGCTTGAAGAGACCTGGTGGGGTGTGCCGGCGCACGTGGGAGTGCAGCGCGCGGGGCGCGGCTTGCCCGATGTCAATGAGCCTATCGTCGACCTGTTCGCCGCCGAAACCGCCAGCCTGCTGGCGTGGACCGATTACCTGCTGGGGGCGCGGCTCGACACCGTCTCGCCGCTCATACGCCCGCGCCTGCGTGCGGAAGTGGACCGCCGTATGCTCACCCCATGCCTGGAGCGCGACGACTTCGGCTGGATGGGGTGGAGCGCATCGCGCACACGGCCGGTGAACAACTGGAACCCGTGGATCAACTCGAACTGGCTCACCTCGGCGCTGCTCATGGAAACGAACGAACAGCGGCGCGTCGCGGCGGTCTACCGGATCCTGCGCAGCCTGGACAACTTCATCAATCCCTATCACGACGACGGCGGCTGTGACGAAGGCCCCGGCTACTGGTCGCGCGCGGGTGCATCGCTGTTCGATTGTCTTGACCTGCTCCATTCGGCGACCGGCGGCGCGCTCGACGTCTACGATGTTCCGCTGATCCGCGAGATTGCCCGCTACATCATGCGCGCCCATGTGGCAGGCAATTGGTTCATCAACTTCGCGGACGCATCCGCGCACGCCTCGCCTTCAGGCGACCTGGTGTTCCGCGCCGGACGCCACATCAAGGACGAGCGCCTGCAGGCCTTCGGCGCCTTCTGTGCGTCCGAGTTGGGCGGCGGCAAGTTGCGGCGGGACAGCCTGGGCCGCCAACTGCCGGCCATCTTCAACTACGGGACTTTGCGCGCCGTGCGGCCGCAAGCGCCCCTGATCGGCGATGTGTGGCTGTCCGGCATTCAAGTGATGGCGGCGCGGGTGAAGGAAGGCTCTGCCGATGGGCTATACATCGCAGCGAAGGGCGGCCACAACGCCGAAAGCCACAACCATAACGACGTGGGCAACTTCGTGGTTTACAACGACGGCAAGCCGGTCTTCATCGACGTAGGCGTGGAGACTTACACCGCCAAAACCTTCAGCAATCTGCGATACGAGATCTGGACCATGCAGTCGGCCTACCACAACCTGCCGACCATCGACGGCGTCATGCAGCACGATGGACGCGAGTTCGAGGCGCGCGACGTGCGCTACCGCACGGACGCTCGCGGTGCGGAACTGAGCATGGATATCGCTAAAACCTATCCGGCGGAGGCGGGCGTGGAATCCTGGCGGCGCAGGATGCGGCTGGACCGCGAGAAGAACGAGATCTCGATCACGGATGCCTGCCAGCTCAAGCGGGACGCAGCACAGATCACGTTGACGCTGATGACGCCCTGCAGCGTGCGCGTCGCATCGCCCGGCGAACTGGAACTGGACGGCCTGCAGGCGGGTTTCGGCAAGGCGCGCGTACTGTTTGAAGGCGGCAGGCTCACACCCAAGGTGGAAGAAGTCACCATCACCGATGGGCATCTGAAGAGCGTTTGGGGCGACCGCCTGTACCGGATTCTGCTGGTTGCCGATCGCCCGGCGCGCACCGCCGCCTGGACGGTGCGCATTGCGGGGAGCTAGCCCGCTGAGATTTCTTCCAATACGTTGTAGGCCACGTACACCCTGGGCGCAGCATTGTGGAACGTGACCAGGATACGCCCGTCGGAGGAATGCGACACGTGGAACGGGCGGCTTGGGTCGTCGGAATGACCGCGAATCCGCGGGAGCACGCGGGCGTCCGGGAGCAGGATGATCGGCGTCTCGTCGCTCTTTCCCTGTACGATGCGCCTGTAGTTGCCCCAGGTCTCTCCGTTGTCGGTGGATTTCACCAGGCCGCAAGCCCACGCGCCGCGACGGTCGTAGGCGCCCCCAAGCGGCAATAGCAGGGTGCGATCCGGCAACTCCACCACGAGGCCGGTGCGCTATCCCGCGCTCAAATCGCCGCCGGTATTGAACGCTGCCAACAGATCACCGTTGTTGCAGCGGCAGGCGCCGGCGATAGCTGCCGTGGACGCGTCGTGCACGATTCCCTTCGCTGCGATCTTGAGAACCGGACCGGATGCGTCGGTTCGTGGCGCCAAGGATGCGGCGGCCGAGGCGCAGAATCCCCGGCGGCTCCATTTCCGTTCATTCATGCATAACATCCTCAACCGCAGATCGTGCCCGCGATCCAGCGCGGGCCGTCGGGATCGGTATTGAAATAGTAGACGGACAGGACGCGGCCGCCCGCGAGTAACGTGCTCCAGGGATAGCCGATGTCGCCTGATCCGCCGTCCTCGCGCAGCACGATTTCAGGCGCTGTGGCGGCGTTGGTGCACTCAGGATCCAGGATGCGCGCGCGGATGCCGTACGGTTTGTGACGGTAGCCGTACACGAGCCAGACGCGGTTATCCGGCAGACGCAGCGCGTGATGCGGGTGACCCTGAAAGCCCGCGTCCTGCCAGCGCTCGAAGCTCTTTCCGCCGTCGGTCGACCGTGCTATCACCGTGTGATCGTCGAATTTCGCGGTGCGGATGAAGGCCACCAGGTCGCCTTTGGGCGTTTCATAGAGAGAAGTCTCGTTGAATTCAACCTTGTCGTCCCACGCAACCCGGCAAGAGTACTTCCACGTCTTCCCGCCATCGGACGAGATCAGCAGGTGTAGATCCGACGGGTACATCTTCTCCCATCCGTACGCCACCACCCAGTAAAGCCGTCCGTCGCGCCCCTGGCACATGGCGCCGCGGTTGTAAGCCGGCAGAGGTTGCCCGAAGGCGTCCTTCAGGTTCCGGCCCGGCACCGGGGGCGGAACGTATGGGCCTTGCCAGCGTTTGCCACCGTCGATGGATCGCACGATGTAGCCGCCGAGGAACCTGTACGGGGCGTGGCCGTTCTCGGGCATCTGGGCGCTGGGCGGCATCCAGTACCAGGCGTAGCTGGCGCAGACGAGTGTGCCGTCGCGAAGCTGAACCATGCAGGGATCCTGCGAACCGCCCTCGGGGTGCGCGTGGATCAACTCAGGATCCTTGGTCCAGTTTTCGCCGTTGTCGCGCGAGCGCACCAGAACCAGGTTGCTGTTCGGGTCGGTGTGTGTGTAACCTTTTCCTCCCACCCGGCGGCGGTCCGGTGCGCGCCGGAAGGCTACGATCAGTTCGCCGCTGGGGCGGCGGACGATCGACGGGAACGCGCTGTAGAAGTTAGGATCGTTGTAGATGATCAGGTCCTTTAGCCTCTTGTAAGAACGCGGGACGGCGGCGCCGGATATGGACAGCGATGCGCCCGCGGCGGCCTCGAGGAACGTATTCCGTGAGATCAGCATGAAAGAGCTCCCTAGTTCTCTGCCCGCGTTCATTATACTGAGGAAGAACCGTGAAGCTCTCAATCCTGATCCCCGTCTACAACGAGCGAGTAGTAGTCGAACGGAGCCTGGCACAGGTGCTTGCCGCGCCTCTGCCCGAGAACATGGACCGCGAACTGGTCATCGTAGACGACTGCTCAACCGACGGTACCTGGGCGATCCTCCAACGTCTGGCCGCGAACGAACCGGCCATCCGGCTGTTCCGCCACGAGGTGAACCAGGGCAAAGGAGCGGCGGTGCGCACGGCTATCCAGCATGCGACCGGCGATTTCGCCCTGGTCCAGGATGCCGACCTCGAGTACGATCCCAGCGAGTACCCCCACCTGCTTCGTCCCATGCTCGACGGCCGCGCCGATGCTGTTTTCGGTTCGCGTTACCTCGCCGGTGAACAGAGGCGGGTGCTGCTGTTCTGGCACTCGATGATTAACAAGCTCCTCACGCTGACCTCCAACATGTTCTCGAACCTGAACCTGACGGATATGGAGACTTGTTATAAGGTCTTCCGCACGGACCTGCTCAAGAGCGTGCCGATCCGCAGCAACCGCTTCGGCTTCGAGCCTGAGATCGTGATGAAGTGCGCCAAGCGCAAATTCCGTGTTTACGAGGTGCCGATCAGCTACCACGGGCGCACCTTTGAGGAAGGCAAGAAAATCGGTTGGAAGGACGGGCTCAAGGCGTTGGCGGTCATCCTCTACTTCTGGGCCGTAGACGACCTGTATACCGAGCCTTACGGACGAGGGTTGCTGAACAATCTCACCGGCACGCCGCAATACCTGAACTGGCTCGCGAAACTGTTACGCAAGCATGTTGGGGACAGCATTCTTGAGATCGGCGCCGGCATTGGGCACCTCAGCGCGCGGCTGATGGGGCGGCGGCTCCGCTATGTCGCCACCGAAAAGGATCCGCTCTACCTGCACGCGCTGAGCAATCGTTTCCTGCGGACGCCGAACGTCGAAGTGCGGCGGCTCGATCCGGCGGAGCCCGCCGGCTACAGCGAGATGCAAAGCGCCTTCGACACGGCGCTTTCGGTGAATGTGCTCGAGTATCTGGACGATCCGGCCTCGACGCTCCGTTCGCTGCATGGAGTTCTGCAACCGGGCGGCACGCTGCTCGCCTTGGTGCCGCAGGGCCGCTGGTTGTTCGGCAGCGTCGACCGTACGCTCGGCCACCAGCGGCGGTTTTCGCGCCGCGAGTTGCGTGAGTTGCTCGAGAACGCCGGTTTCAAAATCGAGAAATTCTACCAACTGAACCGCGCCGGAGTGCCCGCGTGGGCGCTGTACGGCCGCCTGTTGCATCGCAAGAAGATCAACAAAGTCACACTCAAAATCTTCGATAAGACCGTGTGGTTTTTGAGACTGGTTGACCCGCTGCTGCCCTGGCCCGGACTGACGCTGGTGGCGGTGGCGCGCAAACCCGTCTGAGAATCGCGCAGGGAGTCGCGTTCGTGATGTTGTGGAGACAATGCTGTTTATCGCTCGTCCTGGCATCGGCCATGAGCGCCGCTGCCGGTTCTGACCTGATCCGCTCGAACTGGAAGGCGCGCTGGATACGCGTGCCGGGCGCGCCTGCCTCCGAATACGGCGTGTATCATTTCCGGCGCGCGTTCACGCTCGACGCCAAGCCGGCGTCCTTCGTCGTCCACGTGAGCGGCGACAACCGGTATCAGCTTTACGCGAACGGTGTCCGCGTGGCTTGGGGGCCGGCGCGCGGCGATCTGAAACACTGGCGGTTCGAGACGGTGGACCTCGCGCCCCACCTGGCGGCAGGCCGGAATGTGCTGGCGGCAATCGTCTGGAACGACGGCCCGTACGCGGCGGTGGCGCAGATCTCCAGCCAGACCGGCTTTCTGTTGCAGGGAGCGGGCCAACTCGAACAGGTCGTGAACACGGATGCGCAGTGGCGGTGCGCCCGGAACACGGCCTACGCAGCGAACCCGCTCGCTCCGGAGCACGCCACGGGATATTACGCCGCGCCTCCCGGTGAGCGCATTGACGCGGCTCTTTATCCATGGGGGTGGGAGAAGCCGGATTTCGACGACCAATCCTGGGCACCCGCCGAAGCAGGCAAGACCGCGGCGGGGCGCTATGCGCAGGACTCGCCGGCGCCCTGGATGCTGGTGCCGCGCTCCATTCCTTTCATGGAGGAGACGCCTGAGCGGCTTTCCCGTGTACGCCGCAGCGCAGGCGTGACACCGCCCGCCGAGTTCCCGCGCCGTGCGGCGCCCTTCAAGATTCCGGCGCGTGCGCGGGCGAAGATTCTGCTCGATCAGAATCATCTTACGACGGCGTTTCCGGAGTTGACTGTGAGCGGCGGTAAGGGCGCAACCGTTTCCCTACGGTATGCCGAGGCCATGTGGAAGCCCGGCAAGCCGCGCGAGAAGGCGCATCGCGACACGGTGGACGGGCTCGTCGTGTTAGGTAACCAGGACGTGTTCACGGCCGACGGCGGGCGCCGTCAGTTCCGCACCCTGCACTGGCGCACCTTCCGCTATATCGAAATGGAAATCGAGACGCGCGATGCGCCTCTTACTATTGAGGACCTGCGAGGTGTCTATACGGGTTATCCGTTCCAGCGTCGTGCCCGCTTCGAATCCGATTCCGCGGAGTTGGCGAAGATCCTCGACATCGGTTGGCGAACCGCGCGGCTGTGCGCGCACGAGAGCTACATGGATTGCCCGTACTACGAGCAGTTGCAGTACGCCGGCGATACGCGCATCCAGGCCATGGTGAGCGTCTACATGACCGGCGACACGCGCCTGATGCGCAACGCCATTGAGCAACTGGACAGCTCGCGCACCTCCGAAGGAGCCACTTTCAGCCGGGCGCCTTCGGCGCTGCAGCAGTACATCCCGCCATTCTCGCTGTGGTGGATTGGAATGCTCCACGACTACTGGATGTACGCGGACGATCCAGCCTTCGTCCGCCAGATGCTGCCCGGTGTGCGAAGCGTGCTGGCTTTCTTCGCGCGTTATCAGAAAGTCAACGGCTCGCTTGGCCGTATGCCCTGGTGGAATTTCGTCGATTGGGTCCCCGCATGGAAAAGCGGGGTGCCGCCCGCTGGCGAGGAAGGCTCTTCCGCGCCACTGGATCTGCAACTGCTGCTGGCCTACCAGTGGGCCGCGGCAATGGAGCGGGCACACGGGTTGCCGGCGCTGGCCACAGTGTACCAGGACGAGGCGGAGCGGCTCAGTCACGCCATTGTGGACCTTTACTGGGACCCGGCACGCGGTCTGTTTGCCGACACGCCAGATAAGCGCGACTTTTCGCAGCACACCAACGCGCTTGCCGTGCTGGCGCACGTGAAGACCGGTGACGATGCGCGGCGGATCATCAGGCGTTCGCTTGCCGACAAAAGCCTCTCGCAAGCGACCATCTACTTCCGTTACTACCTGCACCTCGCCATGCGCGAGACCGGATTGGGCGACCGTTACGTCGACATGCTCGACACCTGGCGAGAGATGATCGCGCAGGGCTCAACTACCTGGGCCGAATGGTCCGGCCCGCGCGTGCGCTCGGAGTGCCATGCCTGGGGATCCAGCCCCAACATCGAACTGCTGCGCACGGTGCTGGGCGTGGATTCGGCCTCGCCCGGCTGGAAGAAGGTTGTCGTGCGGCCGCACCTCGGCAAGCTTACGCGCGTTTCCGGCACGGTGCCGCATCCGGCGGGTGAAATCACCGTGCGCCTGGAGATGCGCGACGGCAAGCCGGCCGGCGAGATCACGCTCCCACCGGGAATCTCCGGCGAGTTCGTCTGGCGCGGGATCAGGCTTCCGCTAAGCCCCGGAAGAAACACGCTCTAGTTTTTCTCGCTTTTTCTCTTGACAAGGGGACAGAACCCATGTACTATATCGTCGTACGATATATCGTCTCACGTTATATCGCATCGCGATAGGAAGACAATGAAACACGATCCGATGTCCTTTCTGCCTTTGACCGAGGCTACATTCCTGATCCTGGCATCACTTGCCTCACCCAAGCACGGCTACGCCATCATGCAGGAAGTCTCGGCGTTGAGTGGCGGTGCGCAAAAGCTGGGGCCGGGGACGCTTTACGGCGCGCTAACCAAGCTGCTCGATCAGGAACTCATCCGCCGGACTGGCGAATCCAGCGGCGAAGACGAAAGACGCAAACATTACGTACTGACCGCGCTCGGCCGCCGCGTAGTGGAGTGCGAGTGTGCGCGTATGCAGAGTTTGTCCGAGTTGGGGCGCAAGGCGTTGGCGGCGAAAGGAGAAGCGCAATGAACCAATCGGGAAAGACAAGAAGCGTTTTCAGGTTCTTCTTCGCCTGGCAGGACGATCAGGAGGAGAAGTGGCTGGAGAAGATGGCGCGTCAGGGGTGGCACCTGGTGCGCGGAGGAATTGTCTTTCGCTTCGTCGAAGGCAAGCCCGGTGAGTTCCGCTATCGCTTGGACTACCGTCCAGGTTCAAATCGGTCGCTCGAAGAGTACTTCACACTGTTCGCGGATTCCGGCTGGGAACACGTATGCTCGTTCGGCGGATGGCACTGCTTCCGGACGGGCGACGCCTCGGCTCCGGAGGTGTTCACGGACGTGGACAGCAAAGTGGAGAAATACCGCCGTCTCCTGATGTTACTGCTGGTGTTTCTGATGGCCAGCTTGGTGATATTAAGCAGGAGTCCCCGCAGTTCCAGTAGTGTTTTGTATGAGTTCTACGCCTGGGCGAAAGTGGTGCAATCTTGTGTTGTGGTTTTGCTGGGTTATGCGGCGGTCCGTGTCTATTTACACATACGGCGTCTGCGGCGGAAGGCTGCAGAGCTTACTCGTCGAAGCGTGGAAGGTAAATGCTGAACGTGGCTCCGGCGCCGGGTTGGCTGGAGACGGATATCCAGCCGCCGCTCTGCTGGACGATCCCGTAAACCGTCGCGAGCCCCAGTCCAGTGCCGCTGCCCTGCGGTTTCGTGGTGTAGAAGGGCTCGAACAAATGACGCAGGGTCGCTTCGTCCATACCGGCCCCGGAATCGTGCACCGTCAGCAGAACATAGCGCCCGGGCCGGCCGCCATTGCGCGCCGCGGCATCTTCTTCGCCGACGTCCATGTTCGCCGTGGCGATGGTGAGCGTACCGCCATCCGGCAGCATTGCATCGCGCGCATTCATCGACAGGTTGAGCAGCGTCTGGTCGATCTGGCCGGGGTCCGCCTGCACCCGCCCGAGACCGGGAGCCAGCGCGGTGACCAACGTGATCTTCTCGCCCAACAGAGGCTGCAGTTTCTGCTTGGCCTCGGAGACCAATTCATTCAGGTCGAGCACCTTCGATTGCAACACCTGCCGCCTGCTGAAGGCCAGCAACTGCCGGGTCAGCGAGGCAGCGCGCTCGCCGGCGCGCCGAATCTCAGCGAGGCTGGGGCGTAACGGGTCGGACTCGGACAGCCGGGAGAGACCCAGTTCGCTGTAACCGTTGATCACGGTGAGCAGGTTGTTGAAGTCGTGGGCGATGCCTCCGGCCAGGCGTCCAACCGTCTCCATCTTTCGCGCCTCGATCAACTGTTCTTCCATGTGGTGGCGTTCGGTCACGTCCTGCATGGTGCCGGCCAAGGTAGCCGGTGCCGTGTCCGCCTGGTTGACCACACCGCCCTGCATCAGCACCCAGCGTGTGTGGCCGTCGCTGGGGCGGATCACCATGAACTCGCGGCTGAAGGGTTTGCCGCGTTCGAGCGCTTCGGTTTCGAGCAATTGGCGAATCTCATCGCGCCAGGGGGGGGCGACGATTTCCAGCAAGCATCGCATCGTGCGATTGCAACCGCAAGGGATTCCCAGGATTTCACTCAAAATCTCCGAATTCGTCCACTCTCCGGTTTGGACATTCATCGTCCAGGTTCCGAGGTTGGAGACGCGCTGCGATTCACGGAGCCAGTACTCGCTTTCGCGCAGGGCTTCTTCGACTCGCTTGCGCTCGGTGACATCCACGATCACGCCGTCCAGCCACAAGGGTTCGCCCGCAGCGGAATAGACGGCGCGCCCTCTGTCATGCACCCAGCGCACGCTTCCACCGGGTTGGCGCACGCGATACTCGTAGACGTAAGGCCGATGCTGTTCAATGCTCTCCCGGGTAAGGCGTACGACGCGCGGCAGGTCTTCAGGCAGGATAAGGCTTCCGAACACGACACGCCCGGAAATGAACTCCTCGGCGGCGATGCCGGTGATACTCTCGATCCCGGCGCTCATGTGACATACGCGCCACGGGTAATCCAATTCGCAGCGAAACACCGCGCCCGGGATGTTTTCGATCAGCGTCCTGCGAGCTTCCTCGCTTGCCTTCAACGCTTCCTCGGCCCTCTTCCGCTCGGTGATGTCGGTCTGTATGCCCACGAATCGGAGGGGACTACCGTCCGTGTCCCGGCTCATGACCTTACCCCGCGCCAGGATCCACTTCCAGCTACCGTCTTTCGTTCGCAGCCGGTATTCGCTTGTGTAGATGGGCGTTTCCTCGCATAAGTGCCTTCTCAAAGCCTCGTGCACGGCTTCCCGGTCATCCGGGTGGAGGCGGGCTTCCCACTCGGCGGAAGCATCCGGCAATTCGTCTTCCTCGAAACCCATCATCGCCTTCCATTGCTTTGAATGGTAGGCGCGGGGGGCTTTCCGATCCCAATCCCACACGCCGTCTCCAGCACCCTCCAAGGCGAATTGCCAGCGCTGCTCGCTCTGCCGCAGGGACTCGGCTGCCTGCCGCTCGGCCAGGCCCAGCGCCAGCGCTGCCGCGATACGCTCGAAAAACGCGATGCGCTTGGCATCGAAACGCTTCTTGCGCCGGTCGTTGAACTGTAGGAGGCCGAAGAGTTCCCCCATGGCCTTCAGCGGAATGAGGGCCATCGACTCGTAACCGGCGGCGGCGCAAAAGCCGCGCAGACGGGTGGCGCGATGTTCCCGGGAGAGTTGTTTGACGGTCTCGGAAAGGTTGTTGGTCCAGAACGCGCCTTCTTCAGTGAAGTAGGTTGCTCCTGGATTGAAACGTCCCAGGAGAACGGCCCCACAAAGGCATTCGAGCGGGGGCGGGACGGACTTGTCGCCTTCTTGCACGGGCCGTCCGCCGATGCTCCAGAGCCGGTCCTCATGCTCGCGGAACTCAGGTGGGAAGCCCGCGGTCTCCGCGTAAGGGTAATCTTCGCCCGAGCGAAAACGTATGCCGACCGCTTCGCAACCGGACCAGCGGCGGAGTCGCGACACCACTTGACGGAGCAGGTCGGGAACGGTATTGGGGGTGCCGACCAGGCTCAGGACATCCAGCAGGGCTTCGCGTTCCTGATCGACGCGCTTACGTTCGGTGATGTCAGTGAAGATGGTAACGACGCTGGCAGGCCTTGTCGAGGAGCCGGCGAAGCAAGGGATTGCATCAATCTCGATCCATCGCACCTCGTCGCGCCTCGGTTCGAGCACGCCCATCACGGTATTGTGAACTTCTTCGCCCGTTGTCAAGGCCACCATCGCCGGATGATCCTCGCCGGGGAAAGCTGAACCGTCCTCATGGATGGCACGCCAGCGAGGGTCCATGGAGGTGCGGCCTCGCATCTGGTCCAAAGTAAGGCCCAGGATCGATTGCGCAGCGGGATTGGCGTCTATAATGACGCCCGCGTGGTCCTGCCAGACGACGCCGCGGTGCATCCGGTGATAAAGGAATTCATTTGCGTCCGCCCCGTCAGGGTCTGCTCCATCGATCGGCTGCTCTCGCTGCATCAGGAATATTGTAGACGGTGCGAAACGTCCCTGCGTGCAAACCGGCGCGACTGCCGCCACTATGCCGGCGTGTCTCCCGCTTCGCGCTGCAGCCTGTCGAGTTCCGCCTTCAGTTCCCTCACCACCTTGGCATAAGCGGGATCGTCGTAAAGGTTTCGCATCTCGCGCGGATCTTTTTCGAGATCGTAGAGTTCCCAGGCGGGCACGGTGGCCGGCGGATTTGCCCCGCGCATGTCGAGAGGCTGGCCGTAAACGTAGATCAGCTTGTAGCGGTGCGTGCGGAGGCCGTAGCTGGCCGGCACGTGATGGCTTTCGTCGTTGTGCATCCAGTAGCGGTAGTACATCGAGCGGCGCCAATCGCGCGGCGTGCGGCCTTCGAGATTCGCGCGGAAACCGCGGCCCTGCATCGCGGCGGGTTTGGCTGCTCGCGCATACTCGAGGAACAACGGCGCAAAGTCGATGTTCAGCACCATGTCCTTGTTCACTGTGCCGGGGCGAATCACGCCGGGATACCGGATGAGGAAGGGCATGCGCAGCGACTCTTCGTACATCAGGCGCTTGTCATACCAGCCGTGGTCGCCGAGGAAGAAACCCTGGTCGGACGTGTAGATCACGACGGTGTCGCGCGCGAGGTCCTCCGCGTCCAGGTAGTCAAGCAGACGCCCGACACCGTCGTCCACGCTTTGAACACAGCGCAGATAGTCCTTGATGTAGTACTGGTAGGCCCACTTGCGCAAGGCATCGCCCGTGAGACCGGAAGGAATATCTACCTTCAGATCCGTTTTGGTACTGTCTTCTCCGACCCGCATCTTCACATTGGCGATGCTCGCCGGGCGGCTTTCGTAATGGTCGAACAGGTTATCGGGTTCGGGGATGGTCTGGCCGTCGAACAAGTGCGCGTACTTGGGTCCGGGCAGCCACGGCCGGTGCGGAGCCTTGTGGTGGCACATCAGGAAAAACGGCCTGCCCGGATCGCGCTTCCTGAGCCAGTCCAAGCTGAAATCCGTGATGAGGTCCGTGCAATACCCCTGGTGTTTCTTCTTCTCGCCGCGATCTATGAAGACGGGATTGTAGTAGTCGCCCTGGCCGGGCAGGATGTTCCAATAGTCGAAGCCGGATGGGTCCGTCACCAGGTGCCATTTGCCGACGATGGCCGTCTGGTAGCCCGCGCTTTGCAGCCGTTTGGCGACGTTGTCGTGGCTGGGGTCCAAGCGGTCGGAGAGCGTGTAGACGCCGTTCTTGTGGCTGTACTGGCCGGTAAGGATGGCGGCCCGGCTGGGCGTGCAGATGGAATTGGTGCAGAAACAGTTGTCGAGCCGCGCGCCACCCTGGGCGATGCGATCGAGGTTCGGCGTCCGGTTGATACGGCTGCCATAGGCTGAGATGGCGTGCGAAGCGTGATCGTCCGCCATGATGTAAAGGATGTTCGGCCGGCTGCGAAGCGCTCCCCGGGCCACGGGTGCTGCGGCCAGGCTCAGCATCTCCCTGCGGCTCAATAGATTCATTTATGCACTCCCTTCCGAAATGATCTTATAGCAACCCACATCGACGTATCATGTCCGTATACTGGCCAGTGAGACTTCACTATGCGGGAATCCTTGCTTTCACGACGAGACGTTTTGGCCGCCGCGGCAACCTTGCCGCTCCAAGCGGCCGGAGGTGGCTGGATCGAGTTGTTCAACGGGAAAAACCTGGACGGCTGGCGCGCTGGCGGGGATGCCGGATCGTGGAAGGTGGCCGGCGGCGCCATCGAAGCCGGTGGTCCTCCTTCGCACTTGTTCTACACGGGCCCGGTGAGCCGGGCGGATTTCCGCAACTTCGAACTCGAAGTGGAGGCGCTGCTCCACCCGCGCGCCAATTCAGGCATCTACTTCCACACCGCCTATCAAGCCAAGGGATGGCCGGAGAAGGGATTCGAGGTCCAGCTCAACAACACGGCTACGGGCGAGGGCGGCTATCTCGAGCGCAAGAAGACGGGCTCGCTTTACGGGATCCGCAACATTTACAAACAGCTTGTGGCGGACGGCGAATGGTTCAAAATCCACATCGCCGTTCGCGGCAAGAACGTGCAGGTGCGGTTGAACGACACATTGCTGGTGGATTACACCGAGCCCGAGGCGCCCGTAATTCCGCCCGGCATACCGCGCGGCCGGTTTCTCAGCCACGGCACGTTCGCTTTGCAGTGCCACGATGCAGACTCGCGCGCCCGGTTCCGTTCCATCCGCGTGCGCCCGCTCGCGGGCGCCGTGACGCCGCCGGGCGAGGAAGCGCCCGTGGTGGACGACGCCTACCGCAGGATCATCGCCTGTGGCGCGCGTAACATCCCCATGGTCGACTACCACGTTCACCTGAAAGCGGGGTTGACCATCGAACAGGCGCTCGCGCGTTCGCGGCGCGACGGCATCCAATATGGGATCGCGGTCAACTGCGGGAAGGGGTTTCCCGTTCACGATGACGCCGGGTTGAGGCAATTCATCGACGACATGAAAAGCCGGCCTGTCTTCCTTGCCTTGCAGGCGGAAGGGCGCGAGTGGGTGCAGATGGTTTCACGGGAGGCTGTCGCGCTGTTCGATTACGTCTTCACCGATTCGATGACGTGGACCGACAACCGCGGCCGCCGCATGCGCACTTGGGTTCGCGACGAGGTAGGAACCATCACGGACGAGCAGGAGTTCATGGATACGCTTGTCGACCGGGCCGCCGGCATCCTGGAGCGCGAGCCCATCGACATTTACGTGAATCCGACGTTCCTGCCCGACCAGATCGCCAAAGACTACGACCGGCTTTGGACCGAGCCGCGCATGCGGCGGGTAACCGAAGCGGCCGCGCGCAACCATGTGGCCATCGAAATCAACGACCGCTACCATTTGCCGAGCCCGGCCTTCATCCGCATGGCCAAAGCGGCGGGCTGCAAGTTTACCTTCGGCACCAACAACGGCGGCCCATACGATCTTGGGCGTAGCGAATACGGACTCAAGATGGTGGAGGAATGCCAACTGACCTGGCGCGACTTTTTCGTGCCAGGCGCCTGGTGGCCCAAGGCTGTCGAGCGCAAGGGCGGAGTGCTGCGCGGCTGACAGGAGGCCCCTCCGTGAAACGGATCGGTTTGCTTTTTGCTCTGTCGATTCTCCCGGCGGCGGCAGTGGAGCTGAATTACATTTCGAAGTTCCTGAGGGTAGCACTTTCTCCTGCCAAGCCGGCGTTTCAAACGCTCGCCGTAGACAGCTTGGGCCGTGGCAAACTCTCGGTGAATGTGTTGCACGCGCCGGGTACACCTTTGAAACCCTATGCGGTGAAGCGCACCGGCGCGACGGCTGAGTACCTGCTCGATGAGGCCCCTGTGTGGAGGATCGCCTTTTCCGAGAAGCAGATCCGGTTGCGTTCGCAATGGAGTGAGCAGGTTGCTCCGGAAGCGTTGGAAATCTCCATTGATCCGCACGTTTGCCACGCCACGCTGCTCGGTAGGATAAACGAAGACGGCAGCGTGCGCCTGCCCGCGCTGCTGCACATGCCGGATCACGGCACCTTGCGGATCACTACGAGCGCTGCGGTGAAACTCTCCTTGCCCTACGATGCCAGCCGGGGCAAGGAGGGTTATTGGGTCAACGTGACGTTTCCGGCCGCCACACGCGCCCTGCCGCAAGTCGAGTACATTCTTGACGTGGTGAGCATTCACCCCGGTCCGCCGGTGGTGGAACAGGATCCGCGCTTCGACGGCTATCGCCGCAATTTCATAAGCATCTTCCAGCTCAACCCGCGCTTCAAGGTCCTGGCCAACCACTCGGCCAGTGATCCCGCGCCGCTTACCTACTTCCAGTATGCTCTGGTCGCATCTCGGTGCCCGCCGCTGGCGGACGGACTCCGGGCGACGGACTTGATGCGCGACACGCTGGACCGATACCTGGCCGGGATGAAAGGCTACGGCATGCGCGGCTATCGAGGTGTGACGGCGGATAAGGACCGTTACCCACACGATAGCCTGGACACCTTTCCATCGCTGGTTATCTCTGCGGCCGAGTATGTGCGGGCGACCGGCGATGCGGAATGGCTTAAGAAGAACTATGAGGGGATTGAAGCGTGGACTGCGCGCATTCTCGCCTTCGATAGTGACGGGGACGGGTTGATCGAGTATCCTCTCAGCGGGGATACAGGGTCCTGGCCCGAAGTGTTGAAGTGCCGGCCCGCCAATTGGTGGGACGCCATCGGTTTCGGCCACAAGGACGCATACTCGAACGCGCTGGCCTACCGCGCCCTGCTTGACATGGCGGACCTCGCCGGACGCGCCGGCAAGGGGGCGCGTTCCCGCGAGTATCGCGACAAAGCCGAACAACTCAGGCGGGCGTATGTGCCCACGTTCTACAATCCTGCTACCGGCGTGCTGGCCGGCTGGAGGAGCGCCGATGGGCAGCTCCACGACTACTATTTCACTTTCGTGCAAGGTCTGGCCATCTCGGTCGGTTTGGTTCCCGCGGCGCGGGCAAACCAGATCATGGACCGCCTGCTGGCCAAGCTCAAAGAAGTGGGCTACGGCCATTTCGAATTCGGGCTTCCAGGAAACCTCGTTCCGGTGCGCCGCGAAGACTACATCACCACGGAACACCGTTGGGGCGGATCGCAGAAGGACGACGGCAGTGACGGATTCCAGATTTACGAGAACGGCGGGGCGTCGGCCTGTCATGTGTATTGGACGCTCCAGGCTCTCTACCAACTGGGACGCCGCAAGGATGCCGATGGCATTCTTTTCCCGCTGCTCGATGGTTTCGAGAAAGGCAACTTCCAAGGCTTCGGTCCCGGTGGCCTCACCTACGACTGGCGCGCCTGGGATGGGACCCCACACGGTTATGAGGGGTTGCTGGTGGACAATTTCCTGGCGTTACTGACGGTCCCTACGGGTTGGGCATCGCGTTAGCGGCGCCGCGTACATGTTACGTTTGAATTTCGGGTGCTATATCAAAATGGCGCAACGTAGGGTCTGTCCTTGGTGGATGGGGTATTTTCTCGCCAGTCCGGTCCGGCGGTTGTGGTACACGCCGGGATCGCTGGTCGCCGCGCATTTGAAACCGGGCATGACGGTGCTCGAACCGGGTCCTGGCATGGGCTTCTTCACTATCGAGATGGCCCGGCTGGTGGGAAAGGGCGGCCGCGTAGTGGCGGTTGACATTGAGCGGAAGATGCTCGATGTGCTGATGCGCCGCGCGGCGAAGGCGGGCGTGGCAGACCGGATTGACGCCCGCGCCTGTGCGCCGGACTCTATGGGCTTGGCCGACCTGGCCGGCCGGGTGGACTTCGTTCTTGTCTGCGCCGTGGTCCACGAATTGCCGAACCAGGAGGTATTTTTCCGGGAAACGGCCCAAGCGATGAAGCCGGGTGCGGCGCTCCTGCTGGTCGAACCATCCGGCCACGTTTCGGAGCACGATTTCGACAAGGAGTTGAAATTCGCCGGAGCCGCCGGACTGCAAATTGAACGGCAAGTAACCATCCGCCGCAGCCACGCCGCTCTGCTGAAAAAGTCCTGACCGCGCCGCCACCTCGTACAATGGGACTATCGCCCCCTTTATCAGGCCGCGAAAAAACGGGACAGACTGCTCTGCCTCGCGCGAGAAGGTTCTTATTGCCGGCGATTGCCATTGTGGACAGAGAGGTCTGTCCCTGGTTTTTCCGCGGCCTGTTAGCAGCGGCGTGAGTTGTCCTGTCTGTGGAGCGGTGCGGCCTGGTAGCTTGATCGAACGCGTAGCAGAATTCGTCGTGCGTCACGGGTTGTTCCCGCCGGGTTGCCGTGTTGGCGTGGCAGTCTCCGGCGGCGCGGACTCCGTGTGCCTGCTGAAAGTCCTCATGGAACTGGCGCCTCGCTGGGACTTGCACTTGCGTGTCCTGCACCTGGATCACGGTCTGCGCGGAACTGAATCGCGCGCGGACGCCGGGTTCGTGGAGCGGTTGGCGGCTGCATCGGGTCTCCCTTTCGACCTGCGCTCGGTGAACGTGGCCGCGTTGGGCGGAAACCTGGAACAAGCGGCGCGGGAGGCGCGGCGCGGTTTCTATCTGGGACTAATACGCGACGGGGTGGTGGATCGCGTGGCCACCGGCCACACGGCGGATGACCAGGCCGAGACGGTCCTCTTCCGCTTCCTGCGAGGGGCGGGCATCACGGGATTGGCGGGCATGCGCGCACTCACGCCGGACGGCATCGCGCGTCCGCTGCTCGAATTGCGCCGCGCGGAGATCCGCTCGTGGCTCAGTGAACGCGGCATCGTGTGGCGCGAGGATTCCTCGAATGCCGAGCGGCGCTTCGCGCGCAACCGCATCCGCCTGGACCTGCTCCCGGCCCTTGAACGGGACTGGAATCCCTTGCTGGCCGGTACGCTGGTTCAGTTAAGCAGGATTGCGCGGGACGAGGAGGACTACTGGGAGAAGGCCGTCCAAGCACTGGCTGCTGAACATCTGCGCATGGACGCCTCCGCCGTACTGGTGAATGCGAAGGTCTTGGCTGAGTTGCCGCCGGCAGCGTCCCGCCGCCTGGTGCGGCACACCATCGAGGTGGCCAAGGGCGGTTTGTCGGGCGTGGAATTCCACCACGTCGAGCGCGTGCTCAACCTGGCGCGCAAGCGCGACGGACACGGCAGATTGCTGCTGCCGGGCCTGGATGTGTGGCGGTCCTTCGGCACCTTGAGGTTTCATCGCGCGGATGGCGGTGCGCCTGCGTTCCCTCATGTCGTTTGGAATGAAATTGATACGCCGGTTCCGGGGGATTGCCTGGATGCGGACCGGCTCATCGGGCCGCTTGCCGTGCGCAACTGGCAACCCGGGGATGCGATGATGCTCGCGGGTCATGGTAACGAAACGAAAATAAAGGACTTGTTTCAACGTCACCGCGTGCCCTGCTGGGATCGTGGCGCTTGGCCGATGGTTACTAGTGGCGGGCATATCGTCTGGACCCGGCAATTCGGTGTGGACGCTCGTTTTGCTGCAGGTCCCGGCTGCAAGAAGCTATTGCTGGTGCGGGAGATAGCCGCCCCGGTCATTAAATTGGCGCAGAACGAATCTGCAGGGGCGCCGCGAACGTCTTTATAATTGAAGTAGAGTGACGTAAGCCGAGACCGGCGAAGGTCAAGCATGAATTCCAATATCAAGACGGCAATATTCTGGGTAGTACTGATCTGTGTGGTCGTGCTGCTCGTGACGGTGGTCCGCACCGGCAAGACGCAGAACGAGCAGCAACTATCGTTCACCGGGTTTATGAACGACGTGGAAGCCGGGAAGGTGAAGAGCGTGACGATCACCGACGGCGAGGTTCGCGGTACGTACCGCGAGTCCACCGACACGCTGCGGGTCCAGATTCCCAAGAACTACCCCGACATCTACAAGGTTCTACGCGAGAAGGGCGTGAACGTAGACATCAAGGAAGCGAACTCGAGCGGTTGGGTATCGCTGCTGGTGAATTTCCTTCCGTTCATCCTTCTGGGGGGATTGTGGATCTTCATGCTGCGGCAGATGCAGAGCGGCGGCAACAAGGCTTTGAGCTTCGGCAAGAGCCGCGCGCGGCTGCACTCGTCACAACAGAAGAAGGTTACGTTCAAGGACGTCGCCGGCGTCGATGAAGCCAAGGAAGAGTTGCAGGAGATTATCGAGTTCCTGCGCGAGCCGCAGAAGTTCCAGAAGCTGGGTGGCCGCATTCCGAAAGGCGTGTTGCTGATCGGCTCGCCCGGCACGGGCAAGACGCTTCTGGCGCGCGCCATCGCCGGCGAGGCGAACGTGCCGTTCTTCTCGATTTCGGGTTCGGATTTTGTGGAGATGTTCGTCGGCGTGGGCGCCAGCCGCGTGCGCGATCTTTTCGAGCAGGGTAAGAAGAACGCGCCCTGCATCATTTTCATCGACGAAATCGACGCGGTCGGCCGGCACCGCGGCGCGGGCTTGGGCGGCGGGCACGACGAGCGCGAACAGACGCTCAATCAGTTGCTGGTGGAAATGGACGGATTCGAATCCAACGAGGGCGTGATTCTGGTGGCCGCCACCAACCGGCCGGACGTGCTGGATCCAGCCTTGCTGCGGCCGGGGAGGTTTGATCGGCGTGTGGTGGTGGGCCGTCCCGACGTGAAGGGTCGCGAACTGATTCTGAAGGTCCACACCAAGAAGACGCCGCTTTCCGACGATGTGGATCTCAGCGTAATCGCGCGCGGCACGCCGGGTTTTGCGGGCGCGGATCTGGCCAACCTGGTGAACGAAGCGGCGCTGGTGGCGGCGCGGCAGAACCGCAAGGTCGTCACCATGTATGACTTTGAGGTGGCCAAAGACAAGGTCATGATGGGCGCCGAGCGCAAGTCGATGATCATCAGCGACGAGGAGAAGCGCGGCACGGCCTACCACGAAGCGGGACACGCGCTGGTGGCTGCTTTGATCCCCAACGCCGATCCGGTGCACAAGGTTTCCATCATTCCGCGCGGCATGGCGCTGGGCGTCACCATGCAACTCCCTATCGAGGACAAGCACTCCTACAGTAGGGAATACCTGGAAGCGCAGCTTTCCAACCTCATGGCGGGCCGCATCGCCGAAGAGAAGTTCTTGGATAAGGTGACCACGGGCGCGGGAAACGACATCGAGCGGGCTACGGAGTTGGCGCGAAAGATGGTGTGCGAGTGGGGGATGAGCCGGCTGGGGCCTCTGAGTTTCGGCAAGAAGGAAGAGCAGATCTTCCTTGGCCGCGAAATCGCCCAACATCGTGATTACAGCGAAGACACCGCCGTCAAGATCGATGAAGAGGTGCGCCGCCTGGTGGACGAAGGCTACCGGAGGGCGTCAACCATCATCGAAGAGCACTCGGACGCGCTTGTGCGCATTGCAGAAGCGCTTTTGGAACGCGAAGTTCTGGACGGTTCCGAGATCAAACAGTTAATTGAGGGGACGCCCTTGCCCGCCTACCATGCGTCGAAATCCGATGGCGGCGATAAACAGCAGGTGATCCGGCCGGAATCCGCCCAGCGGGTTCCGGGGCTCGTGGAAGGCGAGCGGCCTCAACCGGCGTGATTCCCCCCTATCCGTATTACCTGTTCGACGTTGACGGGACGTTGCTCGAATCGGCGGCCGATATTTGCGGCGCGATTCAGGAAGTGCTGGCGACGACCTCGCGGAAGGATGTGCCCTTCGAATTCCTACGGCGATACATTGGCCGCCATCTGCTGGACCTGTTCCAGGATATATTCCCGGATGAACCGGCGGAAACCTACGATGCGCTGATCCAGAAGTACCGGGCAATCTACCCCACGCGCGAGCATCGCCTGACGAAGCCCTATCCGGGTGTTGCGGAAACGTTGGCGGCGCTTGGCGGCCGCAAGGCCACGGTCACCACCAAGGGAACGCCTACCACGCGGGCGGTACTGGAGAAATTCGGACTCATCGCGTATTTCGACCACGTGCAAGGTACGGACGGCTTCCCGCATAAACCGGCTCCGGACGTGGTGCTGGCCTCGATGCAAGCGCTCGGCGCGAAGCCGGAGGAATGCCTCCTGGTAGGCGATTCCGCTCCGGACATGGAAGCGGGAAGACGGGCCGGCGTCAAAATCTGCGCGGCCCTTTACGGATACGGCGACGCCGACGAACTGCGCCGGTGGAAGCCGGATTACATAATTTCCGATATTCGCGAGTTGCTCGAAGTGCGTTGAAGCCAGTTCGCGATCCCAAAACAAGACAATCTTGACTTGATTTTCCACGGTGCTGTCGGGGAAAATTTGGAGTTCAAGTCGTATTGTGTGGTTTTGTGACGAATTGGGGGCAATGGTCTTCTGAAGCAACAACCACATAGCGGCGGAGCCCGGCCGGTTGGCACAGTCACGGCGGACCAAGTGCGCGCGGAGCTTGGACGCATTCTGGCCAGCCGGACCTTTCGGTATTCCCGGCGACTCCAGGTTTTTCTCAAGTTCTGCGTGGAGCGAACTCTCGAGCAGCCGGACTTGCCGCTGCGAGAGTACACTATCGCCGTCGAGGCGTTCGGCAAGCCAGCTTCGTTTGACCCCAGGTTGGACCCGATCGTGCGGGTCGATGCGCACCGGCTCCGGGTGAAACTTGAGCAATACTACCGGCGCGCGCCCGAGACCGGAGGAGTGAAGATCAGTCTGGCTCGCCGGGGTTACAGGCCCGTCTTCGATGCGTTGCAGGATGGTCAGCCCGGTGTGCGGTCCAAGATTTCATCCCGAATTCCCGAAGCCGGCTCTGAGATGTACAACACGTACCTGCTGGGCCGTCATTACATGAAGAAGAGAACAGCGGGCGGCGTAGAGAAAGCGGCCGCGTGCTTTACAAGTGTCATCCAGTCCTACCCGGGTTTTGCGGCCGCCCACGCCGGTCTGGCGGCGGCATGTGTGCTGCGGAGTTCCTACGGGTACGGAGAACCGGCCATAGTCATGCCGAAAGCGCGGGACGCCGCCATGAGCGCTCTCCAACTCGATGAATCAAATGCCGAGGCGCACGCCGCGTTGGGCGCAGTCCGGGCGGTGTACGAACTGGATTGGGACGGCGCACAGCGTGAATTTGCTCTTGCCGTCAAATGCCAGCGCGATTGTGCCCAGGCGTACGTCTGGCACGCGCACTGGTGCCTGCTGCCGCTGGCGCGCTTCGGCGAGGCCGGCGACGAGATGCGGCGCGCGTTGCAGCTTGATCCTCTTTCCGCCGTCGCTTTCTCCCTCGCCGCATGGGGACGTTACGCGGCAGGGGACGACGAACAAGCTCGGGAGTATTGCCGGCACGCCCTGGAACTGGAGCGACATTTCTATCTTCCATGGCTGGTCCGCGGCGCCCTGTTCGAGAAGAAGGGCACGCTGGATCAAGCTCTTGAGTCCTTTCGCGAAGCGTCGCGTTACTCCGGAGGCAACCATCTCGTGATGGGGCACATGGGTCGCGTCCTCGTCCGGATGGGCCGGAGCCAGGAGGCGCGGGAGATTCTCGCCGGTCTGCGGAAGATGTCACATGGGCGATTCATTCCGGCGGTGGATTGTGCAATGGTGCATCTTGGTCTCGGCGAAGTCGATGCGGCTCTTGAGTGCTTGTTCCGTGCGCGAGAGAACCGGCCGAGCAGGCTAGTCCTGGTCGGAGTGGATCCCTTCTTCGCGCCTCTGCGACAGCATGCCAGCTACCGTGCCTTGCTCAGCGAGGTCTTTCGAGGTCAGTCGGCGATCCAGTCCCTGCTCGTTTAGTCCTTGCCGCCGTTGAGGAGTTGACCGGCGCGCTGCATTTCCGCATCGATGTCTGATCCCTCATAGAACCAGAGCCGGCCGGTCAATCTCACGGTCCGGCCGGGTTCACAATCCGCAAACGCCGGATCGACGTGCAGGCAAGGCACCTTGGAATTGCCCCAGGTCCGCACGGCCTGCTGCCAGGAGGTGAGAATCCATCGCCGGCCGGTTTCGTCGCCCACGGCCGCCACGGACGAACCGAAGCGTTTGTTCGCGTTGGACAGCGCGGCAAATCCCGGAGCGCCCTTCAGCATCACGCAAACCTGTGTCCGCAGCTTCTCCAGTTTCTCCGGCGTGCCGTTGGTCAACTCCAGCCCCATGGCCACGTGATCCTGTTCCACTCGGATGGATGCGCCGAAGGCGGTCTGGTTCGGCAGCACCCAGCGGGATGTAAGGGCGCCGCCTGATGCGCGCGCCCAATCGATGTTGTCGATCACTTTGTTCTGCTGATCCCAGATGGTGGGGATGTGCGTGTGGGCCAGGAAGAGTAAACCGAGGTTGCAGAAGATGGCTTCGGGCAGATCGACCACGACGTAAGCCGCGGGATCCCAAGGCAGAAACACGCTGGCCTTGGTACCGCGCATAGGACCGATGGCCCCTTCCAGGAATCCAATGCGCGGATGGCGGCCGCCCGGGTACGGCGCCACGCGCAAGGCGGGCGTAGTGGGTGGCGGTGGAACGCGCAGTTCCTCGGCTTTGCTTCGGACTTCTTCTTCCCCGTAGCCGCAGACCTTGGCTGTTTCCTGCAAGCTGAAGCGGTGCATGGAGAGCATGTTCGGGAGCCAGTAGGCAAGGTCCTCGCGCGTCGCAGCCATCTCCGGCGGCAGCTTCAACTTGCCGTCTTTCGGAGCCGGCTGCCGCACGGTGAGCAGCGGATCAGCCGGCGGATGCGCGAGGTCCGCGAACTCCTCCAGATCGCGCAGCGCGATCACACGGAAGCCTTCATCCTTCAAGTACTGCATGTACTCGCGGAAACGCTCCGGCGGCGTGTGCACCCAGGGGTGGGCGATATCCGGTACCCCGTGGAACTGGAGGATCACGATGCGCCCATCGCGCGCCTCCCGGACTACTTTCTTGAAGTGCTCCAGGTTCCAGGAGGGGTAGGCGTCGCCGGTGGTCGGAACCAGGAGGGGATGGTGCCGGCGCGGATCGTACGCCGCGCCCACAATCAATTGACCGTACGGGGCCTCGGGCATTTCCCCGCGCCGCGCGAAGCGGAATCCCTTGGCGCGCAGCACGTCAACCGCCTCCGGCCCGAACGTGTTGCCGCACCAGGCGAAGCTCGTCGGCCGGGGCACTCCTACCCGCGCCAGCTCATATTCGACCAGCGCCAGTTCGCCTTCGAGGCGCGCGGCGGCGCGCGGGGTGTGAAACCCGGCGTGCGTCCAGCTATGGTTGCCGATCTCGAACCCCATCTGGTGGATTTCCGCGATCTCCTTCCAGGTGAGCGAGTGTTCCACCAGGTTCATGAAGCCGTGCGAGACGAAGAACGTGGCCCGGAACCCGTGCTCCTTGAGGAGCGGAGCCACGAAAGTGCGGTGCGACTTCACGGCGTCGTCGAAGGTGAGGACCACCACCTTATCCGGCGGGCGGGTGGGCGCGGCGATAGCCGTCGAAGCGGCCAAAAAAGACCTGCGGCTGAGGTGTGCCATGTGAGACATCATAGGCTATCCAGGGCGTGCTGTTAGTCGCGTACGGCCAGGATGCTCTGCGACGGATCCAGCAATACCTTGAGCGGAGGCCGCGCCAGCCGCAGATCGATGCTTGCCGGTGTCGACGAAGTGCGGACAACGCGCGAAATCGAACGGCCCCTGGCAAGCTGCACTTCCACGGGGACCTCGATGCTGAAGTCATCCTCCACGCCGGTTTGCGCGACAGTAATGCGCAACGTCTGCCTGGGCGCCTTGCCTACCATGTTCCAGGAGAGCTTCAGTGTGGGGATGCCGGTGCCGTAAACCCACCGCTCAAAGAACTCTTCGAGCGCGGGGTCGGGAGAATCCGGCGGTATGTATTCCTTGAGCACACCGCGGAACTGATCCGTGCTCACTCCCCGGTACCGGTAGCGGCGGCAGAGTTCCTTCAGCGCTGCCAGGAACCGCTCGTCGCCCAACTTCCGCCGCAGCATGTGCATGATCCAGGAGCCTTTCTCATACGTGATGGCGCGCCAGGCGTCGGGCGCAAGCGAGGTTTTGAGTCGCGAACCCAGCACGATCGGCCCCACCGACTCCACCGACCGGCCGTCCTCGGAAGGAGCAAGCAAGCGGGTTTTGTACTCCTGGAGAACGGAATCCATGACGCGCACACCCTTTCGCCGTTCGAGGCACAAAAGCGCGGAGTAATTGGCCAGCGATTCCATCAGCCACTCATCCTGGTAACCTGCCGCTGTGACCGTGTTACCCCACCATTGATGCGCGGTTTCGTGCGCATGCAGAATCTCGGAAAAGAACAAGCGGTTCCATTCTGATCGGGCAGCGGAAGGTCTGTCGTCTGGCGCAAGATAGCTTAACGTGGAGAGATAGATCAGCCCCGGGAAGCCTTGGCCGAACGTGCCGGGAATGGGGGACACCGTTAGGGTTCTGAGGGGCGGCGGACCGAACCATGTGGACATGAATTCGAGCGACGACGCGATCTCGCCGGCCAACAGTTCGGTGCGCGCGGACGCGCTTGCGGGAGGCACGATCATGGGTTCGACCGTCAAAGAATCCTGGCGCCTCGACAGGCGCGGAGGCCCGGTTCGCGGCGGCACGATCAGAACCGGCGGGGAACTGCGGGACAGTGTTGGTTCGAGCTTTCGATTCGCATAGACTTCCACGGTGTAACCACCGCGCTTCACAGTGCTGTGTTGATAGTCGCCGAGATTGAATCCGGCCAGCCGGACCGGAGAAGTAATACGGCGGTGGGTCAAGCGCCACTCGCCTTGCTCGCGGTTTTCAACGACCTCGCCGGATGCCACCAGGTCGAAACTCTTCGGGTAGTGGAAGGTCAGATCGTACTCGGCGAACTGCATGGCCCTGTTGGGATACCAGTTGCCGCGCGCTCCCACGTAATAGACGCGATTCCCCGCCTCGCTGACCACATTCCCTTCATGGACGAACTCGATCTCGTAGCGCCGGCCCTTCTCCAGTGCCGCGGGGGGCAACACCAGGAAAACTTCGTTGTCCGGGCCGCGCAGCAGGTTGGACCGCATCGACTCGCGCTGGAAGACCTCCACCGGTTGCCCGTCGATGCGCGCTCCCAGGATGCGCATGCGGCGCGAGATTTCGAATGGCAGGCTGCGCAACGAGTCTACCGAGGGTTCCAGGGCGGCGCGCGTGGTGACGCGCAGGTTCAAGTCCGCGCCCAGCGTCGCATCGATGCGGAAGTTGCGAAGCGTGAACTCCGGCGCGGGCGCCTGCCGCGCGCCGTTGCGGAACGAACGCGCCTGGAAGCTGGTCCAGGAATCGAAAAAGACGCGCTGGTTGCGCACGGTCACCTGGCCGATGTTGATCTGCTCCGTCATCCTGGGGTCGTAGAGCAGGTCGAAATTCCCTAATTTCCTTCCGGAGACAACCGCATAGAAGAAGCCGGTTTCGGGGCGGCGTGTGAGCAGGTCGTCCACCAGTCTGGTCTCGTAACTCGAGATCAGGTTGCGCACGATGCTTTGGAATCCACTCGCCACCAGCACGCCGGCGTCGGGTTTCTTCTTGAAGGAACCTTCGGCCCGGATGCGCTCCATGAGCATTTCATATGTCGAGTCTGTGAAGAAGAACACCGCCGTCCGGATGTGCTCGTTCAGGTTAGGCGAGTGCGTATACGAGGCCAGCAAGCGCCGCTCGCTCGCCAACGGGGGGAACAGTAGAATCTCCGCGTCCCCGCCCTCCATGTCGGTCGTGAAGACCGCCGAGAGCGGCCTTCCGGCAACCGGCCGCGAAAAGACAAGGTAACCCTCGGAAAGGAAGAATCGGATGTCTTCCTTCTGAAAGTTGAGTTCCCGGACGTGGTAGCACTCTTCGGCGTCCAGGGTCAGATCCTTGATCTGCCGCGACAGATCCAGAGCCGTGGGCGGAACGGCAGCGAAGGTCGGGGACAGGGATAACGCTAGCGCGAACAGCCGCCTCATATCCACAGTGTACTTTCAGGGGTCAGGCCGCGGTCCACCCACCATCGATTGTGATGACGCTGCCGGTTGTGAAAGCGGCTTCCTCGGAGGCCAGATACAGTGCCAGGTGCGCGATCTCGATGGGTTTACCCAGGCGGCCGATGGGCTGGCGCGCATTCAGTTCGAGACGCACCTTCTCCTTTTCGTGCTTGTGGTACTTTTCGAGATACGCTTCGACGAACGGTGTGTCCACAGTGCCCGGACAGATGCAGTTCACCCTGATTTGCGTAGGGTAGTCAACCGAAAGTTGCCGTGTCATGGCCACCACCGCGCCCTTGGTGGCGCAATAGGCGAAGCGCTTCTTGACGCCCACCACGCCCGCCACGGAGCCGATGTTCACGATCGTTCCGTGCGATGCTAGCAGCAGCGGCATGGCCGCCCTCGTCACCAGGAACACGCCTTCGACATTGATGCGCAGCAGGCGCTGAAAGTCTTCCAGCGACGTTTCTTCGACGCCGCCCACCAAGCCCACGCCGGCATTGTTCACCAGGATGTCCAGCGTGCCGAGTTGCCGGAAGACTTCCTGCACCCGAGCCTCATTTGTCACGTCGCAGGCGACGCTCGATGCGCCCGGCAATTCGGAGGCGAGTGTCGCGGCGCGGTCCGGGTCGACGTCCAGAATGGTAACCGCCGCTCCGGCTCCAGCGAAGACCCGGCTGATCGCTTCTCCAATGCCGCTCGCGCCCCCGGTCACCAGCGCCTTCTTACCGTCCAGACGAAATGGAGTGCTCATGATGTTAGCCAATATCGGGAAGATCGAACTCGCCAAGCCGCAGCGGATACTTGCCGTATTCCCGCACCAGCTTCACTACGTATTCGTAGCTTTCGGCCGGGACGCTTCCGGGCACCGAATGATCCGATTGGAAAATGTAACCGCCGCCCTTGGCCGCGTTCAGCTTGGTCAGCACCACGCGTTTGAGTTCCTCTTTGCTCGCGTCCGACCAGATCATCACGTCCATGTTCCCGCAGAAACCGAGCCGGTGGCCCAGGCGCCGGCGGAGATCCACGACGTCGAGGCCGGCTTTGGCCTCGAGCGGGTTGTACGCGTCCACGCCCATTTCGGCGAAGTCGTCCAGTATTCGGCTCACATTGCCGCAGCCGTGATAGATCACCGGGAGATGGTGTGCGTGGCAAAGGTCGACGATGGCTTTCACGCCGGGTTTGAAAACGCGCCGCCAATAAGCGGGCGAGAAGAACATGCCCCGCTTGTAAGCCACGTCGCCCCAGATCACCATGCCGTCGAGCATTCCGGACGCGGCGCGAATCTGCGCTTTTGCCAGCTCCAGAGCGAACTCGTTGATGCGCTCGACGAAACGCTGGATCTGGTCCGGATACTCGCCGATCCACAGCATCACGTTTTCGGTGCCGATAATGCGCCACAACATCTCGTGGGCTTCGCACACGCTACCGTAGACAGGGATGCCGGCGTGACGGCTCTTGACAGTCTCGACCCACGCCGGCGAGTTGCGCGCGAAGCCGTCGCCCACGCCGGCGATCTGGTTGTCCCCGCTCGCGAAGAAACGGCGCTCGTCCCACGGGTCGTCGAACCTGAATGCCTCCATCTTCTCGATCGTGTCGGTCTCGAACTTCAGGAACGCCGGCATCGGCAGGTCGTATTTCTTTTGAAGCACCGCCTCGAAGCCGGTGCGGACTACGATTTCTTCCGGCTCGTCCTTGAGAACCTCGAAGGGCTTGATGTGCGGGTCCATATTGGGCGTAGTGACCAGCCAGTCGAGGTCGTAGTACTCGTAAATGTCGGTCTCCGGCGCCAGGCCCAACTCCTCGCGCCACCGCTTCAGGAAGCTACCCCAAAAGAAATCGCTGATGGGAACCCGGTCCGGCTCCTGGTGGCGCAGGGCCTTGTTCATCCGGTCGAGTTTTGCCATGCAGTTTGCGGATCTTTCCATGACGCGGCTTACCTCAGTCGCAGTGGAAGACTTCTTCCATGCCGGCCCACCACTCTCCCGGCGCGCGAGTTTCGAGCGGCGTCTGCAGGGGTTTCATGATGGCCCACCACTCCTGGGTTTTGGGGTCCGCGGCCATTTTCGCCATATCGGCGGCGTAGTCCGTCCCGTGGTACTCGAAGTAGCTGAACAGAAGCCCGTCCTTGTAATAGATGGAGTAGTTCCGGATGTTGCACTTCCCGATCATGTCGAGGACCTCGGGCCAAACATGGGCGTGGTGCTTCTTGTACTCTTCGAGCTTGTCCGGCTTGATGCCGATCAGCGATCCATAGCGTGTCATGCGACCTCCCGCTGTTAAGTTAAGCGCCGCCAGTGAGGAGCGGAAACGTCATCGTAGCATCGACGGAATTGGAACGGGAACTTCACGCCCCGATGCTGATTTCCACCCAGTGAATCGTGCCCTTCGACTCCGTGCGAATTTCAACCACATTGTAGCCGCGATGGACCGCGCCCTCGCTGACGCGCCAGGCATAAAGCGGGCAGTCCTTGGGAACCGCCAGCGCGGGCTTGGTCTCGCCTGCGAACTCGGTCAAGTGGCCGTTGATGCGTAGCGCCCAGCGGCGCAACTCATCGGGCGTGGCCTTCTCGACGCCCAGAACCACGGATGCCGGGCCCGGCGACGGCTTGGGCCCCACGGACAGACGAAATTCATGCCAGCGTCCCGGAGCGGCTTCGGCCGGCAACCCGTTCCGTCCGACCGGCTCGCCGGGCGCCCAGGTGTCGGAATAGGTCAGAACGTGGCGGCGCGGCTTGCCGGCCATGGTGGCTAACTGGCCCACCTCGCGGAGCAAGCGCGAGTAGTTTTCCATGTCGCTCTGAGCGGTCTCCGAATCCATGTAGTTGAACAGGTATACGCGGTCCGCGCCCCGATCCAGCATGGCCGACGCAGCCCCGCGCACGGTTTCGATGCAGTTCAGGATCGGCTTTCGGTAATTCGGGTAGGGCCGCACCAGCACTTCCAGACCCGGAGCGAGAATTACGTTCGTGCCGCCCAACTCGCGCTTCCACTCTTCGATCGGGATATCGAACTCGATGGTGGCCCAGAAGGGGCAGGGCACCAGCATGTCGATGAGTCCTTCCTTCGCCCAGCGCACGCCGTCCATGCCCAGTCCCACGGCGGTATGCGGACGCGAGGGCACGCGCGCGCCCAGCAGGATCCTGTGCCCGCGCTTCTTCTCCCACTGCTTGAGCAGCGCGCGCACGTCGCGCATGAATGCAGTGATAGCATCCGAGCCTTCCGCTTCATAGCCCGGCCGGAAGTGGAAGCCGAAGCGCATCCAGTCCAGTTCGAGGCCATCGAAGTCGTAGCGCTCGGCCAGTTCGCGGACGAGCAGCATGTGATGCGCGCGCACTTCGGGCCTGCCGAAGTCCAGCGCCTTGTCGATCCATCTGTCTCCGCGATACGGGACGCGGCGGAACTGCGGGTTCTCCCGCCAGAATTCGCTGTGAATGTAAGCGCGCTCGTCGTCCACGTTGTGCAGATCGTTCATGCGCGTCGACAGCCACGGCGATAAGCCCAACTTGCGTGCACGGGCGATCCATCGGGCGTAAACGTCGATGCCGTCCTGCGCGAGTTGCCACGCCGTGTGGATCCAGTTGCGGGCGGTCTTGCGCCCTTCCGGCGGCAGGCTCGCCAGCAACGGTTGATCGTCGGGGCCGTTCGGATCGTAGCCGCGCCAGATCGGGTCCCACACCTTGCTGGCGTAACTGGTGCGCATCGAGTTGACCGAGATGATCAACTCGCGGACCTGCGTCCCGGCGTACTGGTCCACCCAACTGTCTACCTTGGCCGCGTCGAGCTTCTGGCCCGCGCGGGTGAAGAAGTAGTGGCTGTTGTCCTCGTTGAGCGCGATGCCGCCTTTTGTACAAGCGGCCGTTTTCACAGGCGAAACCGCGGCCACGGCTACCGTGCCGGATACGAATGTCCGACGATTCATCAATCTCCTTCCATAACCTTCAACTTGCCATTGTCCATCCTTGCGATCACGTGGCGTGGCTGCGCCAGTCGCAGCGAGGCGCCGTCCACTGTAACGACATACTCTTTGCCCGTCCACTCCGTGGTGATCCAGTGCTTCTGCTTGTACCGGAAGGGGCCGAATTTCATAGGCCCGCGCGCGGGATCGAGCGCCACGGGGTTGAACTCGAACAATCCGTCGGTCCGCGGCGTGATGCCGGCCACGTAGCGGCCCACCAGATCAATCAGGATCGCAGACTGGGTGGCCAAAGTGTGGCGCGCCTGGTTCGGATGCGCCGTGATGGGATTGTAGCTGTAAGCCGAACTCGCGCCGTCTCGCATCACCATGTCCACGGTCTTGTGGATGTAATCCTTCGCCCGTGGGGCTTCCCCGTTGCGCACGAGCGCATTCACGATCATCCACACGCCGCTGGTGAGCAGCGAGTCGCCGCCATAGGTCGTCACGTTCGGATCAAGGTCAGGGTGGCGCAATTCGATGGACGGGATCGGATAAGGTGAGCCGAATCCCTTTGGATCGTCCAGGGCGGCCATCAGCGCGCGCTTCCGCGCTTCGGGCGCGATGCCGGCGTAAAGCGGCGTGAACCCGCTGATGGCTCGGACTCCCGTCAGTACACCGTTATCTGCGCGGGCGTCGGTGTAGAAGGCGCGCGGCGCGTCCCACAAGTAGCGGTTCACGTCCGCCGCGCTTTGCTCTGCGTAGCGATCCATAGCGTGCGCTTTGCCGTCCTCGCCCAACTCGCGGTATGCCTTCGCCAGAATGCGCCGCAATTCAACCAGGTAGACGTTGAAGTCCACCATCAGGACCGGCACATCGAAGCCACGCTGACGGCCGGCCTTGGTGAAACCAGCCTGCACTGGCTTCCAGCGGAGCGAGTAATCGTATTCGTCCACCATGATCTGGAACGGCGTAAGCAGAGTGCCCGGCTTGGCACGTTTCCGGGCGGACTCCTCATAGCCCGCCATGTACGGCATGTTGGCGCGCAGGAAGTCGTGGTCACCCGTCATCAGATACACCTCCCAGATGCCCAGGAAAGAATTCGGCACGGTGTAGGGAAGCACGGATAACCACTCCAGATCCTTGTCCTGCTCGCCCAGACCCTTCTGCAGCCGGTCCATCTCCGGGTACCAGTCCAGGATTTCGCGATTCTTGTAGCCGAGCTTGATGGGCCTCAAGTGAGTGCCGAAATAAAGTGCTCCCTGGTTGGCGGCGATGAGCATGATGCCGGCCTTTGAAATCGACGAATCGTTGAGCCAGCGTTCGGCCACCGCGTTCATCGGCGTGTTCCAACTCCACTGCCAGATGGCGCCGGTCTTCCAAGGGCAGGTGTACGGATAAACGTACGGTTCGTAGGGGATGTCGTACAGGCTGGAGCGCACAACATAGAACTGGTAGTAGTACAAACGCACCAGCCGCTCGTCGGCGGCCTCCAGGCGCGGCACCATGGCGGTGAAATAGTAGTCCCACATCGACCGCACTCTCTCAAACAGCGCGTTTGGATTCGTTTTGTACGGGGCCAGCTCGGCGGAGACCTTCGCCGGCTCATATCCCACAGTGAGGAGCAGCGTCAACGAATCGTTCAGCGCAAGGCGGGTCTGGGCCGGTTCGCGCACCCGCACCAGGTCGGGCGGCGCCGCGGCGTCTGTCATTTCAATTTCAAGCGCAGGACCGCGCATTTTGGTGAGACGGACACCTGCGGTGTTGCCAGCGAGCGTTGCTTCTTCGCGAATCTCGCAATCGGCGCCAGTCCAGGTCCGCTCGATCTTGTGCGGCAGCCAGCGATAGGCGGACTCCTTTAACTGCGCCGGCTTGCCGGACGCGTCAATGAACTGAATCCTCATCCCCTCGGCACGATATTGCGTCTCGCGCTCCAGCACCGCGTAATCGAGCTTGCCGGTAATCTGCACCGGCCGCCGGCGCGGATAATACTGCACGCGTGCGATGCCGGGCTTCGTGTCGAAGCGCAGCGTGAGCTGATTATCGGCGAGCAAACGGATGTCGCGATTCTCAAGCATGCGCTCCCAGTCGAAAGCCTGCCGGGCGAGCGCCGCGTCCGGTTTCCACGGTTGGCGCGCAATGAGAGGCGGCAAATCAGCCGGCGGCGCTACGAGTAGCGCCAGGAACAAAGGAAAGGACATGAGGACTCCTCAGTACAACCGTTCGCGGCCCAGGATAGCCCGCTTCAATCTGCGGGGACCGGTTTGGCGCTTGGGCGAAAGGCGCGCCGTACGCCAGGCGGAAAACTCTTTCTCGTCGCGGACGAGCAGATACCGTTCGCCGGGGCGCGTCGGGAATTCAATGGCGTTTCCCGGCAGCGTCTTCGCCTCGACCCTGTGGCCACGCGTATCCAGACACACGATTCGATCCTGCTGCCACGGATGTTCGACCCGGCATGGCCCTCCAAAGCGGCTATCGATGGCGACCCAGGCGATGTGGCCCTGTGCGCGTTCGGCGCTCACCAGGAATCCACCGCGCGCGGCTAAGGTGAAGCGCACGGTCCAGTTCTCAGGCACCGCTGGCGCGATGCGGATCACGCCGTCGTGGCTCTGCAGCAACATTTCGTTGACGGCCGCCGAGACGATGGGCATGGCCTCGTTGTCGAAGTGCCGGAACGGCCAGGTGGGGAAGGGAAATGTCTCTCTGGGCTTGGCGGTGCTCGCCGGGTCGCGTACCTTGGGGTTCAACCGCCAGCGCTGTTCGAACTCGGGCTTGAATACATGATACGGACCGTAGTGTCCGAAACCCTGTGGGTAGAGCTGCCAGGTGGAGACGCTGTTGGCGAGTTCGGCCACGAGTTCTTCGGACAAACCCAGCCGCGCCAGCACGATCGGGTAAGGACACCAGCCCATGCACAATTCGCCCGAACCCGCCATCGTGGCCGGCTTGTCCGGCGTGTCGCGCGGGTCGGTGGGCGGATGAAGGCGAACCTGCGTGACCGCGGCGCGGAACAGTTCCGTATCGCGCTGGCCGAGCCCCAGGTAGTCCGACGGGAACACCACGGAAAGTTCAGGGTCCGGAATCCCGTAATAGGCCTTCTCCGGGTGGACCGCGTAGCGGTTTCGCACCCAGGCGCCTTTCTTGTCGCGCCCCACGGCAAAGACTTTCCTCGAGGCGAGCTTCTTGCCTTCTGCAAGGCCGCCCTTGTGGAAGAACTCCTCGCCGCGGCGTTCGCATTCGAAGTCTTCGAGCTCCACCAGGTGGAACGGCGCGAGCTTCTCCAACATCTCGCGCCAGCGCTCCAGTTCGGCGGCATCATGGTCCATGCGCTTGCCGGTTTGGATGGAGATGGGGAACAGCCCGCGGACCATAGAGAGTTCGGTGATGACGTCGTCGAAGCGGGGCGATCCTTCGTAGGCGTGCGCGGGACTCGGGTGATACCGGCCGTCGTCGCCGAGCGTCAGGCCGGAGGCCAGAAAGCGCGTGGTCTCGCGAATCACGGGCCAGGCGGCTTCGCGCAGGAACTCTTCATCGCGCGTGTAGCAGTAGTGCCGCCAGAAATCCAGCGCGATCTGCGCGCCAGCCGTGCGCATCCCGTCCTGATCGGCGTCGTTGTATCCGTGACGGTCCGAGACGTCGGAGTAGAACGCGCCGGGTTTCTTCAGCCGGTCCCGCGCATCCGCAACCGCCTTGTCGAGCTGCGCGCGCCGGTAGCGCAGGTACGGCGCGGCCAGTTCGGCGTGATTGGCGGTGTTGAGTGGCCAGATGTAGTCCTGCAGGTTCCAGTGGAAGTAGTAATTCCAGGGCACGAAGTCGCGGTTCCAGCCCCACAGCCCGTTACAAAAATGCGGAGGATACTTGCCGCGCGAACTCGAATTGGCGAAGTAGAGCGTCAGGTGCCAGATGTTTTCGAGATACTTCTCGGGCAGGTCGATCATGGAGCGCGACCAGAAGCGCTTCCATTCGGTCTCATGCTCGGCGCGAATCTGCGCGTAGCCTGCGCGCTCGGCCGCATCGAGGATACGATGGACCTCGGCAGCCGGATCGGCGGCCTCTTCGCTTGTCGCCACGGCTACCAGCAGGGTGAACCCGGCGACTCCATCGATCCGCCACTCGCCGGCGCGTGAACCGGCGCGGACAGGCGCCGGCGCTGGAGAATCCGGCACGAGCGCGGCGGCCACGGCGAAGTCCATCGTGCGCAGTTTCTGGCGGATCACAACGCGCCCGCGCTCGATATTGGACGCAGTGCCGTCAAGCCCGATGGAAGGATCCCGATTCACTTGCGCGTACCAGTGCGCGAACGTACGGCTGCCCCAGCGCTCGAGCGTGGCGCGGATGCCGGATGGATCCTCGCTCTTCAACTCGCAGCGCACGGCCAGGACTTTGTGCGGGGCGCTCAGCAGGCTCGACATGCGCACATCGGCGAACGGCGTTTCCGCGTGCAGCGTGGCGGTGGCCGTTGCCATCTCCAGCCGCGCCTCGAAGTTCTTCTGGTAGAGCAAGTCGAAGACTGGCGAGCCGAAATCGACGATCAGCCTCCCGCAGTGCCGCTGCGACGTGCGGTGGCCCTCCTCGGAAGCGCCCCAGTTGTGGAACGCGCCGGGTTTCGCGTCGTCCCATACATCGTTCTTGTTGATGGCAATCACCAGCGCGCGGTCCGTGGTCCACAAAAGCGCGCCCACATCGCCGTTGCCGATGGGCAATCCGAGCGCCGGGTCTTCCGGCGGTGACAAATAGACGACGTCGTGTTGCGAGAGGCGCTCAGGCCAGGCGATGTTCCAGGTTCCATCCTGGATCGAGTAAGGGGACTCCAGGGATGCCCCAGGCGGCGTGGCCGCGGCCGCAACCATCGGAAGGGTGCAGAATTCACGACGTTTCATGCTTCCACCAACAGGTAAATGTTCCAGGATTCGAGCCTCGGCAAACGCACCCGCCCGGCCTGCGCCTTGATCGGGCTTGAAGGGCCGCTCATCGAATGCAGCACATAAGCCTTGCCGGGCGCCTTCACGCGCAGTTCAACCGGCTCGGCCGGATCCAGTGAGGTGTTCAAGAGCACGATGGCGCGCTTGCCGCTGGTCGTCGATCGGCACCACATGCTGATTCTCGAGTAGGACTCGACCATCGCTGGCACGCGGCCGTTGCTCGCCCACTCTACGATGGCTTTCATCTGCGAGGATTTGGCGAGGGAGTGTACCTGCGTCCAGGGGTAGTAACCCATGACCACAACGCGGCCGCCGAGTTCGTTCTCAAACGCCGTCATGCCGGTGCCCAATTCCTTTTCGCCGTAATCGCGAAGCAGTGCGAGCGCGGTGGTCTTTTCGCTTGCCGGTTCCAGCGCCCAAGCGCGTTCTTTCCAGAACGATTGACGGCAGTCGCGCGACCAGCCCGCGAAGCGGCCGTTCAGCGGATGATTGCTGAGTTCCTCGTGCACGTCCACGTCGTAGCCCTTCACCGCGCGCACGCCGGTCCAGCCGGCCAGACCCAGGCGCTCCATCGTCTGCCACGCCTCCACGTCCATCAACACGCCACCCGAGAAGATCTCACGTAGTTGCTCGCGCGTGAAGGCGAGCGGCGCAGTGCGGGAAAGAGCGGTGGCTGTGCGGCCCGCGAAATCGTAGCAGATGGGAATCCCGATCTCGCCGAGCGTGTACGGTTCGGCGAGCGGCAATCTGCCTCCGTCCAGCCACTTGCCTTCCGGATTCACGGCCTTGATCAACTCGCTGTTCCACGCCGGCCATAGACCTTCGGTTCTTGAACGCCCCAACTCGCGCCGCAACAACTCATGGAACGGGCGCGCGGCGTTGATGCGTGCCCCGAGCGGCAGATATTCATCCAGTGGGTCCGGGCGCATATTCAGAACGTTGAACGCCGTGCCGGTGGTGCCCGCCGCCATGTGCGCGGAGGCTTCAACCACGGTAGTGTGCGCGGCCTTGCGCAGGCGCTGGTAAGGGAAGTTCTCAAGTTCGGATTGAATGACGGTCACCTCCGGAGGCAACGCGGCCACCTGCCGGCCGACGTCGTGCGCTTTGCCGACGAGGTCGATGGGCCGTTCGTCAGAATAGAAGCCGCCACCTGGCCGCCACATCACTGGCGCGCGTCCGGGACCGGACAGCGTGCGCGCCCAGCGCGTGAAGCCGTAGCCCTCCCAGAACCGGTCGCCCGTCATGAATCCCAACGGCAGGCCGGGTCTCAGCGCGTGTACCGCCTGCTCGATCTCGCGGAACAGGTTGTCGATCATGGTGCGATTATGCTCGAGCCAGCGCGCGCGCCACCTCATGCGTTCCTCTATCGGCCCCGAATCAAAAACCGCGGGCAAGGTTTCGCGAGTGAGTTCCCGGCCGGTTTCGCGCGAGAAATTCGCCAGGCAACGGTCGCAGAAACAGGTGAGCATCACCGGCATGTGGCCTGCGAGGCGTATGTCGTCGTCCAGCCAGATGAAGTCCGGCGACGCCTTGGCCATAGCCGCGTACACCTTGCGCGCGTAATCGATAAGCTCAGGCTGAGCGGGGCAGAACGAGCCGCGCGATACGCGTCCGTGGATGTCCATCACGCGCTGCCACGGCGCTGCGAGCGAGTTCGGCAGATTCTCCTCGTGGTGGCCCATGGTGGCCAGCACGTTGATCCCGGCCCGCATGCCGGCCTTGCGCACTTGCGGCATCAATTTGGCCAGCCGTTCTGCCCGCTGCTCTATCAATTCGAGCGGCAGCGGCGGATGAGTCTCCGACGTGAAGAACGCCAGTTCATCCGCCATGCCGGGGAAGCGGCCGAAGTAGTGCATCAGATCCTGGAAGCGCTCATCGGTCAGCCATAGCGCGGTCCCGATACGGAACGACACCAGGCTGTTGCCGCTCTTGGCAGCGGTTGCGCGAGAAATCGTGGGGGCCGCGGCCGTGGCGGCGAGGAAGTCTCTTCGTCGAATGTCGTGGGGCATTGGAGTCACCCTATCACATCAGTTGGCGCTCGCCGGATTGCGAGGTCACGTTGATGACGTGAACGCCCGGTTGCGCCGCATGGTATGTGCGCGTCTTGCCGTCCGGCGCGGGAACCACGATCTCGGCCTCGACGCCTCCGGGAAGGATCGTCTCCAGGCGCCACATGCGCGGGTCCCAGTGCACGTAGACGAGTCCCTTCGGCGTCATCGTATGGCCTGCGACAAACGGCAGCCCGCCGGTCTGCGGCGCGATTCGGATCTTCGCGCCACCGGCTTCCAGAATTCGCACTCCCAGCAGCGAATCGTGCAGCCACAGCAGAGGCACTGCGCCCCAACCGTGCGAACCCGTTTCGTCGCCCGGTTGAGCTGGGTCCACCTCGCCTTCCTTCAGGCCCAGATCCTCGCGGCTCACCCAGTATTCCGGTAAAGGTCCGCCGTAAGGACCTTGCAGCTTGAGCGGGACACGGTTGCGCGGGTTGGCCGCGAGATAGGGCGCGTAGCGATCTTTCAAGTGCGCCACGGCGCGTTCGGCAAGTCCGCAATCGGAGAGCATGCGCAGCGCGCGATAGCCGAACGTCGGATTATTCCAGCGCGTCACGCCGGGTGACGGAGCGCCGTCCGGCGCGGTGAAGGCGTAGTCGATATTGTCGCGGAATTCGCTGCATGTGGCCATGCCTGCCAGCAGCGCGTTGATTTGCCCGGCCTGGCTGTAGCCGCGTTCGAGTGACGCGTCACGGGTATCCAGCCGGTCACCCACATGGGCCGGCGTCCCACCCTGCGCGGGAACGATGTGGAACTTTCGGAAGGCGGCGGTCATCCTGTCCGCCTGCGAACGCCAGCTTGCCGCACGTTCCTTTTCGCCGATGGCCTCGGCCAAGTCCGCCGACCAGCGCAGCCGCTCGATCATGAAGGGAGTCACAATGCCGCTGGACTGCTCGCTGCCCTTCGGATGTTGTCCCACACGGATGTCGGCAAACAAGCGGCTCGTTCGCCAGACGCCGTCCGCGCCCACGTGTGCGAGCGCGTTGGCCCAAAACTTCTCCAGCGCCGGGAAGTAGCGCCGGGCGAAATCCTTGTCGGCCGTCCACATGTAGTCGTCGTAGAGCATGGCGGTCCACTGCACCGCCCAGTCGTAGCCGACCGGATACGCGGGGTAGTTGCTCGGCGGGAACGCGTGGAATCCGCCGTCTTCGCGCTGGCTCTCCGCATATAAGCGGATCATCGACCGCCGCAGGCGCGTGTCGGCCGACCAGCGGGAGGCGATCACCGCCCTCGCGCGCGCGTCCTCGATCCATTCACCGTCTTCGCGTCCCGGCGTGTCCACGTAGCCGTCGCTCATGGTGATTTCGGCGTGGATCAATGACAGTTTTACGATCTGGTCGATCTGCTCGTCGCCGCAGGAGAAGCTGCCCAGCCAGCGCAGCGGATATTGTGACTTGATCATTCCCAAGTCGCGGATCTTCACCGTGCCGGTCTCCTTGAAGTGAATGTGAACGGCGATCCACCGCGCCGTGCGCTCATCCGGAAACGTCGCAGACTGCGCGCCCGCGCTCGTGATATAACGGTCCGCGTAACCCGGTCCCACCACACCTTCCGGATTCAGCCACCCGTCTTCCGTCACATGCAACTTGCCGGAGTACTGCGAGTAAGACAGTTCGCCGTAACCGAGGTCGATAACGTTGCCGGCCGCCGCATCCAGCGCCAGGAACGGATATCCGTGCACGGGCCGGTGAAAATCCAGCGTCAGATATTTGGTTTCGCCGGCGCGCCCGCTTATCACCACCGGTTTGCCCTCTACGAGTTGCGCGGCGGCTGTCGTAAGCGCCGGTTCGGGCGCGACCTTGGCCAACCGGATCGCCCTCGCCATAGAAAGGGGATCGTCCGAAACAAGTTCGGCTCCCAGGACCTCGCCTGCCGCGACAACGCCGGATGGCCGGACGGCATACTCGCGCTGCGGCTCGGTCTCGACCACCGCCGGCGCCGCCGGCCAAGGGCCGTTCGCGACCGCCACGGCGGGCTTCCATGCCCGATCGTCGAACTCCGGGCTGTGCACATCGCCGCCCAGCCGTTTCCTCGCGTCAATAACCACCGGGTACCGGATCCGCTGATGTGTATTCACGCCCAGGATGCGACGCTCGTGCGCGAGGAATTCCGGCGCGACCATCCACCGCCAGCTTGCGTTGCTCTCGGCCACGCCGCCCACCCAAAGGCCGGCGTGCTTGTTTGCGTTGCGCTGAAAGGTGATGATGTCGCCCCAATTGTGGTGCAGCACGACGATGGTGTTCTTCCCCACGCGCAGATAGGGCCCGGCGTCGATCCGCTCGGCTGTGATCTTGTTCTCGTGATAGCGCGTCACCTTGCGCCGCACCTCATGTCCGTTGATCCACACCCAGGCGTTAGAATCCGCCGCCACCAGCAAACTTGCCGCTTCCGGCACGCTGCGCAGCGTGACCACCTTGCGGAAATACGTGAACCGGTTCTTGGGAGCCGGGTCGGCCGGGTCGGACCAGATCCATTGGGGCGCGGCCGGTGCCGCCCCTGCGATCGCGAGAGCTGCCAGCAAAAGCCGTTTCATGTCCTATTCATTATGTGCGGTGAGACAATACAATCCAAGGATATGCTGTTGCGCACAGTTTACCTTCTGCTGGGACTCACGGCGCTGGTCCGCGCCGGAATAGCCGACCTGCGCCAACCGTTCCGTGTGCCGCCCGGTGAAGCGAAGATCATGATGCGCTGGTGGTGGTTCGGTCCCGCCGTTACGCACAGCGGCCTTGAGCGCGAAATGCGCACGATGAAGGAGGGTGGAATCGGCGGTTTTGAAGTCCAGCCCGTCTACCCGCTCGCGCTCGACGATCCCGCCAAGGGCATCAGGAACCTTCCTTACCTGCAGACCGAGTTTCTCGATGCCGTGCGCTTCACTGCACAGAGGGCCAGGGAACTAGGCTTGCGCATGGACATGACCATGGGCAGCGGATGGCCTTATGGCGGACCCCACATCACCCCGGACCTTGCTTCGGCCCGGTTCCGGTTGGAACGCCGGAACGTCCCGCAGGATCTCGGGCCCATGGCCATCCCGGTGATGAAGGACGGCGGGCTGATTGCCGCATTCGTGGCGCGCGGCAATGAATGGATCCAACTGCAGCGTGAAGCTGATCATGTAGTTCTGCCCGCCGGCACACAGCCCGGCGCCGAAGTCCTGTTCTTCTTCACCGGCCTCACCGGCCAGCAGGTGAAACGGGCCGCAGTGGGGGCGGAAGGCCCTGTTTTGGACCACTTGAGCCGTGCCGCCATCGATAAGCACATCGCCGAGGTCGGCGAAAAGCTTCTGGCTGCGGCTGGCCCCGGCAACGTCCGCGCCTTCTTCTGCGACAGCCTGGAAGTCTACGGAGCCAATTGGACCCACGACCTTCTCGACGAATTCCGCAAACGCCGCGGCTACGACCTGCTCCCCCTTCTGCCGAAGCTTGTCATCGACAACGACCCCCGAAGCGCCGATGTGCGCCATGATTTCTCGCGCACGCTGAGCGAACTCGCCACCGAGCGGTTCATCGTGCCGCTTCACGACTGGTGCCGCCGCCACGGTGTGCTGCTGCGCATGCAGGACTACGGCATACCGCCCGTCACGCTGGCCAGCCAGGCGTTTGTCGATTTGCCCGAAGGCGAAGGCGCGCACTGGAACGGATTCTCCACCTCGCGCTGGGCGTCCTCGGGCTCGCATGCTTACGGCCGGAAAGTGACCAGCGCGGAGACGTGGACCTGGCTGCACTCGCCCGTGTTCCGCGCCACGCCGCTCGACATGAAGCAGGAGGCCGATCAGCACTTCCTGATGGGGATCAACCAGATCGTCGGCCACGGATGGCCGTACACACCGGAACTGGCCGGCCGTCCTGGCTGGTCGCTATACGCTGCCGGAGTGTTCAATGACCGCAATCCCTGGTGGAACGTGATGCCGGACGTGTCGGCTTACCTGGCGCGAGTCAGTTTCATGTTGCGGCAGGGCGTGCCCGCGAACGACATCGCGGTTTACCTGCCGGTCGACGATGCCTGGGCGGCGATGCCTCCCACGCGCATGTCGGTCAACGAGATCCTGGCGCGGAACATCGGGCCGCGGTTGATCCCGCAGTTGCTCGCTTCCGGCTATAACTTCGATTTCATCGACGACGGCATCCTCGCTGCCGCCGCCCGGATCGAGAGCGGGCGCATCACATTCGGCGACCACGGCTTTCGGGTCATCGTTCTTCCTGGAGTCGTGCGCATGCCGGAGGAAACCAAACAACGGCTTAGGGAGTTCGTTTCCGGCGGCGGCGTGCTCGTCGCGACGCGCCATGTTCCGGATGGCGTACCGGCGATGCCTGCCGAAGAGGACGTGACGCTCTCAAAACTCCTGCATTCGCGCCTGATGCCCGATGTGACGCTGACGCCCGCCGCGTCGCAAGTCGGTTTCATCCGGCGCTCACTGCCGGATGGCGAGATCTACTTCCTCGCCAACACCGGCAATACAAGAGTTCGCACCCGGGCTGCGTTCAGGGTGCGCGGCCTGAATCCGGAATGGTGGAACCCTATGACGGGTGAGACGCAGCCCGCCGCCGTCGCCGCGCGCAGCAGCGGGCAGACGGTGCTAGACCTTGAAATGGAACCTTACGGCTCGCGCCTGGTTGTGTTTTCAAAATCCGCCGTCCGCGCCGCCCGGCGCGCCCCAAGCCCGGCCGTCGCGCCGCTTGATCTGAGTTCGGACTGGGAAGTTACATTTTCGGGCACCGGCGCCAAGGTTGTCATGGATAAGCTGCGTTCCTGGGCCGATGACCCCGCCACCCACTACTACTCCGGTGTCGCCGTCTACCGCAAAAGCTTCACAGCGCCGCGCGCCTTTCTCGCCCGGGGCGCCCGCACGCTGCTCTGCCTAGGCGAGTGCGTGCCCCAGGAGATCGCCGGCAACAGGAGCGGCGCCCGTTTGGCCGCGCCGGTTCGAGAAGCGGCCGTGATTTATGTGAACGGCAAGCGCGCCGCGAGCGTTTGGGCGCCTCCCTACGAGGCCGATGTAAGCGGCCTGCTGCGCAGCGGTGTGAACGACTTGAGAATCGAAGTGGCCAACACCGCCATGAACCAGATGGCCGGTGCGCCTCCGCTCGATTACAGCGCGCTCATACCCCGTTATGGCCGCCGCTTCGACATGCAGGACCTTAATCTGGTTGAGGCACTCCCGTCCGGCCTGCTGGGCCCGGTACAGTTGGTAATACGCTGAGAGGTTGATCGCTATGTCCCTTACTCGCCGTGCCTTCATTCCCGCGTCACTTGCCGCCGCCGCGACTGCTGACGCGCCCCGCGTCAAGATCGGATTCCTCGGCGCGAGCCACGCCCACGGTTCGACGAAGGTGAAGATGGTGCTCGCCTCGCCGCGCTTCGAGTTGGCAGGCGTGGCCGAGGACGACCCGGCCACCCGCGCCACCCTCGAAAAGTTCGGCGTCCGCCTGCTCACACGCGAACAACTTCTCGGTGACGCCGGCATCCAGGCCATCGCCATCGAATCGCAGGCCAAAGATCACGCGCGCGACACGCTGGCCGCGCTCAATGCCTCGAAGCACGTCCACGTCGAAAAGCCGCCCGCTGACAACATGAAGGGCATGCGCGAAATCGTCGCCCTGGCGCGGCGCAAGAACCTGCTTGTGCAGGTCGGCTATATGTGGCGGCAGAACCCCGGCGCCAACGCCGTGATCGAAGCCGTGCGCAAGGGCTGGCTGGGAAAGGTGTACTACGTCCGGGGTTCGATGAACATCAACCTAACGCCCGAACTTCGACGCGACTATGCGCTCTACCGCGGCGGCCACATGTTCGATCTCAACTGTCACGTCATCGATTTCCTGGTGCGCCTGATGGGGCGTCCGCGGAAGGTGACGCCGTTCCTTCATTCCGACGGCGGCTTCGGCGACAAGATGAACGACAATACGTTGGCCGTGCTGGAATGGCCCGGCGCGCTCGGCGTGGTGAATGGGGCTTCGATGCGCCCGAATCCCTTCCTGCACCGTTCGATCGAGGTGGCGGGTTCCAACGGCACCGCGATTCTTGCGCCGATCGAGCCGCCTGCGCTTGTCATAGATCTTGCCAAGCCCGCCGGGCCTTACAAGGCGGGCCGCAATACCGTTCGTATGCCGGCTTATGTCCGCCACCAGGGTGAATTCCAGGAGCTGGCCGAGTGCATTACGAATCGCAAGCCGCTCAGCGTGACGCTCGACGAGGACCTGGCCGTGCAAGAGACGTTGCTGCGCGCGTGCGAAATGCGGTGACATAGAGGACTTCACACCATGAAGCACCTGTTACTCTCCCTATTCGCGGTCGGCCTGTCTCTGGCTCAGCCGTTTGATGGTAAGCATTACCGGGGCAAGGGCGACGTCGAGTACCTGCAACTGCTCGACATCGCCGCGCGCATGATGGAGCCCGATCCGGAGTTCCAGAACCTTTCCATGCTTTACGCGCCGCGCTGGAACGGCATGAACGAGGGGCCCACTTGGAACATGTGGTGGATCCAGAACAGTTACGGCACCACTTACGCCTCGCTGCCTTTGCTGCGCGAGCCCTTCGTGCGCTTCATCGAGAATTCGAACGAGATGTGGTTCGAGCAGATGGGCGACGGCAAGCGCGGCGGCTGCCCGTCCATCACTAAGCTCAACTGGGTGGCGCCCGACGGCGCGCTCTGCGACGCCGCCGCGCCGGGCTGCATCATTTACCGGCAGGGCGACGGCAAAGCCTACATGCACGACTGGGGCATGGAGTTCACCGCCGCCGGCGTGGTGCTCAAGGCAGAGGAACTTCTCATCAGCCGCGACGAAAAGGCGCTGGCCCGCTACCTGCCCATGCTCGAGCGTTCCGTGAATTTCATCGAGACGAGGCGTGATCCGAAAAACAACCTCTTTCTGGCGGGACCTGCCGGGAACCTGATGGCGCCCAGTTATGCCGGCTACCACAAGCCGGACGGCACCTACGATAAGGCGTATCTGGCGGGGTTGTCGGTCACTTACATCGCCGCGCTCGACCGCGTCATCGAACTCGAAAAGATGGCGGGTAACTCTGAAAAGGCGGCCCTCTACTCCCAGCGCCGCGAACTGGCGCGCAAAGGTTTGCCCCGGCTCATGACCCGCGAAGGTTACTTCGTGAAATCCATCGATCCGGACGGCACGCGCCATGGCGTTTTCGGCGCGCCGAAACACGGCTACTTCGAAACGGCACCCAACCACGACGCTATCGCCTTCCGCGTAGTCGACGACGCCCAGGCCACGAAGATTTACGCGAAGCTCGCTTCCATACCGCAATTGCGCCCCTACGGCCTCATCATTACCAACTACCCCTCGCTCGACGACATGTATGAGAAGCCCGAAGGGCTGTGGCGTTTCGGACATTGGGTGAACGGCGGTCACTGGTCCACCTGCGAGGCTCGCATGATGCTGGGCTACTACCGGCTCGGCAAGTACGATGATGCGCGTAAGTCCATGCAGCAGATCCTCACCTTCGCCCGCCGCTTCCGCATGGACAACAACCTGACCAACTTCGGCAGCGAGGTCTATCAACCCAAGGAACCCATCAACATCACCTACGATGCGTTCGCCATCCCCGCCGCGCTGCGCCGCGGGCTGTTCGAGTACCTTTACCGCGCGGATGCCTTGACCATCCTGCCGCACATTCCCTCGGGCATCACCGAACTCGTGCAGCTTGATCCCGCGCGGTTCGGGTCCAAACGCTTGTACCTGGCCACGTTCGGTTCAGGTCCCGTGAGCCGGGTGGAAATCAATGGCCGGGAATGGAAGCGGTTCACGCCTTCGTCTGTGGAACTGCCTTACGCGGACCTGCCGGAAGACGCCAGGATCCTCATTGCGCTGGGCAACGGCAAGATCCGCGACGTCGCGTTCCCCGTTGCTCCGCGCGAAGACTATCCGGCCGCGCACCGGCGCCTGGTCGCGGACGCCAAACGAGCGCTGGAGGACCGCAAGAAGTTACAGGCCGCCGGGAAATTACCCACTCTCGAGCCGGCCAGCCAGGCCGCTGCGGACCGCTCTTATGTGGATACGATTGAGAAACTTGAGCGCGGCCTGGAGACATTCGTCCACCCGCACTAAGTGGCATCTGGTATACTCAAATTTCATGCGCTTGGCTCATACCAGCCACCATAGCCTTCATCACGGGCATCGCACCGTGGCGGGCTGAGCTGCAAGCGAAAACGAATCGGAACGGAATGTGTTTGCAGCCCGCCGGAGTCCAGGCGGGCTTTTGTTATTTATCGCTATGAAACTCGACTTCGACAAGTTCGGCGGGCTGGTTCCCGCCGTGATTCAGGACCACCAGTCCGGCCGTGTTCTCATGGTGGGCTTCATGAATGACGAAGCCTTCCGCAAGACTGTAGAGACGGGTTTTGCAACCTTCTACAGCCGCACCCGCAACAAGCTGTGGATGAAGGGAGAGAGTTCCGGACACCGTCTCGTAGTGAAAGAGATCCGGACCGATTGCGACCAGGACACGGTCCTGGTAAGCGTGGAGGCTCTCGGGCCCGGCGTCTGCCACGAGGGCTACCAGAGTTGCTTTTTCCGCCGCCTTGCCGGCGATGAGTGGGTGGTCACCGACAAACGCGCTTACGATCCTGATCAGGTTTACGGGAGCAAATCGTGATACTCAAACTTGGCATTCCCAAAGGCAGTCTCGAAAACGCCACGATCGATCTGTTCCGCCGCGCTGGCTTCCACATCACCACTTCCAGCCGCAGTTATTTCCCGTCGATCGACGACCCGGAAATCGAGTGCATGCTCATCCGCGCGCAGGAAATGGCGCGCTACGTCGAAGATGGCGTGCTCGACGCCGGCCTTACTGGTCGTGACTGGGTGGAAGAATGCGAAGCCAACGTCGAAACTGTCTGCAACCTCATTTACGCGAAGCAGAGTTTCGGCAAGGTGCGCTGGGTGCTGGCCGTACCCGAGGCTTCGCCGTGCCACTCGGTGAAAGACCTTGAAGGCAAGACCGTGGCCACGGAGTTGGTGGCCACCACCAAGCGCTACCTGGCCGCGAACAACGTGAAGGCCAAGGTCGAGTTTTCCTGGGGCGCCACCGAAGTGAAGCCTCCAGAACTGGCCGACGCCATTGTTGAAGTAACCGAAACCGGCTCCTCGCTGCGCGCCAATAAGCTGCGCATCATCGAGACGGTCCTCGAGTCCAACACGCAACTAATCGCCAACGTCGATGCGTGGAAAGACGAATGGAAGCGCCGCAAGCTGGGCGATATCAGTATGCTGCTCGAAGGCGCCATCAACGCGCTGGGCAAGGTCGGCTTGATGCTTAACGTCATGCGCGCGGATCTGGCCCGTGTCCTGGGCGTCCTGCCGGCCCTGAAGAATCCGACTATCTCCACGTTGAGCGACGAGGAGTGGGTTGCCGTCAACACCATCCTTGAAGAGTCCACCGTGCGCGCTCTTATTCCGCGCCTCAAAGAAGCCGGGGCGCAGGGTATCGTCGAGTATCCGCTCAATAAGATAGTGATGTAGCTTATGATTCGTATCCTCACGTACAACGAAGCCGGCCCGCTGCTTGAAAGGCGCGCCGCGCGGCTCAACGAGGCCGAGCAGATCGTGGCGCCCATCCTCGAAGACGTGCGGAAGCGCGGCGACGCGGCCCTGCTCGAGTATGCCCGCCGCTTCGATGGCTTCGAAGGCGAGAGCATCGTCGAAACTACTCGCGCGCCCATGCCGGGGCAACTCCGCGCCGCCGTGCGGACCGCAGCCGCCAACATTCGCCGCTACGCCAAACGCCAGGTGCCCAAGCCGTGGAGCACCGTCTTTCCCAGCGGTTACCGCACCGGCCAGATCGTGCGGCCGCTGGATTCCATGGCCGCCTACATCCCCGCCGGACGCTATCCGCTTCCCTCCACACTGCTGATGACCATTATCCCGGCGCAAGTGGCCGGCGTCCCCCGCACGTATGTGGCCTCGCCGCACCCGAGCTCCGAGATCCTCGCCATCGCGGGCTACCTCAAAGTGACCTCGATGTTTCGCATGGGCGGCGCGCAGGCCATTGCGGCCTTCGCCTTCGGCACCGAGACCGTGCCGCGCGTCGATCGCATCGTCGGCCCCGGCAACATCTACGTCGCCGCCGCCAAGAAGCTGCTGGCCGGAGAAGTCGGCATCGACTTCGTTGCCGGGCCCACCGAAGTCGTCATCGTTTCAACCGAGGGCGACCCGCGCATCCTCGCGGCCGACATGCTCGCGCAAGCTGAACACGATGTCGAGGCCTCGGCTATTCTTATCACTACATCGCGCACGCTGGCTCGGGAGGTGGCCAATGAAATCGAGTGCCAGCTCGCAACGCTCCCCACTGCCGCGGTGGCTCGGCCATCGATCGACAACCACGGCGCCATCGTGCTGGTGGACGAGCTTGCGCGGGCCGCGGAGCTGGTCAACCGCATTGCGCCCGAGCATCTCAACCTGCCGGATGAGACGCTGCTCGGCGAGATCCGCCACGCGGGCGGCATCTTCATCGGCGCGTACAGCCCGGAAGCCGCCGGCGACTATGCATCGGGTCCCAATCACGTGCTGCCCACCTCCGGCGCCGCCCGCCTGCGCGGCGGGCTTTCGGCAGCCGATTTTGTAAAGGTCATTTCCGTGCAGGAACTTACACCGTCTTCATTGGCATCGCTAGAACCGGCCATCACCACACTGGCCCGGGCCGAAGGATTGGAAGCACATGCCCGTTCCGTGGAGGTGCGCCGTGGCTGAGCTTACGCCCCGCTCCGCCGTTCTCAGAATGGCGCCTTACTCGCCGCCTACCGGCGGGCGCGCGGGCAAACTGCGTCTGGACTTCAATGAGAACACCGTGGGTTGTTCGCCGCGGGTCATCGAGTGCCTCGCCAAGTGGCTCAACGCCGACCGCCTCACCATTTATCCCGAGTATGTCGAGGCTCGCAAGGAAATCGCCGCGTTTTTCGGCGTGGCTGAAGATCAACTTCTGCTTTCCAACGGCACCGACGAAGCCATCCAGGTCCTCATCAACACTTACGTGGATGATGACGCCGAAGTGTTACTGTTGCGTCCTTCCTACGCCATGTACCGCTTCTATGCGGAATTGGCCGGCGGCGCGATTCGGGAGACCAATTACCACTCCGGCGATTTGTCGTTCCCCCTCGATGAACTGCTGGCGGCCATCACGCCGAGCACGCGCGCGATCCTGATCGCTAACCCGAACAATCCTACTGGTACCGCCGTCTCGCTCGATGCCATCGAACGTATTCTCACGCGTGCCTCGAACGCCGCCGTGTTGATTGACGAAGCGTATTTCGAATTCTGCGGCATTACGGCGCTGCCCTTGGTGGCGCGTTACCCGAACTTGTTTGTCAGCCGGACGTTTTCGAAGGTCTACGGCATGGCCGCCATGCGCATGGGCTGCGTCTTCTCCCAGGCGCGTAATGTGGCTTACATGCACAAAGCGCAGTCGCCTTACAGCGTGAACATGCTGGCAGCCGTGGCCGCGCGCGCCGCCATCCGCGACCCCGATTACGTCCGCCGTTACGTGGACGAGGCCCTCGCCGCTCGTCAGATGATCTGCGATGGTTTCGGGGCGATGCAAATCGACTACTTCCCCAGCCAGGCCAATTTCGTGCTGTTTCGCGCCGGGGACCGCGCCATCGAGATTCGCGATAAACTGCGCGCAAAAGGCGTGCTCATTCGCGACCGGAGCTACGAACTGCCGGGTTGCGTCCGTGTCACCGTTGGCACCCGCGAACAGGCGCAGCGCTTTCTTGGCGCACTGAAGGAGATCTGGTAATGGCTTCACAAGGTCTTGTTTTCGATATGGACGGCGTGCTGGTGGACGTCACCGGGTCCTACCGTGAGGCCATCGCCCGGACCGTGAAGCACTTCACCGGCCTCCATGTGACGCCGGAGCAGATTCAAAACTACAAGAATCAAGGCGGTTGGAACAACGACTGGGCGCTGGCCCAGAAGGTCTGCCTGGATTTCGGAGTGGGACTCGACTACGACCGGGTCGTCGAATACTTCCAATCAATCTTCTTCGGGCCGGATGGGTTGATCAACCGCGAGCGCTGGATCCCGGAGCCGGGCTTGCTCGAACGCCTCGCGGCTCGCTTCGCACTGTCGATCTTCACGGGACGAACTCGCGAGGAAGCCGCCGTTACGCTCTCACGTTACGCCGGCGGCATCGCGTTCAACCCGATCGTCACCACCGACGACATCGAACAATCCAAGCCCGCGCCGGACGGCATTCTGCGCATAAGGGATCTGCTGGCCGGGCGCGAGTTGTTCTACATCGGCGACACCGTGGATGACGCGCGAGCGGCAAGCGCCGCCGCAGTTCGCTTCATCGGGATTGCCGGTGGGAATCCTGAACTTGCGTCTTTGCTGAAGCGCGAAGGCGCCATTGCGGTTTTGCAGTCCATCAACCAAGTGGAAACGATACTCGGATGAAACGCACCGCCGCCATCGAACGCATCACCAAGGAAACGCAGATTCGCGCCAAGCTCACCATTGACGGGCGAGGCCGCTTCGACATCTCCACGGGCATACGCTTTCTCGACCACATGCTCGAGTTGTTCGCCAAGCACGGCAGCTTCGACCTCACCCTCCAAGCCACCGGCGATCTCGACGTCGACCAGCACCACACCGTGGAAGACATCGGCATCGTGCTCGGCCAGTTGTTCTCGAAAGCTCTCGGCGACCGCCGCGGCATCAACCGCGCCGGTTACTTCGTGCTCCCCATGGACGAGACGCTCGCCGTCGTGGCCGTCGATCTGGGCGGGCGCCCCGCGCTGGTCTACAAGGACCTGGTGAAAACGCGTCTGGTGGGCGACCTGACCGTCGAACTCCTCGAGGATTTCTTCGGCGGCTTCGTCAATCACGCCGGTGCGAACCTTCACGTCAAGGTGCTGTACGGGCGCTCCAGCCACCACAAGATCGAAGCGGTCTTCAAGTGCTTCGCGCGCGCCATGCGGTTCGCCGCCTCCCGGGACAAGCGCCTGCGCGACCAGTTGCCGTCCACCAAGGGGTTGCTATGATCGTCATCTTCGATTACGGCGCCGGCAATCTGCGCTCGGTCGCCAACACGCTCGACGCCGTGCGCTCAACGTACACTATCGCGAACGACGCCGATGGACTGCGCGGCGCCTCCAAGATCATCCTGCCGGGTGTAGGCCACTTCGGCCAGATGCTCGCCGCCCTGGACCGCCTCAAGGTGCGTGAGACGCTGGTGGAACGCATCCGCTCCGGCGTGCCGTTCCTGGGCATCTGTCTGGGACTGCAGGCGCTGTTCGAATCGGGCGAGGAAGCGCCGGAGCAGAAAGGACTCGGCATCTTTTCGGGTGTCGTGCGCCGGTTTCCTCCCAAAGTGCGCGTCCCTCAGATGGGTTGGAACGTGATCAGCGCGCGGCCCGGCTCACGCCTGCTGGCCGGATTGGGCCCGCAGCCCTACCTCTATTTCGCCCACAGTTACTACGCACCGGTCATCCCGCAGACCGCCGCCATCTGCAATTACGCCGTTGCCTATACGGCGGCGATCGAAGCAGGGAACATCTGCGGCGTCCAGTTCCATCCTGAGAAATCCGGTCCCTTGGGGCTGAGAGTCATGCGCAACTTCGCGGAGCTTTAGAATATGCTGGCCAAACGCATCATTCCTTGTCTCGACGTCACCGCTGGCCGCGTGGTCAAGGGCGTGCACTTCGTCAACCTGCGCGATGCAGGCGACCCGGTGGAACTCGCAGCGCGCTACAACGCGCAGGGCGCCGATGAACTCGTGTTCCTCGATATCACCGCTTCGAGCGACGCGCGCGACATCATGGTCGACGTGGTGGTTCGCACCGCGCGCCAGGTCTTCATCCCCCTCACCGTGGGCGGAGGCATCCGCTCGGTGGCCGATGCGCGCCGCATTCTGCTGGCCGGCGCCGATAAGGTCAGCATCAACACCGCCGCTGTGCGCCGTCCCGAACTGATCACCGAGCTGAGCTTGGAATTCGGCGCACAAGCTACCGTGCTCGCCATCGACGCGCGGCGTAAGGCGCGGGGCAAGTGGGTCGTCTACACGCGGGGAGGCCGCGATCCCGAGCCGCTCGACGCCATCGAATGGGCCGCTCAAGGCGAAGCGCTCGGAGCGGGCGAGATCCTGCTTACTTCCATGGACACCGACGGGGTTCAGACCGGCTTCGATTGCGAGTTGACGCGAGCCGTGTCGCGTGCCACCAACATCCCCATCATTGCGTCCGGCGGTGCGGGCAGGCCCGAAGATTTTGTCGAGGTGCTCACCCAGGGCGAAGCCGATGCCGCGCTCGCCGCTTCCATCTTCCATTACGGCACTTACACCGTGGAGGATCTCAAGCAGTTTCTCGACGCCCACGGTGTTCCCGTGCGGAGGCTCGCGTGATCATCCCTTGCATCGACCTGATGGACGGCAAGGTGGTTCAACTCGTGCAGGGACGCGACAAAGCGCTCGAAGGCGGCACCCCCGCCGAGATGCTGGAACGTTTCAAGGCTTTCCCCGAAATACAGGTCATCGATCTGGACGCCGCGATCGGCCGCGGCTCGAACGACGCGCTGGTGGAATTCCTGGCCGCCCGCGCCCGCTGCCGGATCGGAGGCGGCGTCCGCACGGCGGAGCGCGCCCGCAAACTGATCGGGCAGGGAGCATATAGAGTCATCGTGGGTACCGCTGCCTTTCAGGCCGGTGGCATCAACGCGGAGTTCCTGTCCCAACTCGACCGCGAACGCCTGCTGGTCGCGCTCGATTCGAAGGATGGCCGCGTTGTGGTGAAGGGCTGGCGGGAAGCGGTGCCCTTTACCGCCGAGCAGGTTCTGAAACAGTTGGAGCCTTACTGCTCCGGCTTCCTCTGCACCTACGTCGACAAAGAGGGTATGTTGCAGGGGACCGACCTCGACTGGTTCCGCCGCCTCCGCTCGTTTACGGACCTCGAAATCACCGCCGCGGGCGGAATCAGTACCATCGACGAGATCCGCGAACTGGCAAGGATTCGCGTCCACGCGGCCCTTGGTATGGCTATCTATAAGGGAAAACTAGACTTAGAAGAACTCTCTGAATTGAACAAGTCGTTCTGCCGATAGGAGGGCTGGAACCTAAAAGTCTCGATTTTGCATCTATTCTAATGGAGTGTTTCGTTATACTGGTGATAAGCACGTGACGGGACTTTGGGTAAAGCGGACAACTCTGGGTTTCGCGCTGGCATCGTTGATTTCGGCGGGCACTATCAGTGTGCGCGAGCAAGCCGAGAGCCTTTACCAAAAGACCGACTACCAGGCTGCCATCAACCTCCTGAACAAGGTAGGTCAGAAAGACGCAGCAACCTACAGCCTGCTTGGCCGCTGCTATTACGGGCTCGCCAACTACAAGAAAGCCACCGAGTCGCTGGAACGCGCGGTGGCCATGGAACCTGACAACTCACATCATTACATGTGGTTAGGACGAGCCTACGGACGGCGTGCGGAGACCTCGTCGTTCATTACCGCTCCGGGCTTCGCCAAGAAGACCTGCGCCAATTTCGAGCGCTCGGTCGCCCTGAACCCCCGTAACCTGGATGCTCTAAACGACTTGTTCGAGTATTACCTCGAGGCGCCGGGGTTCCTCGGGGGAGGCCTAGAGAAGGCTTCGGCTCTGGCCGAAAAGATACGTGCCCTGGATCCGGTCGAATATCACTTCACGCAGGCGCGCCTGGCCGAGAAGCGCAAGGAATTCAATACCGCCGAGGCCCAGTTACGCCGCGCCATCGATCTGGCTCCCCGGCAGGTGGGCCGGGTGATCGACTTGGCGAAATTCCTGGCCAAGCAGGGGCGCTACCAGGAAAGCGATGCGGCGTTCCAGAAGGCCCATACCATTGAGCCGCGGAATCCCAAGCTGTTGTTCGAACAGGCGGCGACCTACATTGAATCCAACAGGAACCTCAACATGGCTCGGGAACTCCTGCACCTGTACCTCAGCGTGCCGCTTACTCCGGACGATCCTCCCCGCCAGGAAGCCGAGCGCCTCTTGAAGGAATCCTCAGGCGGCTAAACGAGACCATGTTTCTCGGTGAAGCCGTCCGATTCAGCTACCTTGCCCTACGCGCCAACAAAGTCCGGACGCTGCTCACAGCTCTGGGCCTTGTAATAGGCAACGCGTCGGTAATCCTGGTAGTCACCATCTCCCTGACCAGCCGGGACTACATCCTGGAACAGATCCGCGGCATCGGCTCCAACATGATCTTCGCCTACTACGAGGCGGGCGATCTGACCAGTACGGCTGTCGACGCCGACTTCGTCAAGATGGGCGACGTCGAGGCCGTGCGCGAGCAGTTGGGCGACCGCATCGTCGCCGCCACCGGCGTCATGACCAACTACGACCGCATGGTCATAGCCGGGCGCGAGGAAGACGTCAAGGTGATCGGCTCCGACGATCAGTACCTGCGCGTGCGCAACCTGGTGATGGTGGCCGGGCGGTTCATGGACACAAGCGACGTCGCCCTCCGCCAGAAGGTCTGCCTGCTCACCGAACGGCTGGCGCGCCGCCTTTACGGCAGCCAGAGCGCCTCCATAGGGCAGATCATGAAAGTGCACGGCCTGCAGTTCCAGGTCATCGGCACGTTCAAGGAAAAGACCCAGACCTTCGGCCTCTCGGAACTCTCGGAAGAGACTGTCCTCATTCCCATCACCGTGATCCGCTACTTCACGCCGGTGGAGCGCATCGACCCCATGTACGTGCAGGTGCGCCGTCCCGAGGACGTCGAACCGCTGGCCGCCATGGTGAAGCAGGTGCTCGAAAGCCGCCACCGCACCGGCGCGCGCTACAAAGTGGACACGCTCACGGCCATTCTCGACGCAGCCAAGAGCATCGCGCTCGTCCTGACCATCGTGCTGATTCTGGTTTCCGCCATTGCGCTCGTCATCAGCGGCATCGGCATCATGAACATCATGCTGGTGACCGTCACCGAGCGCACGCGCGAGATCGGCGTGCGCATGGCGGTGGGAGCGGCGCGCCGCGACGTGCTGCTCCAGTTCCTGTCCGAAGCCGTGCTCATCAGCCTGGGCGGAGGGCTGGTGGGGATTCTCGCCGGCATCTCGCTGCCGCTGTCGGTCCAGTTCTTCGCCGAGGGCGTCAAGGTCCCGATTTCGATCATCTCCATCGTGGTGGCTTTCAGCGTATCGTTGCTGGTCGGAATCGTGTTCGGATTGTTGCCGGCCAACCGCGCCGCGCGCCTCAATCCCACCGAAGCGCTCCGATACGAATAAACTGGACTACAGCTATGTACAAGTTGGTAAGCATTCTTCTGCTTTCCGCGCTCGGCCTGACGGCCGAAGTGCATACGATGACTCTGGCCGAAGCGGTGGAACTGGCCCTGAAGCAGAATCCCGATGTCGCCATGGCGCGGTTGGACGAGCGCAAGGCCGCCGAATCAGTGCGCGAAGCGCGCGACGCCTTCGTTCCTAAAGTGATCGCTGGGAGCGGCCTGGCATACAGCAACGGCATGCCCATGAGCATTGAAGGGGCTTCGCCCAGTATCGTGCAGGCGCAGGCCATCGGTTCGGTCTTCGACCGCTCTAAGAGATACCTGATTGCGCAGGCCCGTGAGAACGTGCGCGGCGCGGCTCTGGGCACTTCGGCACGCAAGCAGGAAGTGGGGTTGCGCGCGGCGCTCCTGTTCTTGGACGCCGAGCGCTTGCGCCGGTCCGCCGAGGCCGCCCGCCGGCAGGTGGAGAGCCTGGAACGGGTTGCCGAAGCCACGCGCGCCCGCGTGGCCGAGAGCCGCGAACTGCCCATCGAAGCCAAGCGCGCCGCGCTCAACCTGGCGCGAGGCCGGGAGCGCCTGCAGTTCTTCGAGAGCGACGCGCAGTTTGCCGAGACCTCGCTCGCCGTTGTGCTGGGCTTTTCGGCCGGTGACCGTGTCCAGCCGGCGGCCGAGGAGCGTAAACCACCCGTGACAGCGGCCTCGGAACAGGAAGCCGTTGTTGCGGCCCTGAAAAACAGCGTGGAAATTCGGCGCCTGGAGTCGGCCTTGGCGGCGCGCACCCTCGAATTGCGCTCCTACCAGGCCGAAAGGCTGCCGAAGCTGGATCTGGTGGCGCAATACGGGCTGTTCTCCAAGTTCAACAATTACGAAGATTACTTCCGCAAGTTCCAGCGCCATAACGGGCAAATCGGCGTCTCGATCCAGATCCCCCTGTTCTCAGGACCGGGAACCGATGCACGCATCGGGCAGGCGTCGGCCGAAATGGCGCGCTTAAGGTTGGAAATCGGCGCGCTGCGGAACCGCCTGTCTCTCGACGCCAGCCGCGGCTGGCAAGAGGTGAAGAAAGCGGAGGCCGCGCTCGAGGTGGCCCGCCTGGACCACGACGTGGCGCGCGACCAGGTAGCGGTACTGATGGCGCAGATGCAGGAAGGCCGGGCCTCGCTAAGGCAGGTGGAAGAAGCCCGCTTCATGGAGAACGAGAAGTGGCTCGCGTTCCTGGATGCTCACTACGGAGTCGAGCGAGCCCGCCTGAACCTCCTCAAGCAGAGCGGAGACCTGCTCGCCGCGTTGCGCTAATGCCTGGGCAAAGTAGACAGACCCAGTTCGGTGGCGCAACCTGGCCTACGGCATCCTGGGGGAGCTTCAAGCTGGCCCCAATTGTGCCGGTCTCCTTTGCTCCGCATCTCCCAGAAGTGCCCGCACTTGCGCGGCTTTAAGTAATGCGGCGTCGGACGAATGTGCAATCAGAGACGTTAGCTCGCCAAAACCCTAGCCTCACCGTTCCGCAGCGCGCTCGGTTTCGGCATCCACTTCCTTGAGTAACTCCTGGCGGGCCGCGGGTGGCTCGATGCGCCAGTTGCCGTCGGCTTTCGCGGGCAGCGGATGCTTCTCGCCGTAATATTGAATCATCAGGTCGCGGATGTCCTCGGAGGATTGCCAGACCACCTTGGCGCCGCGAAACATCGTGTAGCCGCCGCTGCCGCCCGCCCGGTAGTTGTTGATCGCGATGCGCAGCGGCTGATCGTCCTTGAGCGCGCTTCCCTTCCATCGCAGGTTCTTGATGCGGTGGCCGGTCGGTTCGCGCAGGTCGATCTGGTAGGTGACGCCCTGTGCCATGTCGAAGTTGAAGCCGTGTACCGACTTGCCGATGAGCGGACCGCTCGAGCAGGCGGACGTCTCGCACGAACGGAAGTACAGTGCGGAAACCTCCAAAGCGTCACGCAGCATCCTGCCGGTGCCTTCGATGGCGTAAAGCTGGTTGTCGTAAATGTACAGTGCAGCGAGTTGGCGCACCGTGACCGGGCCCTTGCGAACCCTGATGCGCGGATTGAATAGGGCGGTGAGTGAAACGTCCGCTTTCGCATATGCCAGTTGCACGGTCTGGATGGCGTCCACCAGCGGCGTGTCCTCGATTCGCCCGCGCGCTCCGCTCATGTCCGTGACGGCCTGCGTCACGGGCGTGTTCAGATACTTCTCCGCCATCTCGTGGTACGGCTCGCCGAGCCTGGCGATGTCCCCGGCCACGGCGGTGTCCTTCTGTACGGCAATCAGCCGGCTGCGCCTGTCGACGATCCTGTTGGTCCGGCCCCGCCGTTCGATGACAAAGTCGATCTTCGCCACCGACGCGGCCCAGTTTTTCGGCTGTACCAGCAGCGTCGAACCCATAGTGTACCCTTCCGCCTGCATGTGCGAATGGCCGTAGACGATCAGGTCCACGCCTTTGGGAATCGGGATCTGCGAGTCCTTTTCAATGCCGTCGTGCACGGCCAGCACCACGATGTCCGGCTTCACACGCGCGCGTACCGACTTGACCACATCCGCCGCGGTCGTCCAAATGGGCGCGAAGCGGTAGCCGCGATAGTGTTCCGGCGGGTCCCACAAGGGGATGTTCGTCGTGGTAAGGCCTATGATGGCCACGCGGACGCCACCCACATCCTTGACGATGTAAGGCTCGAATGGCGGGCGCGTCGAGCCGGGCTCGGTCGTGATGTTGGCGGAGAGCCACGGAAATCGAGACTGTGACCGGGCGTGGTCCAGGTTCTTCAGCCCGTAATTGAAGTCGTGGTTGCCCACCACCAGCGCCTCGTAGCCGATGGCGTTCATGGCAAGGATGGTGGGCTCCTCACGCCACGGCTCGCCGGGGAACCGCAAGCCGAGCGGCAACCGCCCGCTGCTCACGAACCGCTGGTAAAGATACTCAATGGGAGAGCCTTGTATAGTGTCGCCGCAATCGATGAGAACAGAGTTCGGGTTGCGTTCGCGCTCGGCGCGGATGAGCGTGGCCGCTTTGGCCAGGCCGCGTGGGGCCTGGCGCCCCGTGTAGTAGTCGTACGGGAAGATGTTGCCGTGCAGATCGGTGGTGGCCAGTACGGTTACGGCAAGTTGCTCGGCCGCAAGCGCGAAAGCCGACGCGAGCAAGGCACAGAAGAGTCTTGCAGTAGGCATGAATGTTTGGTTTCAGTATAAACTGGCAGTCATGAGGACTGTTTCCATCGTTACCTTGATCGCGTTGAGCATCGTCAGCCTGGCTTCGGCGCAGACTCCGCCCGTCGCGCAGCCGGCTGCCCGTCCGGATGGACTGTACGCCACGTTTGAAACCACCATGGGCAATATCGTGGTGCAGTTGTTCGAGAAGGAAGCTCCCATCACCGTCAAGAACTTCGTGGATCTCACCCTGGGCCGCAAAGCGTGGCGTGATCCCAAGACCGGAGTGCGGGTGCGCCGTCCCCTTTACGCAGGGACCATCTTCCACCGCGTGCTGCCTGGCTTCATGATTCAGGGTGGCGACCCGACCGGAACCGGCATGGGCGATCCGGGCTTCGTCATCGTCGACGAGTTCGTCCCCACCTTGAAATTCGACGTTCCGGGCCGCCTGGCCATGGCCAACACGGGCGAGCCGAAGACCGGCAACTGCCAGTTCTTCATCACCGAAGTTCCGACGCCGCACCTCAACGGCAAGCACACCATTTTTGGTCAGGTTGTGGAGGGCCAGCCGCTGGTGGGCAAGATCGCCCGCGTGCCGCGCGATTCCAACGACAAGCCGCGCACCGCCGTGCGGCTGGTGAAGGTAAGCATCCAGCGCGTGGGTGCGGTTCCGCCGAACGCCCCCGAGGTGGTTCGCGCCGCCACAGCCACGAAGGCCGGTGCCAAGAAGGCCGTAACCAAGGCAGGCACGAAATCCGTAAAGAAAGCCACGAAGTCGGCGACCAAGTAACGGATCGCATCAAGCCTGGGCTGCTGTGACGGCAGGCGGATGGTCGATCTCTCTCTCGTCTTCCACCATGTGATATCCGCTTGTGGTGGATGACGCCACGCGGACCATCGTCTGAGAAGCGCCGCCACTGACGTCTGTATTTCGATAGGCAATTCGATAAGAGTGCATCAAGCTGACGTAGAGCGTGGATACGGCATCCGCGAGCTTTTCCTCGCTGATGATTCGCAAAGCCCGTCCGCCGCAATTGTGCGCGAAGTTTTCGAGCAATGCATACGATTCCCCTGAAATGTGTGGTCCCGCCACCACATGAATCGGGACACTGAGCTTCTGAGCCTGCTCGGCCAGTTGCGCCTGCGAGGCGGCAAACTCGTGGCAGTCTTCCGGAGCACAGACGAGCGCGATCACGTGCCCGTTTTCCTGCTGCTGGCTGACCGCCGTCAGTAGACTGCGAATGGCTTCGCGCAGGCTGGAGATATAGTCCTGGCCGATAGCTGCCTGATCGAACTCTTGCGTCAGGACCGAGGGTGAGGCTGAAAGCAGGCAGCCCCCCGTTCCGCTTGCTTGCCCGGCTCCGGAAACGTAGCGCGCCAGGGCCCACTGGTGCAGTTCGGTTTTGTAGCGGAAACATCCGGCGATCGCGGCCTGCAAGGATCGTGGGAAGGCAAACCCGGCTGCCAGGGATTTGGACTGCCGGGACTCCTCGACGGTGTAGTCGGTGACCAGGCGTTCATCCTCATAGACGGCGAAGGCCATCGGCGGCAGGCCCTGGAGGGGGGATCCTTCAGGGCTTGTGACTGATATCCACACTTCCCGTCGCCCCGTTGGCTGAAGACGCTCGGCGAACAAGCGTACGCGGAGCGGAGCGGCATCCGCTTGCAGGCTTAGACCCTCCTGGATGCGTGCAGCGGCTCTAGCGGCGCTTTCTCTTACACGAGTGGAAGGGTCATCAGCCAGCTTCCGAAGACACGAAAGGAAGCGTGCATCGCCGCACTCGCCCATGGCCCAAGCCGATGCGGCCCGCATCTCCGGTACTTCCCCGCCGGACATTTCGATCAATTGCTTGGTCGCGGCCAGTTCACCCAGGCGGTAGAGTCCGAGCAAGGCATTGGCCGCTACCCGGTGGTGCGGATCCCCGGCGGATTTCCAGAGCAGAGTGCGCGCTTCCGGCGAGTCGACGTTCCACATGGACTCCACCGCGTTGGCGCGCACTCGCGGGTCGGGGTCCGACAACCGCTCTTCAGCCCATTTGGCGTTGCGGTTCACAAGCCCCATCATCAAAATCGCCTTGGAGCGTATGCGCTGGTCGGGATGACGCGCGAACGGCAGCAGCAACGGCAACATCATCGCGTCGGGGGCCCCCGCCAGTATTTCCAGGACGCGCTCTATTTTGCAGTTGCCAGCGCTGGCAGCGACCGCGCCCAACCGCTGCCCCAGGCGCTGGGCAAGCCGTCTGTCGAGCCGCTGGGCGTAGGCCGCCAATTCCATGGCCTGCACCCTGGTCAGCAAATCATCGTCCCAGAGGATATCCACCAGGTAATCGCCCGGCGTAAGCAGCGTCAGCACACAGTCCAGGCCCGGCCCTTTCGGCAACTTGCGCAGGATATCGATGGACTCGGCCAGGAAGGCTCTCGGGTCTGCCTCCAGCAGGCGGCGCATAGCGCGCCCCGCCCTCTGGGGATTGGCGGCAAACTCCTCGACCAGCGCGGTAAGCGTCTCGCTCATGCGTTCTCTGTCCATATCGGACAGAGAAAGGCCGCGCTAGGCTATTTTTTGACCAGAGGAATCTCGAAGTAAAACAATTCCTTCCCCGTGGCCGCTTCGCGAATGCCCGTGATGTAAAGTTGCGCGGCGTTGAAGTGCGCGGTGTGGAAATAGAAGAAACCGTGCGCGCTCTGGTGCGGAGGAAGCATCTTGGCGGCGAAGGCGCGTCCCTGCAGTTCCCATGCGTTCAGCGGATTCTTTTTGCCCGAGCGCGGCAGCGGGATCGGCGAAGTTGGGCCGCCCACCCTCGGCCGCTTCGGGGCAATCACATACGGAACCTCCGATGCCGGTGTAGCTTCGATGTGGCTGCCGTCGGGCGCGACGTAGCTTACCTTCATGTTCTCCAGGAACAGGGCCTTGTCTCCGGCGTAGTCCATCACCACCAGGATGGGCAGGATGCCGTAATGGTTGGGATCGACTTTGCCGAACGCGGTCTTGGCCACTTCCTCGGTGTCATAGGGGATAGCCGCGATGGTCAACTTGTCCACCGTTTGCTTGGATGGATACGACGAGGCTGGTCCGGGTACGAACTTCGGCTGATCCTTGGCGCTCACCAAGGCCACCGCTATACTCAGAAGGAGAGTCAGAGTCTTGCCTACTAGCTTCATCTACTTTCTCTACCGCCTTCTCGGATTCTTCGGATTCCCTTTCATCCTACTCTATGTGCTGGCGCGGGGCGTGCGCGACCGGCGCTACTTCCACGGCCTGGGCGAACGGCTGGGCTTGCTTGCGCCGGACTTCAAACAGACGGCCGACGGCGCCATCTGGTTGCACGCAGTTAGCGTGGGCGAAGTCCTTTCAGCGGTGCAACTTCTCACGCGCTTGCGCGGCGAACTGCCGTTCGCCCGGTTGTTCGTCTCCACCACGACGCTGGCGGGACGGGCACTGGCCGAACAGAAGCTCGCCGGGCTGGCTGACGGGATCTTCTACGCCCCGGTCGACTACTGTTTCGCCGTGCGCCGCGTCCTGCGCGCGCTGCGGCCGGCCGTGGTGGTGGTCATGGAAACGGAGATCTGGCCGAACCTCTATCGCGAGGCCCGGCGGGCGGGGTGCGGTCTTGTGGTGGTTAACGGCCGCATCTCCGACCGTGCCATCGGCCGCTACCAGCGGCTGCGGTGGTTCTTCCGCGGCGTGCTCGAGCAGCCCGACACGATCCTGGCGCAGTCGGTGGTCAGCCAGCGGCGATACCTGGTACTCGGCGCGAGCGAGGGCAAAGTCCGGCTGGGCGGCAACCTCAAGTACGATTTCGAGCCGCGCTCCGGCGAGGTGCCCGGCCCCGTCAAGAGGTTCCTGGAAGCAGCCAGGCCGCGCTGGATCTGGATCGCGGCCAGCACGATGCCCGGCATGGACGCGTCCGATGTCGATGAAGACGATATTGTGATCGAGGCTTGGCGGGTGCTCGAATCGCGCTACCCGGAACTGCTGCTCATCCTGGTGCCGCGAAGGCCGGAGCGCTTCGATTCCGCCGCCGCGAAACTGGCCGCGGCCGGGATTCGCTTTGCGCGGCGTTCGGCGCTTCCGGCCGAGCCCGGCGCCCGCGTGCTGCTGCTCGACTCGATCGGCGAACTGAGCAGCCTGTTCTCGCGCGCCAGCGTCGTATTCATGGGCGGAAGCCTCGCGCGCCGGGGCGGCCACAACATTCTTGAACCGGCGTTCTTCTCCGTACCCACCATCGTGGGCCCGCACATGGAGAACTTCCCGGAGATCGCCGCCGGCTTTCGCGAGGGCAATGGATTGCTCGAAATCGTGGACGGCTCGGAGCTGGCCGGCGCGGTCGCGGCGCTGCTCGACGATGCGCGCCTTCGAAAGACGATGGGCGAACGGGCCCGGGCTCTGGCGCTCGCCGAACGCGGCGCCACGGAGGTGGCCGTGCGCGAGATCGCCCGCCTGCACTCCGCCGCCGTGCCGGAGTTTGCCCGCCCTTTCCTTGCGCGCCTGTTTCTGGCGCCGCTGTCATGGCTCTGGCTTCTTGGCGCCTACGTTGATCGCCGCCGCTCCGCGTCCCACTGCCAGAGCCTCTCCACGCCGGTGGTGAACGTGGGTGGCATCACGGTGGGCGGGGCGGGGAAAACCCCGGTGGTGGCGTGGCTCGCCGAGCGGCTGCGCGACCGGGGTTTGCGGCCCGCCATCCTCACGCGGGGCTACCGCAGAAAGCAGCCCGAGGAACACACCGTCGTTGAGGCGGGCGCGCACATTCCCGCCGCCCGCACGGGCGACGAGGCGCAGATCTTCCTGCGTTCCGGCGCCGCCCCGGTCGGCATCGGAGCGGACCGTTATGGAGCCGGGCGCCTCATCGAGGAGCGTTTCTCTCCGGATGTTTTCCTGCTCGACGACGGCTTCCAGCATCATCGGCTGGCGCGCAATTTCGACTTGGTCCTGATCGACGCGCTGGACCCGTTTGGCGGCGGCGAGTTGCTGCCGCTGGGCAGACTACGTGAGCCGCTGGAGGCGCTCAACCGCGCACAGGCCATCCTCATCACGCGCGCTGCAAAGGGGAGGCGTTTCGACGGGCTGGAGGCACAACTTCGGGCCTACAACGGGACGGCGCCCATCTTCCGTTCGCGCGCCGTGGCCGAATGCTGGGTGGAGGCGGCAAGCGGCCGGGAAGTGCCGCTGGGCGAAGTCGCGCCGCTCCGGGCCGCGGCGTTCTGCGGCCTCGCCAACCCGGGGTCGTTCTGGATGACGCTGACGGAGCTCGGCGTCCGCCCGGTCGATTCGGTGACCTACGCCGATCACCACGCTTACTCGCCGGCCCAACTCCGGCGCGTGGCGAGGCATGCGGAGGCCCTGGGTGCCCAGGTGTTGCTCACCACGGAAAAGGACTACGCGAACCTTTGTCCGGGCGCGGAGGAAGTGGTCGCTCCGCTCCGCCTTCTATGGTTGCGCATCGGCGTAGAGGTCGACGGCGCCAGCGCCCTTCTTGACCAGATCACCGAGCGGCTGCGGACTCCAGGTCCAGCAGCTTCCGCTTGAGGTCCAGCCCGCAGGCGTAACCGCCCAGGCTGCCGTCGGCGGCGATGACGCGGTGGCATGGAACCACGATGGCGATCGGGTTCTCATGGTTGGCCATGCCCACGGCGCGCGCGCCTTTGGGAGATCCCGCCGCACGCGCGATGTCCTTGTAGCTGCGCGTTTCTCCATACGGGATGCGTCTCAATGCGCTCCAGACCCGCTTCTGGAACGGGGTGCCCTGCGCGTCCAGGGGCAAGTCGAACTTGCGGCGCTCGCCACGGAAATACTCCGCGAGCTGGCGCGCCGTCTCCGCCGCGATGGGAGACGCATCGTCGCGCTTCCATGCCTGTCCCGGGAATTCGCGCGCGAGTTCGGCCACAAACCGCGCCTGGCTGGCTGCAAACGACAACTTGACGATGCCCTTGTCGCTTGCCGCGACCAGCACCTCCCAGCCCTTCGCCGGCTGGCAGCTAGCCCATGTCCACATGAGCCAAGTCTGGCAAAACCGGTGCCTGCTGTCCACTTCGAGAGGATGCGCGGCCAAGGCGGAATTGTAGTCACGGGCTTGGAAAAAAAAGATCCCGCCTGTTTTGGGTCACATGGCGACGAGCACGAGGGCGGCGGCACACAGCCCCTCTGAGAATCGGAGCAGGAGGAGGTCACCAATGTTTGAGAGCAAGCCGGCGCCGTTCGCGAGCGATACCCGCGCCCGCGCGGATCGCTCCGAAGAGACCATTGCGGTTCCATTGTCTTTCGCGGATTCGATTCAGTGGCCCGGAGAGCCGCCCGGCTGCCGCGTTAGCCAGCGAAAAGTACCAACATAGTACTATCAGGCCCCTAAATGGGCCGACTACATATTGACCTGAGAGATCTCCGCCCTTACAGTGTGAGAAGCAACGTGATTGACCATCGAAAACACAGGCGTTATGAGCTGCGATTGCCCGTGGAACTGATCCGGGCGGGAAAGTCGCAGGTCTCCAACCGGGGCGAGACAAAGAATGTCAGTTCGGGTGGCGTTCTGTTCACTTCAGATGTCAAGGTCGACGTCGGTGAGTCTATCGAGTACATGATCAGCTTGCCGCAAGGCGTGGGCCAGGGGGCTTCGGTCCGCCTCCGCTGCCTGGGCAAGGTGCTGCGCCTGGAAGAACACGAAGCCCGCTACGAGGACGGCACGCACCGCGTTGGCGTCGCCGCCACCATGGAGCGCTACGAATTCATCCGGACGAAAGCGTAGCCCTCCCTCCCGTCCGCGCAAAATCCTGCTCTACTAAGAGTAACGATGAACCTCACGCTCGGGTTTCCCGACCCGGAGCAGGCCAGTTCGCTGGCCCGTCGTCCGGGTTTTGAACTCATGCTCCGGCGCCTGGAAGAATGGATGGCGCAGACGGATTCGCCTATCCGCGCCATACGCCACGAACCGGCCAGGGCCGGCGAGTTTGCCGAAGTCCCGGAGACGGTGGACCCGGCTATCCGCAAGGTGCTTGGCGAGCGAGGCGTCACGCGGCTGTACACTCACCAAGCCGAAGCGTTCGAACGGGTCGTGGCAGGACGGAACGTGGTGGTGGTCACGCCCACGGCCAGTGGCAAGACGCTGTGTTACAACCTGCCCGTGCTGAACTGCCTGGTGGCCGACCCGGGCGCGCGCGCCATGTACCTGTTCCCCACCAAGGCCCTAGCCGAAGACCAACTCCACGAGTTCAACTCCCTGGTGGACGCGATGGGGTCCGATATCCGGGCCTTCACCTACGATGGCGATACGCCGCAGGACGCCCGCAAAGCCATCCGCGAGCGCGCCAACGTGGTGCTCACCAATCCCGACATGCTCCATAGCGGCATCCTCCCGCACCACACGCGCTGGGCCAAGATGTTCGAGAATCTGCGCTACGTCGTGATTGACGAGTTGCACTACTACCGTGGCGTTTATGGCAGCCACCTGGCCAACATCCTGCGCCGGCTGAGGCGCATCTGCGAGTTCTATGGATCGAGGCCGCAGTTCATCTGTTCGTCGGCCACGATCGCCAACCCGCGCGAACTGGCAGAGGCGCTCACCGAATCGCCGTTCGAACTGGTGGACCGCAACGGGGCGCCTACCGGCGAGCGGTACATCGTCTTCTACAATCCGCCGGTGGTGAACCGGCAGCTCGGCATACGGCGCAGCTACCTGCACGAGGCCCGGCGCATCGCGCTCGAATTCCTGGACCGCCGCCACCAGTTGTTAGTGTTCGCCAACAGCCGCCTGGCCACTGAAGTCCTGGTGAAGTACTTGAAGGACGCCGTTTCGAGCACGCCCATGGGCGCCCAGGCCGTGCGGGGCTACCGCGGCGGATATCTGCCGCGCGAGCGCCGGGAGATCGAGCGCAAGCTGCGCGACGGAGACATCCGTGCCGTGGTGGCCACCAGCGCGCTCGAGTTGGGTATCGACGTGGGCTCGCTCGACGCCGTGGTGATGGCGGGCTACCCCGGCACCATCGCCAGCACCTGGCAGCGGGCGGGGCGGGCCGGGCGACGCCAGTCGACCTCCATCGCCGTGCTGGTGGCATCCAGCGCGCCGCTCGATCAATATATCGTCGAGCATCCGGACTACTTCTTTGGCGGGTCCCCGGAACACGCTTACATCAACCCGGACAATCTCGAAGTGCTGGTGAGCCACCTGAAGTGCGCGGCGTTCGAACTGCCCGTGCGCGACGGCGAGAAATTCGGGCCGCACGAAACGCTCGAAATGTGCCATTTTCTCGAGGAACTGAAGCTGCTGCACCATTCCGCGGGCGCCTGGCACTGGACTTCGGACTCCTATCCGGCCGACGCCGTGAGCCTCCGCTCGACGACCAGCGACAACTTCGTGGTGATCGACACGACCGGCGAACCCACGGTGATCGCCGATGTGAGCTTCCCGGCGGCCCTCACGGCGCTGCACGAGAAAGCCATCTACATGCACGAGGGGGCGCAGTTCCAAGTGGAGAAGATGGACTACGAGCAGCGCAAGGCTTACGTGCGGAAGGTGGAATGCGACTATTTCACCGACGCCATCGACTACACGCAGGTGAAGGTGCTCGAAGAGTACGAATCGGCGCCGCTGGCCTCGGCGAGCATCGTGCATGGCGATGTGCGTCTGAACACGCAAGTAGTCGGGTTCAAGAAGGTGAAGTTCTACACGCTCGAAAATGTCGGGGCAGGGAACTTGTCCATGCCCGAGCAGGAGATGCACACGACGGCTTTCTGGCTGCATTTCCCGCAGAAGTTCTTCGAGCCACTTTCGGACTTGACGCCCACCGAAAAGCAGTGCGGCCTGCGAGGCCTGGGCAACTTGCTGCGCACCATGGCCGCGGTGCTGCTGATGGCGGACCCGCACGATCTGGGTGTCGCCATGACCGAGGACATCGCGGGCGGGCTGGCCGTTTTCGAGCCCAACCTCTATCTGTACGACAACTGCTCAGGCGGATCCGGCCAAAGCGCGCCGTTGTTTAAGCTGGCGCCGCGTCTGCTTCAGGGCGCCGCCGAGCTGCTGTCATCATGCCCGTGCGAAGCGGGGTGCCCGAGCTGTGTGGGGCCGATCGGCGAAATCGGGGAAAAAGGGAAAGACTCCACGAGACGCATTCTCGCAGAATTGCTGGCGCGAATATCCGAAGTCGATGTATGATGCGGGCATCATGCCCTCGTCGCGTCCTGCCTGGTTCATTCGAGTTGGATGTCTTGCGACCGCCTGCACACTTCTTGTTTGCCAGGAGCCTCCCGTTCTCCGTGTAACCACGCGCCTGGTGGAAGTCAATGTCATCGTCACCGGCAAGGACGGCAGACCGGTTGAGGGGCTCACGAAAGACGATTTCACCATCACGGAAGACGGCAAGCCGCAACCAATCGCCGGTTTCTCCGCCGAGAGGCTGCGCGTGCTGCCGCCGCCGGCTGACCCGCTCCCTCCAGGGTTCTATACGAACCGGTACGAACTGAAGGGCGGCGCGCCGAGCGGCGTAACGGTGATCCTGTTCGACCTGATGAACACGAAGTTCCGGGATCGGGCAAACGCCCGCCAGGAGTTGTTGAAATTCCTTCGAGGGCAGCTCAGGCCGGACTACCGGATCGCGCTCTACGCGCTGGACACCGAACTGCTCCTGCTTTACGACTTTACGAGCGACGCCGCGCGGCTTATCGAGGCAATGGAACGCTATCGGCCCCGGACGCTGGCCGGGCCGGATACGGTGGAGCGCGCGGCGCCGGACACGGGCATAGGGGCGCTGGATCAATACCTGATGCGGGCGGATCAGATCATGTCCGACATGGACGCGGCATCGCGGGTGCGCAGGACGGCGGCGGCGCTCGAAGCCATCGCGGGGCGCGTGACGGCGTTGCCCGGCCGCAAGAACCTGGTTTGGGTGACCGGCGGCATCCCGTTCTCGTTGGGTCTGGGCCTGCGTCCCATGCAGGACCCAGCCAGGAGAACCAAGCGCGCGCAGATTCCTTCCGGCATGGACCGCCGCAAGAATCCGCTCGACGCGGGCGACGATGACATGTTCATCGAGTATCCCGGGGCACAGAAGCGCATCTTCGACGCCGAGAATGAACGCGTGGCTCGCGCCATGGATTCTGCGGACATGGCCGTGTACCCGGTGGACGCGCAGGGTCTCGTAGGCAACCCGGCCGTTGACGCCCGGAACCGGAAGAGCCTCGAATTCGAGCAGAGACGCAAGACCACCGCTACCTCGCTGCCCGAGGAATTCTACTCGAATCGTGAAACCATGCAGTCCATCGCCGGACGCACCGGCGGCATCGCGTTCCTCGACGAGAACGAAACCGGCCGCGCCATTGCCGCGGCGGTGGAAGACTCGCGCGTGAATTACGTTCTCACCTATCACCCATCGCAAAGCCACTGGGATGGCCGCTTCCAGCGCATCAAAGTGCGCGTCAACCGTCCCGGTGTTTCCGTGCGGCATCGCGGGGGATATCTCGCCTTGCCGGAAGAAGCCAGGGTGGAGAGCAACCGGCAGACGGCCCTGCTCGAAGACGCTCACAGCCCGCTCGAATCGACGGCCATTCGCCTGGTGGTGGCCACGCGGCCCGACACACCTTCAGCGGGGCGCTTGGACCTGCGAGTCATTATTGAGGCGAAAGATGTTGCGTTCTCCCGGAAAGACCGAAGTTGGGCCGGCAAAATCGATCTGGCTTACGTGCAGCAGCCCACGCCGGACGGGAAGGGCACGACGCTGATCAAGGCCAACGTCGAACTGAAGCTCACGCCGGAAAACTACGCCAGAATAATTGAAGAGGGCCTGATTATACCGAAGCAACTGTCCATGGACTCTTTCGCGTACCGGCTGAAAGTCGTCGTCCGAGACGCCAATTCGGGAGCCGTTGGTTCGGTGGAGATACCCAGGGGGATACCCGGCCGTTGAACTGGTTCGCTACAGTCTACGCGTTCGCTCCTTCGGGGAAGACGCTGTACTTTTCCGGCGGTGGGTACAACTCTTCGAGCAGCATCAGGCGCCGGCGCAGGTAACGGCTCGGCAACTGGCGGGGGCCCGTCTCCACGTCGATGTCGCAACAGATCCCGTGCAGGAAAAGGGCCAGCGTGTCGATGAAGCTCTGCGTGGCGTATTCATGGAAGGCTTTGGTCTCGCGGCGCAGCTTGGTCTGGCGCCGCAGAAGCGCCTGTTTCAAGCGCCAGGCGCGGTCATCCACTTCGCCATGCACCCGGCCGTTCAATTCCTCGCGCAGCGCGCCGCAGTACTTTGCCCGGGCGCCCTCGCTCCACACCTCGCCCATGATCTCGGCGATGCAGTAGTAGAACTGGTAGTGGTAGTCACCCAACTCGAGCGTCTTGGTGGGAAGCGCGATAACGGCGCCACTGTCCGATGTCAGACGAGCCGCCCAACTGAGCTTGGTGTCGGGCGGAGCCTCGAAGCAAACGATGTCGCACCCTTTGCCGCCGGCCCTCTCCAGATAGGGGACGAGCAGCACGGATGTCTTCGGCAGCGCTTTGCGGACGGCAGGCGGAAGCGCGGCGATGGGCTCCTCGAGGTACTCCTTCACTTCGTCTTCGGCGAGAGGGAGGGCCGAAAAATACGAGAACGTATTCGACAGCGGCACCATCTCGCCACGAAAGCGTTCGGCGAAATCGGCAACGCTGATGCGGGACAAATCCGTTTGATTGGACATCTGGGATGGATTAACTCCAATTCTAGCAAAGAGAAAACGTCTCAGATGCGGTGCCGTGCCCGGCGCGCCTCCAGTTCCGCGCGGGCTTCGGCCAGCACGCGCCGCAGCCGATCGGCGCGCTCGCTGCCCTCGTGCGCGGCGAGCGTATCCACCCAGACGCGCGTTCCGTCGATGAGCTTCAACATATAAGCGCCCGCCTCCGGCACGAAATGCTCCCTGTCCGGCATGGTTACATAGACGGGCGAAGTGTGGGCTTGGATGCCCAGGCGCACGCCGGGATAGGGGCCCAGCCGCCCCACGCATCGTGCGGCCAGCCAGCCGGGACCGCCAATCTTCACGGGCTCGTTGAGCGTGAGTTGCCGCGCACCGGAGGATTCCTCGCGCGAAGCCACGACTTTCCCGTTGTAGACGATCTCCACACGATGGATGGGAATGTAGCTCGACACCTCAGCGTGGCAGACAATGGTCGCGCCGCCCGAACCGATCTTGATGGCCGATCCGGGCATGCGGCCTTCCGCGTGGAACTCGATCAATGGTCCGGTGGTGGTGAAGGTGCGCCCCGAGCGCACGGCGTCGGCCCATGAGTCGTAATTCATCTCCTTGTCGCCGATGTAGGCGTAGGTGCGACCGACGCCAACGGGCGTGCCGGCGCTCATCTTGTCGGTGCCGCCAACGCACGACATGCGGTAGCCGCAGTTCAGGGCGCGATACCAGTCGCGGATGCGCATGGTGTTGAAGTCGTCGTTAAACAGGTAGATTTCGGCGGCGTCCACTTTGCCGAGCGCGATGGCGGCTGCGAGTTCGGAAGTCGGATGCGGGTAGTGGACCGCGATGTTGAGGCCGCCGCGCGAGCGGTTCTCGTCGCACCAGTCGTTGAGACTCGCCCACATGGGATCTCCGATGTAGCTTTCCGAGGGACCGGAGGCCGACATCGGATACACCGGCTCGCCCTGCCGGCGCATCAGAGCCAGATGGCCCAGGAAGTGCTGGCGATTCTCCGTGCCAACCCACACCGTCGTCTCGCCGTCTTTCGACGTCAGCGCGCCCAGAGGCAAGTCGCCCACGTTGGTGAACAGGTCGCCCCACTGGGCGGCTAGCAGGTTAATGTAGTTCAGCCCCTCGGCCTGCCCTTCCAGCACTGCGGTGGACGGGGAGAGGAAATGCACGTGGACGTCAGCCGTCATCCACCCCTTGGAGCGCAGGTCGAACCGGCGGGCGATTTCGAGCTTCAACTCCCGCTGTCCCGGCTCGATATTCAGGCGCTGCCGCGTGACGCCGTACTCATAGCCTTTGGCGATCTCCACCAGCACTTCGCCCACGGGTAACTCCACTTGAAACGTGCCGTCCACGTAGGCGAACGGAGAGCCCGAAGCGACCACGTCCGCGCCGTAGTCCTGGAACCAGCCGGTGTTTATTTCATAGCGGTGCCCGTACGGCGGCAGGTAGCGTCCTTCGAGCGACCGGAATGCCAGGCGAACCGGCGTGGGCCGGCCGCTGGTGCGATCGATCACTTCGCCGTGCAGCCAGGTCTTGTGCGGGTGGAGTAGTTCGACACGCGCGCCCGCAGAGGGCTGGAGTGCGCTCAGGTCGAATGCGGCTGCCTGCCCGGTGGAGCGTTCACGCAGCGTCAGCATCGCTTCCGGCGACGCGGTGATTTCAACGTAAACGCACGGCGCGGTTGGCGGGCCTGCCGCAGGACGGACGCGGGGATCGGGTGCGCCGAGCCAGGCTTCGTCGGAAAAGGCCCGGAGTGCATACTTGCGCGCCACCACGCCCAGGTCCACGTCAACATCCCACTCGTCGGCGTTCGCCGACGCCCCCTCGGGCAGGGTGAAGCGATAAAGCTGCAGGCGCTCGTATTTTAATGGGTGACGGCGACCGTGATACAGGGTCACGCCGCAGAGGAACCACAGGCCCTGACTTTCCGCCCGCAAGTGCAAAGTACTGATGCGCTTGTCCGGATGCGGATTCTCGAGCGCCCAAAGCCATACAATGCCGTGCCCGTCGCCCGCCGGGCCGGAGCCGTAAGACCGGTCCCACACGCCGGTTTGGAGATTCCCCCACGTTGTGCCGTGATCGAGCGGATCGCCGAGGCTGCTGGCTACGTCCTTGCGATGCGGGCGCGCGGCGTAGGCGAGTTGTCCGAAGGCGGCGGTGGGTGCGTTGGTTTCGAAGCGGCGGCGGATGGGTGCGGTGTGACGCGTCCCATCTTCATAGACTATGGAGGCGGTGGCCAGGAGTTCGCCTACCAGGTCGATCGTCTCTTCGCCGGCCGGAAAGAACTCTTTCTCGTACCAATCGCAAAAGCTGGCCACGACCAGGAACCGGGCCGCGCTTTCGACGGGGATCCCGGTCTCCATCGTGGTCCACGGTGCGCCGCGCCGGCTGACGGCGAGCCACGACTTTTGACGCACGTCCTCGTTACCGAGATGGAAGGGAATGCCGCGCAACGCGACGCGTCCACCCGGCGCGCGCACGAGTTGATCCTTGGCCGAAGCCGTTCCCAGGCGGCGGGCCGGCTCCTGGGGACCCCAGTCAGCGCTGGCTGCGTTGAAGCGGGAAGAGAGATCGACGGGCGTGAACCTTGCGGACGCGGGATCGGCCGGCGTCGCGGAAAGCGCGCCCGAGAGAACCGGAGCCACAGCCCCGGCGGATTGCAGAAATACCCGGCGTGTAGGCATAGGCATGACCATTACTACCACGAAAGGCGCGGGCCCGGCGCCGGGCACCGTACAATAGAGAATTGGTACCCGCACTCCGATTCGAGATCCTCGCCGAATGCCCGGTCACCGGTGCGCGGACGGGACTGTTGCACACGCCGCACGGCGTGGTGGAGACGCCTGTGTTCATGCCGGTAGGGACGCAGGCGAGCGTCAAGGGGCTGACGCAGCGCCAACTCCACGACGAACTAGGCGTCGAGATCTTGCTCGCCAACACCTACCACCTGTTCCTGCGCCCCGGCCACGAACTGATCCGTTCCCAGGGCGGGCTGCACCGGTTCATGTCCTGGCCCGGCGCGATCCTCACGGACTCGGGCGGCTTCCAGGTCTTCAGCCTGGACAGCTTGAGAAAAGTGACCGACGAGGGGGTCCTGTTCCATTCTCACCTGAACGGGGACGCGCACCTGTTCACGCCGGCGTCCACGGTGGACGTGCAGTTGGCACTGGGCAGCGACATCGGCATGGTGCTGGACGAGTGCCTGGCCTACCCGGCGAGCCACGAAGCCGCCAGCGCCTCCATGCGGCGCACCGTCGGATGGGCACGGGCGGCGTTTGCGCACTATCGCGAAGCCGTCGAGCGCATGGAAAGCCGTCACGCGCTGTTTCCCATCGTGCAAGGATCGATGTACGCGGACCTGCGGCGGGAATGCGCCGGCAGCCTGGTGGATCTGGGAGCCGAAGGGTACGCCATCGGCGGGCTTTCGGTGGGCGAGCCTCGCGAACTGAGCCTGGAAATGGTGGAGGCGACGGCGCCGCTGCTGCCGGCCAGCCGGCCGCGCTACGTCATGGGCGTCGGTATGCCGGAGGAACTCGCGCAGTACGTCGCCCGGGGGGTGGACATGATGGACTGCGTCCTGCCTTCGCGCAATGCCCGCAACGGCTGCCTTTTTACGAGCGCGGGACGCGTCATCATCAAGCAGGCGCGCTATCGCGATGATGCCCGTCCGCTCGACGAAAACTGCTCGTGTTACACCTGCCGCAACTACTCGCGCGCCTACCTGCGACACCTGTTTCAGGCTGGTGAGATGCTTTTTTCGGTCCTGGGAACTCTTCACAACTTGAAGCACTACCTTGACATCATGGCGAGAATCAGGCAGTCTATAAGACTTGGGACATTTGTGGATCTCGTCAGGGCTCTAAGCTCCAGAGAAGCCTTCGAGGAGTAGCGGGCTCAAAGTTCCTCAGGACCAAAATAATCCAGCGATGCGAATGTTGATCCGCAGCTAGAGGCGACTTGTGGTTTTGACTTTCTTGCTTCAGCAACCGGCGCCATCGAGCCCGGTGATGGGCTTCCTGCCCATCATTCTGATCTTCGCGATCTTCTATTTCCTTCTGTTCCTTCCCATGCAGCGCCAGAAGAAGCAGCAGAAGAAGATGCTGAGCGAGCTGCAGAACGGCCAGCGCGTCGTTACCAACGGCGGCGTGATTGGTACGATTGTTGCGGTCAACGACGACGACACCCTGTTTTTGCGCGTGAAACCGGATAATGTGAAGATTCAGGTGACGCGTAGCGCGGTCGCCGGAGTGCTCCCGGAGGAGACAAAGAAATAGGTCCGCGGAAGGTCACCGGATGCAGAAGAATCTGAAATTCAAAATAGCTCTCATTATTGCGATCCTGCTGATTTGTGTTTACGGGATCATTGGACTGCCGAAATCCAAGCAGGAACTGATCGCCAACCTGGACCAGAACATCAAGCTGGGGCTCGATCTGCGCGGCGGAAGCCATCTGGTCCTGCAGGTACAGGTGCAGGATGCTTTCAAGGCCGAGGCGGATCAAACCATAGAGCGGATTAAGGAAGAGCTGCGCAAGGCCAGTATCAACTATTCGGCCATCGATCGCAACGATCCGGCGACGCTTGAAGAAGCCGACCGCATCCAGATCAACATCCACGGCGTGGCCAGCGAGCGCACGGGCGACTTCCGCGCCATCCTTACTGAGCGGTTCCCTACCTGGACTTTGACGCCGGTGAACGCGACCGACTATAGGCTGAACATGAAGCCCACCGAAGCGCTGACGCTGCGGAAGGACACTGTCGACCGCAGCATGCGGACCATCGAGAACCGCATCAACGCCCTCGGGCTGACCGAGCCGGTGATCCAGCAGCGTGGACGCGCCGAGGCCGAAGGGGAGATCCTGGTGCAGTTGCCGGGCGTTGACGACCCGGCCCGCGTGAAGCAGATCATTCAGACGGCGGCCATGCTTGAGATCGCCGAGGTCAAGGACGGGCCCTTCGGCAGCCAGGAAGCGGCCCGGGCCAAGCACGGCGGCGTGTTGCCGCTGAATACGGTGCTGGTACGTATGGCCCCGCGCGGCGAATCCGGAGAGAGTTGGTACCTGCTGAACCGCACGGCGGTGATCACGGGCCGGGACCTGCGTAACGCGCGGCCCGGACAGGACGAATTCCGCAAGTGGGAGACTGACTTTACGTTGACCCAGGAAGGCGGCCGCAAGTTCGCCCGTTTCACGGAATCCAATATCGGGAACCGGTTGGCCGTGGTGCTGGACAAGCAGATCCGCAGCGTGGCGACGATCCAGTCGCGCATCGAGGATTCGGGGCGCATCACCGGGCAAGCCAGTGAGATCGAAGCTTCGGACCTGGCCCTGGTGTTGAGGTCCGGCTCGCTGCCGGCCGGCGTCGTGTATTTGGAAGAGCGCACCGTGGGGCCGTCACTCGGCTTGGATTCGATCCGGCAAGGTGTGATCGCGGGCTTGGTTGGGTTGCTCGCCGTCGTGGTGGTCATGCTGGTCTACTACCGTGGGAGCGGGGTGAACGCCACGGTCGCGCTGATATTGAACGCCGGCATCCTGATCGCGTTGCGCAGCTTTTTTGGGGCGGGTTTGACGTTGCCTGGCATCGCCGGCTTCATCCTGACGATTGGCATGGCGGTGGATAGCAACGTGCTTATTTTCGAGAGGATCCGCGAGGAATTGCGATCCGGCAAGGCGGTGATCGCGGCCGTGGATACCGGTTTTAGCCGCGCTTTCCTTACTATCATCGACACGCACGTGACCACGGTGGTAAGCTGTGCATTTCTGTTCATGTTCGGGACGGGGCCGGTGAAGGGATTTGCCGTCACGCTGGTGATCGGCCTGGTGGCGAACCTGTTCACGGCCGTATTCGTCTCGAAGGTGATCTTCGATTGGCACTTGAGCCGGCAGCGGCAGGTGGTGAGTTTGAGCATTTGACCGTTTTGTGATATTTTTTGGTCACACTGCGGGAACTGGTTGGGTGAGGCCGGTGTCTAATTGAAACGAGAGCCGGCCCGGCTGAACGCATGCAGATATTAAAAGAGACACATTTCGACTTCCTCGGCAAGCGCTGGTGGGCAATCGGCTTTTCGTTGTTACTGATAGCAGTGAGCATGACTAGCCTGTTTGTCAAGGGCGGCCCCAGGTACGGCATTGATTTCAATGGCGGTGCGCTAATGTACGTGAAGTTCGTCAATCAGCCGCACCCCGATATGATCCGCTCGGCCCTGCGCGCCAAAATTTCGGGTGAGATCACGGTGCAGAACCTGGCCGGATCCGACGAGATGCTGATCGGGACCGAGATCAAGAGCGAGCAGGAACTGAACGCATCAAGAGCCAGGATGGAAGAGGTTCTACGGGTAAAGTTTGGAGAATCGAGCGGGAAGCTGGACTTGAACAACAGCGGGCAGGAGGCCTTGGCCAACCGGCTGCGGGATCCCTTGCAGCGCGCCAGCGTGGCCCTGTCCGAGCAGCAGTTGCAGGACCTGAGTAAGGCCATCCTCGGCTACCGCGATTCGTCCCCTCGCAGCGGGCTGCTGCGTAGCGTCGATGAACTGGCATCGGTGCCGGGTGTGACGCCGGCGGTGATGACGGCTCTCAAACAGGAGTGTTACACATCGGGATTCGCCATCCGCAACGTGGAGATGGTGGGCCCCAAGGTGGGAGCCGATCTGCGGCGGCAGGCGATCATGGCGACACTGTACGCCCTGGGCGGGATGCTGGTCTATATCGCATTCCGCTTCGAATGGATTTACGGATTGGGCGCTGTGATAGCGGTGTTCCATGATACCGTGGTCACGATTGGCCTGTTCTCGATTTTCAATAAAGAGATTTCCCTTACGGTGGTGGCCGCGATTCTGACTCTGGTAGGCTACTCCATGAACGACACCATCGTGATCTTCGACCGGATCCGGGAGAACTTGAAGGTGATGCGCAGAGAGAAGCTGGAATCGCTGATGAACATCAGCGTGAACCAGACTTTGAGCCGGACGATATTGACTTCCGGCCTCACTTTCCTTACCTGTATTGCGCTGTACCTGTTTGGCGGACCGGTGCTGCATGGATTCTCGTTCGCGCTCGTGGTGGGGATCATCGTGGGGACGTACTCCTCGGTATTCATTGCGAGCCCGATCGTACTGTTTTGGAATAACTTCCTCGAAAGCCGCAAGAAGGTGGCCGTGGCCGCCTCGGCTGGAAAGACGCGGAAAGGATAAGTACCATGTTTGAGCAAACCTTCGTTGGGGCCGGCCAGACAAGAAGGCCGTGGACGGTGGCAGTTTCTTTCTGCCTTCAGGTCCTCCTGATCCTGGTCGCAATCCTGATTCCTTTGATTTACACTGATACGCTGCCCAGGACGACCCTGACCAGCTTCCTGGTGGCTCCTCCCCCGCCGCCTCCGCCGCCTCCGCCTCCTGCCGCCGCTCCCGTGAAAGTCGTAAAAGTGATTCCGCGGCAGTTCGACGCAGGCCGGTTGATGGCTCCGAAGTCGATCCCGAAAGAAATCGCCATCATTAAGGAAGAGGAGCTTCCTCCCTCGATGGGCGGCGGCGTCGGCGTGGTCGGCGGCGTGCCGGGCGGCGTGCCGGGCGGAACTCCTGGCGGCGTGATCGGCAGCATCCTCGGTGGAGTTCCCTCCGTGGCGCCTCCGCCTCCGCCTCCGGTGGAGAAGAAGAAGGAAGAAGTGCGGCAGACGCAGCGCATCCGTGTTGGCGGAAATGTGCAGGCGGCCATGTTGATGCGGCAGACCAGGCCGGTGTATCCTCCGCTGGCGCGCCAGGCTCGCATTCAGGGCACCGTGAAGCTGCAGGCGATTATTTCGCGCGACGGCACGATCCAGCAGTTGCAGGTGATGAGCGGGCATCCTTTGCTCGTCCCCAGCGCGCTGGAAGCCGTGAAACAGTGGGTTTACAAGCCGACCCTGCTCAACGGGGAACCGGTGGAAGTAGTGACGGTTATCGACGTGAACTTCACGTTGAGCCAGTAGTCGTTTGAATGTCGTAAGACACAATTTCAACTCGCAGGAGAATGAATATGCTTTTGCAGATGCAAGTATGGTCGCTCTTTCTGTTACAGGAAGGCGCCACGGTAGGATGGGATCCCAGGTCCCTTTGGGCCCAGATGGGTGTCATGGCGAAGTTGGTGGTCGTCCTGTTGTTTATCATGTCGGCCTGGTCCATCGGCATCATGATCGATCGGTGGCTGGCATACAGCGGCGCCCGGAAGCAGTCGCGCGCGTTTGCGCCGGCCGTGGCCGGCGCGCTGCGCGAAGGAAAGCTGGATGAGGCCATCAAGATCGCGGAGCGCTACAAGCAGAGCCACTTGGCCAAGGGAGTCGTGGCCGGCTTGCAGGAGTTCCGCGCCCACCAGATGAGCAACGAGATTTCGGGTGAGTCCATCGAGGCCTCCAAGCGCGCCCTGGAGCGCGCGGAAGCGATCGTTCACGCCGAACTGAAGCGCGGCGTCAGCACCCTGGCGACAGTCGGTTCCACGGCTCCGTTCGTGGGACTGTTCGGAACGGTAGTCGGCATCATCAATGCGTTCAAGGGCATTTCGACCGAGAAGTCGACTGGTCTGGGCGCCGTGGCCGGCGGTATTTCCGAAGCTCTGGTGACCACGGCTATCGGTCTGTTCGTGGCTATCCCGGCTGTTTGGGCGTTCAACGCCGCTACCAACAAGACGGAATCGTTCGACGTCGAGATGGGGAACTCCAGCTCGGAGCTGATCGACTATTTCCTGAAGCGGTCCCAGCGCTCCGGCGCCGGAAAGTAACGCCCCCGGCAACGGGACGATACGTATTGAGCTCAGCGAGTTGAGACGAGTACGCGCTGCGGGGGCGGAGAGTCCCCCGCGGCGCGCCTTGTGAACCAGCGAAGCTCAAGAAGGAGGCAAATATGGCGAGACAGAAACTTCCCGGGCCGATGGCGGACATCAATGTCACGCCGATGGTGGACGTCATGCTGGTGATGCTCATCATCTTCATGGTCATTACGCCTATGCTCTCAAAGGGCATCAGCGTGGACATGGTGCGGACAAACAACCCGGTGGCGATGCAGGCCGCCGACAAAGACGATGCCGTGCTGGTGGCTGTGACTCGAGACGGAAAGGTCTACCTGAAGACCACGCAGATGAGCGCAGATACGCTCCCGCAGAAGGTGAAGGACATGTTGACCAACAAACTGGACAAGACGGTCTACCTTCGGGCGGATGCTCGAGCGCGTTACGAAAAAGTGGTCGAGGTTGTGGATAACTTGCGTTCGGCGGGCGTGGACCAGCTTGGCCTACTGACCGAGGAACTTAAGAAGAAGACGGAGAGCAGTTCGGCTCCCGTTGCCGGTGGAACGGCGACGCCCGCCCAGTAGGCGGCCGCGCGAACTGCCGGGGAAAGCCGTCCGTTCAGCGGACGAGAAGAAGAATTAAGGAGCAACGCTATGGGAATGGCAGTGGGTGGTTCCGGAGGGATGAAGTGCGACATCAACATGACGCCGATGATCGACGTCCTGCTGGTGCTGATCATCATCTTTATGGTCATCACGCCCCTCACCCCGAAGGGTCTGGAGACTCTGGTGCCGCAACCTCCTCCGCCGGGTGCGCAAGCAAACGCTGACAACACGCGCACCGTGGTTATCGTGATCAACAGAGACAAGTCGATGTTGATCAATACGGAGCCGACCGATGAGTCACGCCTCGGGGCGCGTTTGGAACAGATCTTCAAGACGCGCGCGGAGCGGGTGGTCTTTGTGAAGGGCGACCCGGATCTGGACTTCCAGTTTGTGGCTAGGGCGATCGACATCGCCAAAGGAGCCGGCATCGACAAAGTAGGATTGATGACCGCCAAGATCGAGGCCGGGCAGTAGGGACCGCCTTGCGTCTTGCAACGGTAATCTGTTCTAATCAGGAGCTTATATGAAGCGCAAAGTTTTGTTCCTTGCGGCCTGCTTTGGCCTCTGCCTGCTCGTGATGTTCTCGGCGGGCTGCGAAAGGCTTAAGGCGAGGGACCATTTGAACAAGGGTGTGCAAGCGTTCAAAAACGCCCAGTATCCCGAGGCCGTTGAGCATTTCAAGATCTCGGTCGACCTCGACCCCACCTTCACGACAGCGAGATTGTATCTGGCGACGGCTTACATGATGCAGTATATCCCGGGAGCCGATTCTCCCGAGAACAACCGCATGGCGAAGGCCGCCGAAGACCAGTTCCTGGAAGTGCTGAGGCAGGACCCGTCGAACTCCGTCGCGATTGCCTCCATCGCCTCGCTGAAATTGAACCAGAAGCAGTTCAACGAAGCTGCCGACTGGTACAAGAAGCAGATCGCGGTCGATCCGAAGAACAAAGAGGCATATTACAGCCTGGGCTTCATTGCGTGGTCGAAGTGGTATCCCGCGCTGATGACAGCACGCGCCAAGCTGGGTATGAAGCAGGAAGACCCAGGTCCGATCAAGGATAAGAAGGTGGTTGCCAAGCTGCAAGAAGAGTACAGTCAGGTCATCGAAGAGGGTATCAAGGGCCTCGAGAAGGCGCTTGAGATCGACAAAGAATACGACGATGCAATGGCGTACATGAATCTTCTGATTCGCGAGCGGGCCGACCTTGCTCCGGACGCCGAGACATACAAGAAGGAAATCGAAGTGGCGGACAACTGGGTTCAGAAGGCCCTGGAGACCAAGAAGGTTAAGGCAGCCAGGATGCCGGCAGGCGCTGGTGGCATTACGAGCGAGCCTGCGCAACAGTAGATTTACCGTCCTTCCGCTATAATGGAGATGGGCGGCGGCCATGCCGCCCATCGTGTCTTCATGTCATCGGACTCTCCTGAGGCGGTAGCAGCGTCGGAAGCCGGCGTCTCCACGGACCCCGCCGTGGAGAAACTGTATCGCGCTTTGAGGGATACAGTCCGGACGCTTCGCCCCCAGGACGACCTCAACCGTCTCGACAAAGTCTTTGCCTTCGCTGTGCGTAGCCACACGGGGCAGAGACGGGAATCCGGCGAGCCCTACATCGTTCATCCTTTGCACGTGGCCCAGGTGTTGGCCGATATGCAAATGGATCAGGTGTGCCTGGAATCGGCCCTGTTGCACGACGTGGTGGAGGACTGCGGCGTCACGGTAGAGGATCTTCGGAAGAACTTCGGTCCGGACGTGGCGCGATGCGTGGATGGGGTCACGAAGCTGGGAAAGCTGAACTTCTACTCCAGTGAGCAGCGGCAAGCGGAGAGTGTCCGCAAAATGCTGCTGGCCATGGTGGACGACATCCGCGTCATCCTGGTGAAGCTGGCCGACCGCCTGCACAACGTGCGGACGCTGGGATACCTGCCGCGTGAGAAACAGGAACGCATCGCGCAGGAAACCATCGACATTTATGCGCCTATCGCCCACCGGCTGGGAATGGGCAAGGTCCGTGGGGAGCTTGAAGACCTGGCCTTTTGTTACCTCCACCCGGAGGAGTATAAGGAGCTGGCGGCGCAACTCGAATCGAAGCGGGTGGCGAACGAGGCGTTCCTCGCAGAGGTTCAGCACGCCGTGGAGGAGAAGCTCCGAGCCGAAGGGATTCCCGCGCGCGTGGAGGGGCGCGTGAAACGAGCCTACTCGGTGTATCAGAAGCTTAAGAAGCAGAAGATCACCGTGGATCAGGTTTACGACCTGTTGGCCATGCGCATCGTGACCGATTCGGTGAAGAACTGCTATGCCGCGTTGGGTGTGATTCACAACGAGTGGCACCCGATTCCCGGGCGGATCAAGGATTTCATCGCCATCCCGAGGCCGAACCTGTACCAGTCGTTGCACACGTCGGTGATGGGGCCGAACGGCGTGTCGTTCGAGGTCCAGATCCGCACGGAAGAGATGCACCGCATGGCGGAAGAGGGCATCGCGGCGCATTGGAAGTACAAGGAGGGCAAGCGCGGGCCCGCGGTAGACGACCAGCGGATTGCCTGGCTTCGGCAGCTGGTCGAATGGCAGCGCGAGATGCGCGACCCGGGAGACTTCCTGGCGACGCTGAAAGTGGACCTCTATCCCGAGGAGGTCTACGCTTTCACCCCCCGAGGTAAGGTCATTGTCCTGCCGCGCGATGCGACGCCGCTGGACTTCGCTTACGCGATCCACAGCGACGTCGGGCACACTTGCATCGGCGCCAAGGTGAACGGGCGCATCGTTCCGTTACGTTACACGCTGCACAACGGCGACATCGTCGAGATCCTGACCCAGCCCGGCCATTTGCCCAGCCGCGACTGGCTGGCGCTGGTGAAGACGTCGCGCGCGCGCAATAAGATCAAGCACGTTATAAGCACCACCGAGCGCGCCAAGGCTATCGACATCGGCCAGAAACTGCTCGAGAAGGAGGCGCGCCGCCTGGGCGTGCAGCTCAGCAAGATCACCAAGGGCGATCTCGAGGGCGTTGCGGGTGAATACGGCTACAGCAAGACCGATGAGTTGTACGCCGCTCTGGGCTACGGCAAGTATTCGCCACGGCAGGTGCTGCAGAAGGCGGCCCCCGGCCAGGTGCAGATGGAGCCCCAGCCCGAGCCGGTCAAGGTGGCGGCTCCTCCGGCCGGCGTGCCGGCGGGTGCCGGCACGTCAGACTTGGCCATCAGGGTGAAGGGAGCCGATGACCTGCTCGTATACCGCGCCAAGTGCTGCAATCCTATCCGCGGTGAAAAGATCGTCGGCTACATCACGCGGGGCAAGGGCGTGGCTGTACATTCTGCCGCCTGCCCCAACGTTCAGAACCTCTTCTATGAGGCTGAGCGCAAGATCGACGTCGAATGGGGGCGCGCCGTGCACGAAGCGTTCGACGTGCGGATCATCGTCTACACGGACGACCGCCCCGGTATGCTCAACCAGATCACTTCCATTCTGTTCAGCGAGGACTGCAACATCCGAACGTTGGAGGCCCGTCCCGACGACGGGAAGGGGGCCGAAGGCGCGGTGGTTGAAATGACGGTTGAGATCCGCGACAAGAAGCAGCTTGAACGGATTTCCTCCGCCATGCGCCGCGTTTCTGGTGTGCGCGACATCGAACGCATTCAATAATATCCTGGACCATGCGTCAAACTGATCCCGAACACATTGCCATCGCCAAATCCAGCGGAATCAAGATCGACTGGAAGGACGGCCATCACAGCGAATACTCGTTGCAGTACCTGAGAGACCATTGCCCCTGCGCCACTTGTGCGGAAGCGCACGCCGATGCCTCGACGCCTCCGAATCCGTTGCAGCTCTACAAGCCGAGACTAAGGATGGAAAAAGTCGAGCCCATCGGCCAGTACGCGATCCGGATTCACTGGAACGACGGCCACAATGCGGGGATCTACTCTTACGACTACTTCCGGGAAATCTGTCCCTGTAAGGAGTGCAAGCCACCTCAAGCCTGAGGCGACCCTTCGAGGAATTCGGTCCGGCTTACAACAGACGGAAATTCACTTCCACCGTGGCGGCCACAGGCACCGGCTTGCCGTCCTTCAGGCCGGGACGGAAACGCCACTTCATGACGGCTTCAACCGCCTTCTCGTCCAAGCCCAGGCCGCAGGTGCGGATCACCCGGACATCGCGGGGTTTTCCAGAGGGATCCACGATGATGGACAGCAACACCGATCCCTGAAACTTCGCTTTGCGGGCCTCCTCGGAGTACTCCGGTTCGACCTTGAAAACGACCGAGGGCGCGGAAACACCACCGCCGATGCGGTAAGCGCCGCCACCATAGCCCCCGCCTTCGCCGGGGCCAAAGCCGGGACCGCGGCCGGAGCCTACGCCCCCGCCTGAACCGGATCCAATTCCACCGCCCGAACCGGGACCGTTCGAAGGAGGTCCGTACTTGCCGAGAGGATCACCGTACTGCGCCATATTCACGTTCGGGAGGTTTACATCCGGGGGAGCGATGATGGTGGGATCCATCGTCAGCTTCGGATTCAAGTTGTTGTAAACCGCGGTGGGCGGCGTGAACTGCCTGGGTGCAACCTTCGGAAGCCGGCCCTTGCTTGCGGGCAACGGAGAGCGATCCCCTCCACCGCCGCCGCCGCCCATCGGGTTCGGCTTGGGCTGCTGCGGAAGGTAAGGCGCCAGATCGACAGGGGCGATCAAGCTCACCGCCTCGCCCAGCTTCTTATTCACAGTGGGGTGGCTGGCGACCGTGAACAGCAGCACCACGACTCCGGCGTGCAGCAGCACACTGGAAAGGCCCGCGCTCTTGCGATGGTCCCCGAAAACACCCCAAACATCTTTTACAGCAACGGGTTTGGAGGTTACCACCAGAGGAGGCAGCTTGGGAGGGCTGATAGTGTCTTTGAGGTTTTGCAGAAACGACGCTAACCACGGCTTCTCGACTTCTATTGACAGCAGATGCTGCAAGTGGATGTCTGGATCTCGCGCATCTGGCAGCCCCGTTTGGGCATCAACCGCCGCGTTGGCCCTTATCTGCTCTTGCTCAGCCATGATTGTGCGTGGTTCTCTACCTGATATGACGAGATCGGAGCCGCGGTGGTTGCACACAACTCCGCCGTTCCTCTATGGAAAATTGTAGCACATCAGTTCTATGCCCGATTTGCATTCTTCAGCTGGACATGCTAGCCTAAAGTAGCATTTGAGAATCCTGCCAAACGTTTGACCCATCCGCGACTGCATCTCCGAATCACATCCAAGAGCGGGTCGCAGTGTCTTCAGGCCAGCACAGGGCTCGAATTGCAGTAACACTAGGAGAAAAGAGTACATGAAAGAAACCGGCACGGTGAAGTGGTTCAACGCCGCCAAAGGATTTGGGTTCATCCAACGCGACAACGGCGAAGACGTTTTCGTCCACTTCAGCGCCATCCAGGCCAGCGGCTATCGCTCCCTGGAAGAAGGCGCCAGAGTGAGTTTTGTCGTCAAGCGGGGCCCGAAGGGCCTGCAAGCCGACCAAGTCGAGTTGGCCTAACATTCGCAACCGGGGGGGCGGTGCCTGGCGCACGCCCCTCAGAGATTCTTTCCCAGAGCTCCCTTCACAAAGCCGGCAACCTCCGATTTCAGCTTCTCGAGCGACTTCGCATGGAGGTACATCATATGTCCGGCCTCGTAGTTGGCCGTCGTCACGTTCCCGCGCAAGCTTTCATCGAGTCCCATGTGGCTCAAGGTGTACTGGGTGGCGAAGTAAGGCGTCGCCAAGTCAAAATATCCGGAGGCCACAAATAGCTTCATGTACGGGTTCTTCGCAAAGGCGCTGCGCAGCGCTTCGCTGGTATCGGCGTAGCCAGGGCCGAATTCCCAGCGGTCGACGCCTCCCAGGATGTTATATGTGCGGTCCGTCTTGTATCCGAGTGCCGTCCGGACATACTGATTGAAGGTCGTCGTATACGGCGGATAGATGATGGACATAGTCGGGTCGAAGTCCGGTGTCTCGGACACGCCGGACCCATCTAAACCCAGGAAACGGCTGTCAAGGCGGCCGACTGTCCGGCCGCGGTCCCGTAGCAATTCCTTGCAGAAATGCTCAATCTCGATCCGCAAGTTGCACTGCGCGATATAGCGCTTGTTGAGTCCGGTCAGGCGGTTTAGCTTATCGATTACGCCCTGGCGCTGGATTGCCCCGAGCCGGTCTCCCCTGGCGAGGGCCTCGGCATACGGTCCTTCCGCCCATTGTTCGGCCTCGCTCAAAGCCTTGTGAAAGTCGGCCTGGAGATCCGCGGGCAGTTTCTTGTGATACCAGGCAGTGGCGGTGTAGGCCGGCAGGAACAGGACGTACGGCAAGTCGTTCCCCTTGGCAAAGCGCGCGGTCTGAAAATTCAGGATTGAACTGACCAACACGATGCCGTTGAAAGCGATGCCCTTGTCGATGAGATGCCCGGCCAAGCCCGCGGCGCGCGTCGTGCCGTAACTCTCCCCCACCAGGAACAGCGGCGAGGTCCAGCGCTCGTAGCGCGTGAGGTACATACGGATAAACTCGCCCACGCTCTGGATGTCGCCCTGAACACTCCAGAACTTCTTGCCGAGGTCAGCCTTGCGCGGGCGGCTGTAGCCGGTCCCCACCGGGTCGATAAACACCAGATCCGTTTCCCCCAGCCAGGTGTATTCGTTGTCGACCAGCTCAAAAGGCGGGGCGGGCATGGAGCCGTCTTCGCGCATCTTGACGCGTTTTGGTCCCAGTGCCCCCAGATGAAGCCACACCGACGAGGACCCCGGCCCTCCGTTGAACGAAAACATCAGCGGGCGCTTCGCGGCGGGGCCCGCGTTGTCCAGCGTATAGGCGATAAAGAAAACGTCGGCTTCAGTCTCGCCGGCCGGATTCATGATGGGCATCATTCCGGCCGTTACCGTGTAAGCCAGAGTGCGATTCCCGGCTGTGATCTGGTGTTTTGTCACGACCGGTTTTTCCTCGGCCGCGGCTGCGGCGGGCGCGACGGGCTTCGCTTCCGGCGCTTGCGCCAGAAGGCCGAGCGATACGGCGGGCAACAACAGGATGCGTCTCATGAGAACCATCTTTCTTACTTAGCCGGGGGCTTGGTCCACTCCCCGATCCAATCCAGGAATGTCCGATACCACAGGAGGCTGTTCTGCGGTTTCTGAATCCAGTGCCCCTCGTCCGGAAATACCAACAACTTCGCCGGAACCTTGTTCATTTTCAGTGCGGTAAACAGTTGCAGCCCCTGCCCGAACGGGACGCGGAAGTCCAGTTCGCCGTGGATGACCAGCGTGGGCGTTCTGAATTCCTTGGCATAGAAACTGGGCGACCACTTGGCGTACATCTCCGGGTCTCCCCACGGTGTGTTGCGGAATTCCCACAGGGGGAACCACAACTCCTCGGTTTCGCCGAACATGCTCCGCAGATCATAGACTCCCGCGTGTGAAACAAAAGCCTTGAAGCGGACCGTGTGGCCCAGCAACCAGTTCACCATGTAACCGCCGTAGGAGCCGCCGGCCGCGGCCATACGGTTTGCGTCGGCGTAAGGCTGCTTCGCCACGTAGTCGGCCACGGCCATGATGTCGTCCGCCGCCTTGCCGCCCCAATCGCCGTTGATCTCGTCGGTGAAACGCTGCCCGTAACCGGTGGAGCCGCGCGGATTCGGCATCACCACGACATAACCGGCGGCGGCGAAAACCTGCGCGTTCCAGCGGTAGGTCCAGCTTTCACCCCAGGCGCCTTGCGGCCCTCCGTGGATCAAAAACAGGACCGGGTATTTCTTATTCGCCTGGAAGCCGTAAGGCTTCAGCAGGAAAGTGCTTACGCGCGCTTTTTCGGCGCCCTCCACTTCGAATTCCTCGAGCGCGCCGAGATGATACTTTTCGAACACGGCGTCATTCAGATGCGTCATCTCGGTGGGCGCCCCGCCGGCGGAGGCGGCGCTGTAAATCTCGGCCGGGTGAGAACCGCTATGCGCGGTATAGACCAGCGTCTTGCCGTCGGGTGTGAACTGCGGGTCGTCCAATTGGCTTGCGCCGCTCACGATGGTGCGGGCACCACCGCCGGTGGCGGGAATCATCTGAAACACGCTGCGCCCGCGGTCCTCCATGGCGAAGACCAGGCGCGTCGAATCCGGCGTCCAGGCGATCGAGCCGACAGACCGGTCCAAAGTCTCCGTCGGGTTGTTGACCTTCCCTGTGGCGCGCTCCATTACGATCAGTCGCCAACGGTCGCTCTCATAGCCCGCCCTGGACTGCGCGCGCCAGGCCAAGTACTTGCCGTCGGGCGAATAGACCGGGCCGTTGTCAGCCGCGGGGTTACTCGTGATCTTACGCGTCTCGCCTCCGCCGATCGGAACCACATACAGATCGGAATTCGTGCTGGTGGCGAGATCTTCGTCGGTATTCATCACGAAGCAGACCTCGGCACCGTCCGGCGAGATAGCGTAATCCCTGCCGCCGTCTAACGAGAAAGGCGGTACATCGCGGGAGCCGGGCGTCAAGTCCTTCACCGCGCCGCCTGTGGCGGGCATCGACATGAGATGCTTGCGGCGCGCGCCCTGCCATTGCGTCCAATGCCGGTAGAGCAGGGAAGTGTACGTGCGCGCCTTCACTTTCGAAGCGCGCTCGTCTTCAATCTTCCTTTTGTTGCAGGCGTCGTCGGTGCACTCGGGGTAGACTTCGCTGGTGAAAACAAGGTTCTTTCCGTCGGGGGAAACCAGCACGCCATCGGCTTCGGTCGAAAGGCTGGTGAGCTGCCGGGCGCTCCCGCCGCTGGCATCCATCGACCAGATCTGCGAACTACCGCTCCGGTTGGAGACGAAGTAGATCATCTTGGAATCCGGCGACCAGCGCGGGTTGGTATTGGAGGACCCTTCGTGCGTGATCTGCCTGGGTGCGCCGCCGCTGAGCGGCACTACATAGATTTGCACCGGTTTGGTGTTCGCGGGTACGTCGATCGTTTGAACCGTGAAGGCCACCGTCTTCCCATCAGGAGAAACCTGAGGATCGCCGATGCGTGCCAGGCTCAACAGAGCCTGCGCGTCGAACGGCAGTTTCTGCGCCCCCAGGGTGAACGCGGCAGCCAAAGACAACAGCAAAAGGCGGGACATATCCTCGATTCTATCGCGCCCACCCTTTTCGAGCGGCTCTCACAGCGGATAACCTTTGCGGGAGTTTGTACGCCTACTCAATAAGAGAGGGGGGAGGGGAAGTGTGGAGTGAACCCCAAAAGTGAGACAGCGAGTTAAGGGAAGAAATACATTGAATGG
>CAYLLB010000009.1:0-128380 GCA_964384215.1 uncultured Solibacteraceae bacterium | reverse complement strand
GTCCGGAGAACCTACAACTTTGAGCGCGCCGACCGCGTGCCCATCGATTTTTGCGCCTGCCAGGAGGTCTACGACCGCCTGTGCCGCCACTACGGTGTCCCCACCGGCCTCGACCTGATGGAGACGCTGCACGTCGATTTCCGCTGGGCGCGTCCAAAATGGATCGGTCCCGAGATGAAAGACCGCCAGGGCCGCCCGACGGACTATTTTCGGATTCCGCGCGCCGGCGCCGGCGACTTCGGCTACGCGGTCGAGCATCCACTGGCGCACGCCGCTTCGATCGCCGATGTGGAGGCTTATCCCTGGCCCACCGCCGACATGTGGGACTACGACGCTTATGCGAACGAGTGCGAGCGCTTCGCGGAGTACGCCGTGCTGGGTGGCGGCTGGTGCTGGTTCTTCGACGCGGCATGCGACCTGGTGGGGATGGAGAAGTGGATGATGATGCTCATCGAGCAGCCCGAGATCTGCCACGCCATCCTGCACAAGACCAGCGACTTCTTCTATGAATCCACGCGCCGCATGCTGGAGAGGGCCCCCGGCAGGACCGACATCTTCTTCACCGGCGACGATTACGGCACGCAGCGCGGTCCCATGATGAGCTTGGGCATGTGGAGACGCTTCGTGCGGCCGCACGTCGAGCGCATCTACGGCCTCGCGAGGCGGCACGGCCTGAAAGTGATGCAGCACTCCTGCGGCAGCGTGTGCGCGTTCCTGCCGGACCTGATCGAATGCGGGTTGAACATTTTGGAGCCTGTCCAGGTGCGCGCGAAGGGGATGGATCCGCGGGAGTTGGCGCTCCAGTTTGGCGGACGGCTGGCCTTCCACGGTTCCATCGACACACAGCAGACACTCCCGTTCGGCACACCCGGCGACGTGCGCCGCGAAGTCCGCGAGCGCATCGAGACATTCAAGCCTTACGGTGGATTCACCATCGCCCCATCGCAGCACCTGATGCCGGAGATCCCCACCGAAAATATCGTGGCCATGTACGAAGCCGCGTGGGAGTACGGGCGGCTGGAGTAAGAGAATGGAGACGATGAAGAGTTGTCCGCGCCGCGGCTTCCTGCTCGGCGGGCTGGCGCCGATGATAAATCTGGCGCGGCCGGGTGCTCCTCGCCCCAACATCATCCTGACGATGGCGGACGATCAGGGTTGGGGCGACACGGGCTACAACGGCCACCGCATCCTCAAAACGCCGTGCCTGGACGAGATGTCGCGCGCGGGCGTTCGCTTCGATCGGTTCTATTCGGGCGCCCCTGTCTGCTCTCCCACGCGCGGCAGTTGCCTCACCGGGCGGCATCCGTATCGCTATGGCATCTTTTTCGCCAACGCTGGCGGCCCCGGCCAGGCATCCGATTATGCCCTTCCCGATCGCGAAATCACCCTGGCGGAAGTTCTGGCGCCAATGGGATACCGTACCGGGCACTTCGGCAAATGGCATCTGGGCGACTTCGAAGGCCCCAAGAAGGCTTCGCCGTCGGACGCGGGCTTTCACGAGTGGTTTTCGACTGTGCGCAAAGTGCCCACCGTCGATCCGCCGTCTTCCGAATACTGGGAGAACGGCCACCCGGTGACCGAGCACCTTTCCGGCGACGATTCGCGAATCATCATGGATCGCGCCTTGCGCTTCATCGGCCGGGCGGCCGCGGGCAAGCGCCCGTTCCTGGCGGTGATCTGGTTCCACTCGCCGCACGTGCCGGTGCTGGCGACCGCCGAGGACCGGGCGCGCTATGCGGCTTACAGCGAGAAACAGCAGCATTACTGGGGCGCCATTTCGGCGATGGACCGGCAGGTGGGACGGCTCCGCGCCGAGTTGCGCCGGATGGGCCTCGCCCGGGACACCATGCTCTGGTACGCGAGCGATAACGGCCCCGAGGGCGACCAGGAAAGCCCCGATTGGCCCGGTACGGCCGGCCCCTTCCGCGGGCGCAAGACCAGCCTGTTCGAAGGGGGCGTTCGCGTACCCGGCATCCTGGAGTGGCCCGCGCGCTTCCCGAAACCGCGCGTCGTCAAGGCGGCCTGTTCGACTTCAGACTACTTCCCGACCATCCTCGACGCGTTGGGGCTGAGGCCGCGCGATGAGCGGCCCATGGACGGCGAGAGCCTGCTCCCGCTACTCGAGGGGCGCGCGAAAGAACGGCGTTCGCCACTAGCCTTCGAGACCACTCGCATCACGCGCGGGTCGCCGCGCCTTGCCCTGATCGAGAATCGCTACAAGCTGCTCACGAACCTGGAAGGGGCCGGCGACTTGCTGTTCGACCTCCAGGCAGACCCTCAGGAAAGAGTGAACCTTGCTTCCCGGTTGCCCGTGGAGGCTGCGCGCATGCGCCGCGTGTTGACTGAGTGGCGCGAATCCTGCCGCCGGAGCCTGGCTGGCGCAGAGCCGTTTGTGCTTTCCGATGTGACCTACCGGGAGATCGCCGGCAGAGAGCTGAAGCTGGACGTGGCGCTCCCGGCCGAGGGCAGCAACGGCGCCCCGGCGGTGGTCTGCCTGCACGGAGGCGGCTGGTCGATGGGAGACAAGAAGTCGTTCCACAAGATCATCCGCGATTTTGCGGCGGAAGGGTTCGCGGCGGCGGCGGTTCAATACCGCCTGGCTCCTGCCGACAAGCATCCTGCGCAGATAGAAGACGTATGGGCTGCCATACGCTTTCTGCGCGCTAATGCGGGCCGCTGGCGCCTCGATCCGTCTCGGATTGCCATCATGGGTGCGTCCGCGGGCGGGCATCTGGCGCTGTTGGCAAGCTATACACCGCACGGTAAGGAGGACGCCGTACAGGCTGTCATCGACGTTTCCGGCCCCACGGATCTGCGCAACTGGAGGATGCAGCCCAAAGCCGAAGACAACCTTCGCAACGCCACCGGCAAGACTACCGGCACGCTGCTGGCCGACTTCCTGGGGACATCGGACCGCACCGCGCCGGTCCTGCGGGAGGCTTCGCCAGCAGCGCACGTGAAACCCGGGCTTCCGGCCACCCTCATCTTCCAGTGGCAGGACGACCAAGCGGTTCCCGCCGATCAGGCCGAGGCACTGGCTCGCGCCCTGTCGAAGGCCGGAGTGCGGAACGAACTGGTCTGGATCCCCGGGCGCGGGCACGCGCTCAACCCATCGGGCGTCGAGCGCATCGTGCGCGAGTCGCTGCGGTTCCTGCGAAGTCTATAGCCCCAGCAAACGGCGCGCCGCGGGCAGCGGGACTGATCCGGGCTTGAGCGCCTTTTCGTGAAAGTCACTGAGTTTGAAGCCCGCGCCGTGCTTCGCTTGATAATCCCGCCGCATCTGCTGCCAACCTCGCCAGCCGGCATAGTAGGTCGGCAACTGGCAACTGGACAGCTTGGCGCGCTGCAATTTGGCCGAAGCTTCCTCGTTCTCCTGGAAGCACTTCTTGACCATTAACTCCATGGCCTCTTCGTCGGTCATTCCCGCCGTGTGCAGCCGCACGTCCAGTACGGCATTCGCCAGCAGCCGGAGCACCTGTTTGAGGAACGTCAGGCGGAGTTCGGGACTGCCGTTGAGGTAGCCCTCGTCGAGCATCATCTCCGTCGCGTACACAGCCCAGCCTTCGATGTACGGCCCGTTTCCATACACTGCGCGCAACACGCGCCGGGCCTCTGGCTGGACGTCGTTGGCGTACTCGAACTGTACATAGTGGCCCGGCATGGCCTCGTGAATCGTCAACAGCTTCAGGCTGTAATAGTTGTATTCGCGCAGCTTGCTTTCAATGCGCGCCTTGGGCCAGTCCGGCGGGATGGGCGTGATCCAGTAGTAAGCGCCGAGCTTCGGCTCGAGTGCCGGGGCCGGGTTGAAGCCGCCCACCGCGTAAATGCCGCGCATGAACTCGGGCGTCTCGATCACCTGCAGGTTGTCGCGCGCCGGAAGCGGCAGCAGATTCTTTTCCTTCACATAGCCGCGGGTCTCGTCCAGGTCGCGCCTTGCGTCCGCGAAATAGCTGGCGGGCGCCGCGTGGCGGTCGGCAACCCGCGAGAGCACTTCGCCTACGATCAGGTTCAAGTCCACGGGATCGCGGTGCGTGGGGTACATCTTCTTGTGCAGCGGCAGCGCCAGGTCCCACATCTGCTTGCGCACGGTCTTGATGTCGGCCTCGGCTTGGGCCAGCACTTCCGCGGCGGGCCGGTCCGTGCCGAGCGCATGGCGGAACTTGGCCGCGTACTTCTCTCCCCCCAGGCGCCAGTCCGAAGTCCGCTTGGAGAGATCGTCCTTCAGCCATCGGTTGAACTCGCGCAGGGCGTCCAGAGCCGGCGCGACGGCGCGGTCGTAATCGGCTCGAATCTCCGCGGGCGCACCCTCGCGCAGCGTTTTATCGAGCAACCCGATGTTGCCTTCGTTTTCCTCCCGCGCCACCTTGTTCCAGATCTCCGGCGCATCCGCGAGGTTCTGCTTCGCCGATTCGAGCAGCGAGCGCACCCTCCCGAGCCGGGCGATGATATGGCGGTACCGCTGCGGCTTGGGCGCGTAATCGAGGCTCGACGGGCTGAACAGCCCGTTGCCGATCAACTCGACATACAACGTAGGATTGTGGCGGAAGCTCTGGATCGAATCGAGTTCCAGCAGCGCCAGCTCGCACTGCCCGCGCAGGATGTCGTAATCGGCGCGGTCCTCCGCGGAAAGCTGGTCCGGCTGGACAGCGTCCAGACGCTTGCGGAAGCCGGAATAGAACTTCCGCTGCGCGTCGATGGCCGCAGGACTGTAATCGTCCAGCAACTCATCCAGGACCACGCCCTGGTGTTGGTGGTAGCCCGCCTGCGTCGCCGCAACGGGCGAGAACCGCAGGCTGGTGTAAACGAACTCCTGGGTCAGTTGCTGAATGTCAGCCACGGGTTTCTTTCCTCCGCAGCCGGCAAGAATGACAACGGCCGCCGACAACAAAATCGCTCTGAACATGGCACTCCGATTTTACCCTTGAGCGCCTCCAGTTGTGGACTCCGCCGGGCTGTTGGCAGCCTTCGCCACCATGTCTAGAAACGCTTGCGCGGCATGGCTCAAGGCCCGCTTCGCGGGATACACGAGACGAATCTTGCGTTCGACGTTCAGTTCCTCGACGCGCACCTCGCACAGCGTGCCTTGCGCAATCTCCTGCGCCACGCACATGTGCGGCAGAAATGCCGCCCCTTCCCGCATCTGCACCATGCGGCGGATGCTCTCCACCGTGGGCATCTCGACGTCCATGATGAGAGGCACTCGGCGCCGCTTGAACTCCCGCACCACCACTTCCCGGTAGGGCGACAGCACATTGTGCGCGATGAAAGTCTCCTGGCCCAACTCCGCGATGGAGACCGTACCGCGCCCGGCCAGGTGGTGTCCCGGCGGCACCACAAAACAAAGGTGGTCGGTGTAGATGATCTGCGCCACCAGGCGCGCGTCCTCCGGATCGTAGCTGATCACGCCCATCTCCAGATCGCCGTCGATCAACTGCGCCGGAACCTTACTTGAGAGCGAGCGGCGTACTTGCACCTTCACCTTGGGGTACATGTGCCGGTAGTTTTCGATGTGGTGCAGCAAATACAGAGTGGTCGATTCGTTGGCGCCGATTACCAGCCGCCCCGCCGCGTTGTCGCGAAGCTCTGAAAGTGCGTTATCGAGCTCGCGCTCCAGGTTCTCGAATCTCCGGGCAAAGTCCAGCACGGTCCGTCCGGCATCCGTCAGAAGCAGTTCCTTCCCGCTTCTGTCGATCAGTTTCTCGCCCAGCGAGTGTTCCAGGCGCTGCAAAGCCAGTGAAACCGCCGGCTGCGTGCGCAGCAGCTTTTCCGCTGCCCGGGAAAAGCTCTTTTCGTTTGCGACGGTTAGAAAGACCTTGAGAGGGTAGAGCTCCATATCGCTGATACTAAACGAGTCTCGTATTAGCCTCCGTTATAGGATTATCACATATTATTCGCATCGTGAAAAATATAAATTTGCTAAATCTTACTAGCCTGTGGATAATGGTGGAGTACCCGCCCGAGGAGAAACAGGCCGAGGGTGGGTCTTAAGAGACAGTGGAGCGCGGACGGCACCCGATGAACAACCGTGTATACATCTTCGACACCACGCTCCGGGACGGAGAACAGTCGCCCGGATGCAGCATGACTGTGGAAGAAAAGGTCCGGATGGCAGGTAAGCTGGCGGAACTCGGCGTCGATATCCTCGAAGCGGGCTTCCCGATTGCCTCCGACGGCGATTTCGAAGCGGTTCGTGCAATCAGTCGAGAGTATCCCACGATCAGGGTGGCGGCACTCGCCAGGGCCTGCAACCTGGATGTGGAGCGTGCCGCCCGCGCTCTGGAAAGCGCGACGCGACCGCGCATCCACACGTTCATCGCAACCAGCGATATTCACTTGAAGTACAAGTTGAAAAAGTCGCGCGGGCAGGTGCTGGATGACGCCGTTGCGGCGGTCAGGTTATCTCGCAAGTACGCGGACGACGTAGAGTTTTCGGCGGAAGACGCCACTCGCACCGACCCGGAGTATCTGGAAGAGGTCTGCAAAGCGGTGGTCGCCGCCGGAGCCGGTACGGTGAACCTGCCGGACACGGTGGGCTATTCGACGCCCGACGAACATGCGGCGCTGATCGGCCGCATGGTGAAGGCGCTCGGCGAAAACGTCATCGTGAGCGTCCACTGCCACGACGACCTGGGCTTGGCGGTAGCCAATTCGCTCGCCGCCGTACAGGCGGGCGCGCGTCAAATAGAGTGCACCGTCAACGGGATCGGCGAGCGCGCGGGGAACTGTTCGCTCGAAGAGGTGGTCATGGCCATGAAGTTGCGTCACGACCGGTTCCCCGTCGAAGTGGGCGTAATCACGGAACAACTCTACCCGGCCAGCCAGTTGCTCACAGAACTGATCACCTTCGGCCCGCAGCCGAACAAAGCCATCGTGGGCGAGAACGCGTTCGCGCACGAGGCCGGCATCCACCAGGACGGGTTCCTCAAGGAGCGCACCACCTACGAGATCATGGACCCGCGCAGTGTGGGTGTGCCGGAGAGCCGCCTGGTGCTCGGCAAGCACAGCGGGCGCCATGCGCTGAACCAGCGTTGTTCGGATCTGGGATACACGCTCGACCGCGCCCAACTCGATGAAGTGTATCAGCGCTTTACCACCCTAGCCGATCGCAAGAAGGGCCTGCGGAACGAAGAGATCGCAGCGCTGATTGAGGAAGTCATCTCGATCGGCCAGCAAGCACCGGCCGCCCGTTAGAACTACCGGACGTCCTACAATCAAACTAAATGGACCTGCGCATTCTTACTGTACCCGGCGACGGCATCGGGACCGAAGTCACCCATGAAGCCGTACGTGTGCTGGAGCGTGTTTGCTCGCGCTACGGACACCAATTGCACTTGACGGAAGCGCTGCTTGGCGGCATCGCGATCCATAAAACGGGGAACCCGTTTCCGGAGGAGACCCGGAAGCTGGCGCTCGAAGCCGACGCCACGCTGATGGGCGCCGTGGGCCTGCCCGAATTCGACAAAATGCCTCCGGACAAGCGGCCCGAAAAGGGTCTGCTCGGCATCCGCCAGGCCATGGGCGTCTATGCGAACTTGCGCCCAGTGCGCACTTATTCCGCTTTGATCGATTCCTCGCCGCTTAAGAACCACTTGGTGGAAGGCACGGACATGATCATCGTGCGGGAGCTGACCGGCGGCATCTACTACGGCACGCCGCGCGGGATCACGGGCGAAGGCCACGAGGCGCGCGCGGTCAACACCATGGCCTACACGTACGATGAAATCGCGCGGATTCTCCGCATGGCCTTCCAACTCGCCCGCGGGCGGCGCAAGAAACTGACCAGCGTGGACAAATCCAACGTGCTCGAGTGTTCGCAGCTTTGGCGCAAGGTGGCGCTGGAAATCGCGCCCGAGTTCCCCGATGTCACCCTCGACCACCTGTTGGTGGACAACTGCGCCATGCAGTTGGTGCTGAACCCGAGGCGCTTCGACGTGCTGGTCACCGAAAACATGTTCGGCGACATTCTGAGCGACGAAGGCGCGGTGCTGGCCGGCTCGATCGGCATGCTGCCGTCGGCTTCGCTCGGCGACCGCAAGCCGTCGGGCGTGTGGGTGGGGTTGTACGAACCGGTACACGGCTCGGCCCCCGACATTGCCGGCCAGGGGAAGGCCAATCCGCTAGGCGCCATCGGCTCGGTGGCGGCGATGCTCGAATACAGTTTCGGATTGAAGAAGGAAGCTGCGGCGGTGAACGCCGCGATGGAACAAGTTTTGAACAGCGGCCGCGTGACGGCCGACCTGAAGCCCAAGGGCGCGCCGGCGACAACCAGCGAGGTCGGCACCGCGGTCTGCGAGGCCATATGAACCGACCGCGCACAATTATCGAGAAGATCTGGGACGCCCACGTGGTGACGTCGCAGCCGGGCGCCCCGGCGCTTTTGTACATCGACCTGCACCTGGTCCACGAAGTGACTTCGCCGCAGGCGTTTGACGGCCTGCGCGCCCGGGGTCTGAGGGTCCGCCGTCCGGATCTCACCCAGGCCACCGCGGATCACAGCATTCCGACGACGCCGCGCTCGCTGCCCATCGCGGACCCGATCGCCGCGGCGCAATTGTCGCGCCTGGAAGCCAACTGCTCGGAGTTCGGCATTCCCTGCTTCGGACTCCACAGCCCCAACCAGGGCGTAGTGCATGTGATCGGACCAGAGCAAGGGTTGACACAGCCGGGCATGACAGTGGTATGCGGTGACAGCCACACCGCCACCCACGGCGCATTCGGCGCCCTGGCGTTCGGCATCGGCACCAGCGAAGTGGAGCACGTGCTGGCCACGCAATGCCTGCTGCAGCGACCTTCGAAGACTTACGCGGTGCATGTGGACGGCGTCTTGAAAGCGGGTGTCTCAGCCAAGGACATCATCCTCGCTCTCATCGCCAAGATCGGAGCGGGCGGCGGAACCGGCTGCATCTTCGAGTTCCGGGGCTCGGCCATCTCCGCGCTCAACATGGAAGAGCGGATGACGGTCTGCAATATGTCGATTGAAGCGGGCGCGCGCGCCGGCCTGATCGCACCCGACGAGGTGACGTACCAGTATCTGCAGGGTCGCCCGCGGGCACCCAAGGGCGTGGAGTGGGATAGGGCTGTGGCGCGGTGGAACCAGTTGCCGAGTGACGCCGGAGCGGCTTACGACAAGGAAGTGGCCATCGATGGTTCGGCGCTCGAACCGATGATCACTTTCGGGACCAGCCCGGGGCAAGGCATTCCCATCACGGCGCCGATTCCGGAGCCGGCTTCGGCCGGCGATCCCATCGCGCGCGGTTCACTCGAAAAAGCGCTGGCCTACATGGGCCTCGCGCCCGGCAAGCCGCTCACCGGCCAGCCCATCGACGTGGTTTTCATCGGAAGCTGCACGAACGGACGCATCACGGATTTGCGCGAAGCGGCGCGGGTGTTGAAGGGACGCAAGGTGAGCCCGCGGGTGCGCACGCTGATCGTGCCCGGCTCGCAGGAGGTGAAGCGGTTGGCCGAAGCCGAAGGCCTGGACCGCGTCTTCACCGAAGCCGGAGCCGAGTGGCGTGAAGCGGGTTGCTCCATGTGCATCGCCATGAACGGCGACCAGCTATCGCCCGGCCAGTACAGCGTTTCCACCAGCAACCGCAACTTCGAGGGCCGGCAGGGCAAAGGCGGGCGCACGTTCCTTGCCAGCCCACTGACGGCCGCGGCCAGCGCCGTCGCGGGCGCCGTGGCCGACCCGAGGAGGTATCTGTGAAGCCCTTTACTACCTTTCAAAGCCGCATGGTCCCGATGAAGGTCGACAACATCGACACGGACCAGATCATCCCGGCGCGTTTTCTGAAAACCATCTCCAAGGCGGGCCTGGGGGACCAGTTGTTCTATGACTGGCGCTACGATGCGCAGGGCGCGCCCAAGCCGGACTTCATCCTGAACCAGGCGCGTGCGAAGGGCGCGGCGATTCTGCTCGCCGGGGACAACTTCGGCTGCGGCAGTTCGCGCGAGCACGCCCCGTGGGCGCTCACGCAGTTCGGCTTCCGGGCGGTGATCAGCACGTCCTTCGCCGACATCTTCAAGCAGAATTCGCTGAAAAACTCGCTGCTGCCGGTGGTGGTGCCGCGCCAGATCCACGCGGAGTTGTTCGCCATGGTCGAAAAGGACCAGAACGTGGAAGTGACAGTGAATCTGGCCGACCGCAAGCTGATCCTGCCGGACGGCCGCGCGGTGGAATTCCCGGTGGATGAGTTCGCGCGCCACTGCCTGCTGGAGGGCGTCGATGAATTGGGATACATTCTCAAGCAGGAAGCCGCCATCGCGGCGTTCGAAGCCGGCCGTGTGGCGAGCATCAATACTCTGTAGCCTGGCGTGCCTGTTGCTTGTGACGGCGGTCTTCGCCGGCCCGGTCGAGGAGCCCCTCGCCAGCATCCACGGTGTTGTGCAGACCAGCACGTCGAAGCGGCTCATAGTCGAAACCGACGATGCCAATTCGATCGAGTTCTACTGCACGAAGAAGACCCGCTACTTTGAAGGCAAGAAGAGGCTCAAGGCCGAAGATCTCAAGAAAGGCGACCTGGTGCGGGTAGAATCCCGCACCAACATCCTGGGAGACGCCGACGCGGTTAACGTCTACCGGGAGCCGGTAAAGCAGTAGTTCGGGGATACTGTGTACTGAAGAAATCCTACCGTGGCGCGAAAGGCAGCTAGACTAGTGAATATGCGGATGCTGCTTCCCGCCGCGCTGGCCGCTGCCGCGAGCTTGTTCGCGCAGCCGCCGCCGTGCCAGAACACGCCCATTTACACGCCCTGTGAGATCGTCTTCGAGCTGACCGCCGCCGAGGCTGCGGCTCACCCGAATCCATACGTGAGCGTCGAAATCAACGGGGAATTCCGCTCTCCGCGCCATCGCACGTTCCTCATGCCGGCCTATTGGGACGGCGGCGGACGCATGGTGATCCGCTTCACACCGATCGATCCGGGCGATTGGGACTACCGCATCACGAGCAACATCGCGCGCCTGGACAATCAACTCGGTCACTTCACCGCCGCAGCGGCCGATGTGCCGGGCTTCGTGCGCCCCGCTAACATGCACCACTGGGCCACGGGGGAGAACAACCAGCCGCACCTATGGATGGGCGACACCTGCTACCGGTTCGGCTTGATCGACCGCGCCACTTTCGACCAGATCCTTGAGGCGCGCGCCAAGCAGAAGTTCACTCACATGCGCGGTCTTGCGCTGGGATGGGACTCCGATCTCCCCAAGACATTTCCGTCGGCAAGCCAGCCCGGGACCGCCTACTTCCGCGAACTCGACGCGCGTATCCTCGCAATCAACCGCCGTGGCATCACGGTGGACCTGGTGCTGGGCGGCGACGCCAATCAGCTCACGCGGCTGTTCCCGGAAGCGCAGCAGCGGGAGCGCTACCTGCGCTATATGGTGGCGCGCTACGCGTCGATGAACGTCACCTGGCAATTGGTGCAGGAATTTGAGAGCTACGATGACGCACGCGCCGTCTTGAAGGAACTGGGGCAGGCGCTGAAAAAGCTGGACCCGTTCGACCATCCGCGCTCGACTCACGCCGCGGCGACCTCAGCACCACTGCTGGCCGATGGCTGGATGAACTACGTCGTGTATCAGTCCTCGGAGGACGCGCTCGGAGCCATCGAGCACCAGCTTTATCCGGTGCCCTTCGTGAACGCAGGCTTCGCCTACGAAGACTCGGGGGCCGGCCGCGCCCTCCCTCATGACACGGATGCGGACACCCTGCGGCGCCGGTTATGGAACGCCACCATGAACGGGCAGTACCCGACGTCCGGCAACACAGGCACAGCCGGCGGCAAGACGATTCCGGCCGACGCCAAGTACGCCGGGTCGCCCGGCGCAAGAGCCATGACAGCGTGGTTCGACTTCTTCTCACGCACTCGCCATTGGGAACTGGAGCCATACTTCGACGTCGACGGCGGCCGTTGCATCGCCCTGGAGGGCGTCGAGTACATCGTCTATGTGGAGAAGCCAGGCACCGTGGAAGTCGCTGTCGAGAAGCACAATTACGATATCGCCTGGTTCAATCCACAAACCGGCGAGTCCCTGAAGCAGAAGGATTTCAAGGGCGAGCGCTACGTGGGCGAGCCGCCCGACAAGACGCACGACTGGGTGCTGCACATTTCGCGCGAAGGCCGCAAGGAAGGCATGCTCAGGAGCTACAAGTTCACCTCGCGCGAGTATCCCCTGATGTTGCAGGAAGTCGAGCAGAATGCGCAGAAGACGCCTTATGAGATGGTGGAACCGGCCGCGGACACGCTGAAGGTGGACGCGCCAGCAAAGTTCGCCGTGCGGTTGAAGCGCCAGACGCGCGCCACACGCAACATGATGTACCTGTGGACGGGCGAAGTGGCGGCAGGCGGCCGGGGCTATCGCGTGCTGGCCACCGGCCCAGAGGGCACTTTCCGGATTCCGCCGTCGATTGCGGGCGACTACCCGGCGGTGATGAACCTGCGCGTGGCCGCCATGAACGCGCTCGGCAAGGTGTATTTCGTGGACAAGGTACTCAGGATCACACATTAATGCCGCGCATAATCTCACTTGACGCGACCTCGGAGTTCGGCAGCCTCGCGCTCATCGAAGACGGCCGGGTGGTGGAAGAAATGCCCATGCATTCGACCGACGGTTTCAGCCACGTTCTCTTCGACCTGCTTGCGGGACTGCTCACGCGCCACGACTGGAACGCGCTCGACGTCGATTGCTACGCGGCGGCCGCGGGGCCGGGTTCCTTCACCGGCGTGCGCGTGGGCCTGGCCGCTGCCAAGGGTTTGGCGGAAGCCGCATCGAAGCCGCTCATCACGGTGTCGAACCTGAAGGCGGTGGCGTGGTTCGGGACGGCGCCGTTAAGGGCCGCGGTGCTTGATGCGCGCCGGGGCGAAATCTACGGCGCGGTTTTCAACGGGACGCTTGAAGCGGTACGCGATGAAGTGGTCATGAAGCTTCCGGCGTGGCTCGAAACACTGCCGGATGGCCAGTTGGAGTTCCTGTCCCCGGATCCATCCCGTTTTCGGGGTGCGCTCGCCGGCAGCCGTTTCGCTTCAGCCGCGTTCATCGCAACTCCTCGAGCTGTAGCCGGAGCGATCGGCATGATCGCAAATGGAATGTTCCTCGAAGGGTGCGCGCCGGACCCCGCCGCCGCCGAAGCCGAATACGTGCGCCGCAGCGACGCGGAGTTGATGTGGAAGGAACCCTGGTAAGGGGCGCATATGTGCACCCCTTACCGGTCATGCGCGTCCTCTAGATACGTGTACCCGTACAAACCGTCTTCGTAAAAGCGCAGCAGGCGGCCGGATTCCTCGTAGCCGATCTTGCCTTCGCGCACGGCGGTTTCCACGTCATGCCGGAACTGGTCGAGCAGCGTCTGTGAGTTGTACTGCACGTACTCGAGAACCTCGCGGACAGTATCGCCCTTCACCACCGTATTGAGGACAACCTCGCCGGCCTCGTTCAGCGTCACGTGCACGGCATTGGTGTCGCCAAACAGGTTGTGCAGGTCGCCCAGAGTCTCCTGATACGCTCCCAACAGGAACACGCCCAGGTAATAGGGCTCGCCGTTGAACGAGTGCAGGGGCAGGGTGCGCTTGACGTCGCGCCGGTCGATAAACTGGTCGATCTTCCCGTCGGAATCGCAGGAAATGTCGCCCAGGATGGCGTGGCGGGCGGGCGGCTCATCGAGGCGGTGAATCGGCATCACCGGGAACAACTGTTTGACGGCCCACGAATCCGGCATGCTTTGGAACAACGAGAAGTTGCAGAAATACGTGTCCGAGAGCATAGTCTCCAGACCTTCCAGTTCTTCCGGGAAATACTCGAGTTCCTGCGCCATGCGCTGGATGCGGCGGCAGATGCTCCAGTAGAGGTTCTCGGCCATGCAGCGTTCTTTGAGCGACAGGTAGCCCAGGCTGAAGAGATTCAGCGCCTGGTCCAGGGCCTGCTGTGCGTCGTGAAAGTTCTCCAGCAGATTCTTGGCGCTCAGGTGCTTGTAGGTCTCGGCCAAGTCGAACAGCGGCTGCTCGGCGTCATCGGGCAGATCGAGCGGGCTTTCCTCTTCGCCCAGACCGCTCACACCGAGCACGTTAAACACCAGGACGCTGTGGTACGCGGCGACGGCGCGGCCGCTCTCGCTGATGATCGTCGGAGGCTGGACCTCGGCCTCGTCGCAGACGTTTTGGACGTGGTAGACGATGTCGTTGGCGTATTCCTGAAGCGTGTAGTTGACGCTCGACTCGAAATCGGTCTGCGAACCGTCGTAGTCCACCCCCAGGCCCCCACCGACGTCCAGGTATCGCAGACCGGCGCCGGCTTTCTTCAGTTCGGCGTAAACGCGCGCCGCCTCGATAACCGCCGCCTTGATCTGGCGAATGTTGGTGATCTGGCTGCCGAGGTGGAAGTGCAATAGGCCCAGGCAATCCTCCATGCCGGCTTGCTTGAGTTGCTCGAGCGCGCGCAACGCTTCGCTGACCGTCAGGCCGAATTTCGAACGGTATCCGCCCGAGGATTTCCAGCGGCCGGAGCCCCGGCTGGCTAGCTTGATCCTCAGCCCGATCGAAGGCCGAACGCCCACACGTGCGGCATAATCGATGATCAGATCCAACTCGGTGTACTTCTCCACTACCGGGATGATTTCGCGGCCGATTTTCTTGGCCAGCATGCACATCTCGATGTACTCGTCGTCCTTGAAACCGTTGCAAATGATCGGAGTATCGTTATCCGCGATAGCCAGCACGGCCAGCAGTTCGGGCTTGGAACCGGCCTCGAGGCCGAAGCGGAAGGGGCGGCCGAATTCAAACACCTCCTCTACCACCTGCCTTTGCTGGTTCACCTTGATGGGATACACGCAGCAATAGCCGCCCTGGTAGCCGTGCTCGGCGATGGCGCTTTCAAAGGCATCGTGGACTTCACCCAGGCGGTGCTTCAGGATCTCGGCGAAACGGACGAGGATAGGCAGCGAGATGCCGCGCAGCACAAGCGTGTCGACCAGTTCTTTCAGGTCGATGGCGCGGCTGCCGTCCTTAGTCGGGTGTACGAGGAGATTGCCGTTCTGGCCCACCGAAAAGTAGCCCTTCCCCCAACTCTCGACATCGTAGAGTTCGCTGGCGTCCATGACGGTCCAACGGTCGGCCGGTTCGCGCACCACGGCCCCTTCGGAAAGCTTCAAATTCAACATTCCTCCCTGAACTTCAAGTGTCCGATGAATCGCTCCGCTGGGCAAGTGTTTTCTCGTCCCAAAGTGGACAACGTAACTCAACTACGCCCTTTAACGTCAGACCACAAGTGATCTAGAATTGAATTAGTCCGCCTTAACAAAAAATGCGAAGCTTCGATTCTTGTGATGAGGGATCGACGCATTCAAGGCTCCAGGTAAGCAAACTTACCGCTGGGCTCCCTCGGTCCCACCACGCTTTAGAAGACGTTTTGTCGAATCCGCGCGTGCACAAAGTCCTGAAGTGGATGACGCGCCGCGGTCCGGATGGCAAGTGTTTCTTCGAGCATCTTTGCGAAAACTATGACAACCCGGCGCTCACCGGCTGGAAAAAGGCGCTCTGGGCGCTACCCAGTCTGGCGATCTCGGCTGGGCTGAAGAAGGCACGCCTGGACAGGGAGACGATGAAGCAGCACCTGTTTCATCACCCTCCGACGGTCAAGGCGCTCGCGTTGACGGCCAAGAGCATCGCCACCTACGGCCTGACCGTCCCTCAGCGTTACACCGCACCGCTGTTCGTCGTTTGGAACATCACGCAGGCCTGCAACCTGACCTGCCAGCACTGTTACCAAAATGCCCGCCACAAGCCCTTGGAAGACGAGTTGACGACCGAGGAGAAGCTGGACGTCATCGACCAGTTGGCCGACGAATACGTCCCCTTTCTGGCTTTCGCGGGGGGAGAGCCTCTGGTCTGCAGAGATTTCTACCGCATCCTGGGGCGATGCCGGGAGCGGGGTATCCACGTCACGGTGGCAACGAACGGCACGTTGCTGACGCCGGAGCGCTGCGCGCGATTGAAAGAGGAGGGCGTCAAGTACATCGAGGTGAGCGTCGACAGCGTCAATCCCGAGGAGCATGACCGCTTCCGCGGCGTCGAAGGAGCTTGGGCGCGCTCGGTCCAGGGCATCAGAAACGCGGTGGCCGCCGGCATCCGCACGGGAATGGCGGTCTGCTTCACGCGTGAGACGGCGCACACGCTGGACGATTTCATCCGGTTCGCCGAGGACCTGGGCTGCCACACCTTCTCGCATTTCAATTTCATTCCGGTGGGCCGCGGCCGCGAGATTCTCGACCGCGATCTCACCCCCTCCCAGCGCGAGTTGCTGCTGGAGCGTTTGACATATCACCTGCGGCACAGCAAGCTGACGGTGATTTCCACGGCCCCGGCCTTCGGACGCGCTTGCATCGTTTACGGCCCGGAGGAAGGCGTGTTCGCTACCGGCCATGCCGGACGCGGGCAGGGTAAGAAAACCATGGTATTGTCGCGTTACATCGGCGGCTGCGGCTCGGGCCGGTGTTATTGCGCCATCCAGCCGAACGGCGCGGTAACGCCATGCGTCTATATTTCCGACATTGAAGTCGGGAACTTGCGCCGGAAGCGGTTTACCGAGATCTGGAACAACCCGCTGTTCGACAGGCTCTGCGACCGCGAGGACCGGGGAGATCATTGCCGCGTGTGCGACTATCGCAATTACTGCGGCGGCTGCCGCGCCCGCGCCTACGCCTATACCGGTGACATCACGGCCGGCGATCCAGGCTGCATATATAACACGCGAATGTGGAAGAAGCTCGCGCGCCACGGTGCCGCGGCGGAGATGGACGCCGAAGTGATCGAAACCATGGAGGAAGCACGCCGATGAAACCGGAGCCCACCGTGGCGCCGGCCAAGAGCCCGGGTCAGGCTACGTTTTCCGCGATCGGCGACGTGCACATGGCGGTGGACGACGCCGCACACGAGACCGAGACAGCCGGGAGCCGCACGGGGTGGGCCGGCGTCGCCGCATTCACTGCGCTGGGGTACCTGGCGGGACTTGCCGCCCTGTTGAGCCTGGACGCGCCGCCGCGTGCCGGCGATCTGCTTCGCGCACCGCTAGCCGCGGCCTTCATCTGTTTTGCGGCGGCATGGTCGCGGGCGCGATGGAAGGCCCGCGCCAGGAACGAGCATGCGCAGTTGAAATCGGCAATGAAGACCGCCAATTCGCTGGCGCACGAAGCCGCCTGCGGCCTCGACGCCATCCGGGCGCACATGATCGCGCTGCGTAGCGATAGGCCCGACTGCGCTTCTTCAGAGCACTTCTCGCGTTTGAACCAGGGCGCCAATCGCATCAGCTCCGCGCTGCGGCGTTTCAACCGGACCTGAGCGGCGGGATCGCTTTTGCCAGTCTCGTGCTATATCAAGAGAACAGCCATGCGTGGATCCCGAGTCGCAGCCGTTCTGCTGTTCTTCACGATGATGGTTCTGTTTCTCATCGCCAATCGCGGAGCCTACGAAGGCTACTTTCAGGACGACGAACTCGATAATCTGGCCTGGACGCCATACACCCCGCTCGCGACTTTCGCACGCGAAGCGCTTTCTCCGCGGCTGTCGCCGGTAAACTTCCGCCCCGTGGGACACATGTACTTCCGAGTGCTCGGCGCGGCGGCCGGCCTGCGTTTCCCCTGGTATGTGGCGGGCATCCACGTGCTGCACTTCGTGAACCTTTGGCTGCTGTATCTGCTGGCGCGCCGCATGGAAGCGGACCGCGTCACCTCGGCCGCGGCGGCGGTTTTCTTCGCCTTCCACATGGCGCTCTTCGATGCTTACTGGAAACCGATGTACGTGTTCGACGTCCTTTGCGCGCTGTTCTCGCTGCTTTCGATACACGCATGGATCCGCCGAAGATGGCTGATCAGTTTCTTGTGCTTCTGGCTGGCTTTCAAAAGCAAGGAAGTGGCGGTGATGCTGCCGGCCGTGCTGGCCTGCTACGAGTACTGGCTGGGTGAGCGCAAGTGGAAACCGCTGGTTGGGTTCCTGGCTACCTCGCTGATGCTGGGGCTTCAGGGGCTGTTTCTCAATCGCGGCGCCGAGAACGCTTATTCCTTGCACTTCACCCCGGCGAGCCTGTGGGGTGCCATCCGCTTCTACTCCTCCCAGGTGCTGCTGGCGCCTTATGCGGGTCTTGCGCTGCTGGCGCTGCCGTTCGTGATACGCAGGAAGCGCGTGTGGTTCGGCATGGCGATGGCGATTCTGACACTCATTCCGATGCTCCTGTTGACGAACCGTCTCTATTCGGCCTATCTGTACGTGCCGATAGCAGGACTGGCCATGGCGTTTCCGCCGATCGAGACGCGCCGTGCCCGGATCATCGCGGCGTCGGCGTTTCTGCTTTGGATTCCGTACAACTACAACCGTCTTCGCGCCGAGCGGCGCACGGCTTTGGCCATCGCACACGAGAATCGCGCCTACGTCGAACAGGTTGGTAAAACGATCGCCGGCAAACGCGATGTCCGCACTTACATCTGCGACGGCGCGCCTTCCGCGATGAACCGGTGGGGCGTGGAGGGAGCCATTCGCCACTTCACGGGTCCGGGGGAACTGCACATCTACTGGCTGGAAGACAGCGGTTACGAAAAAGCCTTTTCGGCCGGGAACATCGCGGTGCTGGTTTGGGACCGGCAGCAGCGGCGGCTGCGCACCGTCCGGAAGAGCGCCGAGTCTACCGAGGCGTCTTACATAGCCATGGATTCGGGCGTGCCGGTCTGGCAACTTACAAGCGGGTGGTACGGCAACGAAGAGACTTATCGCTGGGTTGCGCCGCGCGCTGCGGCGCGGCTCTACCGTCCCGACGGCGCGCGGCGTTTTGAGCTGACCGTGAATGCCGGCCCCATGCTGCTGGCCGATGTAGGCAAATCGGTTGTCGAAGTTCTCCTGAACGGCCAAGCCGCCGGACGGGCCGAATTCACGCGCCCCGGTTCTCAAACGGTCTCGTTCGCGCTGGCCCCCGCCCCCGCGGGAAACGTCGAAGTGGAGTTTCGCGCCGCGCCGGCCTACCACCCGCGAGGCGATCCGCGCGTTCTGGGGATGGCCATCGCAGCATTCGGGTTCCGTTGAATCCGCGCGCTACTTCTCTTCGATCGTGACTTTGGACAACACGTCGCCCTGCTGAACGGCGTTCACCGCTTCCTGGCCGTTCACCACCTGGCCGAAGACCGTGTGCTTGCCGTCCAGCCAGTCCGTCACGACGTGCGTGATGAAGAACTGGCTGCCGTTCGTATTGGGGCCCGCATTGGCCATCGACAGCGAGCCGACCTTGTGCTTGCGCGGGTTGTTCTTCAGTTCGTCGTCGAAGCGGTAGCCGGGGCCGCCGCGGCCGGTACCGGTCGGATCGCCCCCCTGAATCATGAAATCCGCAATCACGCGATGGAACGTCGTACCATCGTAGAAACCTTCCCGCGCCAGGAACACGAAGTTGTTCACCGTGTTCGGCGCGTCCTTGGCGAACAATTCGCAAACGATGGCGCCGCGCGGGGTCTCAAAGGTAGCCGTGTAGGTCTTTGAGGCGTCGATGCCCATGGGTGGCGGAGCGGTGTACTGTTTTACCATCTCTCCAGTGTAGCGGACCTCGCGCGCGCGGCTGTTATGATCGAAGCATGCGCGGCAAATGGTTCCTGATCTCCCTGGCGATACTGCTGGCGGCCGCGGCGGCGGGAGCGTTTTTCGTCTGGAAGCATCAAAGCGCGCTGCAAAAAGCGAGTGCGGCGAAACAGGCGCAGGCCGTTGCGGCCTTGCCCGGCGCGGTTACGCTCAGCGGCGAGATTCAGGCGCAGCACGTCACGCTGGTAGGCGCGCCGGTGGAGGGCACCGTGGAGGAGTTCCTCGTCGAGGTCGGTGATGAGGTGTTCGAAGGCCAACTGCTGGCGAGGATCAGCAACACGGGACTGGAGGCGGCCCACGAAAAAGCGAAAGCTGAAGCCGATCGCGCGTCCGCGCGGCTGGACCGTCTGGAAGCCGAACTGTCCAACGCCCGCCTGGAAGCCTCGCGTGCCGCGGCCGATCGAATCCGCGCGCGCGCGGAGCTGGATCGGACACGCAGGGTGCGCGAACGCCAGAAGCTCTTGTACGGCGAGGGCGCCACGCCGCGGCTGACGTTTGAGCGCGCCGAGCGCGAGTTCGCGGCCGCCGAAGCCAATTCGAAGACCAGCGACGAGGTTTCCAAAGCCGCCGACGAGCGAGTGGCGTCAATTATCAAGGAGATGGACGGCGCGCGTCGCATCCGCGAGGACAAAGACCGTCAGCTCGAGGACGCGCAAGCGCATCTCGAGGCGGAACAGGTCCATTCGCCCGTGGACGGGATCGTCGTCGGGCGCCGGGGGCTGGCCGGCGATGCGGTGAAACCCGATGTCAAGGATCTCTTTCAGATCGCCGTCGACTTGGGCCTGCTCTCCGTGACGGTATCGCCCGAACCGAACGTGACCGCCGCCCTGCGCCCCGGAATGCCGGCCACGATCCAGATTGGAGAACTTGGCGGCGAAGCGCTCTCCGGCGCTGTCGCCTCCATAGCGGGCGACAAAGTGACCATCGAGTTCACCAGCCCCACGCCGCTGGTCAAGCCCGGCATGACCGCCAGCGTACGCATCGAACTCCGCTAGAAGCGGATTCCAGGAGGAATCAAAGCAGCTTGGAAACGCCCGGCGTAAACGGAAGCGGGTAGATACCATCGGGGCCGGGACGGACCGGAGGCTCCGTGTTGGCCGTCACCTCTTCCGGACGCGGCAAGTGGCAGTACTGCGAATTCTGGATCTGATCGAGCGTCACTTCGCTGCCCGTGTAGCAGGAAAACTGGCCCATCAAAGTGAACAGCGCGCTGCGCACCATGTAGTCCCCGGCGTTCACGGGCTTCCCCTTGCGAATGCTTTCGAACAGCACCACATGCTCCTGCACGTATGCGTTGGCCTTTGACTTCGTGCCAGGATGCTGCCAGTTGGTCTCGCCCTGGATCCGAAGCTTCAACAAATCGCAGCGGCCCTTCGTGCCTAGCACCAGGCTCGAATTCTCGTTGTAGCAGTTGTCGATCGTGCGGCAGTAAGCATACACGCGCACGCCGTTCTGGAATTCGTAGACTACGGCGTGGTGATCGAAAACGTCGCCATAGATTTCCCCGTGCAGCGTGCTGCGGCCGGCCATGCCCCAGGCGCGCACCGGCACCTGGTTGTGCATCACCCAGCTCGAACGGTCCAGGTTGTGGACCAGCGTTTGCGGGATGTCGTCTCCGCAGAGCCAGTGGAAGTGATACTGGTTGCTGGCTTGGTATTCAACTTCCTTCAAGCCGGGAACCCGCGGATAAAGGACATAGGGCGGCCGCAGCCAGGTTTCCTGGATGGCTACCACATCGCCGATGGCGCCGTCGTGGACGCGCTGGATGGTCTCCTGGTAACCCAGATGGTGGCGGCTCTGCAAGCCGCTCATCACACTCAGGCCTTTCTGCTTGGCCAGTTCGCAAGCGGCGCGCACGACGTGGATGCCCGCCGGGTCGATGGCGTGCGGCTTCTCGACAAAAACGTGCTTGCCCGCCTCCACCGCGGTTTTCAGATGGAGCGGATGGAACTTGGCGGCGTTGGCGATGATGACGACATCGGAGGAAGCAATTACGTGTTTGTACGCATCAAAGCCGGTGAAGCAGTGATCGTCGTCGACGGCCACCTGCGCGGGGAATTTCAGCTTCAACTGCGTGCGCTTCTCCTGGATGCGGTCCAGCCGGATATCGGCCATGGCCACGATGCTTATGCCTTTGTCCGCCGTCATGGCGTCCATGGCGGCAGCCGTGCCGCGCCCGCCGCAACCAATGATGCCGACCTTCAGCGTGTCGCTGGCGGCCGCATAGGCGCCGAAAGCCGTTGCCGATACGGCGCCGGCGGCCGTCTTCATAAACGACCTCCGCCCGGCGTAGCCGGTCCCATTCAATTGCAAGTTTTCCATGGCCTCGCTCCTAATTGCTCTTAATGGTGCTCTCGATCAGTTCATTTACCCATTGCCGGCTGCGCTCCAGCATGGGACCGCCCTGTCCCTCGCATTCCAGGCTGAGCACGCCGTCATAGCCTGCCTCGACCAGTAGTTTGACGCACTCCCGGATGTTGGATGCGTTGACGCCGTCGCCGATGGCGCAGTGGCTGACGGCGATGCCGGTCAGTTCGCCGCGCGCGGCCGCGGCCAGGCTCTCGCTCACGTCCTTCACGTGCACGTGACTCACATACCCGATCAGTTGTTTGAGGAATGCCACCGGGTCCTGGCCGGCGATGAAGGTGTTGCCGGTGTCCATGTTCATGCGCAGGTTCGGGCTGTCCACGAAGTGCAGCATTTCCTCCATGAAGTCCGGCTTGGTGGTGAAGTACCCGTGCGGTTCGATGTTGATGACGATGTCGTACAACTCGGCGGCTTGGACGATCTCCCGGTAGATGCGCCGCATATGATCCACGCACTCGCGCTCGCTCATCGACGAGGGCTTGAACCGGTCGTCGGTGGTGTCGATGCGCGGGCAGCCGGCGAGTTTGGCCCAGCGCATGGTGTGCAGCACGTACTCGACGCCGATTGTGGCTCCTTCGGGTTTCGACAGGGGGAACGCCGCGTCCACCTGGCTGAACCGGATGCCGAGTTTTTCCATTTTCCGGCGCAGGGCTATAGGGTCCTCCCACAACGCCACGTGAGGCTGGTAGCCAAGGCCGTGTATCCAGGAAACGCCGTCGATGGTGCCGCACTCGATCACATGGACGCCGTGCTTGTGCGCCCAATCCAGGCACTGATCGAAGTTCCAGTAGGCACTGTTGAATGCGTCGGTGTGAAAGCCGATTTCGATCATGAGGTTTCCCATAAGGTATCACCAATCCGGCGGGGCGGTAAAATAAAGCGCGGAGGGGAACAAATGGAATTCCTGTTCGACAGTCTATTGGCTCTGATCTCCGAAACGTCCACGAATCTTCCTCCGGACGTGCGCGCGGCGATGAGCCAGGCCATATCCGGCGAGCAACCGGGCACGCAGTCCCACCAAGCCCTGAACGTGATTGCAACCAACATCGACATGGCATACGACAGCCAGGCGCCAATCTGCCAGGATACCGGCATGCCGTTCTTCCTGGTGCACACGCCGCCGGCCGCCAACCAACCCGCGATTAAGCGAGCCATTGTCGATGCGGTCGCCGAAGCCACGCGCCGGGGCAAGCTACGGCCGAACTCGGTGGACTCCATCACCGGCAAGAACAGCGGCAACAACCTGGGCCCCGAAACGCCCATCGTGCATTTCGAGCAGTGGGAGCAGGATGTGATCGAGGTGAAACTACTGCTCAAGGGTGGCGGCTGCGAGAACAAGAATATCCAGTATTCCCTACCCTGCGAACTCGATCACCTGGGCCGGGCCGACCGGACGCTCGCGGGCGTGAAGAAGTGTATCCTGCATTCGGTGTGGCAAGCGCAGGGGCAGGGCTGCGCGCCCGGCGCCATCGGTGTCGCCGTCGGTAGTGACCGTGCGCACGGTTATCTGTTGGCCAAACAGCAGCTGTTCCGTACGCTGGACGACACCAATCCCGATCCGGTGCTCGCCAAACTCGAAGCCGAGATCATGGACGAGGCCAACCGCATCGGCGTGGGCGCCATGGGCTTCGGCGGCAATGCGTCGCTGATCGGCTGCAAGATCACCGCGGCGAACCGGCTGCCGGCCAGCTTCTTCGTTTCGGTGGCATACGATTGCTGGGCATTCCGGCGCCTTGGCGTGCGTCTGGACGCTTCGAGCGGCGCCATCACGAGCTGGATCTATCGGGATCCGGGCCGCACGGTGGAGCACATGGCCGCGGGCGCGGGATTCCCCCTCACAGGCCGCGAGGTCGTTTTGACGCCGCCGGTCAGCGAAGCGGCCGTGCGAGCACTGAAAGTAGGCGACGTCGTGCTGATCAACGGCGAAATCTACACGGGCCGCGACAACGTGCATGCGTACCTGATGAAAAACCCGGCGCCGGTGGACCTGACCGGCAGCATAGTCTACCACTGCGGGCCGGTCATGTTGAAGCGCGGCGAGGAGTGGTTCAGCAACGCCGCCGGCCCCACCACGAGCATTCGCGAAGAACCTTACCAGGGGGAAATCATCAGGCGCTACGGCTTGCGTGGCGTGATTGGCAAGGGGGGCATGGGCAACAAAACCCTGGCTGCCATGCGCGAATGCGGGGCGGTGTATCTGCACGCCATCGGAGGCGCGGCGCAGGTTTACGCGCGCAGCATCGAGAAAGTGCTCGATGTGCACCTCCTGGAATTCGGCATTCCCGAAGCCATGTGGCACCTCCGGGTGAAGGACTTCCTGGCCATCGTGACCATGGACGCGCACGGCAATAGCCTGCACGCCGACGTGGAACAAGCCACCGGCGAAGCGCTCTCCCGGCTGCGGCAGGCTTAGGAGCCGTACGGCGACCTGGAGCAGGCCCCCTCACTTGCAATCGCGGGCGAATCAGAATAGCATTTGTGTGGAGGAATGTTCCAGATGAAAGCATCTTCTGTCTTCTTGCTCGCTGCATTGATACTTGTTGCCATGTGTTTGTGCGCCCAAGGCCCCATCCCATCGATCAAATCGGTAGAGCCGACGTCGGCCAAGGCCGGCGACGCGGTGAAGGTCACCGGGGAAAACTTGAGCAAGCAGAGTGTTGTGCAAGTGTTTCTCACGGACGGCAAGAACGACATTCCGTGCCAGATCACGGATCAGACGGCGACGGCCATCACTTTCACGATCTCAGCCAAGGCCAAGCCCATGCGTTATAGCATCGCGGTGCTTACGCCGGGTAAAGAGCCGAAGTTTATCGAACAGCCTGTCCGGCTGGAAGTGATTCCTTAGTCCTGGAGCCGCCGGCCAGCGCCCCATCGTTCGAAGAGGGGAAAAGTGTATGAAGAGACGCAGTTTCCTTCGTGGTTCTTCTGTGCTGGCGGCGACCGTGACCACGGCGGCGAGCGCCGGGACGGATCAACCTTCCTTTGAAAGGCCCAAGGACTACCGCAAGGAACCGTTCCGGCGCATGGTCGTCATGGGCGAGAGCACCGTGGAAGGCGGTCCCTGGTTGCAGGTACTTCCCGACGACCGGTATGCGGACGTGCTGCGGCGGCTCATCAACGCCTGCCAGCAGCGCCCGGTGGAGTACTTCAACAAAGGCATCGGCGCCAACGCTATCTCCCCCCGCAGCCCCGGCTACGCCAATTCGCGCAAACCCAGCGCCTTGGAGCGTTACAAGAAGGACGTCCTCGAACTCAAGCCGGACCTGTTCATCCTGGCTTACGGTTTGAACGACATGCGCGCTGGCATGCCGCTGGCCGACTTTCGCGAGGACATGGCCACCATCATCCGCGACGCGAAGCAGGCTTCGGACCCCTTGATCGTGCTTACCACGGTCTACTACATGACGGGCTGGAAAAGTTACCCGCCGTATGACAAGGGGAGCGTCGAAGCCACACTCAAGTACAATGAGTGCATCCGCGGCCTGGCGAGGGAATTCGACTGTGTCCTGGCGGATCCCTGGGGCGCGGAGGGCGGCGCCGACTGGCTCATCAACCCCGACGGCGTGCACGCGAATAAAGTCGGCAACCTGTTGATAGCACACCGTATCTTCGAGGCCGTCGCGCAACATGCCAGCGGGCTGGCGGCATGGACCCACGAACTCGATTCGACTACCAAGTGGGTGGCCAACACGACCAAGACGCGGGCTGAAAACGGCGATCCGTTCCGCAAGACCTGGTAGCGCAACTTACAGCTTGGTTTTGCGGCGAAAGGGGCTGTCCACATACCTGCGCGCTTCCTTGGCGGCATCCGATTGGGGCGCGTAATTGATGGTTTGGCGATATGCCGAGAGCGCTTCCGGACGGCGGCCCTTCAGATCGAGGGCTTCCGCGAGCCGGAGCCAGGAATAGACCCCGGTATTCAGGTCCACCTCATCCGCCTTGGCGGTAACGCGGCGCAGGTTGGCAATCGCGTCGTCCAGATCTCCATACCAGAACTGAACAATGCCTCGCGCCGAGAGTATCTTCTCCAAGGGCACGCGATGATAGCCCGGCGCGTTGGCATTCTTCAACTCTTCGATCTTGGCTAACTCTCCGAGCGCGCAGGTCTTGTCGCCGATCTCGCTGCACATCTGGGACGTCTCGAAACGAAACAGGTAATTGCGCGGGTAACGGCGGATCAAATCCGCCAGAAGGGGCAGGGCGTCTTTGGCTCGATGTTCCCGGCGATAGATCGCCGCCAGAAGCACTTCGGCGTCTACCTTGTTCAGGCGGCCTTTCTGCGCCACCAATTGCAGCGTACGGATGCCGGCGTCCCTGTCGCCGCGGAATCCCACCAGGAAGCCGAGCAACTTATAGGCCAGTGGAAGGCTTCCCACGATATAGTCGTGCGTGCCTTGCACCAGGCGCGCGTCGGTGAAAGAGGGATCGATCTCGGTCACCTTGTTGTGGTACTTCCGCGCGGTGGTGGCGTCGCGCAGGGAGTCGAGCCAGGCCTTCCGCACCAGCCAGTTGAAGTTGGCGCGCAGCCCGTGCGATACGCCCAGCGCGTAAAGAGCGCCGGTGTCTCTGGGATTCTTGGCTAAACGGGCCTGCGCCAGGGACATGGCCTTGCCGATGGCCCCGGTGAACTCACGCTGGACCTCCGGGCTCGGATTCATCTTGGGCCGGCGGAGAAACGCGTTGTTGCCGGTCACCATTTCGCTTTCGAGCGCGCCCGAACGGAACATTTCGCGGAACACGATAGCCAGCGCGAGGTGGTTCCAGCGTTCCGGATTGTCAGGCTGCTCCTTCACCCCGCGCTCGAACTGTGCGATGGCTTCGTCGTATTCGAGGTTATAGAAGTGCTGAAACGCGGAAACCATGCCTGGGTCCTGCGCTCGGGCGGGCAGGACCAGACACAACAGGACCAGGAAGAACAGGGGCATTCACTTTCATTCTAGCTTCCGCGTTCACAGTTCTCCCGTGCGATCCGGACATTGCGCGCGAAGCCGTCGTAACGGGCCCGCTCGACGGGCGATCCTCGAAAGCGCCGCCGGAACTCAGATCGATCGATCTGCGCAAGTTCGTCGAGTACCGGAGCGAAGTGGCGCGCCTCAAAACGGGAGTCGGTGGTCGCCGGCGCGCGGCGGTTCCAGGGGCAGACATCCTGGCAGATGTCGCAACCGAAAATGTTCGTGCCCATTCCGGGCCGAAGCTCCGCGCCAACCGGACCCCGCAGCTCGACGGTCAGGTACGAGATGCAGCGGCGAGCATCGAGCACTCCAGGCGCCACCAGGGCGCCCGTAGGGCAGGCGTCCAGGCAGCGCGCGCAACTGCCGCAGCGATCCGGCACCGGCGCTCCCGCCTCGATCTCAAGCGACACTAGCAGCTCACCCAGAAAGAACCACGACCCTTGCGCCTGGTTGATCAGGCAAGTGTTCTTGCCGATCCAGCCCAGCCCGGCCCGCGCGGCCAGGCTCCGTTCGAGCAGCGGCGCGGTATCCACGCAAATCCTGTAGTCGAACGCCGTCTTCGCCACAGCGAGCAGTTTGGCTGCCAACTGTTCCAGACCGTCCCGGACAATCCCGTGATAGTCCTCGCCCCAGGCATAGCGGGAGATCCAGCCCCGGCAGCGGGCGCGCGGATCCACCGAGCGCGGCGCGCCGGTATTGTAGAGTTTGCCCACCACGATCACCGAACGTGCCGAACAGAGCAGCAGACGGGGGTCCGCGCGCACCCCTGCGCGGTGATCGGTAAGGTAGGACATGCGGCCGGCCATACCCGCGCCGGCCCATTCGATGTACCGTGCATGGTCCGCAACGCGCTCTGCCGGTGCCACGCCGGCCAGTTCGAAGCCGCATCCAGCAGCCAGGTCCGCGACCATGCGCGGGGTGATGAGAGCAACCACTGAGATTCGATTATAGCCGTTCGGCTTCACAAAACCGCCTTTCGCTTCATTTGAATAGGCGGGCGTACCGGCTTCGGATATAGTCGGGATACGAGGCGGCAGTCTGGAGGGGCGCTGCCTTTTGGGACAACTCAATTCTCGAACTGGGAGATGGAATGCATACACCTGTCAAGTATGTGGAGAAAGCTGTCACTGTGGCCGCTCGCGGCGCCTGGGCCGTCTTTTCGCGGATCAATGCCATCCAGCCGCACCCGTCTTTCACGCCTGCCTGGTCTGAGAGGCCGCTGCTGAAATCCTTCGAGAAGACCAAGCCGCCTCTCGGCTGGCCACGCCAGACCGATTCCCTGTGTCCGAAATGCGTGCCGGAAATCCGCAAGAAGGTTCTGGACGGCGAGATCGACTACAAGGTGCTATTCGACAAGCCTCTCGGCGAGATCAAGGCGGAGATCATCGAGAGAGACGGCAAGATTCTGATGGTCAAAGAGTGCTCCAAGCACGGCCGCTTCGAGGACGTGATGTCCATCGACCCGGCTTTTTTCAAGCACCTCGAACAGGCCTTCCCCGGCCGCGACATCCGCGCGCACAACGACGAGCGCCTTCATCACCACGGCTCCAGCACCATCCGCCACGGGCGCGGCTCGGTCCTCACCATCGACCTGACCAACCGCTGCAACATGATGTGCGACCCGTGCTTCATGGACGCCAACCAGGTGGGCTTCGTGCACGAGCTCAACTGGGAAGAAGTCAAGACGCTGCTCGACAATGCGCTCACGATCAAGCCGCGCCGGCAGATGTCCGTGCAGTTCTCCGGCGGCGAGCCCACGCTTTCCCCTTACTTTCTGGATGCCGTGCGATACGCACGCGAGGCCGGCTATTCGAGCGTGCAGGCGGCTACCAACGGCATCGAGTTTGCCAAGCGTCCGGATTTCGCGCGCGCGGCGGCCGAGGCCGGGCTGCGCTACGCCTATCTGCAGTTCGACGGCATCGGCAACGCGGCCAACTCGCACCGGCGCGTTGGCAACCTGTTCGACGTGAAGCTGCAGGCTATCGAAAACCTGCACAGCGCGGGCGTCGAGATCGTCCCGGTCATTACTATCGTCAACGGGATCAACAACGAGCAAGTCGGACGGGTGGTCCAGTTCGCCCTGGACAACCCGAAAAAGATCGCCTTCCTGTCGTTCCAGCCGGTCAGCTTCACGGGGCGCGACGAGGAGATCAGCGAGGAACGCCGCCGCGCGCAGCGCTACACGCTCAGCCACCTGGCGCACGACGTAAAGAACCAGACCGGCATCGGCGAACCGGTGCGCGACTGGTTCCCCATCTCCTTCATCAGCACATTCTCGGATTGGAGCGATCTGGTGCACGGACCCCAGGCGCAGTGGGGCCAGTTGAGTTGCGGTTGCCATCCGAACTGCGGCATCGGCATGGCCGTGATGGTGGACAAGGAAACCAAGGAGGCCGTGCCGGTGACCGCCTTCCTCGACGCCGATCAACTGGCGCGCGACATCATGAAGGTCAATGATGCCGCCCGCGGCAAGTGGTTGTCCATCGCCGGCATGGCGCTGGCGCTGATGAGGAACTATGATCCGTTCCAGGCGCCCACCCACTTCCGGCTCCTCGACCTGCTCAAGAAATTCGACAAGAGCTTCGGCGCCACCGGCAAAAGCTACGGCGCGGTGAGCGGAGACCGCCGCCTTGGCGACATCGAGAAGCGGCGCGCGGACCGGTGGAACTTCCTGTTTATCGCCGGCATGTGGTTCCAGGATCTTTGGAATTACGACTTTCGGCGAACCGAACAGTGCATCATCCCGTACGCCACCCAGGAGGGCGAGATCTCCTTCTGCGCATACAACACGGGCATCGGCTGGCGCAATATTGTCGAGAAAATGCACATGACGGCGACTCTCGCCAGGTGGTACGAGGAGCGCGGCCGCCACGAAATCTTCGCCGGCAACAGGCAGGTTCCGCTGGCAAACAGCGGCCACTCTCTCGTGTTACGCAAGGAGATCGTCACGCGGGACGAGCAGCGCGACCTGGAGCGGATGGGCGTGGCCAGGAACGCGCGAGAAGAGAAGTTGCGCGCCCGCGACGCCGAAATGGCCCGCCTCTACCGCAAGCACATTCTGAAGGAAGCCGCCCCGGAACCGCTGGTGCAGATCCGCCCGGAGCGGCCCGAAACTCCATCAAGGAGCGAAGAGCGCGAGGAAGTCGGAACTTTCGGCGATTGACCGCTACCGCCGCAAACATAACGCACTTGTTCCCTTGCCCCTGGCCCGGCATTCTGCCATTATGAATGTGATTGGAGGAGCGGACCGGGATGCAAGTGTTAGCCGCCTCTTAGCCCACCCACACCTGGCGAGCAAACGACCTTCAACCAATCGTATCGAGGAGAGAGAGCACGATGAAGATCTTTGTAGGGAACCTTCCTTACAATGCCGGAGAAGCGGAACTTCAGGAGATGTTCACCAGCGCCGGTTTTGCAGTGGATGAAGTCAGTGTTGTCCGCGATCGTTTCTCCGGGGTGTCTAGGGGATTCGCGTTTGTGGTCGTTAATGACCAGAGCCAGGCAGAGGCTTTGATCAAGGCCTGTAATGGGCGAGAGATGCAGGGACGCGCCCTCGTAGTGAATGAAGCCCGGCCGCCGCGTGAAGGCGGTGGTGGCGGCGGCGGTTTCGGCCGGCGCCCGGGCGGGGGTGGTGGCGGACGCGGCCGCAACGGTGGTGGTGGCGGCGGACGCGGCGGCCAGGGACGGAACCGCTGGTAAGCGCGAGGGCCTCCGGCGCCTGTCAGAGGCCCTTCACGCGGGTCACGATTTCGATGCCCTGACGGACGCTGGCCGTTACCGTGCAGAAATCTTCAAACGCAGGCAGGCAGGCTTTCATTTTCTCTATGCTCTCTGCCTCCAGCCCGGGATCGATCTCAACCTCCATCCTGCCTACCCTTAAGCGCTTGTTTTCGTTCCGCACGATTTCGACACGCACGCCGGCTCGCATCGTCTTGATCTGAACGCCCCGCCTGGCGGCGCAAAACACCAAGCTAGCGGCCAGGCAGTTGCCGACAGCCGCGGCGAGGATGCGCACGGGGCTGGGACCAGTGTCTTTGCCCAACGGTGCGGGTTCATCCATGGTCAGCTCCGGATAGTGTTCCTTGTCGAACTTCACCCGGAACTCGTAGCTCCCAACCTGTTCCATGGAAATCGAGAAACTGCTCACGGCATCGCTCATCCCGGTTCTCCTTCCTGTGCAACAAGGAGAAGGCCACCCCGGCGGGTGGCCTTCGATAGTTGCGTGTCTGTCAGCGCGGGTTTGGCCTACGCCCAGTAGGCGACCCCGGGCTTCTGCTCGATGACGATCGGTTTCAGGAATTTCACCGCCTTGGTGAAGCCCTCGTCGGACGACATGAGGCTATCTTCGTGCTCGATGGAAAGCACGTAGTCGTACTTGTACATCCGCAGCGTGGAAACGAACTCCCGCCACCAGGCTTCGTCGTGCCCGTAGCCCACCGTGCGGAAGATCCAGCCGCGGTTGGCTTCATCGGTGTACGGCTTCATGTCCAGCACGCCGCACTTGGGCAGGTTGTACGGATAGATCTGCGTATCCTTGGCATGGACGTGGAAAATGGCGTCGCCGAGCACGCGGATGGCGGCGATGGGGTCGATGCCCTGCCAGAACATGTGACTCGGGTCGTAGTTGGCGCCGATGTTCTTCCCGCAAGCCGCGCGCAGCTTCAACATCGTCTGCGGGCTGTAGACCACAAAGCCCGGGTGCATTTCGAGCGCGATCTTCACGCCGTGGTCCGCGGCGAACTTGGTACGCTTGGACCAGTAGGGGATGACCTTCTTCTCCCACTGCCAGTTGAGCAGTTCCTGGTAGTGCGGCGGCCACGGGGAGACCACCCAGTTCGGATACTTGGCCTTGTCGCTGTCGCCCGGGCAACCTGAAAAGTCGATGACCACAGGGACGCCTAGCTTCTCGGCCAGCAGAATAGTCTTGCGGTTGACTTCCTGCGCCGCCTTGGCGATATCCGAATTCGGATGCAGCGGCTCGCCGTGACAACTCAGCGCGCTGATGGTGATGCCGTTATCGGCCAGCTTCTGCTTGAAATCCTTCAGCTCGGTCTTGTTTTCCAACATCGACAGCTTGCAGTGCGGGCCTCCAGGATAGTTACCCGTGCCGAGCTCGACGGTATCGATGCCCAGCCCCTTCAGCTTCTCGATGACCTGATCGAAACTCAGGTCGGCGAATAACGCGGTCAGAACTCCGACTTTCACGTGCGTCTCTCCTTTTGCGGACGAATTACAAAATGCCAGTGATAAGGATATCAGAACGGGATGCAGACCGAATCCGGCCCCATTTGATCCCGGCGTCGTACAATTGATACGTCGATGCGTGCGCGTATCGGCACGAAGGAGCAAGCTCATGGCCGGGAAGAGCAGCCCGCAACCATCCAAGTTACAGCGCGATAGCCGGCCGGCGGCACAGACTCCTCCGCCGCCGTGGCGCACGGAAGGGTTGCCGCAGAAGCAGCCGCCCAAGCTTCGTCCGCGCTGGATCGTGGGGGTGGTGCTTCTCGTCGGATATCTGTTGTTCTTCGGCCTGCTGACAATGCAGGACCGCCTGGCCGGACCGCAAGCCATATCGTATACGGAATTCAAGGCCCAGGTGGCCGACAAAAACGTGGCCGAGGTATTCTCCCGTGGCTACACGATCCAGGGGGTCTTGAAAAGAGCGGTCCCGTTGCCCGGCCAGCAGGGCCGGACTTACCAGAAGTTCACCACCGAACGGCCGACTTTCGCCGCCGACGACCTGTTAACTCAACTGACGGCCAGCCAGGCGACGGTGCGGGCCACGCCGCTTGTCGAGGCACGCGGCGTGTTCACCAATCTGCTGATCTCGGTGGCACCGTTCCTGTTGCTGGTGCTGTTCTATGTCTGGATTTTCAAACGCCAGAAATCCATGATGGGTGGCGGGCTGTTCGGAGGCGGCACGAGCAAACCCGTCGAACCCGGCTCGATCCGGGTCACTTTCGACGACGTCGCCGGGATTGACGAAGTCGAGGCGGAGATCAATGAGGTGGTCGACTTTCTCCGCAACCCGGACAAGTATCAGCGACTGGGAGCGCGCGCGCCCAAGGGTGTGTTGCTGGCCGGGGCACCAGGCACCGGCAAGACGCTGCTGGCGCGCGCCACGGCGGGCGAAGCGAACGTTCCGTTCTTCAGCGCCAGCGCTTCGGAGTTCATTGAGATGATTGTCGGCGTGGGGGCCAGTAGGGTCCGCGAACTCTTTTCCGAGGCCCGCAAAGTTGCCCCAGCCATCATCTTCATCGACGAGATCGACACCATCGGACGCACCCGCGCCGGCGCGGTGTCTGTCGGTGGCCACGACGAGCGCGAGCAGACCCTGAACCAGATCCTGACCGAGATGGATGGCTTCTCCGGGCACGAAGGCGTGGTAGTGCTGGCCGCCACCAACCGCCCGGACGTCCTCGACCCGGCCCTGTTGCGGCCCGGCCGCTTCGACCGGACGATTACGGTTCATCCGCCCGACCGCAAGGGCCGAGCCGCCATCCTCCGCGTCCACACCCGCAAGGTTCCCCTCGCCCCGGATGTCAACCTGGACCAACTGGCGGCCTCAACGCCCGGCATGACCGGCGCCGATCTCGCCAACCTGGTCAATGAGGCAGCGCTGATGGCGGCCCGGCGCCGCCAGGATGCCGTTTCGCAGCGCGACTTAACGGACGCGCTGGAGAAGGTTCAGCTCGGGGCCGCCCGCAACGTAGTGATGCCTGAGGATCAGCGGCGGCGCACTGCCTATCATGAGGCCGGGCATGCCTTGCTCGGAATGCTCCAGACGGGCGCCGACCCCGTGCGCAAGGTGTCGATCATTCCGCGAGGCCGCGCCCTGGGCGTTACTTTATCCACCCCGGAGACGGACCGCTACGGGTACGACGTAAGCTACTTGCGAGGCCGGATCGTCGGCGCGTTGGGGGGCTTGGCCGCGGAACAGGAAGTGTTCAACGCGGTTACCAACGGCGCCGAGAGCGACCTGGAGACGGTAACGCGCATCGCCCGCGCCATGGTGGGCCGGTGGGGCATGTCGGACCGCGTAGGCAAGTTGTCAGCGCTGCCCGCGGAAGGCGATCCGCGCATGGCGGGGACTTCGGAAGCCGTGCTGAACGCCGTCGACGAAGAGGTCCACCGCATCACCGATGAGTGTTACGCCGAAGCGCGGCGTTTGCTCCGCGAGAACCGCGACAAGCTCGACGCCATCGTGAAGCAACTCCTGATTCACGAGACCCTCGAAGAATCCGAGGTGTACGCCGCGGCGGGCATGACGGATCCGGAGAGCGCCAAGGCTGGAACCGCCGAGAACTAAATCGTCGCTTCAAGGCGGCGTGGCGCGCCCGGGTTCCGGCATTTCTTACAATGGCTCTTTATGGCGAAAAAGCGCAGAGCGGCGCCGGCGGGCGCGGCAAAACGGCCGGTGGAGAGCAGTCATCGCATCGGCTTTCACCCCGCAGTCGCGTATGCGCTGGTCTTCTGCGTGGTGCTCCTCGCCTATTGGCCGTCGCTTCAGGGCGGCTTTCTATGGGACGACGACGCGCATGTTCCGGCCCCAAGCATGCGCTCGCTCCACAGCCTTTACCGCATCTGGTTCGATGTGGGCGCCACCCAGCAATACTATCCGCTGCTGCACAGCGCTTTCTGGCTGGAACACAGGCTATGGGGCGACGCCGTGCTCGGCTACCACCTCGTCAATGTTCTGCTGCACGCCGCGGCGGCCTGCCTGCTGATCGCGATCCTGCGCAAACTCGCCGTGCCGGGCGCCTGGCTCGCAGGGTTCGTCTTCGCGCTGCATCCGGTGTGCGTCGAAGCCGTAGCCTGGATTTCCGAACAGAAAAGCACGCTCTCGACCTTCTTCTACCTGGCCGCGGCGCTCGTCTATCTGCGTTTCGATGAGACGCGCCGGCGGCGCTGGTACTTCTTCGCGTTCGGTCTGTTCATCGCCGCCATGCTGAGCAAAACGGTCACTTGCACGCTGCCCGCCGCCCTGCTGCTCGTCTTCTGGTGGCGGCGTGGAAGGATCGATTGGAAGCGCGACGCGCTGCCGTTGCTGCCCTGGTTCGCCGTGGGCATCGGCGGCGGGTTGTTCACAGCGCGGGTGGAAAGGCTCTACATCGGCGCCGAGGGATCTGAGTACGCCCTCACCTTCATAGAGCGTTGCCTGCTCGCCGGACGCGCCATCTTCTTCTACTTGGCGAAGCTCGTCTGGCCCGCGAACCTCACGTTCGTCTATCCACGTTGGACGGTGGACCAGTCCGCCTTGTGGCAGTATGTGTTCCCCCTGGCGGTGCTCGCGATGCTGGCGGTTTTGATCTACTTTGCCCGTCGCAACCGCGGGCCATTGACCGGCTTCCTGTTCTTCGCCGGCACCCTGTTCCCCGCCCTGGGATTCTTCAACGTTTACCCGTTCATTTATTCTTACGTCGCGGATCACTTTCAATACCTGGCCAGCCTGGGCGTGATCGTAACTGTTTCCGCCGCGCTTACCGTGGCGGCCAGGCGTTTGCTCCCGGAAGGAGGGTGGCCACCGCTGGCAGCGGGATGCCTGCTGCTATGTGTGCTGGGTTCTCTCAGTTGGTCGCAGAGCGCCATGTACCGGGACGCCGAGACGCTGTATCGCACCACCATCGAACGGAATCCGGAATGCTGGCTGGCGCACAACAACCTCGGTGCCGATCTACTGGAAACCTCGGATCGGATCGACGAGGCCCTAACGCATCTTGAAACCGCCGTGCGGCTAAAGCCGGACTACGCGCCGGCCCGCACCAATCTGGGTAATGCGCTGGCACACCTGGGCCGCTGGCCGGAAGCCATCGCCGAACACCAGGCCGCGCTGCGCATTCAGCCGGATTCGGTGAAGGCGCACAACAACCTCGGCAACGCCTACCTGAATACGGGCCGTTTTCAGGAGGCGGTGGCGGAGCTTCAAGCCGCTCTGCGCGTCGACCCCGATTCGCCGCGGGTCCGCAACAACCTGGGCAGCGCGCTTTCCAGCCTGGGGCGGCTCAAGGAAGCCATTCCTCAGTTCGAAGCCGCCCTGCGGCTCGATCCCGCCTATGACGAAGCGCGCGGCAACCTGGGCCTCGCCCTGTTCAAGAGCGGCCGGGTGGAGGAGGCTATCGGGGTCCTGCGCACCGCCGCGATGAACCGGCCGGATTCGGCGTCGGTGCGCGGCAAACTGGCCTTCGCGTTGCTGAACGCGGGCCGGCTTCCCGAAGCGGTGGCCGAGTTTGAAGCCGCCGCACGCCTGGAGCCCGGCTCCCCCCTGACGCATTTCAACCTGGGCTTTGCCTTGTCGCGGATGCCCGGGCGGCTGGACGACGCCATCGCCGAATACAATACAGCCGTGCGCATCGCGCCGGATTTCGCCGACGCCTACCGCAACCTGGCGAACGCTCTCGCCAAAGCCGGACGCAAGGAAGAAGCCGCAGGAGCTTACCGCGAATTGCAGCGCTTAGTTCAGTAGTCCCAGGATCGCCGCCTACTCTACTCCCCGGGCCAGGCGCAGATCGTCTTCGATCTCGTAAATCTTGTCCTCCAGGTTGCCGGTCGGCGTACCGGCGGCCTTGGCTGTTTCGAGCTTCCTCCTGGCCGTATCCAGGCGTTTCTGGAGGCGCATGAGTTTCGGGTCGGGCTTGGCGGCCGGCTGCTCCGGCTTGAGCTCGACCCGGACCGCCGGCTTCGCCGCTTTCACTTTGCCCGCCTTCTTCGATCCCGCCTTATAGCGAAACGCGGTGACCACGGGCGGCGGCTTGAGCGTTCCTCCAAAATCCGCGCGATATTCTTCGGCGAGCCGGATCGCCTCGGTCAACAGATCGCGGAATCGGGCCTCCATCGCCTGTTTTGCCTTCGTCCGCAGGCTCTCGCCCTGCTGCTTCCAGCGTTGATACTCAGAAATCACATCGCTCATGGGACTCTATCCTATCGCGCCGCGAGGCATGGGTGAGCGCAGTCGCCGGTCGCTCGCGGAGACAGGGGAGCTTCCGCGTCCATGAGTGGCAGATTCGTACTCGGCGGCCTACTGCGACTTGTTCCTCGGGGACTTCCTGTTCAGTGTCGCAATCAGTTGCTTTGCGGAAGCGGGCACTGCGGCACGGCCGTTTAGAACGATGTCCTTGGCGTCAATTTCCTTCCCGTACAGCTTCTTGTTGGCGTCGTTGTCCGGGCGAAGCGTGGAGCCTTCCAGGGACACGCCCGCGAACAGGCCGCGCGCGCGCGAATACGTCAGGATCTCCGCCTTCATGGTTACGTCGGTGGACGCAGCGGCGTCCCTTCCCTTCGGCCCGGCCGCGGCCGCCGCATCGGCTCCCAGCTTTACCTTGCTGCTGAGAATCCCTTCCGCGCCGCGCGGATTCATCACCAGGAGGACGAAATCGGTCGCCTGTCCGCCCAACTGTAACCCGAAACTCCCGCCTTCGAGGGCGATCATGGAGGGAGCGCCCCAAGCGCCCTTGAAGGTCTTCCCGCCACGGCAGGTCATCGCTCCGCGGCCGTAACTGCCGCCCAGGCCGATCGCGAACTTCAGGACTCCGGGGAGCACGATCACACATTCGGCCTTATCAATCAGTTCCTGGGGGATGTTGTCCGGGACGTTGAGAATCTCCGTGATCACTCTCCCGGCATTTGCAACCCTCTCGGCCTCCTTCTTCTGCGAGAAGGCAGGCAAGGCGAGGATGAGAAGCGAAGCTGCAAAGACCGTTAATCGTTTCATCAGGAACCTCCGCCCTTGAGCATACTCCAAACCTGCCCTGAGGCGTCCCTCATCCAACTGGCGCGCGCATGTTATACTAAGACTTTCCCGACCATGCCTAAACTGAAGACACATAGAGGTGCGGCCAAACGGTTCAAGAAGACGGGTAGCGGCAAGATCACACGTCATCACGCTTTTACCCGCCATCTCCTGACATCGAAGACCCGCACCCGGAAGCGGCGCCTCGGTAAGAGTGTGACCGTCGATAAGGCGGATCACAAAGGCGTGGCGCAGATGCTTCCCAATTAAGAAGTTAGTCCGCCCCTCGTGGGCGGCGGCGGGTGCGAACGGTGCGCGCGGCACGTGCCCGATTCGCCCCATTTAGTACACCCAGCCAAAGGAGACAAACGTGCCTAGAGTAAAACGCGGCACCAAACGCCGCGCATCCAGAAAGAAGACCCTGGCGCTCGCCAAGGGTTTTTTCCTTACCAAGAGCAAGCTGCACCGTTCCGCGCAGGAAGCCGTTGAGCGTTCGCTGCGCCACGGCTACGTCGGCCGCAAGCGCAAGAAGCGCGATTTCCGCTCGTTGTGGATCGTGCGCATCGGCGCCGCCTGCCGCGCCGCCGGAACCAGCTACAGCAAGTTCATGAGCGGTCTTAAGAAAGCCGGCATCGACCTCAACCGCAAGATGCTGGCCGACATGGCCGTGAATGATTCCGCGGCTTTCGCAAAACTGGTCGAACAGGCCCAAGCCGCGCTGAAGACTGCGTGACACTTATGCTGCGCGAAGAAGAAATGGATTCGCTGGCCGGCCTTGAGGAACGCATCGTAAAGGCCGTGGAACTCATCGCGCGCCTCAAGAAAGAAAAGGAGGCGGCCGTAGCCGAGGCCGCCGAAGCGCGCGCCCAGGCCGCCAGTATGGCCGCGGAACTCGAATCTTTGCGCAACGATCGCAAGCACGTTCGTACGCGCATCGAGAAACTGCTTGGCCAAATGGACCTGCTAAGCGAATAGAATAGTGGGGATGGATCCCGGCGCCCCCGACAAGCAATCTGTTCGCGTCACCATATTCAACCAGACCTATGTCCTGCGTGCATCCGTGAACGCCGATGAGACGGCGGCCCTCGCATCGCGGGTGGATGAGATTATGTCCGTCATCGCCGCGCGCACTGGCGCAAGCGACCCCACTCGTGTGGCCGTACTGGCTTGTCTCCACTTGGCGGACCGCCTGCAATCGCTCGAGCGGCAGGTGGCCCAGGTACAAGAGTGGTGCGCCTCGAAGACCGGCCCGCTGGCGGCCATGCTCGATGAAGTCATCGAGCCCGAGCCATCGAAGAACGCCTCCTGAAGCCAGCAAGGGTGGCACTACACTGGAGTACCAAAATATGCCGGATAATCTTTTGCATCCCCGAAGGTCTTTTCTAGCGACGACGCTGGCGGGCGCGCCCGCCTTACTTGCGCAATCCAAGCCCGGAGAGACGCTGGGCGTCGGAATCATCGGCGTCGGCCTGCGCGGCAAGCGTCTGCTGGGCTGGGCCCAACAGGCGCCCAACGCCGAGATTCGCATCATGGCGGACCTTTACGACGCCAACCTCCGCAAGGCGCAGGACATGTGCATGAACCGCAAGGTGCGCCTGACCAAGGAGTGGGAGCGCGTGATCGAAGACCCATCGATTCAGGCGGTCATTATAGCCACCCCGGACTTCTGGCACGCGCCCATGGTGATCGCCGCCGCCAAAGCCGGCAAGCACATCTATTGCGAAAAGGGCTTGTGCTTGAACCTACAGCAAGCCAAGGCCATCCGCAAAGCGGTTCTGGAGAACAAGGTCGTGTTCCAACTGGGGCATCACTACAACAGTTGGCCCACCTATGTTCGCGCGAAGGAGATCTTCAAGACCGGAGCTTTGGGCAAGGTGGCGCTCGTGCGTTCCTGCTACGACAACAGCGGGCAGTATCCCCACTGGAAGTTCTACGCGAGCGACTACGAGACCCATACCATCCCCGCCGACGCCACGCCGGAACACATCGACTGGCAGCGCTTTCAGGACAACGCCCCCAAACACGAATTCAGCGCGGACCGTTTCTTCACCTGGCGCTGCTATTGGGATTACGGGACGGGACTGGCCGGCGACGTCATGAGCCACATGTGGGACGCCACGAACATGATCATGGGCCTGGGCATTCCCGAGATGGTCTCCGCGCAGGGCGGCCAGTACATGTGGAAGCAGTTGCGGGACGTCCCGGACGTTTGGAATACAACGTTCGAGTATCCCTCCAAGGAAGTGGCCGTCACGTTCTCCAGCACGGCATCGAACATTTACAACTTCCGTTACGTGCAGTTGCTCGGCTACGAGAAGACTCTCGAGGTGAACGATCAGTACTGCCGCCTCTACGACGCCGAGTGGAAGCCCAGCCACGCGGCCCGCTTGAAAGCGGCGCAGATCGATGCCGCCAAGATCGGCGTGCAACAGTTGGACGCCAGGATCCGGCCCGAGTATTCCATGAAGCCGGACGAACTGAAGGTGACCAGCCACATGGAAAACCTGTTCGACTGCATCCGCAATGGCGGGAAACCGCGTTGCGGCCTGGAGCGCGCCTTCGAAGAGGCCGCGACCATCTGCATGTCGGTGGAAGCCTACCGCAGGCGGCGCACCGTCCGTTGGGACGCCGCTCGTGAGGAGATTGTCGATGCTTAAAAGCTCCCGGCGCGAGCTGTTCGGGTTGCTGGCCACGGCCGCTACGGCTGTGGCCGCGCCCAAGACCAGGATCCCGGTGGGCGGCCATCCGTGGCTGTACGCCAAGTTCCGTCCTAATTACGACATCAACGGCATTCTGGACCAGATCTTCGCCGACTTCCGCTACGCCGGGATGGACGGCATCGAACTGATTTACACGGTGATCCAGAAGCCGGAAGCCGTCGACCAGGTGGCCGCGCTTTCCCGTAAGAATAAGCTGCCCATCATCGGTATGTCCTATCAGGCCGACATGTGGGACCGTTCCAAGCACAACGCCATCATCGACGAGGTGAGCGTGCTGCTGCCGCGTTTGCAGAAACTGGGCGGCCGCACCATGGGCACGGGCGTGGGCACGCCCAATCGCAAGAAGACCGCCGCGGAGTTCGATGCGCAGGCCGACGTCTTGCGCGAACTCATCCCGCTCTGCCGCAAGCACGGCGTGGTTCTGAACCTGCACAACCACACCTACGAAGTGAAAGACGGCGAATACGACCTGAACGGCACGCTGAGCCGCATACCGGACGCGCCGCTGGGGCCGGATCTCGGCTGGCTGGCCGAAGCCGGAATCGATCCGGTGGACTTCATCCGCCGCCGGGGCAAGCAGATCGTGTTTGCGCATCTGCGCGACCGCAAGGCCGATGGCAAGTTTGCCGAAGTGATGGGCGAAGGCGTGGTGGACTACGCGGGCGTCGCGCGCGAGTTGCGGGCGGTTCATTTCACGGGCACGCTGGTCATCGAGTTGACCAGTTCCACGGGGAAGCTGCCCGAGCGCCCGCTTCGCGAGTGCTTCAAGCTCAGCCGGGATTATGTGCGCCGGGTGATGGGCTGGTAAGAGCCGCTAGAACAACCGGTCCTGCTTCTTAAGCGATCCGAAGCTGCCGATATTGGCCACGGCGAATGCCACTCGGAACTGGTTTTCATTGCGCGTGCCGAAGCTGAACCGCCGGTATTGCACGCTGAAGCCGCAGCAATCGGTATTGTAAGTGACTTGCGTGGTGGCGAACTGCATGATGTGCTCGCGGAAGTCGTACACCGCGTTGAAGGCCGCATTCCAGCCGCGGCGGTTCTCGTTGCCCCAGCCGAAGGTTCCGCGGAACTGATTGGCGCCCTGCTCCAGCAGCGGGACATCGGCGATGCGGTTGTGTCCCAGTGAAATGAAATACTGGGAGAAGCGCGCGTCGGCGTACACCCCGCTCGACGTGACGCTCTTGCGCAGCGGGTCGTAATCGGCGCGCCACTCCACGCTGAAGATGTGAGTAGGGTTCAGGCGCATGGCGGAAACCACGGGCGAGTAGTTACGGGGCCCGTCCAGGAACGCGTAAGGCGTCATTTCAAGTGCGCTCAGCACCTGGTTGCGCTGCCCGGCCACCACCGCGCCGCCGAAGCTGGGATCGAAATAACGGCGCTGCCACACCTGCCAGCTGGCCACCTCGCGCACGTCCGTCCCGCGCTTGGCATAGAAGCGGTTCGTAATGGAATACTCGACTTCGGTGGTGTTCGAAAGAAGTTCGGTTTCATCGAAGCGGATCAGTTGATCGAAGCTGTCGATGCCGTTCACGTAACGGAAGCCGGCATGCGGTTCGATCACGTGCTTCACTTTGTCGCCGATCCACTTCGGCCCGTCGAAGATCCGCGACAGGGAAGGCATTATAAGTTCGGCGGCGAATTCGCGCGAGTTGACGTTGAGGTTCTCGCCCACGATGCGGCCGTCCTGCTGCCGTTCTCCGTAGTGACGCTCGCGGAATGAAAAGCTGGGCAGAAGCGAAAAGCCCTTCCACCGCAGGGCCGTCATCACGCGCGGCGCGAAATCGAGGCGCTCCAGGTACTGCCGCGTCTGAAACAGCGGCTGGTTGCGGCGCACCAGGCCGGCCGAGGACTCCAGCGACACCCACACAGGAAGCACGCGCCGGACCACCTGCTTGTCGCGCGTGCGGAATTCGGCCATCGGCAGCTTGCGGATTACGATCCTGTCGCTGTCGTCGATACTGCTGCGGTAGTCCTCCGAACGCGAAAACAGAAAGTCGAGATCGTAATAGGACCAATGTTTGGTCACGTAACCGGTGGAATGGACTTGGCTGGTAATGGCCTCGTTGAACGACTCCGTAAAGGCCTGCCGGAACACGAACGAGGATAGATAGTTGATGTCGGTGCGGAAAACGAAGCCGTGGCCCAGGTCCGAACGGGCTTGCGTGGCGATGATGTAGCCGCCCTGCTTGGTCCTGGTGCCGTCGCTGTTCAGCAGGCCGCGATCGTTTACGCCGTACAGCGTGAAGTTGAAGTCGGTGCCGGCGCGAGGCTTGCCGCGGAAATCTACGTTGTGTGCGAAGCCGCGCTGTGTGAATAACTGCGACCGGTAGGTTGCGTCCAGACTGCGATTGATGACCCAGTAGTAGCCGACGCCTACCATCTTGCCGCGACGCGAGCTGTTGCCGATGTTGGGCGTCAGGAATCCACTTTTGCGGGGCTGATCTTCGAGCGACTTATAGAAGGCCGGCGCATAGAACAGAGGGACCCAGCGTAGACGAAAAATGGAACGGTGGGCCAGCGCGTAACGGTTCGGCACCAAGTCGAATTTCGGCCCCTTCAAAGTCCACCACGGCCGGGGCATGATGCAGCCGGTGATGAAGCCCTGGTGCAGCACGTACTTTTCCTTGAGCCGCTCCGCCCATTCGCTTTCGAAATAGAAGGGGTTCGTGGAGGTGAGCACACGTGGACGCGGTTCGATCTTGGCGTGGGCTGTACCGCGCACGCGGTAGAACTTGCCGGTCTGCTCCTGCAGGTTGTACTCAATGCGGGCGGCCCACAATTCCTCACCGGTCTCGAAATTCTGGTAGTGCACGTTGCCGCGGGCCTCGACGTCGCCGGTCTCTTCGCTGTAGTCGATTTCGTCGGCCGCAATGCTCATCTCGGTTACTTCCACCTTGGCGTGGCCGCGCAGCCGGCGCCAGGCGCCGTCCAGTTCCTGCGTCACCGCTTCCACCAGCATTTCACTGCGTGGGATTTTGGCGGCGCGGGAAGCCAGGGAGGAAGGCAGAGGCCTGGCGGAAGACTGAGCCTGGGCCGTGGGCGCGGGTATGCGCATGGGCGGCTGCATGAACTGCGCCGGCGCGACGCAGCCGAAGGCCAGTACTGCATAAAGTCTGAAAATCAAACTGCCGAACAAGGATTGAGGCGAAGCCCACTTCGACTGCGAGAAGAATGTGGAAAGCGCCAGTGCCAGGGCCGGAAACTTTCTCCGCCAGGACGGGCTCATCCGTTGTGGGTCTCGCTTTCGCTTCACGTATTTGTTGTAGACGCGGGCCAAGGAAATTTCGTGACAAGAAGCCCTAAATATGTTACGAAAGAAGATATGGCTGCGGCGCTGAAGGTGGCGCAAAGAGCTCAACCATGCACCGTAGCATGGATGCGCCCGAGGCCGCAACAAGCCTTTAGATCGCGATGAAGTGCTGTTGGTGCGGGGCTGACAACCACGAGGACGACCATCGCTGCAAGCGGTGCGGAAGGCGTCTGCACGTGGCCCGCCCACAGGCTGCTCCTGAGACGTATCCCATTCTGCGTTCCTCGACGGTTCCCAAGCCGCAAGTCCTGGCCGGCGAACCAGCTATAGTTGACGAGGGCGAACCGCCAACGGAGCGGCGCCGGCCGTCGCAGACGTCCCTCGCGTTCGAATCCGATGGCCCGCGGGTGATCCCGTTCCAACTGCCCACGGCGAAGCGCACAAAGCCGCCTCGCCGCCGTGGCGCGGCGGACGGTTTCGGAACGCGCCGCGCGCGGGTTCGGGGTGGAACAAACCTGGAGTTGGGTCTGAGGGAACCCGGGTCGACAGATTCCGGCGACGGCGCTACGCGTTCCTTCCTTTACGGTTACGCGCGGGCTGCCTCGCCCATGCATCGCTCTCTGGCCGCGGCGCTCGATGCGAGCATGATCCTCATCGCCACGGGTCTGTTCCTGCTGACCTTCCACCTGGGGGGAGGCGAACTGGCGTTCAACAAGATTACGACTCCGTGTTACGTCACTGTCCCCGTCCTGATCGCGCTCTTTTACGAAACCGTGTGCGCGCTCGGGGGCGGCATCACCGTGGGCATGCGATGGACCCGGTTGCGGCTGCTCAACTTCGACGGACGCAAACCGAATACCGAGGAATGTCTGTTGCGCGTTCTGGGCACGGTTGTCAGCGTAGCTTCCGCCGGACTGGGTTACCTCTGGGCTTTGTTCGACGAAGAAAACCTCGGGTGGCCGGACCATATTTCGAAGACCTTCCCCACTCCATCGCAAATCCGGCAGCCGTATTGAAGTATCCTGGTTTTCAGGATATGGCAATTTATTTCGACGAAACCAATCTGCGTTCTGACATGGTGGGTGCCTCCGATGGCGTTTCGGCGGCCGACATACGCCGCACGACAGGCAAAGCCCTGGCGGGTCTCAAGAACTTCCGTTCGCTGTGCGACGAGGGCCGCTACGGCTTCCCCGCCCTGCCGTTCGATGAAACCACCTGCCGGGCAATCCAGCGTTACGCGGCGGAGGTCCGCGGCAGTTACGACACGGTGTGCCTGATCGGGATCGGGGGCAGCGCCCTGGGCGCTTGGGCGCTCGATTGCGGCCTGCGCGGTCCGCACCCGGTTCAAGGCGAACATTCCAAGGACTTCCCGCGGTTGGTGATCCTCGATAACGTCGACCCCGTGTTCGTCGCATCCGCGCTTGAATCCATGAATCCGTCGCGGACGCTTTCCCTGGTCGTGGCCAAGTCCGGCTCGACCGCCGAAACGATTTCCACCTTCCTGATCGTGCGCGACTGGATGGAGGAGAAACTGGGCAAGAAGACCAACCAGCGCATCGTGGCCGTCACCAGCGAGAAGCGCGGCGACCTGAAGGCCCTGGCTACTGAAGAGGGCTACCAGACGTTCCATCTCCCGGAGAACGTGGGCGGGCGGTTCAGCGTGCTCAGCGCCGTGGGTCTGGTTCCGGCCGCGCTCATCGGCATCGACATCCGCAAGCTGCTCAAGGGCGCCGCAGCCATCACCAAGTTGAGCTGGTCCAAGGACATCACCACCAACATGGCCCTGCGGGCCGCGATGCTCAATTACTTGCTCTGGACCCGGAAGGGCAAGAGCATCCAGGTAGCCTTCCCCTATTCGAACCGGTTGTGGGGCACGGCACTCTGGTTCCGGCAGTTGTGGGCTGAATCGCTCGGCAAGGCCCGGACGCGTAAGGGCGAGTTGGTCAACGCCGGACAGACGCCGGTCGCCGCGCTGGGCACCACGGACCAGCACTCACAGGTACAACTCTACATGGAAGGCCCGCGCGACAAGGCCTTCCGCTTCTGGAGCGTGGCCAAGCCCTCGGCGCCGGCGCGCATCCCCCGCGTCCACACCGGCTTCGAAGCGTTCGACTATCTGAGCGGTCACAGCCTGGCCAAGTTGATCGAAGCGGAACGCCGCTCGACGCAGGCGGCTCTCACGGAAAACCATCGTCCGAACTGCAATTTCGTGCTGGATCGGATCGACGAAGAACACCTCGGCGCCTTCCTTCAGCTCATGGAATTCGAAACCGCGTTCATGGGAGAACTGCTGGACATCAACGCATTCGACCAGGAAGGCGTGGAACTGGGCAAGAAGTTCACCTTCGCACTGATGGGGCGCAAAGGCTACGAAGAGTACGCAAAGCGTTTCGCCCGTTACGAAGAGAAGCGTGCCGCCAGCGCGGAGTGCGCTTGCGGCCACGCGCACCATCACGCACCGGCGGCCAAGAAGCGCCGCTGAGGGGTCCACCCGCGCCGCCGGTCGCCTCCGGTTTGCCTTGTATAATGGCCGAGGACTCTGAACGTCCCTGGAGGCGATTATGCTGACACCGGAATGCGCCGTCTCGCGGCGCCGATTTACACTATCGCTTTGCGGTCTTCCTTTCGCAAGTCTGCCGCTGGCCGCCGACGAGTTTGCCGGCATGGAGTGGAACCAGCCGGCCACCGTCGCGCGGGTTTACCTGGCTTCGAATACCGTTCATTGGCCCAAGCCGACGCTAGACATCGCCCAGGATGTCGCCGGCATCGAGCGCCAGTTGGCGGAGGTGGCCGCCAAACACAAGCAGAACGTCCGCTTCACGGGCGGCGAGGTACTTAAGACGGCCGATGAGGTCGCGCCGTGGCTCTCCAAAATGGGCGCGATCGACGGCTGCCTGATCATCCCGCTCACGCAGCCGACCACGCCTCTACCGGCGTTGCTCAACCAACTCCAGGCACCCGCGCTGTTCTTCTCGCGGCCCTACGCCACGCATGCATGGTCGGGCATCGCCGCAATGCGCAAGAAGGGCAACAAGATCGACGTAGTGGCTACGTCCAGCTACGGGGACCTCGATCCATACATGCGCATGTTCCGCACCGTGCATCACTTGAAGACCAGCAAGGTGCTGGTGGGCGCGGCCATTCCCGCCGGCCGCCAGCAAAGCGCGGACGCCTACCACGAGCATTTCGGCACGACCTTCAAGTTCGTCACCGGCCCGGAATTCAAGGACGCCTTCGCCGCCATGGACGAAAAGAAGGCCCAGAAAGCAGCCGATGACTTCGCGCGCGGCGCTCTCCGCGTCGTCGAGGCGACTCCCAAGGAGATCCTCGACGGCGTGCGATTCTACCTGGCAATCGTCGAGATGATGAAGCGGGAAAAGGCCAACGCGGTCACCATCGACTGCTTCGGATCGCTCGCCGCCAACAAGCTGCCCGGCTACCCGTGCATCGCCTGGTCGAAGCTCAACGATGTGGGCCTCTATGGCGTCTGCGAAGGCGACCTGGCCTCCACCATGACGCAGATCCTGGTGACCAGCTTCACCGGCATGCCCGGCTTCGTCTCCGATCCGGTTTTCGACATCAGCCGCAACGAAGTGATCCACGCCCACTGCGTCTCGGCCACGAAGATGAAAGGCATCAACGGCCCGTCGTACCCGTACATTATCCGGAACCACCTGGAAACCAACGAAGGGGCGGTGGTGCAGGTGATGATGCCTTCGAACGAAACCATCACCGTGGCGCGTTTCACCGGCCCGAAGCAGATGTTGATCTCGACAGCGGAAGTCACCGGCCCGGTGATGGACAGCGACCGCGGCTGCCGCAGCCAGATCCGCACTCGCGTGAGCGACGCCGAGAAGTGGCTCCAGAACTTCACCGCCGGACTGCACCGCGTCATCTTCTATGGCGATCACGTGCGCGACGTCGAGCGTATGGGCCGCCTGATGGGCTTTGAGATGGTGCGGGAGATCTGACCTTGCGGCGGACTTTGCTGGCGATCGCCGTGCTCGCCTCGGCGGCGATCGCGTCCGACCAATTCAGCGGCAAGTTCTTCCGTGGCACGGGCGATGTCGAGTACCTGCAGTACCTCAACATCGCCCGTCGCATGTTCGCGCCGGACCCTGAGTTCCAGAGCCTGCCCATGCTCTACACGCCCAAGTGGAACGGCTTTGTCGAAGGCCCCACCTGGGACGCCTGGTGGATTCAGAACAGTTACGGCACTACCTATTGCGCGTTGCCGTTTCTTACCGAGCCTTACACGACATTCCTCAAGAACTCCCACGCCCTCTGGTGGGACCAGATGGGCGACGGCAAGCGCGTGGGCGCCACCGACGTTCCCCGCCACAGGCTGGTGGCCCCTGACGGAGCCCTTTGCGACGCCGCACGCCCCGGCTGGATCGTCTACAAGCAGGGCGACGGCCGCATGGACCTCCACGACTGGGCCTTCGAGTTCACCGCCGCAGGCGTCCTCATGCAGGCCGAATTGCTTTTGATCAACCGGGATCCACTCGAGATCGCGCACTATCTGCCAAAGATGGAGCGTAGCGTCGCGTTCATCGAATCGAGACGCGATCCGCAGAGGAATCTATTTCTGGTGGGCGCAGCCGCCAATCTGCTCGCGCCCAGCTACGCCGGCTGGAAGAAGCCCGATGGCACTTACGGCCGCGCGTACCTGACCGGGCTGTCGGTGACGCACATTGCCGCGCTCGATCGCATGATTGAAGTCGAGAAACTCGCCGGGCGTCTGGAAATGGCTTCCGAATACGCCGCTCTGCGTGACAGCGCGCGCAAGGGACTGGCTTCGTTGACCACGCCTGAGGGGTACTTCGTGAAGTCCATGGACCCCGACGGCACGCTTCACGGCGTCTATGGCGCAGCGAGGTACGGCTACTTCGAAACGCCGCCGAATCACGACGCCGTCGCCTTCCGCGTGGTGGACGACGCCCAAGCCGAAAAGATCTACGCAAAGATCGCCGCCGTCCCCGGACTCCGCCCGCACGATTTCATCATCCCGAACTACCCTTCTCTCGACGATATGTACGAAGAGCCGAAGGGACTTTGGCGTTTCGGCCATTGGGTGAACGGAGGCCACTGGTCCACGTGCGAGGGCCGCATGATCATGGCTTACTACCGGCTGGGCAAGTACGAGGACGCGCGCCGCTCCATGCGCCAGTTGCTCAAGTTCGCCCGTGCCTTCCGCATGGACAACCCGCTTACGGATTTCGGCAACGCGGTCTATCAGCCCAAACTCGCCATCAACATCACCTACGATGCCTTCGCTCCGGCGGCCGCGCTCGTGCGCGGGCTGTTTGAGTATCTCTACACCGCCGAGGGCGTCAAGATCGTTCCGCACATTCCGCCCGGCATCCGCGAGCTGCAACAATTGTTCCCGATCCGTTTCGGCTCGAAGAAACTGTATCTTTCCGTGCTCGGTACAGGCCCCATCACGACTGTGCGCGTCAACGGCAAGCCCTGGACGCACTTCGATTCAACGAGCGTTTTCCTGCCGTACGCCGAGACGGCCGAATCCGCGCGCATCGTGATTGCGCGCGGCGGGCTGAAGAAGGACCGCCCGGCGCCACGCGAGGATGTGGAGACACCTCCAGCGCCGCCTAACGCGGCCCTTGACGCGCTGGATGCGCAAGCGCTGAAGGCCGCGAAGATCTACCGGAAGCTGGTTGAGTCCGGCCTCGGCGCCAGCTACGCAGCAGCGCACGCGCGCCTGGTGGTGGATATGGTGGGAGCCCTGAAGCAGCGATTCGCGCTTATTTCGGCGGGGAAACTGAAGCCGCTCGACGAGCCGGCCGAGAGCACGGCGGACAAGCTCTACGTGGAAACAGTGGAGCGGCTGGCTGAAGGTTTGGATGCCAACGTAAAACCGTAGGGGCGGGATATATTCCGCCCCTACGAACACATCTCATCTACCCTACCAGTTCAGGTGCATTGCCAATTTGATAAACCTGGGCAGGTTGCGTTGCGTTGGGTTCAACCGCCCGAACGCCGCATTGGTCACATCCGTCGACTGCACATCCGCGAACCACGGATGGTTCATCATGTTCACCATCTCGCAGCGGAACTGCAGCTTCAGGCTCTCCTTAATCGGGAAGTACTTCGACAGCGAAGTGTCCCAGTTCTGGTAGCCGGGCCGCCGCACGTCGCTCATGTAGTACGGCCACGTACGGAAACTGTAAGTCGTGTTCGGCACTGAAGTCATGGTGCCGGACGACGTTTTCCACAAGGAAGTGTTGAACACCTGCTTGTTGGTCGGATTGTCCAGCTTGGCGCTGCCGGCGGTAACCTGCGGAGCGTTCGGGTAATCCACCACCCAGCCGCTCTGATAGGTCACGTCATAGTTCAGCTGCCAACCGCCGATGATGTGGTTGACGATGCCCGACGCGCTGCCGGCGATCTTCTTCCCCTTGCCAAACGGCAGCTCGTAAATACCCGCGATGACAAACTTCTGCGGGGTATCGGCATCCTGATAAGGCTCCTTGATCAGTTTGGTCGCGTCGTAGTTGGTCAAGCCGCCGAAGTCCTGCGCGTTGAGCGAACGGATCTGCTGTAGGTTCTTGGCGATCGTGTAAGCGGCCAGGAAGCTCAGGCCGTTTGACATGCGCTTGGTCACCTTGAAATTCGCGGCGTCATACCGGGCGCGGCCGATCGGAATGCTGGCCAGCGTCACGCCGCTGTACTGCGGGTAAGCGTACATGAGGTATCGCCGCTGGATGGTCGCGCCGTTCAACGAGGCGTTGTTCGGAATCAGTCCGGCCATGGGGTTGGCGACCTGAGCGGTGTAGTATGCCGTGTCGACGGCCCCCGTGGAAGTGACTCTACCCATCTCGCTGGACGGGATGTAGTTCAATCCGTAGTTGGTAAGCGCAAGCTTGCGGCTGATGCTACCGCCGTAACCCACTTCCACCAGGAAGTTGCCCGGCAACTCGCGCTGGATGTCGAATGAGTACTCGTGAACGTAGGGAAGCGCGCGGTTGCTGAGGTAGGACGTCACACCCTCGCCCAGGAAGCTGGATGCGCCCAGGCTGGTGCCAATGGGATCCAACAGCTTGCTGTTGGCGTAAGAGACAAACGCGTTCGTCAGCGACATGCCAGTGTAAGGCGTCAGGCTGTTGGTCGACACGACCGCACTGGTGGTGCGGCTGAAGCCGCTGGAGGCGCCGTTCTCATCCGCGCCTATGTAATAAAGGCCATAGCCGCCGCGTAACACCCACTTCTCGCCCACCCTGTAGGCGACACCAACACGAGGCTGCCAGTTGTTCTTGTCCGCCCCGACGATTTCGCGCGCCACGCCGTTGATACCGGAGAACTTGACGGCGCCCTTCAGCGTCAGGCCGGAAACCGAGCTGGCGATGGGGCTGGCCGCGTCGAAGTCCAGACCCTGCACCTGGCGGTTGTACCGTTCACGGTTGCCGGTCTCGACGTCGTATCGCAAACCGAAGTTCAGGGTCAGCCGCGGAGTGACCTTCCAGTCGTCCTGAAAGAATCCCGCGTAATAAAAATGCGTGTAGGCGACGTTGATGTTCTTCTGCACCTGCGCGCTGGACGGGAGACCCATCAGGAAGCTGGCCAGGCTGTCGCCGGAAACGGCATCCGCCGTCGATGCGTTGGCCTGGGTCCAGCCTTTCGAGAACGAGTACTGCCCGGAAGGATAGCCGCGGCCCGATTCGTTGCGGTTGTACTGCCGCGCTTCCACACCGAACTTCAGGAAGTGGCGGCCCATCACCTTGTTGAAGTTAGGCTGCAAGCTGTAGGTGTCGCGCGTCCCTGGACCAAACGCATCGGAACCCACCGACTGGTAGTCGGAAAGGTCGAAGCGGGGGAACTGGTTCTGCGTGAACTGAGAAGTCAAGACACTCGAGAAGCCGAGTTGTGCCGGGTCGTAGCCCGCGCCGATCGAACTGCCGCCCGCCTCTTCCCATCGGTTCACGCCGAAGCGGAAATCAAAGGTCATGGTCGGCGTAAGCGTCGACGTCCAGTTCATCATGATGGTGCGGCCGTTGCGCAGCAGCGGCGCGTTGCCGGTCGGTTCGGCGGGATTGTTCATGCCGAAGACGATCGCGCGAAACTCCTGGAACGGGTTCTCGCTGTAACGGAAGAAGACGTTGTTCTTGGAATTCACCACGAAATCCGTGCGCCCCACGAATTGGTCGAAGCTGGCAATCCACATTGAGGGGTACGGATAGTTGTTCACCTTCGACGGACCGGATCCGGCGCTCGTCGGCGCGGGGTAGTAGGAGAGCACCTTTTGCGCAACAGGATTGATCTGGCTGGCTGGAATCTTGTTGCCCGCCAGCGGTGTGCGCGAACCGTTGGACAACGTGCTGTATGGATCGTAGATGGTGACCAGCTGGCCTGCCGAGTTGTAGCGGGAACTGAAATCGCCGGTGCGATAGGCCGTATCGGGAACCGTCGCGACGTCCGGGTCGGCCGAGCGCTGCCGCATGCTCTCCCACGACAACATCCAGAACGCGCGGTTCTTGGTGTTGACCACTTTCGGAATCACGAACGGACCCGAAGCCTGGATGCCGAACTGGTTGATGTGGTTTGGCGGTTTGCGTCCATTCGGGAAATACTGTCCGCCGGTCGTCAGGGGCTGGTTCAGTTCGCTCTGGTTGGCGTTCAGCTTGTCGTTCTGGAAATATTCGAACGCCGTGCCGTGGAAATCGTTGCCGCCAGCCTTGGTGACCATCGTCAGCACGCCGCCGCCTGTGCGCCCGTACTGCGCGTCGTAAGTGTTGGCCTGCACTTTGAATTCCTGAACCGACTCCACGGTCGGAACACTGATCACCGTGCCTTCGGCGCGCACGTCGCTGATACCGTCCAGCAGTACTTCGTTCTGTTTTGCGCGGCCGCCGTTGATCGATATGCCCGAAGTTCCGCCGATGTCGAACGACCGCAGATATCGGAACGTTCCGGTCTTAACGACGCCCGAAGCCGCCCAGGCAATCTGGAAGGGATTGCGGCCCTGCGTGGGGACGTTGGCTACAATTTCGGTCGCCAGGGTTTGCGACCGGGTCGCGGTTTCCGTCTGCAACTGCGAGACCGTACTACTGACCGTAACGCTCGTGGTCACTTCGCCGACTTCGAGCCTCACGTCCAGGCGGACGCGGTCGGCGGCCTGCAGCTGAATGTTTTGACGGACGAATTTCTTGAAGCCTGTGGCTTCCACCGTCATTTGGTATTGGCCGGGAGCAAGAAACGGTGTAAGGAAACTGCCCGATTCATTGCTCCTGGCCGATGTGGTTGCATTCGTGGCGAGGTTTGTTACAGTCACGGCGGCGTTCGCCACAGCAGCGCCGGTTGAGTCCGTGATCGTGCCAGTCAGGCTGGCGCGCACTTCCTGCGAAAATGCGAGGGAAGAGCACGCCAGCAGGCACACTACTACTGCAAACTTCACCTGAGACGACATTCACTACCTCCTAAAGGACCTCTTACTGTCTCTGGGCTTCTCCCACCCGAAAGTCAGTATATTTCCTAGCTTCGGAGGCAGTCAAACAAAATTGAAAAACTTTACCAAACTTATTGTTTTAAGTTTGCTTTACGTTGCCAGGCCAGTGCGGAGCGCGTCCGTCCCACCCTCCATGTAGAATTCGCCTCGTGCGACAAGCTCCGCCGGACCCACCATGGTGTATTCTTCCCCGCCCTGAACCACGAGAGGTCCCGCGGGCGTCATCACGCGCACCGGGCTGTCTGCCAGCCCTCGCAGGATAGCCGCCGCAGCAGCACCCGTGGATCCGGTTCCGCTGCTCAGTGTTTCGCCCGCGCCACGCTCCCAGATGCGCACCTCGACTGTGTGCCGGTCGACGAGCCGGACGAAACTGACGTTAGTCCGGTTGGGAAACCGGGGATGGTGCTCGAGTTCGACTCCCATGCCGCGCCAGTCGAAATCGAAGTTCTCGACAAAAACCGCGCACTGAGGATTGCCGACATCCAGGATGGTGGCTTCACATGAGCCTCCCCGCAGGTTGATGCTCGTACGTAAATTCTCCTCCCTCCACCCGATGCGTCCCATGCCCATCTCGAACGCGAAGCGCAGCCCGTCCCGTTCGATCAACCGCAACCGCTTCACTCCGGCCCCGGTCAGGATGCGGATGTCGGGTCCCTCCACTCCGCTGTCGATAAGCCACGCCGCGGCGCACCGGGTGCCGTTGCCGGAGACTTCAGCCGGGCTGCCGTCGGAGTTCAGCAGCCGGACGCGGGCGTGATAATCCTTGCCGCCGGCGCGATCAATCAGGTACCAGCCGTCGGCGCCGACGCCGGTGTGGCGGTCACAAATGGCGCGCGCCGCTTCGGCCAGGCCGGTCGCGGGCGCTGCCTCGGCCGGCGTAAGCAGGAAATCGTTCTTCGCGCCATGCGCTTTGGTAAACGGGATTCTCATGGATGTCTCTCACAGATTTCGATCACGGGGGCCCCTTTTTCAGTGATCGTTCCGGCACAATCGTAGCGCGGGCCGCGGCGTGATGCACGCACAATGGCCGTGGCAATGCGGTCGCCGGAATGCGTGACGGCCCATTGCTCCCGCAGGAACAGGTCCGGCCGGGCAGCAGCCGCATACCAAGCGATCACGTTGTCTTCGTGCAGGACTTCACGATAGGGAATGCCGGCGCGCCGGGGGACATCGGCCAGGTCGGCAAACGTGAGGATGATCCCGGACCCCGGACGGTAGTTCGCACGCAGAAAGCTGGCGGCCTTGTCGAACGCCGCGTGACGGGTGTTCCAATTCGCCTGCGCTTCTTTCCAACAGGCCCACGCCTCCGGACGTGGCTTGACGAGCCAGGCCGAATTCCCCAACAGCGCCACGGCGACCACCGTCCACACTTGTATTTTCCGCGGCGTTAGCGCCGCCAGCCCGGCCGCTGCGAACGCGGCCAGAGGCAGCGCGGCCACGGCATAGCGCGTGTTGTAGTAGGCGTGCGGCCACAGGTGCGGCAGATAGATGGGAGTGCCCGAGGAGTACAGGCTCAAAACGTAAAACAGCGGGACGAGCGCGAGCAACAGCAAGGGCCAGAACACGCGCTTCCACACGCAGGCGAGAATCCCCGCCAGCCCCATGGTAATCAGAGGCAGGCCCACGACCGTCCGGACTGCCTCCCCATAGTAGTAGAGCGCCACGCGCCAGTTGTGATCTCCGGGATAGTGCGCCATGCCGCCCGCCAGCGAGCGCCGGTAGATTGCCATGGCCGAATAGGGTCCGTTATAGAATTCCACTGCGTTACCGAAGATCCACCAGTTATGCGCCAGCCAGTAAAGCGGGCCGAGCGACGCTACTGCTCCAAACACGGCGGCATTGACGATCCGGCGGCGTTTGGAGGCGGCCAGAAAGTACAACGTTGCGAAAGGGACCAGAAACCAGCCCTCGTAGCGAGTCAGCGTACCGCCGAGCGCGGCCAGGCCAGCCGCCGCGACCGCGCACATCGATTGTGTTTGGTGGAACCGCACCGTCGCATACAGCAGGGCGGTCAGAAACATGAGCATGAGCGGCTCCGTCATGGGCGTCGCCTGCAAGTACATGAGGTTGGGGTTCATCGTGTACAGAGCCAGTGCGGCGAAGCCGGCGGCTGCGGACGAGAAGGCACGGCGAGCCGCGGCGAACAGGAACACGGCGGACAGGACGAACGCCGCCGTGGAAGGCACGACCCCTGCGATGCCGCTCCGCCACCACTCGTCGCGTTCGGCGAGCGGCATCACGATCAGGTGCGGCAGCGGCAGCCACACCGTGCCGATCTGCGAGTAGCCCGGCGTGCGGGAGTCTGTGATCCGCCGCGCGATGTTGAGATGCGATGCCGCGTCGCCGTAAGCGAGGCTCTCGCCGCGCGAGAAGAACCACCACGACGCCAGCACGGCTAGCGTCGAGGCGAGCGCGAACGCCGCCGCCAGCTCAAAAACGCGTGAAAGCCTGGAACTCTTGAAAGCGGGCATCGATTTCAGCGCGGGTGAGATTCCGGAAACGGTCCACCCCGAACTTCTCGCAGCAAAAACTGCCCATGACGGAGCCGTAGATGACGGCGCGGCGCAGTGCATCCGAACCGGCGTCCTGCGAGGGGCTGTAACCGCAGCCGGCGAGATAGCCGAGGAAGCCGCCCGCGAAGGAATCCCCGGCGCCCGTCGGATCGAAAACGCTTTCCAGCAGATAGGCCGGCGCGGTGAAGTAGCCGTCACGATGGAACAGGACGGCGCCGTATTCGCCGCGCTTGATGACCAGCGCGCTCGGGCCCATGCCGAGAATGATTCGGGCGGCCTTGAGCAGGTTATTCTCACCCGAGAGCATCCTCGCCTCGCTGTCGTTGATGAGCAGGAAGTCCCAGGCTCGGATGGTGGCTTCCAATTCGGCGCGGTAATCCTGGATCCAGTAGTTCATCGTGTCGCCGCCGGCGAACTTGAGCCCATGCATCTGCGAATGCACGCCGCGCTGCAGTGCGGGCTGGATATTGCCCAGCATCAAATACGGGTACGACTTGTACCGTTCGGGCAACTTCGGTTGGAAATCCGCGAACACGTTCAAGTCGGTGCGCAGCGTGGTGCGATCATTCATGTCGGCCGAATAGACGCCGGACCAGAAAAAAGTCTTGCCCGGAGCGCGCTCGAGGCCTTCCAGATCGATGCCGCAGCCGGCGAGCAGGTCGACGTCCTCTTTGGCGAAGTCGTCGCCCACCACGGCGACAATGGAAACGGGCGTAAAAAAGCTGGCGGCGAGGGAAATATAAGTGCATGCTCCGCCCAACATGCGGTCCACCTTTCCGTGCGGTGTCTCCACGCCGTCATAGGCGACCGAACCAACGACAACAAGTGACATAGATCGATTGTAGCGAGGTTGCGCATCAATCTCCCAGGATTGCGTCATAGGGGCTAGGGTTCTCGTCGGGGAGAGCCATTGGTTTGAGCGCGCGGGATAGAATTAGGAAGAGTCTCGCCGATGAGGGTACGCTGGCATTACGTCCCAGAACTCGTCACGCTGCTCATCGCGGTGTACGTGCAGTTCAAGCTGGCCGAGTGGCTGCTTGCAACCCATCGCGCACAGCGGTCCGAACGCCTGCGCCACGCCATCCGAGTGGCGGCCCTGATCAGCTGCGTCTGGCTCTTTTTCGGCTTCGCCTTTGACATCCCGGCGCACGCAGGACGGCTTCCCCATTGGACCTGGATCACCTTCCTGCGCGCCGGATCCATGCTCTGGGCCATCTGCTCGACGGGAGCCGTGCTCGTGTATCCGCTGTGGAAGGGAGTCGAGCGGTTCAACCCGGAGCGACGCCACGCGCTCGTTGTCCTGCGCAATGCGCTGGCTGTGGCGCCCATTGCAGCGGCGGGCTATGGCACCTTCATCGAGCGCAACCGCTTCCGGGTGGTCGAGGCCGGCGTCCCCATGCCCGGACTTCCCAAGGATCTCGATGGATTGCGGCTGGTCCAACTGACCGACATCCACCTGAGCGCGTTCCTCAGCGTGAAGGACCTGGAGCGTATCGTGGGAATGGCCAACGAAACGCGCCCGCACATCGCCCTGGTGACGGGTGACATCGTAACCGGAGCAGACGACCCGCTCGAAGCCGGCATACGGCGGCTGGCTCGCCTGCGCAGCGACGCCGGCACGCTAGGGTGCATGGGCAATCATGAAATCTACGCGAAGGCGATGAGGCCGGCGACGGAGTTGGGCGCCCGGCTGGGCATCCGGTTCCTGCGCGGCGCCTCTCACCAGTTGAGATTCGGAGCCGCGGTGTTGAACCTGGGCGGCGTCGATCACCAGCAATTCGGCAAGCCCTACCTGACCGGATCCGCGAAGTTGATCGCGCCAGACGCGACGAACATCCTGCTCTCGCACAATCCTGACGTGTTTCCGGTAGCCGCCCGCCAGGGCTGGCATCTGACGGTTTCCGGCCACACGCACGGAGGACAGATCGGGGCGGAGATCCTGGGCGAAAACTTCAGCGTCGCGCGCCTTTACACGCCTTACGTGTACGGTTTGTATCGAATGGAGAAGTCAGCCATCTATGTGTCGCGCGGAGTGGGGACGGTCGGCGTTCCCACCCGCGTCGGCGCGCCCCCGGAGGTCTCGCTGATCCGCCTGTGCGCTATTTGATTCTGAGTGACATTCACGCCAACCTGGAAGCACTGAACGCCGTTGTGGAGGACGCGCCGGGCGCCTATGATCGCATCGTTTGCTGCGGTGACCTGGTCGGCTACGGCGCGGATCCGAATGCGGTCTGCGACTGGGCGCGCGCGAACCTCCAATTGGTGATTCGCGGCAATCACGACCGCGTCTGCGCCGGCAACGCCGGAGCCGAATTCTTCAACGAACGGGCGCAAGCCGCGGCCGCCTGGACGCACGATGCCCTGTCGAGCCCGAACCTCGCCTGGCTGCAGGGGCTTCCACAAGGCCCGGCCGCCATTGAAGGCGCTCAGATCGCACACGGCTCTCCCATCGACGAGGACGAATACGTGCTCTCGGAGTGGGAAGCCGGGTGTGTCGCCCGGCAACTGCGCAAAGGCGTGTACTTCTTCGGTCATAGTCATCTGCAGGGCGGATTTCTCAATGACGCGAAAGGCGTCCGGAGTCTCGCACGGCCAACGCTGGCGCAGCGAGAGCGCTTGATCTCGCTCTCGCCGGACCAGTTCTACCTGATCAATCCCGGAGCCGTGGGACAGCCTCGCGACGGAGACGCGCGTGCGGCGTACGCGCTCTATGACTCCGAGGAGCGCGCAGTGAGCTTACGGCGGGTAGAGTACGACGTCGGTAAGGCGCAGAAAAAGATCCGCAAGGCCGGCCTGCCCGGCTCACTGGCGGACAGACTTGCCGCGGGACGCTGACCCGCCGGCCGAAGCCGTCATGCGCTTGGCGCGCCGTGCACGGTGGAACGTGACGGCGAAGCGGTGCGCTTCGTCGCGGATGATCTCGACCAGGTGCAATACCGGAGAGTGCGGGTCCAGTTTCACGGGTTCGTCTTCCTGGCCGCGCACATAGATGATCTCCTCGCGCTTGGCAATGGCGGCCAGCGGCTGGTCCGCCACGCCGAGCGCGTCCAGAGCGGCAGCAGCCGAGGACAACTGGCCCAGCCCGCCGTCTATCAGCACCAGGCCCGGCAGCGGCTTACCCTCTCGCTGGAGGCGCGAGTACCGGCGCGTGACCACTTCCCTCATGGAAGCGAAATCGTCGTTCGAAAGGACCGTCCGCATGATGAATTTCCTGTAGTCGGACTTCTTCATGCGCCCGTCCTCCCACACCACCATGCTGGCCACGATGTCGCTGCCCTGCGTGTGCGAGATGTCGAAGCACTCGATGCGGCGCGGCGCCTCTTCGAGCCCCAGCACCTCGCGCAGCGCCTCCTGGATGGCCTGCGAGGTGGGCTTAAGCACGCGGAACCGTTGTTCGAAGCTGTTCTTCGCGTTGGTTTCCGCCAGCGCCAGCATGGCCCGTTTTTCGCCCCGTTGCGGTGTGTGGATTTCCACTTTGCGCCCGCGCTTTTCCGCGAGCAGATCTTCGAGCACTTGACGGTCCTCGAGTTCCACCGGCACGTGTATCTGCGGCGGGATGTAGCCCTGGGCGCCGTAAAACTGCATCAGCAGCGAGGTAAAGAACTCGCCCGGTTCGAATTCGAAAGCGTCTTCCCAGAAGTACTCGTGGCGATCCACGATGCGCCCGTTGCGCAGGTGAAATACGTTCACGGCGGCCAGAGGCGGTTCGGCGTAGCAGGCGAATATGTCCGTGTTGTCGCCTTCTGCTGCCGCCATTTTCTGCTTCTGCTCGACCTCTTCCACCGTGGAGATGAGGTCGCGGAGCATTGCGGCGTGCTCGAAGCGCATCTCGCTGGAGGCGCGCTCCATGCGGCGGTGCAGGTCGTCGGCTAAGTCGCGGTGCCGGCCTTCGAGGAACAGGCGGACGTCGTGCACGGCTTCGGCGTACGCTTCGTCCGTCGTGAGCCCTTCCACGCAAGGGCCCAGGCAGCGGTGTATGTGGTACTCCAGGCAGGGCTGAGGATGCTTGCGCGTCAGGTCGGTTTTGCAGGACGGCACCAGGAACCGGCGGTGGATGAATTGCACCAGCCGGTACGCCAGGCTGCCTGGGAAGTAAGGGCCGAAATACGTTGCGCCGTCCTTCAGGACGCGGCGGGTGACGTACACGCGCGGGTATTTCTCAGCGGTGAGCTTGATGTAAGGGTACGTCTTGTCGTCACGGAGCAGGACGTTGAAACGCGGCTGGTACTGCTTGATCAGGTTGTTTTCGAGCGCCAGCGCTTCCTTTTCGTTGTCGACCTCAATGTAGTCGATATCGCGCGCTGCCGAAATCAGGCGGCCGGTCTTGGCCTCCGCCAGGCGCTCGTCGCTGAAGTAGCTGCGCACGCGGTTGCGCAGACTCTTGGCCTTGCCGACGTAGAGCACCTTTCCTTCCGAGTCCTTGTAAAGGTACACGCCGGGGGCCAGCGGCAAGGAGGCGGCTTTTTCGCGCAAATCCATCGGACGCTATAATTTTATTGTGTCACGCGTTTTGATCCCGGCGTTTCTCCTCGCATTGTGCGCCGGCGCCGGCTATTCACAAAAACCCGAGGAAAAACCTCCGGCATCACAGCCCGCCGAGCCTCCGGAAGAGGACGAAAGCCGGGTTGCCAAGGAATACGGCTTCAACCCTCTGCAAGCGGCCAAGGAAGTGTCGGTCGGGAAGCAGTACTACAAGAAGGGCAGCTACCGCGCGGCCATTCTGCGTTTCGAAGAAGCCCTCAAGTGGAATCCCAACGACGCCGAGGCCTGGCTGCGGCTGGGCTATGCGCGGGAGAAGATGAAGGACAAAAAGGGCGCGCGCGAAGCCTTTCAGAAGTACGTCGAACTGGGTTCGGACACCAAAGAAATCGAAGAGATCAAGAAGAAGCTAGCCGGCAAGCCGTAAGCGGCCGCGGCTCCTCGACTCCTGTCCGTCCATCGCATCGAGAATTCCCTGAAATCCTCGATCCCAGTCCGGGAACAGATCTATGTATTGCAGTTCGCGCCGGATGCGCTGTGGCACGGTGCACTCCTCAAGCCGCACGGGGATGATGTAGACATCGTCCAGCGGCAGTCGTGATGCGCAGTCCAGCGCCCAGCGCAACTCCGCCTGGAAGTGTCCGCGCTTGCCACCCGCCCGCTTCGAGAAACACGGCACAAAGAAGCTCGAAATCTCGATGGCCTGCTCGATGGCGCGAGGCCAGTTCTGCCCGGCGAGGAGCTTCTTCTTGTCGAGCCATGGCTCGCAGCCGTGAGCGCGCAATTGCGAATACAAGCGGTGGACTATGGCGTAGTCCTCCTCGACATAAGCGAGGAAGACCTGCGGGCGGGTTTGCGGCACGAATTCGAATTGCCCGTCCGGGCTGGGACGGAATGATCCCAGCCCGTCGATCTCCACCGTCGCGCCCTCTTCCAGGGACTGGCGCACCAAGCGCGCCACCTGCTCACTGGAGTTCCACTGTTCGGCAACCATCGGAGCGATCCTCTACTAACGTCGCCCGCGCGAGGCAGGCTTCGAGTCAAACCGGAAATCGGGTTGTCTGCCGGGAGTGAACGTGCCGAGTCCGGGCAACCGCACGGGCACGCCGCGCCGCAAGCTCTTCACGATATCGTGCACCATGCGGCCGAGTTCATCGGCGGCGGCGGCGTTACTGAGCTTGGCGTCGCGCGCCAGCCGCCGGGCAAGATCGTTCTTCTTCATCCCGCTCGCATGGTAACAGGCGCCGTGAAGCTGGCAAGCGCTTGATGGCTGCCCGAGGGGTCACTGGCGGTGCGGAAGTCTATGAGTTTTCAGTGAGTTCGCGGAGATTATCAGAACGCGGCGAAAAGCTGTGACCGGCAAACCCGCCAGGCGCTAACTGAAGCGTTGGCGGCTTGCGGCGACGCGCCGCTGGTAGTTCTCGCGGCCCTCATACAGCGCACCGGATACCGCGCCGCTTACCCGATAGCGGCGTATCTGCTCAGTCAGGTGGGCAGTCCGGTCGGCTGACGGCGGATGGCTACGGAAGTAGTCTCCCAAGGCCTGTCCCGTCACACGGACTGATTCAGCCGCCGGAGATCTTTCAATCCGGCGCCCGCGCCGCACCGCAAGCCGGTTCAGGCGATAGAACACGCGCACGGCCGCATCCGGGTTGTAGCCGGACTCGACCGCCAGCCTCACTCCCTGCGCGTCGGCGTCCATTTCCTGGTATTTTGCGTATTCAACCGAAGCCAGCGTGCGGAACACGTCCAGCATCTGCCCCGCCGGCGCGGCGTGCAGTTTTTCCAGCTTCAGCGCGTACTGGTATCGCTCGATGCAATGCCGCAGATCGATGTGCGATATTTCGTGGCCCAGAACCGACGCGAGTTCCGCTTCGGTCTCGAGCAGCGCGAGCATCCCCGCGGTGATGTATACGTGCCCGCCGGCAATGGCGAATGCGTTTGGGGCGCTCGAATCGACAACGTGGAACTCGTACACCATGCCGCGCCGCGTGGCGTGCGCCGCCAGGACGCGGCCCACATCCTCGACGTAAGCCTGCCAAATGGGGTCCGCAGCAGGCGGCCAGGGCGACGCGGCCGCCAAGTTGTGTCCCAACTGCATCTCCTCGGCGTCGCTCACGCGCGTCATCCGCAAACCGACCTGGTCGGCGTCGCGCAGTACGTCGCCCCAGATCTCCAGCACGCTCGCCAGGCTCACCTCCGGCTGCCGCGTGCCGAACATCACCGCCGCCGCGCAGCAAACCGCGAAAAGCACCACCAGGATCAATGGAAGTCGTTTCACCATGGCGAGCCTCACAAGTATCTCCGGATCGCATCGCGGAAGCGTGTATAGATCCAGGAAACGCCCAGCAGGAACAGGCCAAGCAGAATGAAAGAAAGGATGCGATGCGGCGTGTCCAGGCGGCGGAGGTCGTAGAAGAACAGCTTGCCGATGCAGACGCCCAGCAGCGTCAACCCGGACAGCCGCATGCTGCGCTCGCGCAAGCTGAATCCCGCCAACATTAGCGCTACGCCCTCCAACCCCCAGGCCACGGTGAGCAGCGCGCCGGAGACTTCGTAATACAGCAGCACCGCCAGCAGCAGCGTTGCCAGCAGCGAGAACATGACCCGCGCCCGCGCGCCGATGCGATCCGCCGCGCGGCGCGGGCACAGGAACTCGCCCGCATAGAAACAGGCGATCACGATGGCGCCCGTGAGCACGCGCATGCGCCACCCGCCCAGGCTTTCGGGGATGTAGAAATTGGTGTTCCAACTTCTGATGAACGCCGCGATGGAGAGCAGGTAGCTCTGCCAGCGGAGATCGTCCAGCCGGTAGCGGAGGCCGAGCGCGAGTAGCGCCAGCGCGAACACGCTCCAGCCCGTCACTGTGAACACGCGCCCGAGTTCAAAACGCATGAGCACGAACGCGAGAAACGCCGCCGTGTAAGGATAGACCCGGCAGAGCAACGTCCGGCCCTGCTCGCGCAGGCGCTTCCATAAGTAGTACTGGAGCACAATGATGGGCAGCACCGTGAGCACGCGGTGCGAAATAACGCCTGTGACTCCGGTGCCCGTGAAGTTCGCCACGAACAGCCGCCCGAATGCCAGCGCGCCGGCCCCATGTCCCTGGTATTCCAGGAACGGGATGCGCAGCGCGAAGCCGAGTTCCACCAGCAGCAGGCCTTCCAGCGCCCACGCTACCGCCACCAGTTCCGGCGGAAGCACGTTCCAGGCAAGCGTCGCCAGCATGACACTGCCCGCGGCGGACAGGACATCGCGCACCACGCCGCGTTCGCCTTCCCCAAGCGCCTCCCGGCGGAAGGCGATCCATCGAGCCGCCGCCCCGTACAACATGACCAGGGCGGCAAGTTGCGGCACCCACTCGGGCCGCAGCGCTCTGATGCCCGTTCCGAGAACATTGACGCTCGCCAGCGCCACGAGTCCCGCAGCGCCGGCGCCATAGGCTTGATAGCGAAAATCGCGGCGCGCGCGATCGAGTCCGAACTCGAACAGCACGCCGGCAAGAAGCACCCACGCCGGGCCGACGTATTCGCGCGGAGCCTCAAAGCCGAGAATCAGCGCCACCAGCGCTGCCCCCGCATAGCTGAAGTAGACGCGCGCCGGCCGCAGCGCGCGGTTCAGGTAGAAGACCGCGGCCGAGAGCGCGGCCAGCGGCGTCCATTGCAGCAGGTTGCGCGAGAGCACCACGCCGCGCGTCGAATCGCCCAAGTGTAGGCCAACAAGACGCAACACCGGCAGTACGCAGAGCAGGCTGCCCAAGTCGCGGGGATAGCGTTCGTTCAGGAATACACCCGCGAGGAAAAGCAGTTCCGCAACGCCAAGCAGGCACATCGAGAGCCTCAAGCCCGCGGTGTACTGGAACAGCGCAGCGACAGCCAGGCCGGCGGCGAGCGTCAGCGCGCCTTCGTAACCGCCAGCCCAGAAGCGGACCAAGGGGCCGGTCTGCGGCGCGAAACTCGACGGCGGCCTCACACGCGCGCGTATGGCCGTGGCGGCCAGGTACAGTCCCATGGCCATGAACCAGAGCTTGTACATGTGCGCAGGTTGCGAGTGCGCCCAAACGGACGCCGACGCCACCAGGAACCAGATGGCGTTGAGTGGGTTGAGCGCGTACATCGCCCCCCGCCGGTCGATGCGTCCCGCCGCGTTCACGATGTCGAGGCTTTCGAACACCAGCCAGTAGACAACCAGCATGGTCTGCGCCGCCGCCAGGCTCCCGCCGGTGGACCGCGCCGCGTTCACCAGGAACACGAGGTAAGTGCCCATCGCGCCGCCAATCGCGATGCGGCTCCAGGAAAAGCGGTAGGCCAGATAGGCCAGCGACGCGGCCAGCGGCACCAGCGCGGCCACCGAAAACGCCGTGACAGGCGTGATGGACAGCGTGATGAAGCCCACAAAATAGGCCAGGCCGGTGACCGTCTGCGAGCGGTAGCGCAATGCGTGTACCACCATGGCCGCGGAAACGGCAGCGAGCAGCACGGCCCCGGCTCGCGGGTCCTCGATCACCCGCGCGGCGTCGAGAGCATGCGCGGCGTAAGAAGTGAAGTAGACCGCGGCCCACCCGCCGCCGATCAACCCGCGTCCGTAAACCAGATACCGCGGCCGGCGTTCCAGTGCTACCCCGGCACCCAGCATCGCCAGACCAAGCATGTAGCCGGCAGCCACGCGCCCGGCCGGTCCCATGTGGCTCAGCGAATAGCTCAGGAACAGCGCCAACCCGACGACCGTCACCAGCACGCCCAGTTTGTTGAGCCAGCTTCCGCCGACGACCGCTTCCCACTCTTCGCCTTGCATCTTCTCGCGCATCCGTTCGCCCCAGGTGGGACCGGGCGCAGCTTCAAGCACAGGACGCGGCTCGACGGCCGGAGGCACCGCGGGTTCTTCGACCTGCGATGGAATGGGCGCGGCAATGGCCGGAGGAGGCAGCGGCGGAGGAAGAGGCGCGGGACGTACCTCCTGCCGAAGTTCGAGGGCATACACCCGCGCAATGGTTTCGCGCTGCCGCTCTTCAGCCTCTTCCAGACGCCGCTTCAGCCGCCCGACCATCACCAGCAGGACGATTGCGACAACGGAAAGGGCCAGAACGAGAAGGGCAATCATGGGCGTCGCGCCGTGCAATCCAGCATATCCTCAATCCGGATCATGCCGCGAGTGGGGCGGTCCTTTCGCAACTTTGTACTTAGCGTACCTGTAATTCCTCAAGGATACCGGCGACGTAATCGACGGTTTCGGGGATTCGGGGGACCCCGCCGGCCGAATCCACGCGCGAAGAACCGGCGTTGTAAGCGCCCAGCGCCAGAGCCAAGTCCCCGCCGTAACGCTTCACGAGTTTCTTCAGCAGCCGTGCGCCGGCGTCCATGTTCTCGACCGGGTCGAACGGGTTCTTTACGCCGAACTCGGCCGCCGTCGCGGGCATAAGCTGCATGAGGCCCATGGCGCCCTTTTTCGAAACGACGCATGGCCGGTAGCCGGACTCCCTGTTGATGACAGCGCGCAGCAGATCCGGGGTGAGCCCTTCGCGCTCCGCGAGTCCTTCGATGTAAGTTCCGATCAAGGCCTTTGGCAGCGGCTGGCACCCGGGTTCGTCGCCCTCGCCGGCAGCGGCATATTGGACAGCCGGACGCGGCCAGGGCACGGTAAAGAAGGAGTCCTGCCCGGCTTCGGCGGCTTTCACCTGGCTGCGCACGGACGCGCGCTGTTTGGCGATCGATGCTTCCATGGCGGCACGAACGGCCTCGTATGGATCCTTGGGCTCCTGCGCGAGGGCGGCGCTCGCAGCCAGGATGAGAACGGACACGGTAGGCCTCACCACACATCCTATCGGCGGAAAATGCGCCGTTCCGGAGGCCGCCGGGACATGATATGCTGTCAACGCCTATGACCAAGAAGCTGCTTTGGATGCCTTTGTTGATCCCCGCCCTCGCCTTGGCGGCGGACGCTTTCATTACCCACACGGATGTCTTCCGCGCCGGAGAGGACGGCTACCACACCTATCGCATTCCCGCCATTGTCACCGCGCAAGACGGCTCGCTGGTCGCCTTTGCCGAGGCCCGCAAGGAAAACCAGAACGACCCGGGCGGCGGCGACATCGACCTGGTGGCGAAGCGCAGCACTGACAATGGCGCGACGTGGTCCAGGATGCAGATCGTTGACAACCCAGGAGAGAAGTGGGGAGCGTCCAACCCGACGCCGGTACTGGACCGTTCGAACGGACGGCTGTGGATCGCCTTCAACCGCTGGGAGCCGGGCAAAGGCACCGAGAATTCGCGTGCCGGCACCACGGACAACCAGGCCTGGCTGCGCTATAGCGACGACAACGGGCAGACCTGGTCGGCGCCCCGCGACATCACCCGCGAGTCGCGCGATTTCGACAACTGGCGCGCCATGTTCCTTGGCCCTGGCGGCGCCATACAGACGCGTACGGGACGCCTGATCCTGCCCGCGGCGGCCTGCCCGGACACGTGCGCGGTGTACGCCGCCAGTGGCACTTTCCGGGGTCAGATGCACAACATGCGCTCCTATGTGCTTTATAGCGATGACCACGGCGCTACCTGGAAGCGCGGCCCCCAGGTCCGCGCCATCACCGACGAAAACGAACTGGTCGAACTGGCCGACGGCACCATTCTGATGGACGCGCGGCAAGGTGGCGGCGATGCGCGCTGGGTCATGTTCAGCCGGGACGGTGGCGAGACATGGTCCACACCGCGCAATGGTGAGATCGTCACGCCCGTTGCTACCGGCATAGAACGCTTCACTTCGGCGAAGGCCGGCGCTGATCGCGACCGCATCCTGTGGACCGGCCCGCAGGGCAACGCGCGTCGCCGCCTGGTAGTCCGCGTGAGTTACGACGAGGGCCAAACCTTCGTCAACGAACACCTCATCTATGGGGGGCTGTCGGCATATTCAGACATCAGCATCTTGAAGGATGGCACTGTGGGCGTGCTGTGGGAACGCGGCGTGAGCGGCCAGTGCCAGTTTATCACCTTCACGCACTTCAACCGCGAGTTCCTGGAGCCGCCGGGAACCGTGATCCCGGTCCTTCACTGAGCATGAGTATTAATCCCACATTTCCATTTTGACGTTGCCTTGCGAATCTTCGGATGGGCTTCATCATCAATATCCATAGCGGTTTGAACGTGATGAAGACGCTCCGCAGGAAGACACCCAATGGGTGAGAAACAGAATCAGCCCTTTCAACTCTCTTTTAACGCTTCTCTGAAGATTGATTTCCAAGGATCGCGGATCACCTCCGACGGTGGCCTCATTCTGGTTCGTGAGTTGGATGAACGGCTGGGCTTTGGCGAACTGATCACCCGGCACCTGAGTGATGCACGGCGCGGGAAGAACATGCAACTCCTGCTGGCCGATCTGTTCCGCCAGTCCGTCTACAGCCGGATTGCCGGCTACGAGGATGTGAACGATGCCGAGCGGCTCTCGCAGGATCCGACCTTCCGGCTGATCGGTTCGGAGAAGACTTGGGATCGCGGTGCGGCACTGACTTCCCGCTTGCAAACCTTTGAGACCGAGATACTGGCCGAGGAAGGGAACTTCACCGGCTTGGCCCGCATCAGCCGCGAACTCATCGGCAAGGCGGCGACCATCGATTCTCTGCAGCGGGTCGTGCTCGACATGGACAGCACCGAGATTCCGGTGCATGGCCAGCAGGAGAACACCGCGTACAATGGCCACTTCGAGTCCACCTGCCATCACCCGCTGTTGTTGTTCAACCGCGATGGCGACTGTCTGGCGGTCAAGCTGCACCCCGGCAACGTCCACAGTGCCGACCACTGGGAAGAGCTGCTCCTGCCCGAGATCGAGCGGCAGCAGAAGCTGGGCAAAGAGGTGGTGTTGCGTGCCGATGCCGCCTTCGCCAAGCCCGAGGTCTACGACGCGCTCGAAGAGCGGGGCGTGAAGTACGCCATCCGCATCCCGGCCAACGACAGCCTGGAGCGGGACATCGCCGAGTTGCTCACCCGGCCGGTGGGGCGCCCCAGCCACAAGCTGGTGGTCTGGTACAAGAGCTTTCTGTATCAGCCGGCGAGTTGGACGACGGCGCGCCGAGTGGTGGCGAAGGTGGAGTTCCACCTTGGCGAACTGTTCCCTCGGGTGGGGTTCATTGTGACCAACCTGGAGACGGACAGCCGGGCGGTGGTGCGGTTCTACAACAAGCGGGGAACCGCAGAGCAGTGGATCAAGGAAGGCAAGCAGGCGGTCAAGATGACGCGGCTGAGTTGCCATCGGTTCCTCTCCAACGAGGTGCGGCTATGGCTCAGCCTGATCGCCTACAACTTGGGAAACCTCTGGCGGCGATTGGTGCTGCCAAAGAAGATCGAGAACTGGTCGCTGACGAGTTTACAGCAGAGGCTGGTGAAGATCGGCGGCAGGTTGGTCAAGCACGCGCGCTACTACTGGCTGATGCTGGCCGAGAGCCATCTTACACGGCGGCTGTTTAGGAGCATGGTACGGCGCATTGACGCGCTGGCATTGGCGAGCGGGTAGGGAGAGGCGATCGGAACGGCGAAATCAGGCGACCACGGAGGTGAGGATGGGAGAGGTGTTTGTAGCAGGCGCTGAAAACACGGGGTTTCCCGGATTTGGAATCTTGCGGCCGGTCAAAACCGCGCCATGCGGAGACGAACCTGGCTCCCGAAGGATAAGAACGGACCACGGAGGATCACAGGAAGGCGAGTGGGTGTACAATGATCCCACGCCGGGAGCCAAAATGGAAATCCTGGCTAATAATTACCGGAGAAGCAGAGTGATGGGCGATTTGAGGGCATGCAGCGATGAGCGGCCTACGGAGTCGGAACGTCCCGGCGGTGGCGCGATTCGACTCATCGCCCTGATTCTCGTGTTTGCGGCCACCTCAGTTGCGCAGTTGATTCCGGCGACTATCAGCACGATCAAGCAGCCTGGCTCCGGACACGCGTTTTTGGATGTTTCGGGGAACACCTACTATTTCTCAGGACAGCCAACGGCGGGCGCGGCGCAAACGCAGCCCGGAGGCGGCACGTGTTATGTGGCCACTGGGATGATCGGGTCTATTCCGGTGCCATGTCCGGATATTTCGGTGATCAAAGTCGACCGTTCCGGCAACCAGGTATGGGGGACACTGCTCGGCGGCGCGACAGCGGACAGCGGAACCGCGCTCGCGATCGATACCAGTGGCAACGTTGTGCTCACTGGTTCCACGGGCGGACAATTTCCCACGACGCCCGGTGCCGTCATCGAGTCCGGCACGAACTCCAAGGTGATCGCAGCGAAGATCACTGCCGATGGCAGCAAGTTTCTGTACTCCACTTATCTCCCAGCCTCTTTGGCCTCCTCCTCGTCCATCGCTGTGGATGCCGCGGGTAACGCCTACATCGCCGGCACAACCAATGACGGCCATGCTTTCGTCCTGAAATTGAGTCCGGACGGTTCAACCATCAAATACAATGTTACTCTGGGCGGTGGCGGCGCCGAGGCAGCCACCGCCATCGCTGTCGATTCCGTTGGCAATGCATTCGTCGCGGGGCAAACCACTTCGCCTGATTTTCCGGTTACGCCGGGCGCTTTCCAGCAGCACCTCAACGGGACGCAGAACAGTTTCCTAGTCAGACTTGATCCTTCCGGCAACGTCCTGACCAGCACCTACCTCGGTGGGAGTGGCTCCGACAGCCCTTTGTCGATCGTTGTGGATGACGCCGGCAATATCATCTTGGCTGGATACACCAGTTCACCTGACTTACCCACCACACAGGGAACCATGCAACCGTCAGCGATCGTGCCCCTGTGGAACAATTCTTCTCCCGCTGGTTTCGTGGCGCAGGTTGCCTCGGACGGTATTTCGCTGAAATGGGCGACCTACGTGATGAGTTCCGACCTTCGACAACTCGGTGTGAATTCAGACATCGGTGTTAGCGCGATTGCTGTAAGTTCGGGAGGCGACATCTACATCGGCGGGCTTACCGGCCCGGGATTTCCGGTGACACCTTCGGCTCCGGAGATTTGTTTCCAGGGCACGACTAATCGAACCAACGGCTTCCTAGTCCATCTGAACTCCAGCGGTGCTCTTGTCGATGCGACCTATCTCGGAAGCAGCGCCGGCGGAGATGTTAATTTCGTTGGGGGGATTTTGCCGCTTTCCGGCGGTGCCGTGCTGGCAGCCTGGCACGAGTCCGGTAATACGGTCCTCTCCAAGATCCAATTCGGAAGTGAAGGGTGGACTGCGCCCGCCTGCCTTTCGACGAACGTACTCAACGCCGCGACGCTATCCGGTAGCGGTGGAATCGCGCCTGGGGAACTCATCACACTTACCGGTTTTGGAATCGGCCCCGACGCAGGTGCGGTCTATGAGCCCGGCGCGCAAGGCAGCGTTCCCTCCCAATTGGCTGGTGTTCAGGTGCTGTTCGACGGTGCGCCGGTACCGATCTTGTACGCGCAGTCGCGGCAGATCAATGCAATTGCGCCTGCTGGATTGCCTGTCAACGGGACCACCCGGGTCACCGTGCTTTACAACAATCAGCAGTTCGGACCCGCGACGGCACAGGTGTCGTTCGGCAGGCCTGGCATTTTCCGGCTGCAGAGCGTGCGCTCGGCGCAGGCCGCGGCGATCAATCAGGACGGGACGATCAACGGACCATCGAATCCCGCAGCGCGGGGATCTGTGGTGTCAGTGTGGGGGACGGGCTATGGACCAACCGACCCTCCGTGTTCGACAGGTGGACTCAACCATCCTAAAGCCGAGCCGCTGAGCCCCGGCATAAGCGCGCTAATCTACAACGTCGTTCCAAACCCGCTTGGGGTGAAAATTATACCGGCAACGGTGCAGTATGCAGGCAGTGCGCCGGGTCTGGTCTGCGGAGTCGTTCAGATCAATTTCCAAGTACCGGCGGATATCGCTGCAGGGACATTCTCTTTTTGGCCATGGATCCAGCTTGTAGACGGAGACAGTACGACCCAATACCAACCGCCGATCGGCGCCGCAATTTCTGTGAAGTGAATCTGACACTAGTAAGCCCTTGACGTCATTGTTCCGCGCGACCATCCGTCCCTTTGGGAATCCCCGCGACAGAATGGCTCGTCGCATCTTGCTCGACAACGACAATCTCAATGAATGTTTCCTAATCTTCCCTTCGCGGGGACTCTCAGTCTGCATAGATAGGGGTATCATACTAATCAAGAAGGGATCGAGCTGGGAGTTTCGGTTCGGCGTTCGACGCGATTAGCACTGCCGGGCGCAATCCTCTGCTGGGATCGTGAGCCCGTATGAACGCCGTTTTCATAGGGGCCAGGTCTCCAATTTCGAAACCTCCGTCGCCAGGCGAGGAAAACTGGCAGATCCGCTATGTTCCGCTCCACTGGAAAAGACTGCTGCACTTCTAGTGGCATTTAACGCGCGGACAAGTAACCAGCGATGGCTGGATCCGCGAAAGAGAGGGGATCACATGACAAGCGATGCACTCGCGAAGGTGCTGTCGGGCCTGTTTGTGCTCGTCGTTTTGACACCTTCAGTTTTCGCCCAGACCGAAACCGGTCAAATCACGGGCACAATCAAAGATCCGGCGGGAGCCTCGGTTCCCCACGCCATCGTCAAGGTGACGTCGGTGGGGACAGGCATGGAACGCTCGGCGACGACGTCGAATGACGGAACCTATGCGGTAACCAATCTGCTTCCGGGTGAATACACGGTGACTGTTTCCGCCCCGGGGGTTCTCCCCGCTGAGTAAGAGGGTGACGGTCACCGTTGGAAGCCGCATCGGGCAGGACTTCCAACTTGAACTCGGCACCACCACCGTGGTCGAGATTACTGAAACCGGGGCACAGGTGGAGACCGAATCGCCAACGCTGAGCCAGACGGTGATCCGCGAACTGCCCAACCTGACCCGGAACCCTTATCAGTTCGTGGCCCTGGCGGGCAACATTTCCGATGCCGGCATGGGGACGCGCGGGGCCGGGTTCAGTATCAACGGGCAGCGCGAGTCGTCCACCAACATCCTGCTGGATGGCGCAAGCAACAACAACGAGTTCGGCGGGTCCATTGGCCAGCAGGTGCCGCTTGATTCGGTGCAGGAGTTCTCAGTCCTGACCAGCAACTTCACAGCGGAGTTCGGCCGTGCGTCCGGCGGCATCGTGAACGTAGCGACAAAGTCCGGGACCAACCAGTATCACGGCACAGTCTACGAGTTCAACCGCGTATCAGACTTCTTCTCCAACACGTTCGACAACAATGCCAAAGGTCAGCCCAAGTCGGTGTTCACCAGGAACCAGTTCGGCTACTCCGCCGGTGGACCCATCGTCAAGGACAAGCTTTTTGCGTTCAGCAGCACAGAGTGGATCCGTGTGCGCAGCACGGCGACGAATTTCGCGTGGGTTCCCACGTCGAACTTCCTCGGACTGACTCCGTCCAACACCCAGGGGTTCTTCCAGCCATACGGGCAATTGCGCGCCTCGGCGCGGTCCATCGGGACAGCCACGCGCAGCGACCTGACCAGCATCCTCGGCTGGGATCCTTGCGCCGGCTTGCCGTGCGCCACTCTCCCCCAGAACGTCCCGCTGTTCAATCACGTGGCCTACGGTGTGCCCACCGACGCCGGCGGCGGCTATCCGCAGGACACGCACATGACGGTCAACCGCATCGATCACAACCTGACCAGCAAGACCCAACTCTACGCTCGCTACGCGCTTTACAGCGAACAGGACGCGGTGGTCGTACTGTCTTCGAGCCCCTATGACAACTACGATCTGGGCCAGTCCTGCTTCAACCACAACGCCCTGATCTCCATGATTCACACCTTCTCGCCGGTATCGGTGTGGCAGAGCAAGGTAGTGTTCAACCGGTTGACCAACCTGCAGCAAGGCATCACAAGCCGTGGAGTTGTGCCGACGATGTACCCCAACCGCAGCGGCCCGGTGAACATCGGCAACGACAACATCGCGTTCCCCGGTTACAATCCGTGCACCCCCGGCAACGGCGGCACCTTCGGCGGGCCGCAAAACAACATGCAGATTTACCAGGACACCAGCCACATCAAGGGAAAGCATGACCTGCGCTTCGGCGGCAGCTACAACAACCTGCGGGACAACCGGACTTACGCCGCCTACCAGACGGCCGTGAATTCGCTGGCCAAGTCCGGCCTCGGGCCCGCGATGAGCGGGTTGATGTCGGGCATGTTCAATGAAATCCGCGTGGCGGTGGATCCGCTGGGCAAGTTCCCCTGTTCGGTGGACCCTGCCAACTGCAGCGTCACGTTACCAGTTTCGTCTCCCAGTTTCAGCCGCAGCAACCGCTATCACGAGTCCGCAATGTACGCCCAGGATTCCTCGAAAGTCCGGCCGAGGCTGACCCTGAATCTGGGTTTACGGTGGGAATACTTCGGCGTGCGGCACAACGCGAACCAGTTGCTCGATGCGAACTGGTACGCCCCGGCGTCGGGTTCGCCGACGACAACCTGGGCCAATATCTTTCCCAGGGCGCTGTCCAGGTCGCGACGAAGAGTCCGGCCGGTGGATTGTGGAATCCGGATTTTAAGAACTTCGGACCCCGCGTGGGCGTGACGTGGGATGTTTTCGGCGATGGGAGGACCAGTTTCCGCGCCGGTTATGGCATCGGCTACGAACGCAACTTCGGTAACGCAACCTTCAACCTCATCCAGAACCCGCCGAACTATGCGGTGCTGGGAGCGCCCGGCCCTATCACCACGAACAACTTCGGGGTTCTAGGCGGATCCAGCGGCACGTATCCACTGCCGAGGGTCGGTGCGCGCGTCGTCGACCCAGTCATCAAGACCGCCCGTGCGCATATGTGGAACGTCTCAATCCAGCATCATGTGGCCCGTCACGGCATCTGGAGCATCGAGTACAGCGGGTCGAAAGGTGTCGACTTTTATAGCATCGCTTACCCTAACCAGGCGGGATTCGGCAACTTTGTCCTGGGTGTTCCCTGCACCGGCCTTCAACCCGACGGGAGCACGGATTGCACGGCGTATCCAAATACGCAATACGCCGCGAACGTGGGCTACCGCGGGAATCAAGGCTTCTCTACTTACCACTCCTTGAACAACCGCCTGCAACTCCCCAATTTCCTTGGCTCGGGCGCCGACCTGATTGTGAACTACACATAGTCGCACGCCATCGACAACCTGAGCTCAACCTTCTTTGAGGCGGAAGGAGTGGCCAGCCAGTATGGGAATTCGAACGTCACCATCAACAACGGGAACTTCGTCTACGGGTTGTTGGATCCTTTCCACCCGAATCTGGACCGCGGTGACGCGGAGTTCGATATCAGGCATCGCGTGACTGTTCTCAGCAACTGGCGGACCCCGGTGGGGAACAAGCCCGCATTCGCGAGTAGGCTGCTGGGTGGCTGGAGCCTAAACCCGATGTTCATTGCGCGCACCGGACAGCCGTTCAGCGTCTTCGACAGCGCGGCGGCGGTATTGGATCTGAACACGCCCCGTGCGGTTTTCACCGGCCCGGTCTCGACAACGGGGACCGCCCTCGTCCCGACCGCGGCTCCGAATACCTTCCAGTACCTGACGTTCCAGAGCAGCCAGATTGCGCACACCATTATGACGCACGCCCCGGGATCGTCCTATCCGCGGGCATGTCCGGCCGCGACGCTTTCCGCGCTCCGGGATGGTGGGATCTGGATGTAGGCCTGTATAAGGACACCAAGATCACGGAGCGTTTCACGATTCAGCTGAGGGCCGAAACCTTCAACCTGTTCAATCACGCGAACCTCTACGTCATCGGCAAAAGCGCCGATGTGGGAGCGCAAGACTACGTTACCGGCTGCTATGGTTGCACCGGTTCGACGTTTGACCGCCGGCATCTCCAACTCGCCGTGAAGCTCATCTTCTGACTAGGCAGGGATAACCGGCTCGGCAGGAAGACAGATCCAGGCCCGTCTCCAACGTGGGGGCGGGCTTGGATTTTGTGGACGCGTTTCTGGCTGCTTCGGACATGAGGCGCCCGCGCTTGGCGGGCGGCCCTCAAATGCCGTAAGCTGTCCGCATGAGACCTGTTTTCTTACTTCTTGCTGCGGCGTTCGCCTCCTTCGCCGCCGATGTTCCCCGCCCCGAGTTCCCGCAGCCGCAGTTCGAGCGCGAGCAGTGGATGAATCTGAACGGGCGCTGGGAATTCGAGTTCGACGACAGCAACGCCGGCCTGGACGCGCACTGGGCTTCCGGCAACAAAACGTTTTCGCGCGGCATTATTGTTCCGTTCTGTTTCGAGAGCCCGGCAAGCGGCATCGACGATCCATCGTTCCACCCCTGGATCTGGTACCGCCGCTCGGTCATGCTTCCCGCCGCCTGGACGGGCAAGCGCGTGCTGCTGCACTTCGGCGCCGTGGATTACCGCGCCATGGTGTGGGTAAACGGAGCGCTGGCCGGCTCGCATGAAGGCGGCAGCGTGCCGTTCCAGTTCGATATCACTTCGCTGCTCAAGCCCGGCGCCAATGTCATCACCGTCCGCGCCGAGGACCCGCCCACGGACCGCTTCATGCCGCGCGGCAAGCAATACTGGGAGGTCCAATCGCGCGGCATCTTCTATAAGCGCACCTCCGGCATCTGGCAGCCGGTTTGGCTGGAAGCCACCGGAGAAAGCTACCTTGAGAAGGTCAATATCACGCCGTCGCTGGACGGCAGCGTCCGTTTTGCGGCCCGTATTGCAAGGCCGCAAGCAGGGCTGGAATTTCGCGCCGTCATCAGCCGTAATGGCAAAGAGGTAGCCAACGGTACGGCTGTGAACGAAGGTTCGCGCGCGGTGGCGGGCGCAGCGGTGCTTCAACCGGCATTGTGGTCGGTAGGCTCGCCGAACCTTTACGACGTCACTTTCGAACTGCGTCGCGGCAGTGCGGTCCTGGACCGCGTGAAGAGCTACTTCGGCTTCCGCTCGGTCAGCATCATCGAAAACCGCGTGGCAATCAACAACACGCGCGTGTACCTGAAATTCCTGCTGGACCAGGGCTACTGGCCGCAGTCGAACCTGACACCGCCCTCGGATGAAGCCATCCAGTACGACATCCGCATGAGCAAGGAAATGGGATTCAACGGCGTGCGCAAGCACCAGAAAGTGGAAGATCCGCGGTTCCTGTACTGGGCCGACAAGATGGGATTCCTGGTTTCGGGCGAGATGGCCAACGCCTACGCTTTCGACCAGGAGTACGCCGCGCGCTTCACCCGCGAGTGGATCGAGGTGGTCGAGCGCGATTACAACCATCCGTCCATCATCATTTGGGTTCCCATCAACGAAAGCTGGGGCGTGCCCAATCTGGCGGACACGCGGCAGCAGGACCACCTGAAGTCGCTCTACACGTTGACCAAGACGCTGGATGCGACGCGCCTGGTGATCGACAACGAAGGCTGGGAACACACGAACATGACCGACTTGTTCGCCATCCACGATTACGCCCCCAAGGGCGACCTGCTGGTAGCGAACTATAAAGACTGGACCAGCACGAACACGCCCACACCCGGCACCCGGCGCCAGTTCCTGATCCCCGGCTACAAGTACAACGGCTCGCCGGTGTACCTGTCGGAATTCGGCGGCATCGCCTGCATTCCGGAAGGGCACCAGGTTCCGCAGCAGTCCTGGGGCTACTCGGGCGTGGAGAAGACGCAGGCCGCGGCCCTGGCACGGCTTCGCGATATTTACCAAGGCATCGCGAAGTTGCCGGTGATCGTCGGCATCTGCTACACGCAACTCACCGATGTCGAGCAGGAGATCAACGGCCTGATGACCTACGACCGCAAGATGAAGTTCGACCCCAAGGCCGTCAAGGAGATCAACGACTTGCTCAAGTGAAGGTCAGGCAATGCACTCCAGGACGAAGTACCTGGAGACTCCGGATGCGCTGACGGTCCACGACTTGCCCGCACCCGTGGCGGCACGCGGTTCGGGCAAGTCCGGGCTGTGAAGGATGACGCGGCTCAATGGCGAAACCGGCTCCAGAGTGAGCGTGCCCGAGAGCGGCGTATAGCGCAGCCTTTGGATGATGGCTTCACGGGTGAACTGGTCTCGCAGTTCCTCGTGAAGAACCGTTTCCACATGGGCGGGGATGGCGTGGATTAGAAGCCGGTTGCCATCCCGGTATTGCCTGACCCGCCATGTGGAGGGCAGGCTCTTGACGGCGACGGCGCTGGCTGGCGGTCGCACCACGGCGGTCACAGCGGTTGCAATGCCGTTTTCCGTGATTCGCTCGGGCCGCCAGAGCAGGCGTCCTTTGCCTACGGTAACCGTCAGCCAGCCATCGCGCATCCGCGCCTGGACAGACTGCGGCACCCGGCAGCGCGCGATCTCAATCGGCGGTTTCAGATTCATTCCGGGAGGAAATCCTCCGTCGCGCTGCGGTTCGGTCACTTCGACGGAGATATCGAACTCATCGAGCCAGGTTTGCGCCGCGGGGCGCGCCCGCTGGTCATAGTGCCCGCAAGGCCCGGTGGCGATCACGGTTCCCCCGCTTTCCATGAAACGCTTGAGGCTCTGGCGCTCATCTGCCGAAAGGCACGCCGCGCTGCTCAGAACTAACTGGCGCCGCTCGCCGGGATGCGGGATGGCGGTCGCCACGTCGTAGGAGACGCCCGCGCGCATCAGTTGCTGGCAGCTCGCGTAGTAGTCGTTGACGTAATCCGCCGCGCACTGGCCGAAGTAGTCGCGCGTCGAGCGGGAGAAGTACACGGCTACATCCGTATCCACCTCGCCGGCAAATAACGCCGGATGGGCTTTCTCCCAGTAATAGCCTTCACCGACCAGTTCGGAATCGTCGGCCAAAGTGTTGAGCTGCGACTCGGTCGCGTTGAGCCTGCCTTTCAGGCTGCTGAACCAGCACTCGGAGCCCAGAAACTTGTTCAACGCCCAAACGAAGAAAGCCGTATCGGGGAAGAACCCGTAGCCCAAGCCGAAGCACCCGGCGTGATGCTCGCGCGAAATTCCCAGATGCAGTAGTTGGCTGGGGAGGCGGCCATCCCAGGTCCCTTTGATCGACGGCGTCGACCCGGTCATCTCGAGCATGACCAGATTGCAGGCGCGGATGAAATCCTGGTAACTCATCCCGTATGCGGGCATGTTGTAGCCGTCGCTGCTCGAGCAGCAGCTCAGCAGCGGGAAGTCCGGCGGCAACGCCTTTTGAATCTCCACCAGAAAGTCCCCGCAGGTCTCAAACCGCATCTCGATCCAATCGGCGAAAGCCTGGCTGCGGCGGTTTCCCCAGAAGCTCGCGTCGCTGGTGGGCGGCAGGGTGTGCCCGTACCGGGTCTGGAAGCGCTCCCGGCAGAACTTGCATCCGCAAGCGCGCCAGTTGGCATAGAAAATTCCGTCGTCGCTCATCAGGCCGTCGATGCCCGTTTCGGCGAGCAGTCGTTTGACGTAGCGGACGTAAGAGCTCCGGAAGGCCGGGTTGTTCATGCAGTACTGCTCGGCATTGTAAGCCGGCAAGTACACGGGCTGCCCGGTTTCCACGTCGATCATGCGCCAGTCGTTCATGTGCGAGCCGTCGCACTGCCAAGTGGCCGCGGTTTCGTTCGACGGATAGAACGGAACGTGGTGGCGGTTGCGCCTCCAAATGTTCAGGGCCTCCTCGCGGTTGCGCGGGCGGTGGGTGAGGACGGAGGAATGGTGATCGAAGAGGACGATTTGCCGCTGGTGGAGTTCGCCGGCGATGAAGCGCAACAGGTCGTGGACGCGTCCCCACAGGGGCATGAAGTCCCAGCGGAAGTGGGTACCGAAAATGATGCAGCAGTTGACGCCGCTCGCCGCGCAACGGTCGGCCCGGCGGCGGATCTTGTCCATGAGCGCCTCGTTGGGCCAGGTCAGATCTTCCCAGGTCAGCCACCAGCTCACCGCGCGGTAACGCTGTCGCGGCGTCCCACCGCCTCTCGAAGCAAGCAATGGCAGGGCGCTTGAAGCCATGAAAGCCCGGCGAGTCCAATTACCATTCATATACAAGCAGTATCCCAGAACAGATGTGGGCCCGGCTTCAGCCCCGATTCCCCGAGATGATCGCCATCCTCCGCCCACAATCAGTATGGAATGAGAATCTCCCGCCGCCGGTTACCGCATTGGGACGTGCCCGACCGGCCTGTCTTCGTTACCTGGCGGCTCAGGGGGAGCTTACCTCCTGAGCGTTGCTTTTGCCGTGAATCACTCCAATCCGGGGAGGCGTTCCTCGCTTGGGATCGGCTACTGGACACGGCCCGCTCCGGGCCATCCTATCTCCGGCAACCCGACGTCGCCCAGGTGGTGACCGAATAACTGCGCCAGACCGAATCCGACGGGCGGTGCGCGCTGCGCGCCTACGTCGTCATGCCCAACCTCGTCCATGTGCTCTGGACTCCGCGGGTCGCCCTTGCCGATCTGGTCCGTCAAGTGAAGAGTCCTACCGCCCGGCTCGCCAACAAGCTGCTGAGCAGGGCTGGCCAGCCGTTCTGGCAGGAGGAGTATTTCGACCACTTCGTGAGGAATGCAGGCGAATTCGATCGCGTCTGCCGCTACATCGAGTGGAACCCGGTAAGAGCCGCGTTAGTAGCGGATCCGCGCGATTTCACGTGGTCGAGTGTCCATGAAGCGCGGGAGTGAACTCCCGCGCGGGCTGAAGCCCGCCCTCCAAGAAAGAGAAAGGGCCAGGCAACCTTCGCCTGGCCCTTTTTGCTTTGTCTGAGACTGCTTATTTGCTTTCGATCCGCATGCCGTAAAAGCTGCGATAAACGAAGATCATCGCGCACGCCAGGAACACGACCGCCAACGCCGTCGTGACTGTCGCGCCCTGCTGTCGGGTCATGGAGACCGCCAATTCGACGGCCAGCAAGCCGAACAGCGTGGTGAACTTGATGATCGGGTTCAAAGCCACCGAACTGGTGTCCTTGAACGGATCGCCCACCGTGTCGCCGATTACGCAGGCCGCATGCAATTCAGTGCCCTTGGCCTTCAATTCGGTCTCGACGATCTTCTTCGCGTTGTCCCAGGCGCCGCCGGCGTTGGCCATGAAGAAGGCCTGGAACAAGCCGAACAGCGCGATGGAAATCAGGTAGCCGATAAAGTAGAACGGCTCCAGGAACGCGAACGCCAGGGTGGAGAAGAACACCGTCAGGAACATGTTGAACATGCCCTTCTGCGCGTACTGGGTGCAGATCTCAACCACCTTCTTGGAATCCTGCACGCTGGCCTTGGTGGCGCCTTCCAGCTTGATGTTCTGCTTGATGAACTCGACCGCGCGGTAAGCGCCCGTCGAGACGGCCTGGGTGGCCGCACCAGTGAACCAGTAAATGACCGCGCCGCCGGTGATCAAGCCCAGCAGGAACGGAGGATTCAGGATCGAGAGCTTGTCGACATTGTCCCGAAGGCCATTCGTCAACGCCACGATGGTGGCGAAGATCATGGTGGTGGCGCCCACCACGGCCGTGCCGATCAGCACCGGCTTCGAGGTCGCCTTGAATGTATTGCCTGCGCCATCGTTCTCTTCGAGGTTGTCCTTGGCACGATCGAAGTCCGGATCAAAGCCGAAGTCCTTCTTAATGACGTTCCTGACGTCGGGGACCTCTTCGATCATGGACAGTTCGTAAATGGACTGCGCGTTATCGGTCACGGGACCGTAGCTGTCCACGGCGATGGTGACAGGTCCCATGCCGAGGAAGCCGAAGGCCACCAGGCCGAAAGCGAACACCGCCTCGACCGGAAGCATCGTATCCACCATCAGGGCGTGCACACCCATGGTGCTAACGCCGTAGCCTAGGCCCATGAGCAGCAACATCGCGAAGCCCAACCAGTAGCCACTGAAGTTGCCCGCGACGAAACCGGACAGGATGTTGAGGGATGCGCCACCTTCGCGCGAACTGTTGACGATCTCGCGCACATGCCGCGAATTCGTGGACGTGAACACCTTCACGAACTCGGGAATGATTGCGCCCGCCAAAGTACCGCAGCTAATGATCGTCGCCAGCTTCCACCATAGCGAACTGTCGCCGGCAAGCGAGGGGATCATCAGAGCGCTGGCCACGTAAGTGAGCGCGACCGAGAGAATCGAAGTCAACCATACCAACGAAGTGAGCGGGGCTTCGAAGTTCATCTTGTCGGACGAGCCGTACTTGGCCTTCGCGATGGCGTAGTTGATGAAGTAGCCAACGGCGCTGGCGCAAACCATCATCACGCGCATCGAGAAGATCCAGATCAGCAACTGCACCTGCACCACAGGATCCTTCACCGCAAGGAGGATGAAAGTGATCAGGGCCACGCCCGTCACACCGTAGGTTTCGAAACCGTCGGCCGAGGGGCCAACCGAGTCGCCGGCGTTGTCGCCCGTACAGTCGGCAATGACGCCCGGGTTGCGCGCGTCGTCTTCCTTGATCTTGAACACGATCTTCATCAGGTCGCTACCGATGTCGGCGATCTTCGTGAAGATGCCGCCCGCGATACGGAGAGCGGCGGCGCCCAACGATTCGCCAATGGCGAAACCGATGAAGCACGGGCCGGCCAAGTTGCCCGGAACGAACAGCAGGATGAAGAGCATGATCAGCAACTCAATGCTGATCAGCATCATGCCGATGCTCATGCCGGCCTGCAGTGGGATGCTGTGGCACGGGAACGGCTTGCCGCGGAGGCTGGCAAACGCCGTGCGTGAATTGGCAAATGTGTTAACGCGCATGCCAAAAGCCGCCACTGCGAAGCTGCCGGAAATGCCGACCAGGCTGAACAGCAGGATGATCGCAACCTTCAACGCTTCGAATCCCTGCAAGAATCCGAAGTAGAAGATGATGATCACGCCAATGAAGCATTCCAGAAGCAGCAGGAACTTTCCTTGGGTGAGAAGGTACGTCTTGCAGGTCTCATAGATCAGCTCTGAAACCTCGCGCATCGCAGCGTGTACGGCCATGTTCTTCAACCGGGAATAAATCACCAGGCCGAACACGAAGCCGAGCAAGCTGGCCAGCATACCGATCATCAGCACGGAGCGGCCGCCAAGAGTCCCCAGGAATATCGCCTGATCCAGATCAGGCAGGACCAGATTCGCTTCGCCTCCGCCTTGATGCTCTTGAGCCATCATCGGCGCGGCGATAAGGACCAGAAGTAGCATGGGTAGGATCGCGCGAAATGTCCGCGCAAGACCCCCCGAAAGACATGAACTCGCCAGTCCGCTAGGCGCGGGCGTGGCTACACTGCAAGACATCGAAAAAAACCCTCCTCATCTTGATTGGAGTCGAAAACCCGGCCAGTTTGGGCCAGCTCGCCGGGCGCATCAGAAAACTATGCAAGCCGAACCACCCAAACTTTTACTATATCGGCCAAAGGGTTCGGAATCAACTTGGTGGAGAGTCTCGAGCGCCGCCCGTATGACAGGCGGCGCCCGGGATCAGAAAGTGTAAAGCGGCGTGGGGGCGGCAGGCTCCGCAGTGCCTCCGCCTTCAGCGACACCGACGGGCTGCTCTTCCGGTTGCTTCACCTCGCGCGCGAACAAACCGGTTTCGCTGAGGAAGACTTCGAGTTCGGCCGGCCTCGGCAGCGAGCCTTGGATGAGCGCCTCCGACAGCGGGTCCTCGACGTACTTCTGCAACGCGCGGCGCAGCGGACGCGCTCCGTAACTGCGGTCCGCGCAAGTCTGCTCGAGTATGTAGCGGGCCGCTTCGGGCGCCAGGCGGATGCTGATCTGCTTGGCCGCCAGGTTCTGGTTCACTTGTCCAACCAACAGGTCGATGATCTTCAGCAGGTCGCTGTCGCCCAGCGGATTGAACAGGATCACCTCGTCCAGCCGGTTCAGAAATTCGGGGTTGAAGGCGCGCTTTACTTCCGCCAGTACGGCATCTTCCACCTTGCTGGCGATTCCGGTCCCCGCCGGAGCCGAAAAGCCCATGCCGCCCTTCTTCTCCAGGAATCGGGCGCCCAGGTTGGACGTCATGATGATGATGGTGTTCTTGAAATCCACCGTGTTGCCGAGACCGTCGGTCAACTGGCCGTCCTCGAACACCTGCAGCAGGATGTTGTAAACGTCCGGGTGGGCCTTCTCGATTTCGTCCAGCAGGATCACCGAGTAGGGCGCGCGCTTGACGCGCTCGGTCAATTGTCCGCCCTCTTCGTACCCCACATAACCCGGAGGCGAGCCGATGAGCTTCGAAACCGAGTGCTTTTCCATGAACTCGGACATGTCGAAGCGAATCAGCGACTTTTCGCTGGCGAAAAGGAACTCGGCCAGCGCTCGCGCCACTTCCGTCTTGCCCACGCCCGTGGGACCCAGGAACAGGAACGAGCCCGAGGGACGCTTGGGCGACTTCAACCCGGCGCGCGAACGCCGGATGGCGCGCGCCAGCGCCGAGATGGCCTTGTCCTGGCTGATGACGCGTTTGTGCAGTTCTTCTTCAATGCGCAGCAGCTTGGTGACTTCTTCCTCGCGGATGGCCGTCATGGGCACACCGGTCCACCGCGCCACCACGTCTTCGATATCGTCCTTGGTCACCATGCCGGTGGAAGTGTCGTCAAGGTTGTACTTGTCGCGCAGCAGGCGCAGGTTTTCGCGCTCCTTGCGCTCTTCGTCGGAGTAAAACCTCGCCTTCTCGAATTCGTGGTTGGCGATGGCGTTCTCCATCCGGTGAACGATGAACTTGATGCGCTTCTGCACATCGGCCACCTCGGTGGGCAGGGTGGTTTGCCGCAGTTTCACGCGCGCGCCGGCTTCATCGATGAGATCGATGGCCTTGTCCGGCAGGAAGCGGTCCGAAATGAAACGGCTCGACGTGTAGACAGCGGTTTCAATGGCCTCGTCGGTGTAGGCGACGGCGTGAAATTTCTCGTAGCGTTCCTTGATGCCGAACAGGATGCGCACCGCGTCGGCTTCGTTGGGCGGCGTCACTTTGACGGCCTGGAAGCGCCGCTCGAGCGAACGGTCCTTCTCGATGGACTTGCGGAACTCGCCCGGGGTGGTTGCGCCGATGCACTGCACCTCGCCGCGCGACAGGGCGGGCTTCAGGATGTTGGCGGCGTCCAGCGACCCTTCGGCCGAGCCCGCGCCCACCAGCGTGTGCAACTCATCGATGAAGATGATGGCGTTCTGATTCTCCATCAGCTCCTTCATGATGGTTTTCAAGCGCTCTTCGAACTGCCCTCGGTACTTGGTGCCGGCGACGATCAGCGACAGGTCCAGCGCCAGGATGCGCTTGTCGGACAGGAATGAGGGCACGTCGCCTTCGGCAATGCGCTGCGCCAGGCCCTCCACGATGGCCGTCTTGCCCACGCCCGGCTCGCCGATGAGCACGGGGTTGTTCTTGGTGCGGCGGCACAGGATCTGAACCACGCGCTCCAACTCGTAATCCCGGCCGATGAGCGGATCGAGCAGGCCGTCCATGGCCGACTGCGTCAGGTCCCGGCTGAACTCGCTAAGCAGCGAGGCCTCTTTGGGACGGGCCGAGGTCATCTTTTCGTTGCTGGCCCGGCTGATGTCTTCGCGCACCTGCGCCAATCGCAGGCCGCGCTCGTGCAAGATCTCGCTGGCGAAACACTTTTCCTCGCGCAGCAAACCGAGCAGCAGGTGCTCGGTTCCGATGTGCTTGTGGCTGAGCCTTTCGGCCTCTTCGGCGGCGTAGGCCAGAACGCGCTTGCACTCATGGCTCAGCGGCAAGTCCACCGAGGTGGAAACCTTCTCGCGCGCCGTCGTGTGCGCCTCCACCTGCTTCTTGATGCTTTCCAGCGCGGCGTGGCTGCGCAGGAACCGATTGGCGAGCGCCTTGTCTTCCCTGAGCAGGCCGAGCAGCAAATGTTCGGTTTCGATGAAGGGGCTACCGAACTGACTGGCTTCGTAACGCGCAAAGAAGATGACCCTGCGGGCCTTTTCCGTGTAGCGTTCAAACATTGAATCCGCCCTCTTACTCTCTTTAGATGCGGGAACTCAACCGGCCGTCTCGGTAGAAGTCCGAACCAGCCTGCCCCCCTCCAGTCTCAGGATTCGATCGCATCGCCTGGCAAAAGCGATGTTGTGGGTTACATGAACCGAAGTCAGACCGTGTACCCGATGCATTGTTTCAAGCAGATCCACGATCATCTCCCCGGTCTTCTCATCAAGGTTCCCAGTAGGCTCATCGGCAAGGAGCACTTTAGGATTACCCGCAAGAGCCCTTGCCAGTCCAACGCGTTGCTGTTCGCCGCCACTCAGTTCTCCCGGCCGGTGTGTCGCGCGCGATGCCAGCCCCACCTCTTCCAAACGCCGGGACGCGGCCGCCGCCGCCCGGCCCGGCTCAGCGCCGCGCACGAGCAGCGGCATCATGACGTTCTCAAGGGCTGTGAATTCCGGCAGCAGGAAATGGCTCTGCCAGACGAAGCCAATCTCGCGGTTGCGAAAATCGGACAGATCGGCGTCGGCCAGCGCCGTTATCTCTTTGGAACCAAACAGTATTTTCCCCTCCGTGGGCCGGTCCAACCCGCCCAGCAGGTGCAAGAGCGTGGATTTGCCCGCGCCCGACTCCCCCACCACAGCCAAACGCTCGCCGCGCCGCACCTCCAGTTCCAGTTTCTCAAAGACTACCAGTTGGTTCGCCCCCGACCGGTAAGCCTTTGTCAATCCGACGGCGCGTATCGCACTGTGGTTACCCGGCGCCATGGCGTGGAATCGATACCTCTACTAACCAAACTATCATGGAACCGCGTCGCGCGCCGTCCCGGTCAGGGTTCGAGCGACACCAGGTGCTGCCCGCGCGGCAGCGGGAGCAGGTAGGCGTTGCCGGCCTCGCGGATGGCAATCTTCGTGGTCTCACCGTCCACCTCAATCCGGGCGGGGCGTTTATCCACCAGCGCCAGCGCGCGGGCCGGACTCCGGTAGGCGAATTCGATCGAGCGCGCCGTCGCGCCAGCGCTGCGCAGGTCGGCGTTCAACGCAAGCAGCCTCAGCGGGGGCGTTGTGTCCACGGGTTCGATGGCGTGGGCACCGGCGGGCAACCAGACCAGATCGCCGTCACAGACCGGCCACAACCGCCCGTCCACCCTCGCCCCGCCCATCCAAGGGACTCCCACGCCGCGCACGGAATCCACCACCATCTTCCCGCCCAGCCATTCCACGCGATTCGGGGTCGAAGCAGCGGCGGATACCAGCGGCAGGTCCACGCTCAAAAGCGAGTTCTCGAAGTACAGCGACACGCGCGGGAAGGACCTGGACGCCAGGTTCACCAACTGGAACAGTTCGGTGCCGGTCTGCTGTTTGGTGGGGTAGACGTCCTGGTAACGTTCGACAATGTTGATGTCGATGGCCAGCTTCGAGGCGTGCGGCGTGAGCGGCGCATAGCTCGCCGCGATCTGCTGATAGCGCTTCGCGCCCAGGTGCCAAATGGTGGCCGGGTCTTCGATCAGAAACGTGAAGTCATGCCGGTCGAGCATGGGCAGCAAAGACGCCGCGTCAGCGCCGATCAAGTCGCGCATGCGATTGTCGAAACGGTCGTCCACATGTGTCAACACCAAGTCGAGGTGCGGTTTCGCCGCGCGCATGGTTTCGACTTCGGCGATCCAATGTTCTTGCATACGCCGGGCCAGCGCCGCGCGGAATTCCAGGAACGCCTTCAACCCCGCGGTGTTTTTCGAGTAGTGGTTGGGCGAGGCGGCGTCGAAGAGTTCCACCGGGTCGAAGCCGCCTGTTTTGCGGAACTCCGCGCGGATATCGGCGTTCATCGGCGTGAAGCGGGATGGGTTCGAGTGTCCCTGTAGCGATTCGAAGTACAGCTCGGCCAGGTTCACTCCATCCCAATCGTGCGCACCTATAACGCGCCGCAAGCCGTCCGCCACCGCCCGCGCGCAGTCCGGATTCGACAGGTTCATTAACTTGCGCCAATCCAGGTGTGCGTCCTGGCCCAGGGCGGTTTTCTCCCTCCACTCGGGATGATCCAACCAGAACTTCTCGCTCACGTGCGGCAACTCCACCCACGCATAGACCAGGATGGCTTGCTTGTGGCAGGCCTCGATGAGCGTATCCAGGTACTTGTCGCGCGCCGGATCGGGCTCGTGGAAATGCCAGGCAGCCACCTGCAAGGCAGCAATGCCCGCCTTACGCCATTTCCGCGCCAGGTAGTCCGGATCCGCGCGCAAGCGGTAGGAGGAATCGAAGAAGGCCCATAGCCGTGAAGACTGGAACGGCGGGCGCAGGCCAAGATCGACCAGAGCCTGCGCAAGGTAGGGGAAGCGCTCGTAACCCTGCTCGCCGGGCGGAACCGCCACCCATAATACGGCGCCGGCGCCCTTCCGGAAACCGGCCGCAAGCGGCGCTGCCGTCCAGCGCTCCCTGGCGAAAACCGTGGCCTGCTCCGGCACTGTCCAAACCGGCAATTCGAGCGTCTTCTGCCAGATCACGGCCAGCTTCGGCGCGTGGACATCTTCCACATTACGCACCGGGACGCGTTTAACTCCCGGCTTGAAACCGAACATCTCGGCCGCTTCGCTCTCGCCCTCCAGAATGACGTAGGCGCCCCGTTCGGCGCGTTCGAGCCACTGCGCACCGGGCGCGCCTTCGCCGGACCGGATCACGTAGACGCCTCCCTGCCCCGGCACCAATCCGACCGGCCGCAGCACATCCGGCCAGGATCCGGCATCGTCGCCCAGTACATGAAAGTGATGCACGCGAGCGACCGGTTGCGCCCAGGCGATACACCATGCCGCGAGCGGTAACAAGAAGATCTTAATGGACGATGGCATACCAGAAGCCCAGGCGGAGATCCGTAAAGGTCGGCTCGGGAGCGAATTCCTTTCTCAGGTACACGCCGCGCAGAAAATGGACGGTGAACGAGAGCGAAGCGGGCATCGCACGCCAACGGAATCGTAGACCCGGGCCAGTCTCATAGAAATTGGCCCAATATTGGCTCCGCACGTCGGCGGTCAGGTTTTGATTCCAGTAGAACTGTACCTGGAACCCGCCCAATTCTTCCAATGGAGCAATGGTGTATCCGATGCGATTCTGCGTGTAGAACAGGAAGTCGTTGTCAAAGCGGCTGACGAAGACGCCGTCGTCGTTGGTTTCAAAGAATGTGCCGCCGGTTTCCGAACCAAGCAGGCGTCCGAAGCCTTTGGCGAACGCGACGCCCCCGCGGTAATCCGGGATCGCGCCGCCCACGTCCCGGCGCTCGCCCAGGTAACTTACCGCCGTACCGGCTTCGCCCCACGCCATCAGGCCTTTATACGTGTTGGTGGTCACCCCCGCGCCGAAAATGAGCGAGCTTTCGCTGAGATACTGCGGCGCGGCTTCCCCGGTGGTGCGGCGCGTGTCCCCGATGAACCGGGTCGAAAGATACGGCCGCAGGGGGAGTTTGCCGAGGCGGAAGTCGGTCTTGAACTGGCCGTAGGAGAACAGGTCATGCCAGCGCGAGGAATAGAACGGGAAGATCCACGCACTGGCGCGCACGGTTGAGTTGTCGCGGCGCAGGTTCCTCCAGGCGCGGTCGGCTTCGGCCGCCACGGCGGGGTCCGGGCTCTTGCGGGCCAGGCTGAACCAACGCACCGCTTCCTTGTCGTTTTTGAGGATATTGTTCGTCCAGCCCAATTTCAGCATCACTTCAAAATCCACCGGGTCGATTTCGTTGGCCACCAACAAGTACTTGAGCGCGTCCTTCATGTAGCCTTTTTCGTAGCTGTGCTCGGCCAGCGTCTTGGCCTCCATCGAGATCTTGTGCTTGGGGGTCTCCGAGCGGCGCTTTAGGGTCTGCGGCAGCTTCAGCGCCGAACGCACGCGGTCGGCGAGTTCTTCGTCGTCGCCTTTGAGTACTCGTTCGAACAGAGGCATGGCGCCGGTGAGGTCCCGCCGGTTCAAGCGCAGGAAACCGAGCTGCGCGGCCGAGAGGAGGTCCCGCGGGGCCGCCTCGGTCACAGTTTTGAACTCCAACTCCGCCTCGTCCTTCTTGCCCATGGCAAGCAGCAGGTAGGCTAATTCGCGGCGCAGTTCGACATTGGCGGGATCGAGTTCCAGCGCAGCTCGAAACTCGTAGACATACGGGTAACGCGCTGGCATCAAGGAGCGGGCTTCCTCGGCGGTGCGCGGTTCCGCACCCCGCGAGGCCGCCAGCAGCGCGGACATGCCCAGTTCCGGCTTCCCCCGCGCCTTGGCCATGCGCCCTATGTCGAGAAGCAGGTTGCGCAGTTCCGGCCGTAAGCGCCATGCGCGTTCGTAATGCGCAGCCGCCAGGTCCAGTTCGTCGCGCTCCTCGGCCAGCCGCGCCAGTTCGAAATGCGCGCTGAAGTCGTCCGGATCGGCTTCGAGCGCGCGCGTCCAGCGGGCGATTCCCTCCCGCAACGGACGATCGACGTTCTCGAAGGCCTGTTCGGCGGTAGCGCGCGACGCGTCGTCACCCGACTTGCGCACTCGGTCGAAAATGCGGCGAGCCTCGGCGCGCTGCCTGGTCTCGTAACACAGAAAAGCGTATTCGAGCGCGGTATGGTAGTCGCCGGGCGCCAGTCGCACGGCGGCGGCGAACTGATCGCGTGCCGCCCCGGTGGCGCCGGTTTTCAGGTAAGTATAAGCTAAATCCTTGCGAATGCTTGCATTCGATGGTGCCTGCTGGATGGCCTGCTCGAAGCGCACGATGGCGGCATCGTACTCTTTGGCCCGCAGCGCTTCATAGGCCTGATTGAGGACCGCCGCATCCTGAGCTGATAAGGCCCCCGCCAAACTTAGGAAAAGTCTTAACACCACGTCACACCTCGGGGCTATGAGAATAGTGTGCCGGCGGCGGAAGTTTCGCAGGAAAAGTGATCTCATTAGCACCAGAACTTTGGTACTAGAACCGTAATAGCCGCTATCCCCTCGAAAAATGAGTCATTGCACCCGCGATTGATGTACTAATCAATAGAGACACCGGATGTCGATGCGCACACTGTTCGGCCCACATGGAGGCGTCTGTTTCCAGAGCCTCTTCGATGCAGCCTCCGGCACGCTGGCTCGCTATCCGCAGAACGACGCCTTGACAGGCCTCCCCAATCGCACCGTCTTCGAGGAGCGGTTCAAAGACGCGATCGCGAAGGCGCACTGGCGCGGGTGGTTCCCCGCTATCGCCCTGATCGACATCGGCCATTTCCGGCGGATCAATGCCACGCTGGGGCACGCGACGGGGGACAGCCTGCTCCGGCAGGTAGCCAGCCGTCTCTCCAACTTGCTCGAACCGAACGACTTCGTCGCCCGTATGAGCGGCAGCGAGTTCGCGCTCGCCTTTTGCAGGCTGGAGAATCCGCGCGACGCGGCTTGGAAAGCCGGAATCGTTCTGGATGCTTTCAATAGGCCTTTTGAAGTGGACGGTCAGGAAATGTTCCTGCCGGCATGTATGGGATTGAGCGTTTACCCGGAGGACGGCCTGGACGCCGAAACGCTTCTTCGGCATGCCGGCGCGGCAGCGTTCCGCGCGGCACCCGGCAGCCGCCAGCAGGTGGTTCGCTTCACGCGGGCCATTGGAGAGGCCGCACGGACCAGGCTTTCGCTCGAAACGGATTTACGCCGCGCCTTGGCTAGGCACGAATTCCGATTGCGATACCAACCCCAGGTGGACCTGGAAGGCCGCCTGGCGGGGTTGGAAGCCCTCCTCGAATGGAACCATCCCAAGTTGGGCCGCATCGGTCCGGCCGAATTCATCCCTATCGCCGAGGAGTCGGGGATGATCGTCCCGATCGGAGCCTGGGTGCTCGGCGAAGCCTGCCGGCAGAACGTCGAATGGCAGGATACCGGCCACGTGCCGGTTCGCATTTCGGTCAACGTTTCCGCCGTGGAGTTTGCCAGGCCGGATTTCATGCACATGGTCACAGGGACCTTGTCCGACACCGGCCTCGACCCGCGATGGCTGGCTCTCGAGGTCACCGAGAGCACGCTGATGCGCGACCTCGATGAGTCCGTGCGCAGGATGACCAAGCTGCGCGCTTTGGGTGTGCGCATCGCGATTGACGATTTCGGCACCGGATACTCGTCGCTTGCGTACCTGCGCCGCCTACCGCTCGACGCCCTCAAGATCGACCGGTCGTTCCTGTTGGAAGTGACCGGCGGCACGGTGACGCCGTTGGTGGAAACCGTCATCCGGCTGGCCCACGGCCTGGGTCTTGGAGTCGTCGCCGAAGGCGTGGAAAACGAGCGCCAACTCGCGGCGCTCCGCCTTGCAGGCTGCGATCTGCTGCAAGGGCACCTATTCGGGCAGAGCCTTCCGCCCTCCACCGTCGCCGATTCTGTATTTCGCCAGAGCCGCCCGGCAGCAGTGGCGCCGGTCAACTAGGCGCGCGTCAATCGCGCGTCGATTTCGCGGGCCGCGTCGCGCCCTTCCGCCACCGCGCGTACCACCGTGGTGCCGCCGTTCATCAGGTCCCCGGCCACGAAAACCATCGCGCGCGTGGTTTCGAAACTTCCGGGCAGCGTCTTCGCTAAGCCCCGGTGCGTGAACTCGACGCCGGTGAGCGCCTGGCGGATATCGTCGCCGGCCTGCTGCCCGATGGCCTCCACCACGAGATCGGCCGGCAGCACGTGCTCGGTGCCCGGAATAGGCTCCGGCTTGCGGCGGCCGTCCTCGCCGGGCGCTCCGAGCCGCGTGCGGATCACTTTGAGACCCGTGAGCTTTCCCGCCCCGGCGGTCAGATACTCAAGCGGCTGCGTCAGAATCAAAAAGTTCACGCCCGCCTTGACGGCCGCGGCGCGCTCGGCGGGCCAGGCGGGCATCTCCTCGAAGGACCGCCGGTAGACGACGGCTACGTCGCTCGCACCGGCGCGCTTGGCCGACAGAGCGGCATCGATGGCCGTATTGCCGCCACCAAGAACCAACACACTGCCTTCGACCCGCCCGCCAGCCTTGATCCGTTCCAAAAACTCCAGGGCGCTCGCCACGCCGCTCGCCGGCCGCGTCGCACCGAGCGCCACGGACTTGCTCAGTCCCAGCGCCACCAGCACCGCCGCGAAGCCCTCGGACTGGATTTGATCCAGCGAGAGGGTGGCGCCGAAGTCAGCCTGCCGCCGTTCGACGCCGCCGCAACTGGCCAATACATCATCCACTTCCCGCTGCAGCACCGGGATCGGCAATCGCTCGGAGGGGATCGTGGCGCGAGCGGTTCCGCCGACCTGTGGAGCTCGATCGAACAGCACAACCTTGTATCCCAGCGAAGCCAGGGTGGCCGCGGCGGAAACTCCCGCCGCTCCGGCGCCGAGCACCGCCACGCGTTTGCCGGTGGCCGGGCGCCGGGGACGCGGCTCGGCGGCCCATCCTTCCTCCACCGCCTTTCTGCTTACCCAGCGCTGCAAATGTTGAATGGGCACGTGCTTATCGTAATGCTCGTTGATGCACTCGGCTTCGCACTGCGTTTCGGCCGGGCACACGTAGCCGCACACGGCGGCCAGCAGGTTCTGCTCGCGAAGGGTTTCGTAGGCCTCGCGGAAGCGGCCCGCCGCGATGTGACCGACGAAACGCGGAATGTCGACTCTCGCCGGGCAGCCTCGCACGCAGGTGGGATCGTTGCACTGGCGGCAGGTGTTGGCCTCGGCCAGGATGGTGTCGAGGGCCTCGGCGCGGCCGGCCTTGTAGATCGGCTCGTAGATAGCGGAGTCGCGCGGGACGCAGCCGCTGCGCCCGCCGTCGCGCATGATCTGCGTACAGGCCGAGCAGGCCACGCAGCAGCGCTCGGGTTCCAGTTTGCCGCGTTCCAGCACGTCCTTTGGAAAGTCCGGATAGGCGAACGACATCCGCCCGGCTCCCATCATCGACGCCCAGCCGTTGCGCACGATGGCGGCCGCCAGGTTCGGGAAATACTGCCGCAGCCATGAAGTTCCGCCGCCGATCACGGCGATCTCCGGCACGGCTTTCTGGATGTCCCTCACGATGTGCACGAAGCGGGCGATGCCAACCAGCGGATGTTCTGGCGGCATCGGCGCGCCGGCCACGGGCAGGTCGAACGGCCGGTTGACATGCGGATTGAAGTAGGGATTACCGATGGTGATGTTCACCAGCGGCGCGCCGTTCTCGGCCAGGAACCGCACCAAGTCGATCGGCTCGTCCAGGCACGGCTTGGAGGGGTCGTCCGGATCCATTCCGAAGCCGTAGGGGTACGCCATGGCGTCGTGGGCGTTCATGCGCGAGGTTACGATGAGGCCCGGCGCCGCCTGGCGGATCTTCTTCACGATGTTGCGGAAGAAGCGCGAGCGGTTCTCCCAACTCCCGCCGTACCGGCTGTTTTCGCGCGTGTAAGAGGCATGCAGCTCGCTGATCAGGTAGCGGTGGCACGCCTTCACGTCCACACCGTCGAAGCCCGCCCACTGCGCGCACACCGCCGCTTCCACGTAGAGATCTTCCAGGCGCTCCAACTCTTCGTCCGAGATCAGCGGATAGTCCGGCGGCAGCTTCTGCACCGGGTCGATGAACTTGGAATGGTGCGCGATGATGGGCCGCGGCGCGCGCCCGGGGCGCGAGTACCGGCCCGAGTGTGTGAGCTGGGCGATCATCAGGGGACGATGGCTGGGGCCCATCGATTCCCTCGCCGCCTGGTGCGTCTCCTCTACCAGCCGCGCAAACGCCCCCACATTCTCCTTGCGTAGCCAGATCTGCCGCGGGTTGGCGCGTCCCTGCTCCACCACCGCCGTGGCTTCGATCCAGAGCAGCCCCGCGCCGCCGGCGGCGAACCGCTTGTAGCGGCGGAAAGTCAACTCGTCCGGCGCCCCGCCGGGCGTGCCGTCGCAGCCTTCCATGGGCAGCACGACCATGCGGTTCGGGATGTTGAAATCGCCGGCTTTGAGCGGTTGCGCCAGTGGGCTGAGGTCCTCACTCAGATCGAGATCAAGACCCAATTCGCTGATGCGTTGCCTTACTTCATCCAGGCTGTGGAAATGAAAGGGTTCGTGCGCGCTCATTGCATCCCCAGCGTAGCAAATGCATCCGCAACCCATCTGCGCCTGTTAAGCTCAAGGCATGAATCCGGATCCGGCGCGGGCGCGCGAGCGCGCTTACCACGACGCCCTTTATGGCGGCTTCGCACAGCAACATTTCGCCAAGCCGGCCGTCAAGGCCCTGCGCGCGCACATGGCCGGACGCATTCTTTCCCTCACGGCCGGCAACCCGCATGCTCGCGTTCTCAGCCTGGGCTGCGGCATCGGCGACACCGAGATGCTCATCGCGCCCAGGGTCGGCCAACTGGTGGGCATCGACATTTCTCCGACCGCCATCCGGCAGGCGCGCGAGGACGCCGCGCGCGCTGACCTGCACAACGCGAGTTTCTTGGAGGGCAGCCTGGAGGAGATGCCCTTCGAACCCTGCTCATTCGACCTGATCTACGCCATCTTTCTGCTGCACCATTTGCCCGACGACGCACTCCAACTTACCCTCGGCCACATCCGCCGCCTGCTCGCCGCCGGAGGCCGTTTCTACTCGATTGACCCCAGCCGTAGGCGCTTGTCGGGGGCCGTGGGGCGAATTCTCTTTCCCAAGCTCATGCGCAGCTACCAGAGCCCGGATGAGCGCGAGCTCGACCGGAAGCAACTCGAGCTCTGGTTCGAGGCCGCGGGCCTCATCTGTCACGTGGGTTTCTATGATTTCGTCTCCAGCCCGCTGGCCGGGCTATTGCCCTCCTGGCGCGCGGGCTACCAGGTGGCGCGCGCTGTCGATGAGCTGCTCATCCGTCTCCCCCTGGTGAAGCATCTGGGCAGCAACCTTGAAGCAATCGCCCGGCGACAGTGAGATAATCTCTGTTTATCGAAATTCGTTGACTTCGTTGGAATGACTGGATTAACTTGGCGTTTGGACGGGACCGCACGGGAACGGCGTCACTGTAATGCCTGAACCAACAGACAGCGGCAGCCGGGGTATGGAGATGTTGCTCGATTCGAACCTTGAAAGCGTGGATCAGGCCGAAGAGGCCGTCCTCCGGCTCGCCAGCGAGGTTGGTTTCGACGAGGACGATCTGCACCGGATCTCGGTCGCGGTGCGCGAGTCGATGGTGAACGCCGTGGTCCACGGGAACCGTTACAACGCGAATAAAAAAGTGCATTTATCGGTATCGGCGAAGGCCGGCAAGTTGACCATCCGCGTGGGCGATGAAGGCGATGGCTTCGACGCATCGAAGCTACCCGATCCGCTGGACGAGAAAAATTTACTGCGGCAGTCCGGCCGGGGTATCCTACTCATGCAGGCCTTTGTCGACGAGCTTGAAATCCGGCCCCGCGCCGGACACGGCACCGAGGTCCGCATGGTGAAGCGGTTGCCGGAGCGGCCTTGAGGCTGCGCCGGCCGGAGTTCTTATAGTTCGACAGAGTGAGGAGGATTAAAGCTGTGAGTGTGAAATTGACTGTGCGCCAGGTAGGAGACGTAAGCGTGGTGGATGCGGTGGGCCGCCTCACCCTCGGTGAGGGTTCCAGTTTGTTCCGCGACACTATTCACGGCCTTGTTGCTCAGGGCAACAAGAAGATCGTGTTGAATCTGGGCGAAGTCAGCTACATCGACAGTTCCGGGATCGGCGAGTTGGTCTCCGCCTTCACCACCGTGACAAATCAGGGCGGAAAATTGAAGCTCTTGAACTTGACCAAGCGCGTTCATGACCTGCTCCAAATTACAAAGCTGTACACAGTTTTCGACGTTTACGACAGGGAAGCGACGGCGATCGCCAGCTTTTCCTGAGGCAGGCGCAATCGCCTGCCCCTTACGGCCAGGCGATTGCGTTCCCGGTCGACGTGGGTGCGTGCTCCTTAGAGAGGAATGGGATCGTCGGCTCACCACTCTTCCTTGATGGAACCCGTTAAGAAGATATCCGTTGTCGTAGCCGAAGAGTTGACACTCGTCCGTGAGGGGATGGCCGCGCTTTGTGAACGGAGCCCGAAGTACGTCGTGGTGGGCCAGTGTGGCGACGGGGAAAGCGCCTTTCGCCTGATCTCGTCCAAGCGCCCTGACGTAGCGCTCCTGGATCTGGGCCTGCCCCGTCTTTATTGCCTCGAGCTCATCCATAAGCTGCGCGAGCTGAATCTGCAGACCCGTATCGTCGTCATGTCAACCAGGCGGGACCGGAAGACCGTCATTGAAGTTCTCCGCGCAGGCGCCCAGGGCTTCATCTTGAAATCGGGTCCTTCCCGCCACTTGCTGGACGCCTTCGAGCAGACCGCTCAGGGCGGCGTTTACGTCTCGCCCATGCTTGAGCTCGACAAGATTTTCGCCCAGCCGAGGTTGAGAAAGCCCGACGATCCGCTGGACCAACTCAGCGCCCGTGAGTATCAGGTTTTCTCGCTGCTGGTGGAAGGATTGCGAGCCAAGGAAGTGGCGGCGCGTCTCGAGTTGAGTCCCAAGACCGTGGATACCTATCGCGCCAGCCTGATGCGCAAACTGGACATTCACGACCTGGCAGGCTTGGTCAAGTTCGCCGTGCAGCACAGCCTCACGCCGCTTGCCTGAAGCGATTCGCGACGCGACCGCGAAGAAGACCCCGCGACTGTGGTAATATCAGATTTCCCCTGAGGTCCCTGTGGATAGAATCTCGCGTAAAGAGCTGAAGAAGGACAAGTTCCGTGAAGAACTGGCCAGTACGGTCGAATACGTCGGTTTGCATCGCCAGCAGATGGTGCGCTATGGGGCCATCGTCGTAGCGCTGGTTCTGGCCGTCCTCGGCTGGAGGTATTACAGTAAGCAGAAAGCCGCCGAGCGGCAAAGCGTGCTCCAGGCCGCCATGGATATCCAGAACCGCCAGATCGGCCCCGACACGGGCAATGAGTTTCTCCCCACCTATCCGACCGTCGAAGCGCGCGCTAACGCCGCCAGCAAGGCGCTCAACGATCTGATTGCCAAGTATCCCGGTTCGGACGAAGCGCAAATCGCCTACTACTTTCTAGGCGTCGCGGCCACCGATACCGGCAAGATGACCGACGCCGAAAAGTACTTCAAGGTAGCCTCCGAGGAAGGCAACCGCGAGTACGCCTCTCTGGCCAAGTACTCGCTGGCCCACGTCGAGTACACGCTCGGCAAACCCGCTGAGGGCGAGCGCCTGATGCGTTCCCTCATCGAGAAGCCGACCGCCTTCGTTTCCAAGGAACAGGCCACACTCTCGCTGGCCAAGCTGATCGGCCCGGTTCGGCCTAACGAAGCGCGCAAGCTGCTGGAACCGCTGCTCACCAGCAAGAGTTCTGCGGTGAGCCGCGCGGCCCTGACGGCCATTTCCGAGTTCCCGCCGCAGTAGCGACCGTATCCGTCATGACACCCCTCCTGAGCCGCCTGCGTTTTCCGGTTGGCTCCAGCCGGGGGCGGCGTTATCCGGAACTGGCGCACCCTTACCGCAACGAGTTTCAGCGGGACCGCGACCGCATCGTTCACGCGCGCGCGTTCCGCCGCCTGGAAGACAAAACCCAGGTGTTTCCCGACACCCTGTCGGACCATTTTCGCAACCGCCTGACCCATACCATCGAGGTTGCGCAACTGGCGCGGACCGCCGCCGGCGCTTTGGGCTTGGATGAAGACCTGACCGAAGCCCTGGCCCTGGCCCACGACATCGGCCACCCACCCTTCGCCCACGCCGGCGAAGAGGAACTCAACCGCCAGATGAGCCGCTTCGGCGAGCGCTTCGACCACAACCTCCACTCGCTCCGTATCGTGGAGAGTTTCGAGCAGCCCTACGCCTGTTTTCCCGGCCTCAACCTGACGTTCGAGGTGCGCGAGGGCATCGTGAAACATTCCCGCGACATCACACCAGGCGAAAGTCCGGAACTCGACGAATACCTGCCGGGCCAGCGCCCGCCGCTGGAAGCCCAACTCATCGACCTGGCCGACGAGATCGCTTACAACACCGCCGATCTCGACGACGCGTTCTCCGCCGGCTTTTACTCGGTGGAGGACATCGGCGCCGCCATTCCCGATTACGCCGAACTGGCGGAATTCGTCGACACGCAAATCCCCGGCGCCGCGCCGCCGGTACGTTTCCGCGAGACGCTGCGCCGCCTGATCGACGCGCTCGTCACGGGCCTGATCGAAGGCGTAGCCTCAGCCGCCGGTGAAGCCGGGGTGCGAGATCACCACGAGGTCCGCCTCCACCCCTCGCGACTGGCCTGCTACACCCCTGGCGCCGACCGGCTAAACCGCGCTCTCAAATCGTTCCTCTACACCCGCGTGTATGCGTCCGATGTGCTGGCGGCCGAGCGCCGGAAGAGCACGCGCATGATGGCCGAACTGTTCGAGTTCTTCCTGCAACACCCCGGGAAGCTACCGCCGCCTTACGCCGAGCGCGCCGCCGCGCAACCGCCGCATCGCGTGGTGTGCGATTACATCGCGGGCATGACGGACGGCTTTTTCCGGCGCACCTACCGGCAGATGATAGGATAGAGTTCTTCCCCCTCGTTATGAAATGCCAGCTATGTGAAGTCCGGCGCCCGCGCCGCTATTGCCCCGGCGTACGCGGCGAAATCTGCGCGCCCTGCTGCGGAGCCGAGCGCGAGGTGACCATCGCCTGCCCGCTCGACTGCGAATATCTGCGCGATGCCCGCCTTCACGAGAAGCCTCCCGAGGTCGATCCCGACAAGTTCCCGAACCCGGACGTCCAGGTGACCGAGAGTTTCCTGCGCCGCAACGAACAACTGCTGACTTTCGCCGCCGCCACGCTGTTCGGGGCCAGCCAGCAGAACCCGGACGTGATCGACATCGACGTGCGCGAGGCGCTGGGCGCGCTCATCCGCACCTACCGCACCCTGGAGAGCGGCCTGATTTACGAGAGCCGTCCCAACAATCCGCTGGCGGCCTTCGTGCAGCAGAAATTCCAGCAGGCGCTGCAGGAGTTTCGCCAGCAAATGGCGCAGAATACCGGCATCACCACCATCCGGGACACGGATGTGCTGGGAGTCCTGGTCTTCCTGGAGCGTCTGGAACTGAGCAACAACAACGGCCGCCGCCGCAGCCGGGCATTCATCGACTTCCTGCGAGGCTTCTTCCCGAGCCAGCCGTCCGGCGCACCGTCAGTTCTTTGAAAACTGACGAGCTGACAGGAATCATCGAAAAGCTCCTCAAAGTTCCACGCCTCGGCCGCGTGTCTGGACTCCACGACACCCAGCCTTCGCCACCGTCTATTACCTTCGCCCGGCCAACAGTGGCTTTTGAAACCAAATGTAGCAGTGGTTTCCGATGCGGGCAGCATGCGGCGACCATATCAAAGCGTGATCGAGATCACGCAGCGGAAACAACAGCCAACCGAGAACGATGTAGGCCAGGATCCGCCACCACCGCCACGGCAGCAGCGGTTTGACGTATTCAAGGACGAAAACGAGAAGCGTGGCGGTGGGACCGATCCTCCAGCCCTTTGCTGCGACGCGCAGATTCTGGCCAAACTGCTCAAGTCCGTCAAGAGTGAAGCGGCGATAGTCCCTTGGGTATTCGTGGAACGGATGGCAGAATGGCGTGACTATATGGACGAAACCACCCGGGGCAAGGACCCTCTGGATCGCACTCATCACTGCCTCGGGATACTGTACGTGTTCCAACACGGCGTCATATTCGATCCGCTGAAATGTGCAGTCGGGAAAGGGTAGTTGTGCGGCATCGGCGACGACATCCACGCCGGGAAGGCAAAACAGATCGAGGTTTACGTACCCGTTTACAAAACACCCGCCACCCCCGATATAGGGGTTTCTGCGGCCAAGGGGGGGCAATGATCTTCTCCGCTGAGTTCATTATGAACGGCTTTGGCGGTTCGAGTGCACGGCGAATACGGTAAACGAGCCGCTCAGAAGTGTGCCTCTCATACAGGTCCCTGACGGCGCCGCCATCATGCCACGCGTGTTCAGTCATCCTCACCAGTATCGTAGGCCCGGCAGTCGCGTGGTGGAACACGTGGATTTCACTTGCGAGAGACCCAAGAGCAGGGCAAGTTCCTTCGGCCGCGTACCACTCCTTTGCAGAAGGCGGCCCGCCCTCTGAGTCAAGCCAGCCAGAGCGTCCCTACGACGAGCGTCAGCAGCGTCAGCGGCGCTCCCACGCGGAAATACTGCCAGAACGAGATCGGCGCTTCGCGGCGCGATCTCTGCACCACGATCAGGTTGGCCACCGAGCCGAGGACAGTGAGGTTGCCCGCGAATGTCGACGACATCGCCAGCAGCAGCCAGCCGCGCCGCGCATCTTCCAGGTGCGCGATGATGGGCCGGAACACCAGCACGGCCGGCACGTTACTGACCAGGTTCGAAAGGGCCGCGGAAAGGCTCGTCAGCACTCCGGCGCGGTCCAGGTGATACTGCGCGGCCAAAGCGACCAGGTCCTCTTCGAGGGATGTCTTCTCGACACCCGCCACCACGATGAACAAGCCCGCGAACATGGCCAACAGCGACCAGTCGATTTCGTGATACACCTTCTCCGGTTTCACGCGCCGCGTGATCAACAGCAGCGCCCCAGCCACGACGGCCACCTTCGCCACAGGCCAGCCGAGGAAGAAGAAGACGATCATGCCCGCCGACATGGCGAGCGACTTCAGCATCAGTACGCGATTCACGCGCACGCGCAGCGGCGCCACGTTTACGCGTTCCACATCGCGGAATTCCTTGCGGAAGCTCAGCACGATGACCAGGAACGTCAGCATGAGCCCCGCCAGCGCCACCGGCGTGAGCGCGCCGGCGAAATTGCGATAGGGGATGCCGGACATGTTCCCGATCAGCATGTTCTGCGGGTTGCCCGTGATGGTGGCCACACTGCCCACGTTGGCCGCCATGGCAACGGCCAGCAGGTAGGGCACCGGATTGCGTCCCAGGGCGGTGGCAACTTCCAGAACCAGCGGCGTCAGGACGATGCACATGGTGTCGTTGACGAAGAACGCCGAGAATAGGCCGGCCACGGCGATCACCGCCGCCAGCAGCGTCTTCGGGCGGTGCGCATGCTCGACGGCCCTGGCGGCCACCACACGGAAGAAGCCCGACAGACGCAGGTTCGCGACCACGATCATCATGCCGAACAACAGCACCAGGGTGGAATGATCGACAGCCTGGATCGCCTCGTCGAACGTGAGCACGTTGCAGCCCAGCATGAGGCTGGCGCCGATGACGGCCGCGCCCGTGCGGTCTATGCGGAAACCCGGCAATCCGCCAATGGCCAGTACCAGGTAAGTCCCCGCGAAAATGGCGAACGCGATCATGGATCCTAAATTCAGGATAATGTATGAGTCTCAGGAGATACTCATGCGAATCGTCCCCTTCCTCACTCTCGCCGGTTCATTCGGCCTGGCATCGCTTCTGGCGCAGGCGCCGGCGTGGAACAACAGCCTGTCGAACCTGCCCTTGCTTACGCCCGCGCGGACGCGTTCGGTGTCGCCGGAGAATCCCACCGGCGAAAAGGGCAAAGGAGGCATGGCCATCCCCAACCCGAGCGATCCCGACCTGCCGTTCTCGAAGGCCTCCGTGCGCCTGGGCCAAGGTTGGAAGGTGAGGCCGTTCATCAAGCCGAAGGCTGGCCAGACGGTGACCATCATGGATGTCGAGGGCCCCGGCGTCATACAGCACATCTGGATGGCTACCGAGGGCGACTGGAAGCGCAACGGCCGCAGTTCCGTGCTGCGCTTCTACTGGGACAACGAAACCACGCCGTCCATCGAAGTACCCATGACGGATTTCTTCGCCGTGGGCCACGAGCTTTTCGCCCCGGTGAACTCGCTGGCCGTGGTGGTCAATCCCAAGTCCGCGCTGAATTGCTTCTGGCCCATGCCGTTCCGCAAGCATGCGCGCATCACGTTTTCCAATGAAGGCACACGGGACCTCTCGCTGATGACCTACCAGATCACCTACGCGGAGACCGAAGTGCCGGCCAACGCGGGCTACTTCCATGCCCAGTGGCGCCGCGCCACCACCAGCCGCGAGAATCCCAACTACACCATTCTGGACGGGGTGAAGGGAGAAGGCCGCTACGTGGGCACGTTCCTGGCCTGGACGCAGCTATCCGACGGCTGGTTCGGCGAAGGCGAAATCAAGTTCTACTTGGACGGCGACGGGAAGTTCCCCACCATCAACGGGACCGGCACCGAGGATTACTTCATGGGGACCTACGGTTTCCCGGAGACTTACTCGAGCCCTTACACAGGTTGCACACTCAGGCACGCGGGCAAGGACGGGCCGCCGAAGTGGAGCCTCTACCGCTGGCACCTCATGGACCCCATCAGCTTTCAGAAGGACCTGCGCGTAACCATACAGGCGCTGGGTTGGTGGCCGGACGGGACGTATCAGCCGCTCGAGGACGACATCGCCTCGGTGGCGTACTGGTATCAGCAGGAGCCGCACGCCGCGTTCCCGAAGTTTCCGCCACCGCAGCAGCGCTGGCCGCGGTAGCTACAAACCCAGCGAAGCGCGCAGGACGATCTTCTTGTCCGCGGCGCGGTCTTCAATCGTGAGCTTGCGGTTCTCCAGTTTGATGTCGTCCACGCGCGTCATGCCCTCGGGCACGCGCGTGTAAAACACCAGGAAGCGCGCCTGGATATACGACTTCGCGGGCAGCCAGCGATACATGGGCGCGCCGAACAACGGTGTGGCGCTGATCACCTCGCGGCGCGGCACGTCGAAAGGCTGGGTACTGAATTCGAGGCCCCGCGCCAGCTTGCCCGTGGCTGGGAAGCTGTCCCAGTGCTGCACCCAGGGGAACTCCTCACGCAGGAAGACGTAGCCGATCAGCAGGCGCTTCGCCTTGTTGAGCGCGGTTACCCAGCCGTACTTGCGATCAGGATCGACAAGCGTGGTAAGGTGATCGACAAAGTGCGGCGAGCGTGGCGTTTCGCGCATGTCCACGGGCTCGCCGCTCAGGCCCGGAGCCAGCGGCCAAGTGAATTCCTTGCCGCTCGCCAGGCGCCGATCCTCGGCGCCGCGCTTAGGGTCGGTCCAGGTGCGCGTCATCGATCGTGTGCCGCTCACATCAACCACCGTTTCGCCGCTGGCGAGGAACGGCGAGCCCACGGTGGCGTGCTCGGCCCAATTCACGGGACGATCGAAGCCCAGCAGGCTCTCCAGGCGGCTGTCGACGTAGATGACGTTCTCGCCATCAACTACGCGCATGGTGCGTGTGAGCCGTTCCTGTACAATGGGCAAGGTCGCCTCCATGGTCACGACGGCCGCGCCGCCTTCGCGCGACATACGCCGGATATCGTAAGGCCGCGTGTGCGCCTCGCCGTGCATCATCAGACCCGCGGCGCGCTCTTCGTCCGACACCATCCCGAATCCATCCACACAAATAAAGTGGCCCGTGCCCGAACGGAAGCCCGCCTGGCCACCCAGTTCGCGTATCATGCGGCTGGGTTCCCAAAACGGGTTTACGGCCTCCGGATCGCCTGCGAGGACCAGCCGGGCAAGCGACGCCCCCTGAATCGTAACGGTGAGTTCCAGTTTGTCGTTGGCGAGGACTACGGCGCCAGCCCGCTCATAGGAACCGAGGCGGGGGACAGGCCCTTCCCCCAACAACGACATGGAAAGTGCTGTTAACAGGATGAGGTATCGCACCCTCACAGACTACCATTGGCGGAGATGAAAGACAGGCGGGGGCCGCTGGCGGGACTTCCGCCGTTTCAGTCGCTTTAATCGAACTTTAATGCCCCTAAGGGCTTACATCGGGTACCCGAGCTGGATCTTCACGCATCCAACATCAAAGTTTGTGTACACGGATTGTTATAATGTAGGTCACAGTATGGCTTTGGGTACTCCGGGTGGAAATGTGGCCGGAGCTAAGAAACTGATCTTGCTTCGCCCACGCGGTTTTTGTGCAGGCGTTGTGCGGGCCATCGATGTAGTGAAGCTCGCGCTAGGCATGTATGGAGCGCCCATTTACGTGCGTAAGGAGATAGTGCACAACCGCCACGTCGTGAATGAGTTACGCGCGGCGGGAGCTGTTTTCGTGGAAGAGCTTTCGGAAGTTCCGCCGGGAGCACGAGTGATTTTCAGCGCTCACGGCGTGGCTCCGGACGTGCGAAAGCAGGCCGAGGAGCGCAACCTTCAAGTGATTGATGCCACGTGCCCGCTGGTGACCAAGGTTCACCTGGAAGCGAAGCGCTTCGCCGAACACGGTTATACGATTGTTCTGATCGGGCACAAGGATCACGACGAGGTGATCGGCACCTTGGGGGAGGCACCCGCATCGACAGTGGTCGTTTCGAGAGTGGAGGACGTGGACCGGCTCCAGGTTTCCGATCCCACTCGCGTGCGCTATCTCACGCAGACGACTTTGAGCCTGGACGAGACGCGCGACATTGTGGAGCGGCTAAAGAAGAGGTTCCCGCTGATTCAGGGGCCGGTTGCCAAGGACATTTGCTACGCAACCGAGAATCGCCAATCGGCGGTGAAGGCGGTGGCGCCGATCTGCCAGCTTCTCCTGGTCGTGGGAAGCCGGAACAGTTCGAACTCGCGCCGTCTGGTGGAGGTCTGCGGCAAGGCCGGCATCCAGGCTCATCTTGTCGATGACAGGTCCGAGGTTCTCCCCGAATGGTTGGATGGAGTGGAGACCGTGGCGGTGACCGCGGGCGCCTCGGCCCCGGAGAACCTGGTGGAAGGCCTGGTTGAGGCGCTCAAAGATCGCGGCTATGCGGACGTGGAGGAAGTCACTCTCAAAGACGAGGATGTACGCTTTTCGCTGCCCAACGAGTTGGAGCCATATGCTTCCAAGCTCGGAAACATGTCCTGACCATGAGCGCCGGCGCACAGATCGCACGAAACCTGGTTCCCGCGGTAGCCAGGGGTATTGAACGAGCCGTTGAACACCTGCTCTCGCTGCGGCATCCGGACGGTTATTGGTGGGCGGAATTGACGGCGGATTCGACGCTCGAGTCCGATTACATCCTGCTTCAGTTGTGGCTCTACCCGCCCGAAGGCGGCGCGTGGAATCCTCCGAACCGGGACCAGGTGGATCGCGCGGCGCGCGGCATTCTGGCGCGACAACTCGAAGATGGCAGCTTCAACATCTATCCCGACGGCCCGGCTGACGTCAGCGCCACTGTGAAGGCCTACTGCGCCCTGAAGTTGGCCGGCTACGCGGCGGACGACCCGCGCCTCGCGAAGGCGCGTGACCGCATCCTCGAACTGGGCGGCATTCAGGCGGCTAATAGTTACGTGAAGCTCAACTTGAGCCTGTTCGGACTTTATCCTCGCAACTACTGCCCGACGGTCGCCCCGGAGGTGATGCTACTCGGCAACTTCATTTACGAGATGTCGTCTTGGAGCCGTGCCATCGTCATCCCGCTTTCGATCGTGCATGCCGCCAATCCGATGCGCCCGGTGCCCGAAGGCTTCACGCTCCAAGAACTCTTCCGCAAGGACAGACCATTCGACGTACCCAAGACGCCCGGCATATTCAGTTGGCGCAACCTGTTCTTACGGCTGGACCGGGTAGCGAAGTTTTGGGAGAAGCACTTGCTCATCGACGCCGTGCGCCGTTACGCCATTCGCAAGGCGGAGGCTTGGCTGATCGAGCACACAGAGCAGAGCGAGGGCGTCGGCGCCATCTATCCGCCGATGATGTACGCGGTAATGGCCTTCGACGTGTTGGGCTATCCGCGCGAGCATCCGGCCAGCGTGGAAGCGCGGCGCCAATTCGACCGCTTGATGGTGGACGACGGCAAGTCCCTCTATTTCCAGCCGTGCTTCTCGCCCGTGTGGGATACGGCGATTGCGGCGTTCGCGCTGGGAGAATCCAGAGCGGGTGCGAACGGCGTGCTACGGCCTACAGCGGACTGGCTGCTCTCCAAGGAGGTGCGGCGCAAGGGCGATTGGTCGGTGAAGCGTCCCGGCGTGGAGCCGGGCGGGTGGTATTTCGAGTTCGCCAACGAGTTTTATCCCGATATCGACGACACAGCCATGGTGCTGTTGGCGTTGCGCCATGCCCGCTCGGAATCCAGTGCCGCGCAGGAAGCGGCGGAGAGGCGGGCGGTGAACTGGCTGCTGTCCATGCAGTCGTCCGACGGTGGATGGGCGGCCTTCGATGTGGACAATAACTGGCAGTTTCTGAGCGACATGCCGTTCGCCGATCACAACGCCATGCTGGATCCCACTTGTCCGGACATCACGGGCCGCGTGATGGAAGCGCTTTGCGCCTGCGGTGTCGATCCTCAAAGTCGCGTCATCCAGCGCGGCGTCGAATACCTGCTACGCACGCAGGAGCAGGACGGAAGTTGGTACGGGCGCTGGGGCGTCGATTACATCTACGGCACCTTCCTGGCGTTGCGCGGCCTGCGCGCGGCAGGAGTGGACGCCAACGACGCCGTCGTGCTGCGCGCCGCTGAATGGCTGCGCTCCATACAGAACGCGGACGGCGGATGGGGTGAGAGTTGCGCGAGTTACGAGAATCAGACTTACACGGAGGCGCCGAGCACGCCGTCGCAGACGGCATGGGCCGTTCTGGGTCTCCTGGCCGCGGGCGACACTCGCAGTTCGAGTGTCGAGGACGGAATCCAATACCTATTGGAAACACAAAACGCCGAGGGGACATGGAGTGAGCGTTTGGCCACAGGAACGGGCTTCCCCCGCGTGTTCTACCTCTGCTACCACCTCTACCGGCACTCGTTCCCGCTTTTGGCCATGAGCTCGTTCTTGAAGGCGACGGATTCTACTCAGGGGGGAACAGAAAGGTGAGATTTCCACTCTCGATGACGGCTGGCATCGCCGGTTATATCTTCAAGAACCGCTTGTGGCCGCGGCCGGAGTGGCAGCGCGACCCACTCCCGAAGAACGGCAACGACAACCCGTTCCACATTCTGCACACCAAGGGTAACAACGGCACGGCGCGCCATCCACTCATCCATCAACGTTTCCCGCTGGTGCTGATGCTGGAGCCCCTGCACGCATGCAACCTGACTTGCGAAGGCTGCGGGCGCATCCGCGAGTACGAAGATACCATCACGCAGCGGCTTAGCATCGAACAGTGCTTAAAGGCGGTGGACGAGTGCGGCGCTCCCGTAGTATCCATCTGCGGCGGAGAACCGCTTCTCTACCAGGAAGTCGGCCCGCTCACATCGGCGATCCTGGACCGCGGGCGTCACATCTACCTCTGCACCAACGGGTTGCTGGTCCGCAAGCGCCTGGGCGAGTTCACGCCGCACGACCACTTGTTCATCAACATCCACCTGGACGGGCTGGAAAAGACGCACGACAAGGTCGTGGAGCGCGAGGGCGTTTTCCGCGAGGCCATTGAAGCCATCCGCGCCGCCAAAGCGGCCGGATTCAAGGTCTGTACCAACACGACGGTCTACAAAGAGACCGAGATGAAGGAAATCGAGTCGCTGTTTGAGTACCTGGAGCAGTTCGCGGTCGACGGCCACATGTTGTCCCCCGGCTACGGTTATTCCTCGGTGGACGACCAGGAGATCTTCCTCACGCGCGACGACGTGCGCGAGAAGTTCGCCGATATCGAACGGCTTGAGGCGCGTTACAAACTGAACAATTCGCCCCTGTATTTCGATTTTCTGAAAGGCGGCCGCGAGCTTCCCTGCACTGCCTGGGCCAATCCCACATACAACATCAAGGGCTGGAAAGGACCCTGCTACCTGATCACGGACGCCCATTACGAGACTTTCGAGGAATTGATGAACCAGACGCCGTGGGAGAGTTACGGCCACGGAAACGATCCGCGGTGCGAGCATTGCATGACGCACTGCGGATTCGAGCCGTCGGCCGCCCTCGGCATCAACAGCAAGTTCAGCGACAACCTGAAGTTGGCGGTTTGGGCTTTGCGCTGAAACCTCCGCACGTGAAACCGACACTGATCACAGGAGCGACGGGGTTTGTAGGGTGGCATGTAGCGCGGCTGCTGGCCGCGCGGGGCCATCGTGTGCGCGCACTGGTGCGCCCTTCCAGCCGGTTAGTTGATGTGGATGCCGAACCCGTGACGGGCGACCTGCGCGACCCGGACTCGCTCGCCCGTGCGGTGGCGGGTTGTGGCGCCGTGTTTCACGTTGCCGCCGATTACAGGCTGTGGGCCCGTCACCCACGGGAACTGTACGCCTCGAACGTCGACGGCACACGGAACATTCTGCGGGCCGCGCGCGAGGCCGGCGTCGAGCGTGTGGTTTACACGAGCACAGTGGGCTGCATCGGCATTCCGCGGGACGGCGCCGGGGACGAAGACACGCCGGTAACGCTGGATGACATGGCGGGCGACTACAAGCGATCGAAGTTCATGGCCGAGCAAGCCGCGCGGGAAGAGATCCGCGCCGGCCTGCCAGTCGTGATCGTGAATCCGACCACGCCGGTGGGAGACCACGATTTCAAGCCCACGCCAACGGGCAAGATCATCCTCGACTACATTTCGGGGCGGATGCCGGCATACCTGGACACCGGTTTGAATTTCGTCGACGTGGACGATGTCGCGCAGGGCCATCTACAGGCGTTTGAGACAGGCAGGACCGGCGCGCGGTATATTCTAGGCTGTGAGAATCTTACGCTGCGACAGCTCTTTTTGAGGCTGGAGCGGCTGAGCGGCGTTCCGGCGCCCGGGGTGCGCATTCCGTACGCCGCCGCTTACGCAGCCGCCGTTTTCAGCACGGCCTGGGCCAGCGTAACGGGGAGAGAACCGAGAGTGCCGTTCGACGCGGTGCGGATGGCGAAAAAGAAGATGTTTGTGCGCCACGAAAAGGCGCGCCGCGAACTGGGCTATTCGCCCGGTCCGGTCGATGCCGCGTTCGCGCGAGCCATCGAATGGTTCCGCCGGAAGGATTGATGGCGGCATGGAAACCATACTTCTTGTGGCGGCCGACCCATTCGAGTTTCGAGGCTTCAAACCCATTCTCGGCAAAATCGAGGTTTTGCCGTGGCCGCTGGCTTTCGCGAGGTCGGCCGTGGTGAAGGGGCGGCGCTGGTTGATGGTCGCCGATGGAGTGGGCGCCAGACTGGCCGCGCGTGCGGCAGTATGTGCAGGCTCGCGGGCAAGCGTGGACAAGGTGGTGAGTACGGGTTTCTGCGGCGCTTTGGAAGCGGCGTTGGAAGTTGGCGACGTTTTTGTGGCCACGCGCGTGGTGCGGGAGGATGGATCGCCCGTGTGCGACGCCGCTGATCCGCACGGCCACGGCCCGCATCGCCGGGGTGCCTTGGCCAGCGTGGACCGCGTGGCGGCGAATCCGGCCGCGCGGCGCGCGCTCGGCGAACACGGAGCAGCGGCCGTCGAGATGGAGGCCGCCGGAGTGGCCGGGTGGGCCCTTGGGCGCGGCTGCCCGTTTTACTGCGTGCGCGCCGTGACAGACGCGGCGAATGAGAGTTTTTCGATCAATTTTGATGACGCTCGGGACGCCGAGGGCCGCTTTCGTAAGTCGAAGGTGCTCCTGGCGGCGATGCGTCGCCCGTGGCGGTCGGTCCCGGAATTGACGAGCCTGGCTTGGCGGGGACGACATTGTTCTCGGGTGTTGGGAGAGTTTCTTGCAGACTGTGCATTCTAGTTCGAGTGTTCCACCGCTGATGCGTGCTGCGGTCTACCGGGGAAACGGCGAGATCCGCATAGAGGAGGTGCCTACACCTGCCATCGGAGCCGGCGAGTTGCTGGTTCGGGTGGAGAGTTGCGGCATCTGCCATACGGACTTGAAGAAGGTTGAGTACGACCTGTTACCGCCACCGCGAGTTTATGGACATGAAACGGCGGGAGTCGTGGTGCAGGCGGGCGAAGGCGTCAAGAACTTTAGCGTGGGCGACCGCGTGATCGCTTTCCACCACGTCCCCTGCCTGGACTGCTTTTACTGCCGGCGGAAGCTATACGCGCAGTGCGAAGTCTACAAGCGCGTGGGCATCACCGCCGGATTCGAGCCTGCGGGCGGCGGGTTCTCGCAGTATGTGCGGATCATGGACTGGATTGTGAAGCGCGGCGTCGAGAAGATTCCCCCTGGGGTTTCGTTTGAGCGCGCCTGCTTTGTCGAGCCGGTTAATACCTGTCATAAAGCGGTGGTGCAGGCGGACCCGAAGCCGGACGAACTGGTGCTGATTCAAGGGCAGGGTCCCATCGGGCTGCTGTTTACGATGTTGGTCCGGCGCACCGGCGCGACGGTTGTGACAACAGATACGATTCCGCGCCGGCGAGAGCTTTCGAAACGTTTCGGCGCGGCTGAAAGTTGGGATCCGCGCACGACGGACGTTCATGCGGAGGTTATGGCGAGGTCCCAAGGACGCGGCGCGGACCTGGTGATCGTGGCCGTCTCTGCTCCCGGCCTGACCGATCAGGCCATGAGCTGTTCGAGGCCGGGTAGCAGGATTCTATTGTTCGCCCAGACTTCCGATCAGGAGCGGGTGGAGTTTTCCGGGGCCGACATCTGCAAGCAGGAACGCACGGTGTTCGGTTCCTATAGTGCATCCGTTGATCTTCAACACGAGTCCGCCGGGCTGGTTTTCAGCGGTGAACTGCCGGTTGAAGACCTCATAAGCGATCGATTGCCGCTGGACCGCCTCGCCGAAGGGATCCATAAGGCCTTGCATCCAGACGGCCAATCATTGAAAATAGTCGTTCTACCTCAAAGGTGGTCTTAACAGTTATGCAGCAGATGATGGCTGCGGTACTTTACGGGAAAGAGTGCTTGCGCGTCGAGCCTGTAGCCGTGCCGCAAATCGGCAAGGGAGACGTCCTTGTCCGTGTGAGAACGGCGCTGACCTGCGGCACTGACGTCAAAGTTTTCCGCCGTGGATACCATGCGCGGATGATCGTGCCGCCCGCCCTTTTCGGACACGAACTGGCCGGCGACATCGTAGCGGTGGGTGAAGAAGTAACGAACTTCAACGTGGGCCAACGCGTTGTGGCAGCCAATTCGGCCCCCTGCATGGATTGCTTTTACTGCCGGCGCGGCGCCGAGAATCTCTGCGAGGACCTGTTGTTCAACAACGGGGCCTACGCCGAGTTCATCCGGATTCCGGCCCGCATCGTACAACGCAATCTTTACGAAATCCCCGCGCATGTAAGCTACCGCGACGCCGCTCTCTGCGAGCCGCTGGCCTGCGTGATTCGCGGCTTCGAGGAAACCGGTGTGAAGCCCGGCGACAACGTCATGGTTCTGGGCCTGGGGCCCATCGGCTTGATGTTTGTGCGCCTGGCGAAGCTGTACGGAACGCGCGTGATCGCCATCGGACGCCGGCGCACCCAGATCGAGCGCGCTGAGCGGATGGGCGCCGACGAGGTTATATCGAGCCATATCACGCCCGATCCGGTGCAACCGGTGCGTGACTTTGCGATGGGCCGCGGCGTGGACGTCGCCATCGAGGCCGTAGGCAAGCCGGAAACCTGGCAACTGGCCGCCAAGATGGTGCGCCGCGGCGGGACCGTCAATTTCTTCGGCGGTTGCCCGGCCGACAGCCGGGTAACCCTGGACACGTCGCTGCTGCACTACTCCGAGATCACCTGCAAGGCGAGCTTCCATCACACACCTGCTTACATCCAGAAAGCACTAGGTGTGATTTCGAGAGGCGAAATCTCGGCGCAGGACTTCGTTAATCGCGAGGAGCCGCTCACGAACTTGCTCGAAGTGATGCAATACCTGATGAGCCACAACGGCCACATGAAGACGGCCATCATTCCGTAAGCCTTGGCCAACCACTTTCTGCTTCCGGCGGAATACCTTCGGTCGCCGGACGCGCGCAGGCACGCGGCGACGCTGGAGGAGGCCCTTGCTTACACACGCTGGCTGGCCGGCGTACACTACGAGAACTTTCACGTCGTCTCGTTTCTGCTCCCCAAACGCCTGCACCAGGATTTCTTTAACGTCTACGCCTTCTGCCGCTGGGCGGATGACTTGGGAGACGAGATCGGCGATACGGCCGAGAGCTTGCGCCTGCTCTCGTGGTGGCGCGCGGAACTCGAACGCATGTACGCGGGGGAGGCGGCGCATCCGGTGTTCGTGGCGCTGAAACAGACCGTCGCCCGCCGCAGCCTGCCGGTCGAGCCTTTCGAGCACCTGATCCGCGCCTTCGAGCAGGACCAGCGCGTCACCCGCTATCGCACCTGGGAGGAAGTATTTGGTTACTGCCGGTATTCGGCTAACCCGGTGGGCCGGCTGGTGCTGCATCTTTGCGGATACTCCGACGCGGAACGGCAGCGGCTGTCGGATGCGACCTGCACGGCGCTGCAATTGGCCAATTTCTGGCAGGACGTGGCCGTCGATCTCGCCAAGGACCGCGTCTACATCCCGCTGGAAGTGATGGAGCGGCACGGTTATTCACTGGATGACCTGTTTGCGTTGAAGGCCACGCCGGCTTTCCGGGCCACTATGCGCGAACTCGTGGCCAAGGCGCGGGAACTGTTCGTGGAAGGATTGCCACTGGCCACAATGCTCAACCGCAGGCTGGCCGTCGACATCGAATTATTCAGCCGCGGCGGGATGCGCATTCTCGACAAAATCGAACGGCAGGACTACGACGTGCTGGCCCGGCGCCCAGCGATCTCGAAGGTCGAGCGCGCCGGCCTGCTTCTCGAAGTCCTCGTGCGGCAGGCATTCCGGAAGGCCGCATGACGGACACGCTCCAGGCATCTTACGAATACTGCCGCGGCGTGGCGCGCAGCCGGGCTCGCAACTTCTACTATTCGTTCCTCCTGCTGCCCAAGGCCGAGCGCGACGCCATGTGCGCCATCTACGCCTTCATGCGGTATTGCGACGACCTGAGCGACGACCCGGCCGAGGGTGACGCGCGGAGCGCGATTGAATGCTGGAGCGCGGACCTGGAGCGGGCCCTGGCCGGCGATGCCCCGCCGCACTTAGTTTGGCCGGCGTTCCGCGATTCGGTGGAGCGCTACCGGATCCCGCACGAGTACTTCCGCCAGATGATCGCCGGCGTGTCGAGCGACCTGGAACCCCGCACGATCAGGACGTTCGACGACTTGCGGCAGTACTGCTACCAGGTGGCTTCCGTGGTCGGATTGTGCGTGATCCACGTCCTCGGGTTCGAGTCGCCGGAAGCCCCGCGCATGGCCGAAGACTGCGGCGTGGCTTTCCAATTGACCAACATCCTGCGCGATGTCGGCGAAGACGCTGAACTCGGACGGGTGTACCTGCCGCAGGAGGACATGGCGAGGTTCGGAGTCCCTCCGGAGGCGCTGCGGGCTTCCCGGCCCACGCCGGAGTTTCTCGGCCTGATGCGCTTCGAAGCCGCGCGCGCCCGGGAATACTATGCACGCTCAGCTCCGCTCGTGAACCTGGTGAAGCCCTCGGGCCGCCCCATGTTGAGCGCCATCGTCGCCATATACTCGCGCCTGCTCGAGCGCATCGAGCGCTCGGGTTTCGACGTGTTGCACCGCAGAGTAAGCCTACCCGCCTGGGAAAAGGTCTGGCTCATGCTTCGCTCAGTGGCGGCACGTTAAGTAGAATAGTCGGTTCATCTTTCCGCGGAGGTACTGATGCGCACACATTTGCTCTTGTGGACTCTCGCAGGGACTCAATTCGCCCTGGCTGGCGGACAGGCCGTCCACATGGGGAACCGTCTGGAGCCATTCGTCGACGGATACCTCATTGATTCGATGAAGGGCGTCTCCTTGCGCATGCACGCGCCGCGGGAGGAAGCCACCGCCATCGTCTTCAACAAGCCGTGGGAAGGCAACACCAGCACTTACTGCACGGTGATCAAGGACGATAGCGTCTATCGCCTGTACTATCGCGGCTCGTCCGACCCGGCTTACACGCCCATGCCCCTGCTGCGCCCGGGCGAGACCGTCGTCCCCGCGCACAAGGAAGTGACCTGTTACGCCGAATCGAAGGACGGCATCACGTGGACGCGCCCGGCGCTCGGCCTGGTGGAATTCCAGGGTTCGCGCGCGAACAACATCATCCTCGCCGAAACCGCAGTCCACAACTTCGCACCGTTCAAGGACTCGAACCCCGCAGCCGCGCCCGAGGCACGCTACAAGGCCGTGGGCGGCAGCGGTAAACTGTTCGCCTACCAATCGGCCGACGGCGTGCATTGGAAGAAGATGCGTGAGGAGCCAATCATTACCGACGGCGCGTTCGATTCGCTCAACGTGGCCTTCTATGACACAGTGCGCGGGGAATATGTGGCCGTCTACAGGGATTTCCGTTACGGCATCCGCACCGTGAAATTCGCCTCGTCGAAGGATTTCATGAACTGGACGCCCGGCGCATGGGCCGACTACGGCTCCGCGCCGCTCGAACAGCTTTACACGAACGCCACCTCGCCGTACTTCCGGGCGCCGCACATCTACTTTGCGTTTCCCAAGCGCTTCGTGCCGCAACGCACGCCGCTGGCCGAGGCTCCGGGGAAGGGCGTCTCCGAGACCGTCTTTATGACCAGCCGCGACGGCATCCACTGGGACCGCCGCTTCATGGAAGCGCTGATTCGTCCGGGGCGCGACCCGCGCAACTGGATCCACCGCTCAACCATGGCAGCCACGAACCTCGTACCGACTGCCGCCGACGAGATGTCGCTCTACGTCGACCGGGATTACAACTGGCCTACCAATCGACTAGTGCGTTACTCGTGGCGCACGGACGGCCTGGCGAGCGTGCACGCCGATGCGTGTGGAGGAGAGATGGTGACCAAACCCCTTACGTTCGATGGAACCAAGCTCGTGTTGAACTACGCGACCTCGGCCGCCGGCAGCATTCGCGTGGAGATTCAGGACGAACGCGGCAACCCGCTACCCGCTTTCGCGCTGGATGAGGCGAAGGTTCTGTTCGGCGACAAGATCGAGGAGACCATCAGCGTGAAGTCGCTGAAGGGGGCCACCGTCCGCCTGCGCTTCGTGATGAAAGACGCGGACCTGTACTCGATCGCGTTCCGGTAGGAGAAGAACACATCGCAGTACAACGCACCACGGTATGCACCGGGTGCAGAGAGGGTACGTGGAACTCCTGGCCATCATTCACACGGCAAGGCGCTGGCGGGAGTTGTTCTAGCCTAGGAGGCAGGTTTCGAACCGGGCATCCCCCGTCCAGTACAATAGTTCGTTCATCCATGGGCACCCATAGTACGCGCTTGCTGGCGATGTCTCCGGTGGACCTCGCCATCGTCGTCATCTACTTTCTTCTGGTCCTGGCCATCGGCTTCTATTTGAAGCGCCGCGCCGACACGGGCGAGAGCTTTTTCATGGCCGGACGCCAGATGACGGCCTGGATCGCGGGGCTCGCCTTCATTTCCGCCAACCTCGGTTCGCTCGAAATGATGGGCTGGGCCGCGGCGACGTATCAGTACGGCATCCTGTCCGCGCACGCTTACCTGATCGGCGCCATTCCGGCCATTCTCTTCCTCGCCGTGGTGATGCTGCCGTTCTATTACATCTGCAGGACACACTCGGTGCCCGGTTACCTGTCCTTGCGCTACGGCGAACCGGCGCGCGCGGTGTCCGGTATCTCGTTCGCCCTGATGACCATCCTGATGAGCGGGGTAAACATGTACTCGATGGCCGTAGTGATGAAAGTCATCCTCGGCTGGGACCTTCACTTCAGCATCTGGGTCTCGTCGCTCACGGTGGCCATCTATGTGGCGGCGGGAGGCTTGCTTTCAGCCATTTTCAACGAGGTGCTGCAGTTCTTCCTGATCTGGCTGGGCACGCTGCTGATCCCGATCCTCGGACTGATCGAATGCGGCGGATGGGACGGGATGATGGCGCGCGTTACCGCCAATTTCGGCCCCGGCTATGCGCACCTGTGGAGCACGCTCGGCTCATTCGATGGCAATGCCATGGGCACGCACTGGACCGCCATCGTGTTCGGCTGGGGATTGGCCTTATCGTTCGGCTATTGGACCACGGACTTCCTGGTGGTGCAGCGCGTGCTGACGGCCAGGGACCTGCGCTCGGCCAGGATGGGAACGGTGATCGGCGCCGCGTTGAAGATGATGGTGCCGCTGATCGTAATCGTTCCGGGCCTGTTGGGCCTGGCTCTGCTGCCCATGAAACTGGTGCCGGAAAGCGAGGCGCTGGCGTCCGGCGCGCACAGCTTCAACGAAGTGCTGCCGCTTATGATGGCGCGTTACTGCGGACCGGGCCTGCTGGGGCTTGGCGTGACGGCGCTTATCGCCGGATTCATGAGCGGCATGGCGGGCAATGTCAGCGCCTTCGCCACCGTGTGGACCTACGACATTTACAAACCGCTGCTGCGCAAGACCGCCAGCGACGCGCACTACGTCAGAATGGGCCGTTGGTGCACCATGATCGGCGTGTTTGTCAGCGTTGGCACCGCCTACCTGGTGATGCGGTTCTCGAGCATCATGGTTTACACGCAGGTGCTGTTCGGGTTCTTCATCGTGCCGCTGTTCGGCGTCGTCATCCTGGGCATGCTCTGGAAGCGCGCCACGCCGGCGGGCGGTTTCTGGGGCCTGCTGGCGGGCACCCTGTCGAGCATCGGCATGTGGACCTGGGTGCAACTCGATCCCGGCGCGCTTCGCATCATCGCACTCTCCCCGCACGCCAAGGAGCTTTCGGAGAATTCCTTCCGGGCCATCTGGACGCTCTGCATCTCGGTGTTGGTAACGGTGGTGGTGAGCCTCTGCACAAAACCGCGCGCGGAGGCCGAACTGAAGAACCTGGTATATGGCTTGACACCCATTCCCAGCGAGGGACATTTCGCGTGGCACCGCCGTCCGGCATTCTGGGCGGCGGTGGTGGGAATTGGCATGGTGGTGATAAACGTCATATTCTGGTAGGACAAGCTCATGAGCGAGACAAAGCACGTCATTCCGATTTGGTTTTTCATCGGTATTCTGCTCACCGTCTATGGGGTTCTCATCCTGGGCGCGGGGCTCTGGGACGTGATTAACGGAATCAAGCGGGACGTCGTGATGGCGGATCTGCACGCCGCCGTGTGGTGGGGAGCTCTGCTTCTCGCCCTCGGCTTGTTCTATTGCATCCGCTTTCGTCCCGATAAGGAGCAGCTCAAATGAATCCAGGCATTGAAGAAATCCGCAAGCGCGGCAGCCGCATCGTCACAGAAGGCCGGCACATGATGCCCGCCGCGTCGTTGATGAAGGCGGAGGGCGTCATCCAGAGATTCTCGGACCGGGCGAAACCTTTCGTCACCATCATCAACTCGTACACCAACCAGATTCCCGGCCATGCGCACCTGGACAAGATCGGTGCGGAGCTGAAGAAGGAACTCGAATCGTTGGGCTTCAACGTCTGGTATGCCAACATCGGCGCGGCCGTGTGCGACGGCATCGCCATGGGGCACTTCGGCATGAAGTACTCGCTGCCCTCGCGTGAGCTGATAACCGATCAGATCGAGACCATCATCGGCGCGCATCCATGCGACGGGTGGATCGGCATCGGCAATTGCGACAAGATCGTGCCGGGCATGTTGAACGCCATGGTGCGCATCAACATCCCGGCTGTTTACGTGAGCGGCGGCCCCATGCTCGCCGGCCGCGGAGGCACGGACCTCATCACGGTGTTCGAGGGTGTCGGCAAAGCCAGCGCCGGCAAGATGAGCGACGACGACCTCGACAAGCTGGCTGAGAAGGCGTGTCCCACTTGCGGCAGTTGCGCCGGTATGTTTACCGCGAATTCCATGAACTGCCTGGCCGAGGTGATCGGCATGGCGCTGCCAGGAAGCGGCACCACACCGGCGGCGCGCTGGGTGGATATGTCGCTGGGCACCTGGGAGATCAACCCGGACCGTCTCAAACTGGTGCGCGGCTCGGCTCACGCACTGAAGAGCGTGATGGAACGGAACCTGCGCCCGCTGGACATCGTCAACCAGCGCTCGCTCGACAACGCCCTGGTGCTGGACGTGGCCATGGGCGGCTCCACCAATACCGTGCTGCACACTCTGGCCCTGGCGCATTCGGCCGGAATCGATTTCGACCTGAATCATATCAACCAGTTGTCCGACGCGACACCCAACATCTGCAAAGTGTCCCCCAGCCGCCCGGACGTGCACATTGAAGACCTGCATGCCGTCGGCGGAGTCGGAACAATCCTGAAGGAAATTGCCCGGTTCGGCAAAACGCCTTTCAACGCCGATGCGCCGACCGTGGCCGGCAATCTCTCCGACTACGTCGCCGCCGCTCCGGCTCCCGACGGGAACGTGGTACGCCAGTTCGAGAACGCTTTCTCGGCCACCGGAGGACTCGCCATCCTGTTCGGCAACCTGGCTCCGAAGGGGGCCGTGGTGAAGACGGCGGGCATCGCCGCCGAGATGCTCGAATACGAGGGCAGCGCCGTTATTTTCGAATCTCAGGAAGATGCGCTGCGCGGCATCCTGGCAGGCGAGGTGAAGGATGGCGACGTGGCAGTGATCCGCTACGAAGGACCGCGCGGCGGCCCAGGCATGCAGGAAATGCTTTCTCCAACCGCAGCCATGGTAGGCGCCGGCATTCGCGCGGCCCTGATCACCGACGGACGCTTCTCCGGCGGCACGCGCGGGGTCTGCGTTGGCCACGTGGCCCCGGAAGCCGCCGCTGGCGGGCCGATCGCCGCGGTCCGGAAGGGCGACCGGATCTATATTAACGCCATCACCCGCCGCATCGAACTCAAAGTGAGCGAAGCGGAGATCCAGCGCCGCCTGAAGGATATACCACCGTTCGAACCGAAGGTGAAACGCGGTTGGCTGGCGCGCTACTCGGCGCACGCAACAAGCGCCGACACCGGCGCCGTGATGGACATCTAGCGAAGACGACGCACTGGAGAGCGCGTCTGGCGGGCTGAAAGCCGCTCCTCATATGGGCTTGCACGCGCACGAACCGCTGCTGGTCAACATTCTTGGCCATGCGGCTGGCGCGTTGATCTTCGGCATCTTTCTGTATCTGCTGGTGCGCGATCGCGCGGGCGCGCGTTTACGAGGAGGTCGCCTGGCGATGGCCTCCGCGGTCCTGGCGCTCATCTGGAATCTGGGCTCACTGATCTCGATGGCGAAGCCCGACTCGTCAGGCGCCGAGATGATGGTTAGTTTCGGCGCCATAAGCCTTCTGCCCGCGGTTCTGTTCCATCTCTCCCTGGACGGGCGTTTCCGCGCGCTTTGGATGGCCGGCTACCTGGCGAGCGTCGTTTCGATCGGGGCGCACTTGAGCGAACTCGCGGCGCCGGCTATCGAACGCCACGCACTCGCTCTGCGGATTACCACGGCGGGCTTCAGCGTGCTCTCCCTGATATCCGCCGCCGCCGTTATCTACTCTCCACCCCGCACAAACCGGCTCCTGGCCCAGCAACTGGTTGCCGCGCTTTGCGTGTTCCTGTTCGCGCTATCGTTCGTGCATTTCGACCCGGCGCACGCCGAGCACCTGTGGTCGCGCGAGTTGATCCTCCACCATGCAGGCATCCCGCTGGCTTTGCTGGTGCTGTTGCAGGATCACCGTTTCCTGCTGTTGGACGCGTTCATCCGCTTCCTTGCCAACGTCTGCCTGGCGGCCGTATTCCTGTTCGTGACTGGAACCGCCGCCGTGTCGTTCGCCGGACCGGCGCTTTCCGGCGGTGACCCGCAGCGGCAGGGGCTTGTGTTCGTCGCCGGCAGCCTGTTGCTGGTTCTGTTCGCCATCTTGCGTGGCGGCCTGCAGAATCTGCTGACAAGGCTGGTCTTCCGCAGGCCCAATATCGAAAACGCTTTGACGGAACTGCGGGCCGAAGCCGCCGCCGCGAAGGACGAAGCCGCTTACCTGAACGCCGCCCTTGCGCACTTGGCGCGGTTCATGGGCGCCGAGCCGGCTGCCATCGCCTCCGGAGATCTTCAGGGGCATCTCGGGCAAACGGGATTGAGTGCGCCGGCACTCCCCAGCGACATCCCCGGCATGAGGGAAGAATTGCGGGACGCTGGCGCGGAGGTGGTGGTTCCGGTACCCGTCTCCGGTGAGCAGACACACTATATCCTGCTGGGACGGCGACAGGGCGGCCGCCGTTATCTGAGCGAAGACCTTGCCGCCCTGGCCCGTCTATCCCGCGCCGCCGCGGAACAACTCGAAGCGCACCGGCTCTCTGAGACGGACCGTCTGGTCACGCAAGCGGAATTGCGCGCCCTGCACGCGCAGATCAATCCGCATTTTCTGTTCAACGCGCTCAATACGCTTTACGGGGTGATTCCTAAGACAGCGGAGCCCGCGCGACGGCTGGTGCTCAATCTTGCCGACGTCTTCCGCTATTTCCTGCAGTCCCAGCGTACGATGGTCCCGCTCGAGGATGAGCTCAAGGTCGTAAAGGCATACCTCGAAATCGAGCAAGAGCGTTTGGGACCGCGGCTGCGAGTCGAGTTCGATGTACCCGCCCAGGCCGTCTCCGCAAAGATCCCTTCGCTTTCGATACAACCGCTGGTGGAGAACGCGGTGAAGCACGGGGTGGCCGGCAAGCCGGAAGGCGGGCTTGTCCGCCTCACTGTAAGCCGCGTAGGGGAGGCATGGCGCATCGCCGTCGAAGACACGGGCGCGGGCGCCGCCGCGGCACGCTCGAATGCCGCGCACAGCGGCGTGGCGCTTGACAATGTGAACCGCCGTCTGAGGCTCTGTTACGGTCCCAGGTCCGAGCTGCATTTCGAGCGAACGGGCGCGGGCGCCTCGGCGCACTTCGAGGTGCCCGTCCGCGCGAGCGAGGCTCAGGCATGAGGATTCTGATCGCCGACGACGAACCCATCGCGCGCGAAATCCTGCGCGACCTACTGGCGGAGTTGAGCGGCGTCGAGTTGGCTGGCGAGGCTGCGTCGGGGCCCGAGACTGTCGCACAGATCGACCGCCTCCGGCCCGACGTCATCCTGCTCGACCTCGAAATGCCCGGTCTGGACGGCTTCGGCGTAGTGCGCGCATTGCGAGGCGAGAGTCTGCCGCTGATCATCTTCGTAACCGCTTACGACCAGCACGCTCTCGCCGCATTCGAGGCCGGCGCGGTGGACTACCTGCTGAAACCCGTGCGCCGCGAACGGTTGGAAGCCGCATTGGCTAAAGCGCGTGCGCAACTGGCGGGCATGGCCGGCGCGGCGCCGGCCGCCGGCCGTCCGGAAGCGCTTCGCAAGATAGCCGGCGTGAGCCGGAGCGAGATCCACCTGCTCGATCCGGCCGACGTGATCGCCTTGATTGCCGAAGGCGAGTTGGTGCACATCGTCACGGCGTCGGGGCGGTACCTGGCGCAGCACACCCTCAAGCATTTTGAAGCCACGCTCGAAAGCCCGCGATTCCGGCGGGTGCGCCGCGGCGCCATCGTCAACACGGATCACATTCGTACAGTTTCCGCGCTGAGCAGCAAGCGCTGGCTTCTGAAGATGTCCAACGGCACCGGCGTGATCGTCAGCAAGCGCCTGGCAAGCACGATCCGCCGCGATTTGAAGTGGTAGCGTAAGGCCCGCTTGCCGCCCGATAAGGCCCGGTCGCGGCCGGACAGGACCCGGTCGCCGGAATTCTCTCGGGTGTTCTGCAAGCGCTTTCCATACTGATAGCAGACAGCAAATGAAACGACTCCTGCTCTCATTGTCCCTTCTCGTAGCGCCGGCCTTTGCGCAACCCGGCTCCATCACAGGGAAGGTTACGCTCGAGGCCACCGGCGATGAAGTTCATCACGCCACCGTGATGATCCCTCAGCTCCGGCGCTCCACACAGACCGATCAGGAGGGCGTTTATTCATTCCGGAACATCCCGCCCGGCAACTACGAAGTGCTTGCACATATGCACCCGTTCTCAGATGAGCGGCGCAAGATACAGGTAAACGCGAACGCCGCTTCCAAGCTGGATTTCCATCTCAAGATTGCGCCCGTTCATGAACAGATCACGGTGACCGCCTCCGGCCAGGAAGAGACCACCCTGGGCGCGATTCAAAGCGTTGCCACCATCGAAAACATGGAGTTGACTGCCAAAAGCGCGGTTTCTCTTGGTGAAGTGCTCGACGGCCAGCCCGGCGTGGCCAAACGCAGCTCCGGCCCAGGCACGTCGAGGCCCGTGGTGCGCGGGTTCGACGGCGATCGCGTACTGATTCTCCAGGACGGGATTCCCAGCGGCACGCTGTCGTATCAAAGCGGGGATCACGGCGAACCCGTGGATGCGACTTCGCTCGACCGCGTCGAAGTCGTGCGCGGTCCGGCCACGCTACTTTACGGCAGCAGCGCCATCGGAGGCGTCGTGAACGCGGTCACGTCACACCACCAGGAACATCAGCACCCGCATGAGGGCCTGCGCGGCCACCTGACGGGGGAAGGCGGCTCGAATAACAGCATGGGCGGCGGGAGCGGCGCGTTCGAATACGGCCGCGAGCATTGGATGCTGTGGGGTGGCGGCGGCGGCCAGCGCACCGGCGACTATTCGACGCCCCTCGGCACCGTCACCAACTCGGAGACCGAAATCAAACAGGCCAATATCGGCGCCGGACACTTCGGCCCCAAAATCTTCGGAAGCGTGAGCTACAACACGCAGAACGGAGTCTACGGCGTCCCGGCGCCGCCAGCGGGCAGTGAGGATTCCGAAATCGTCAATCTGAAGTACGCGCGCCAGAATGTGCACGCCAGCGCCGGCATCAAGGAACTGAGCGCCTCCATCGAAAAGTTCTCGCTCAACCTCAACTACAGCGACTGGAACCACAAGGAAATGGACTCGGTCTCCAGCGAAGTGCACAACGAATTCTGGAATAAGCAGTTCTCGTATCGCGGCGTGTTCGATCAACGCAAACGCGGACGCCTGTCAGGCAGCTTCGGCTTCATGGGCATGAGGCGCGATTACAATGCCGTGGGCGACGAGGTCATCACGCCGCCGGTCATTCAGAATTCGGCCGCCGCCTTCGCCCTCGAACAGCTCGATTTCGAGCACTTCCGGCTGCAGTTCGGCGGGCGGTTCGAGCATAACGGCTACAACCCGGCCGGCCTGCCGGGCCGCTCGTTCGACGGTTTTTCGGGATCGGCGGGCATCCAGAAACCGCTCTGGCAAGGCGGCGTGTTCGCGGCCAACTACACGCACTCCTATCGTGCGCCGGCGCTGGAAGAACTGTACGCCTACGGCCCGCACGCCGGAAACCAGACCTTCGAAATCGGCGATCTGAACCTGAAGCGCGAGCGCGGAGAAGGCGTGGACCTGGCGCTGCGCCAGCAATGGTCGCGGTTTCGCGGCGAAGTAAGCTTCTTCAACTACTGGCTGCGCGACTACGTACACTTGGCGCCGACCGGAGACATTAAGGACGGCCTCACTGAGGCCGTGTACCGCCAGGGCGACGCGCGCTATCGCGGCGCCGAGGCCCGCGCGGACATCGGGCTTGGCCGCGACGTCTGGCTGAACCTGGGCTTGGACACGGTGAATGCGACGCTGACCGCCACCAACACGCCGCTGCCGCGCATCCCGCCTCTGCGCGGGCACGCCGGATTCGACGCGGGGTACAAGGGCTTCCGCCTGCGCCCGTCGCTCACGCTCGCCGGCCGCCAGGACCGCATTTATCCCACGGAAACCGCGACTGCCGGCTATGCCGTCTTCGACCTCGCGGCTTCTTACGTGTTCACCACAAAGCACGTCATGCACATCGTTGGTGTTGCCGCTTACAATCTGGGCGACGCCCTCTACCGCAACCATCTCTCGTTCATCAAGGAATACGCGCCGGAGATCGGGCGCGGCGTTCGCTTCCACTACACCCTACAGATCTTCTGACGTAGGAGTCGCATACATTCGATCCCTACGGCATCCTGCATACTAAAAAGAGTGCCCCAACGCGTTCAACCTTCCCTCGCCGGCAGCCGCCTGCTGCTGCTCGCCGCGTCGCTTTGCTTTTCGACCGGCGGCGCGGCCATCAAGGCGACTTCGCTCACCGCGTGGCAAGTGGCCGGATTCCGTTCCATCGTGGCGGCGCTGAGCGTTTTCCTGTTGCTGCCCGCGGCGCGCAGGGGCTGGAGCTGGCGCGTGCTGCCTGTGGGCGCGGCCTACGCGGGCACCATGCTGCTGTTTGTGCTGTCGAACAAGCTGACCACGGCTGCGAACTCGATTTTCCTCCAATCCACCGCGCCGCTCTACCTGCTGCTGCTCGCCCCGTGGCTGCTTCAGGAGCGCATCCAGCGCCGCGACCTGGCTCTGATCGCCGCCGTAGCTGGAGGCATGGCCCTATTCTTCCTGGGCAGCGAGCGGGTGGTGGTTACGGCGCCCAACCCGGCCGCGGGCAACGTCATCGCCGCCATCAGCGGAATCTTCTGGGCTCTCACTATCGCCGGCATCCGCTGGATCGCCCGGCGCAGGCCCGCGGGCGAGGGAACGCTGGCGCACATCGTCACCGGCAACTTGATCGCCTGCATGGTGGCCTTGCCGATGGCCTTCCCCGCCGCGCACGTGACGGCGAAGGACTGGCTGGTGATCGTTTACCTCGGCGTAGTGCAAATCGGGGTGGCCTACGCCTGCATGACGGCCGGCTTGCGGCGCGTGCCTGCGTTCGAGGCTTCCACCATCATGCTCATCGAACCGGTCCTCAACCCGCTATGGGCGTGGTTCGTTCACGGCGAGCGGCCCAGCGCTCTGGCGCTTACCGGCGGCGCCGTCATCATGACAGCTACGCTGTTGAACGCCTGGTGGCACAGCCGCGAAGGATCAACCTAGTTTCACAGCGCTCGCCACAGCACGCAGGTTGGCCACACCCGCCGTGTAACGCGTATCGGCAACCGTGAAGCGCACGGCATCTTCGAGCCAGTCGTGCCAGACTCCGTCAGGATCGTGCGAGGCCGCCGTAAGCGTGTAGTGCTGAGGGCACAGGTTGCATGGGAACGCGAAGGTCACCTGCAGCGTGTCGCCAGCCGCGCACGGGCCCAGTTTCAGTTTCTCGAGTCCGGTGTTGGTGCCATAGACCTCGACTCCAATCCTGCTGCGGATCATCATGCCGATCACGGGGTCCTCTACATCATGCGCGAACTGCACGGTGATGCGCACGCTCATCGGTTCACCGCTTTGAAACACCTCGGCCCCCCGGCCATCGGCGTTGAGCGTTTCAATGGAGACCACGCGCGCGCGCCCGTCGCCGCGCCGCATAGATGGTGCGAGTTCGCGCTTGCCGGCTTCCGCTTCGGCACGCACTCCGCGCATGGCATCGCGCTGGTACATGGCGAGCGTCTCCTGCGGCGCGCCGCGCGCTTCCAGCTTGCCGCCGCGAATCCACCACACCTCGTCGCACGATGTGAGCAGCACGGATTCCGCTGCCGATGCGACCATGACCGAAGCCCCCGTCCGGCGCAGTTGTTCCCACTCGACGCTTTCGCCAACCACGCCGATCACGGAGCCGGCCGGAATCTCGACGTCTCGTAATTCGATGGCCATCGAAGATAGAATAGCCGTTAATGAGCGACTTCGCCCAGGATGTCCGCGCACGCATGAAGGAGGACTGGAATCGCCGCGCCATCGAGGACGCGAGCTATTACGTCGCCTTCGGCCGCCGCGACCAGGACGAGGAGGAGTTCTTCGCCACGGCCAGGGAAGTCGTGCTGAGCCTGGAAGCCGAAATGCGCCGCTTGACACCGGTTGCGAATCCGCGCTCGCGCCGCGCCCTGGAAATCGGTTGTGGTCCGGGACGCTTGATGAAGCCTCTCAGCCGCCATTTCGGCGAAATCCACGGCGTGGACGTTTCCGACGAGATGATCCGGCTGGCGCGGGCGAACCTCGCCGGCATTCCGCACGCTCATGCACACGCCTCGAGCGGCGCCGACCTGGCCGCTTTCGCCGACGAATCGTTCGACTTCGTTTATTCCTACGCCGTTTTTCAGCACATTCCGGACCGCGAGGTCATTTTCAACTACCTCCGCGAAGCGCACCGTGTCATGAAGGATGGCGCGGTTTTCCGGGGGCAGTTCAACGGGCTGCCGGACACAGCCCGGGTGTATGACACCTGGAGCGGCGCGCGCATCCAGGCCGCGGAGGTGGCGCGGTTCGCGCTGGAACACGATTTCCAGTTGCTGGCGCTCGATGGCGCGTCCACGCAATACCTTTGGACCACATGGCGCAAGCGCCCCGCCGGTTGGCGCCGCGGCCTGCGCGAACGTCCGCCCGGCGCCGCGGCCCGCATCGTCAAGATCACCAACGCCAACGGGAGCGAGCCGCTCGTTCCAGCGTCCGGCCGCTTCGCCTTCGTCTCGCTATGGGTTTCAGACCTTCCCGATGATTTCGACCTGAACGACGCTGAAGTGCTCATCGGCAGCCGCGTTGCGGCACTCTCCTACATCGGACCGCCTTCGGCCGACGGCATCTCGCAGGTCAACGCCGCCGTGCCAGGCGGAACGCGCACCGGCCTGGTGACCGTGGAACTGCGCTGGCTCGGCCGGCGGATCGCGCCCGCGGCCGTCATTCGTGTCATCCCGGCCGGCCCCGTCATCCCCCTGGTCACGTCGGTGGCCGACGGCGTCAATCTGCTCTCGGGGACAAGGATCGTCTCCGGCAGCGTCAAGGTGACCGTGGAGGAAGCTACGGCGCCTGTGGAGTTTTCGGCATTGATCGAGGGAATGCCCGTTCGCGAAATCGACATCTTTTGCGCCGACCCCGTGCCGCCACGCTACGAGATCAATTTCCTGCTGCCGAAGAATCTGTCCGCCGGACCTCACACCCTCGACCTGATGCTGAATGGGCGGCGGCTCGCCCCGGCTGCTATCGAAGAGGTGCCGCGGCCGGGACTGTTCCACGCATGATCCTCGTCGGGCTTCTGCTGGTCTCGGCGTTGCGGCTTTCGATTGGCCGGGACCCGGCCCTCGCACCGCGCGAACCCTGGCCGCGGGGCCTCTCCGCCGAAGCCGTCGCCCTGTGGCAGCGCGCGCTGGGTCTCACGGCTCGCAATCCCGCACCCGCCATCCTCGTGTCGCGCTACCAGTTCGAACACCTGCGACCCCTGCGAAGTTGGCAGGACATGGAGCGCCTGCGGAACTACGTGGAATGGGCGGATCGCGCCGAGAGCGTGGGCTTCAACGGAACGGAAGTCGACGCAGACGCGTCGACGGGGGATCTGATCCTGCTGCGCCTGCCGCGCAGCCGCGTCCTCGTACGCGGCGGGGCGGTGCGTGATCCGATCGGCTTCACGGTGCTCCCTGTCAAGCGGGATGGTCGCCAGCGCATCCCCGCCGTGCAGGCAGTCTCGCAAGTGCCCGTTCCTACGCTCGCGCTGAACTTCCCCAGGCGGCTGATGCCGGTCATCCATGCCGTGGTGCCCCGTTCGATGACCATCGTCGAGATTTACGGGGAGGGATTCTCCGGCTCCCGCATCCGCGTCTTCTCAGAGGACAGCGAGGCGCAGGTGTTGTACGCCGGCGCGTACCAGATCAACGCCGCGGTGGCCGCGCTCGACCGGGTGGCAGTCGAAGTGGACGGGCTCCGCTCCGACTGGTGCGAGGTGCGCCGTTGAGGGTCCTGGTGCTCGCGGCCGCTTTTGCCGCGCTGCTGCTCGCGCAGCCCAACCCGCGGGTGGGTTTCTACCAATGGGAGAGCCCTATCCGGGACGCCCTGTTGCCCAGCCCGCTGTTCACGGCCCCGTCTTTGATCGAAAGAGCGGGCGCCGGCTTGTTCCGCATCTATGTGGGTTCTCGTTTCGATTACCTCCATCCCGTGCTGTCGCCGCAACGCTTCGAAGGTGTCGCGCACTGCACCCCGGTGGACATCTTGCGGCTTTCACGTTACCGGCACGTCGTCGAACATCCGGCGCTCAGGACGATTATCCTGACCGTCTACCCTTCGCGCGATTACGGAGGCGGCTGCGACGACATCAATCTTTCCCGCCCCGGGATCGGCGCCGCGCTCGACGACGAATACCGCCAGATGTTCGCGCTCTCCGAATACCTGCTGAACACCTATGGAAATCTCGACAAAACCGTAATCCTGGCCAACACCGAGGCGGATAACCGGATGCTCGAGATCATGCGCCACACAGGGTCGAGTGAACTCGCCATCCGCAACATGATCGCGTGGCAAAACACGCGTTTCCGCGCCGTCGACCAGGCGCGCCGCCGCCACCCGAATACACGCCTCAAGCTGCTGAACGCCTTCGAAATCGCCCTTGTGAACCTGGCCATCAAGCAACAGGGGTATCGCTTCGTGAAGAGCCCGCGCGGGCGCTGGAACGCGTTGCGCGACATCGTGCCGAAGGCAAGCTTCGACCTGTTGAGCTATTCCGCCTACGAGTCCACAAACGCTCCGTTTGAAACCGGCGTCATCGACAGCCCACCCGAGGGAACCGGCCAGCGCCTGGCACGGGACCTGGCGCTCATCGCCCGGGCGACTTCGAAGCCGGTGATGATCGGCGAACTCGGCATCCCGCGCGACGTTTACGACAGGCTGCCCTCCGGCGGCGTGGAACCGCGCCTGGCATCGGCGCTCGCGGCCATCCGGCGCCTGCGTCCCGCCTACGTGGTCTTCTGGCAGGTCTACGACGCACCAGCCGGACGCTTGGAGCCGGTGGAATTCGGCTGGCTGGATCCGGCGAGAGCGCCGTCGCGGCTGCTGCTGGACTTCGTTCGGTCCTACCGGTAATTCGCACAACCGCTTGGGCCGTCCTGCGGGCATGCCAGGGAAGCGCGACCCTTACCTCTGATTGCGCGGAACTCCATTTGGGCTCCTGTCAAGTCATTTGACCCGGTAACCGAAACGGGGGTCGTTGGGTCAAATGAA
>CAYLLB010000008.1:0-131215 GCA_964384215.1 uncultured Solibacteraceae bacterium | reverse complement strand
GCCGATCCCGTCCGGCCTGCGGTTCAGTCCCGTTCTCATCGGGGCAGGCGGCGGCAGCGAACGTGAACTCACGGGGCTGAAGCCGGAAGGTCTGATGTTTCAGTCCCCTTCTCATCGGGGCAGGCGGCTGCAGCAATCATCCGGCCGCCGTGGAATTCATTAAGAGAGAGTTTCAGTCCCCTTCTCATCGGGGCAGGCGGCTGCAGCCGCTTTACAACCTTTTCATTTTACGGCGGTTGCCGGCGCGATTCAAGAGAAAAAGTTCGCAGATCGGTCCATTGCGCAAAACAGGGCTCAATCTGCGAACTTTTTGGACGGACGTGCTCATCCGTTATGCCGCTTTGCGCGGGCCGGCGATAAGGGCGCGCAAGGATCTGCGAAGCCTGGAGTTGTTTGCGTCCAACGCGTTACGGGTCATGCCCGTCCGATGAAGCAAGTATTCGACCAACTGGCGGCGCCGTGGTCCGCGAAGTTCTCCCTCCTTGTTGACGAAATTGGAGATAAAACGCAGGCGATCGGTGGCGGCGGCGCGGCCGTAGTTCCGGCAGGCGCCGTCGAGCGCCCGGGCCAGTTCCTTGCCGGAACATTCCATCAGCCGGGCGAGAATGCGCTCCGCATGATTCTCGGCCTCCTGGTCGCGAATGGCCTGCGAAGCTGCCCGCTCGCGTTCCAACAGGACGTCGAGCGGCGTGGGTGCGGCGGATTGTCCGAACAGCGACTCGCCGGACTGCTCCTGGCGGGAGCCGTCCGGGTACACCTCGCGGCCGCAGCGATGGGCACGATACCTGTCGATGGCCAGGTTATGGACAATCGCGAGCGCGTAGTTGGGGTTGAAGCGCTTCTCCTCCGGCTGCAACTGCAGGCGGACGCACGCATCCTGCGCGATGTCCTGCGCGTCGGCGTCCGATAGACCCTGGCCACGGGCCGCGGCAACCAGGCGGGGGTAAAGCTCGCCGAAGAAGCGCTCCTGGTCAAGAGCGGCGGTAAATGAAGAGACAGCGGGTCCCGGCATGAGAGAATCCTCCTCCGCGCTGCCGGACAGAGGTATCCCTCGAACCGGCAAAGCGGTTTGTTGTGAGATGACGGCACGAAGCAGCGCCTGCCGCTGCTCGAACCGTGTTTTTCTCTTGGGAATGGCCGGAGAAACCGACCTAACGCTGTTCTCTTCCACTTCCCGCCGGCGACTACCTGGACGACTCTATTTTTCCTAAATACGCCGTCTCGCGAGCGGTCCGTGAGTTCTAATCCCGCCAAGGCGGGCGGGTCGCTTGTCGACGAACAGGATCAGTATGGCAGACATTCCTCTCCTTGTCAAGGCATAAAGACGCATTTGTCCATAAATTCGGGGAGAATCCGGCGCAAGCGATGCCACAGCATCGCGGGAAATATGCCGGTGGAGAGGGGAATATAGGGATGGCGCGCAGGCAATTGATCAACAAACCATCTGGCCACGGCTTCGCGCGCCACCCATCCGCCGCGGCAGGCACCGTAGGGCGTTGGGCCACCGGGAGGCGTTTGGACCGGCGCGAGGCGAGGAAACAGACCGGCAGGCAGGTCGCAGGCCGCGGCGGCAAGGAGCGCCTCCATGCGCCGCTCTTCGTCCGGCGGTTCCAGCAACCGCGAGAAACCGGCCAGCGCGGCGAGAGCGCTTTCGTCCGGTTCGCGGCTCACTACGACGTCGACGGGAAGGCGCCATTCCGGGATGCGCCCGCACAGAATGGTAACCCGGCCGGGCTCGCGCTGTCTCCAGGCGCCCGCATATTCGTATAGATTCGCTTCCAGAAGCAGGCTGAGGGGAGCGCCGGGCACGGGCGGCGCCGCATCCTCGACGTACGGCGACCCGGCCACCTGAGACGGCAGCCCATGGCGCCGGGCCAAGCGGACCAGGGCCAAGGATAGGATGCGGAGGGTTACGGTCTCCGAACACCAGTTACCGCCCACGACCACGCAGCCCCCCGCCGGCAGGCGCGCCAGGCATAGCCCGATCACTTCCTCAATCAGACGCTCCGCCCAGATTGGATCGAAGCGGCTGACGGGAAGCACCGGGCGGCCGAAGATGTATTCCTGGGGCGGGCGAACCGCCATCAACCGCGACGCGCATTGCGAGCAGGCCGCCAAGTGGGCCCCGGTGCGCCGCGCTTGCCGCGGAGAGAGGCGCCGGTGGAGGTATTCGTGAAGCTGCGCTATCGCCGCATGTGATTCGGCGTCCCGGGTAGAAAGAGACTTCATGCGGTTACGTCCGGTCCCGGCAAGGGCCTGTCCGCGCGCCGGCTTTCAGACTGAGCGCCATTCTGCCGGCGAGCACCAGTTGGATGGCTTGCTCGCCTTGCAGCGCCGCACGGATCTTCCGCCACGCCCACCCTCCGGTGAACGCGACCACTCCGAAGGTGAAGGGAAGGGAGAGCACACCCGCCAGCAAAGAGGACGCGCCGTGGTAGAAGCCTATCGAGAAGGTCACGCCGAGCAGAAGGCTGACGGCCTTGATGGACGTGCTGAGGAAGAGCCACGGCGCGAATCCCATGGATCCCACGACGAGCTGCGCCAGCGCCACCGAGGAGGTGGTGCGAAGAATCCCGATGAGTGCCGGCCCGGAGAGTTTTTCCAAGCCGAGCAAAGACCGGAGCGACTCGCGGTCCGCGGAGCCGAGGTTATCGAGATCGCGCTCCAGCCGCTTCTCGCAGGCGTCCAGATCCCGGGGCGACATCCGCCTGAGCGACTCCTGCATCTGATGCAGTTTCCTCTCCACGCCCTTTTCGAACACCGCTTGCTCCAGGCTGGCAGCGTCCAGGTAGCGGGCCGGATCAAGCGAAAGCGTTTTGGCAGCCTGGTTGAGAACACCATGGATGATCACTGGATCGGGCGAATCTTCGGCGCAGCCGGCCACGCTGCAGAGAGCGGAACGCAGGCGCTCCCGCAGGCGGCGGCGAGGCAGGGCTTTCAGGATACGAACGCGCTTTTCCAGACGCTTCTCCAGCACTCCGGTTTCCCATTGCAGGCGCCTGTCCCACTGCTCCAGCTTCTCCTTCGCCGGCGGGTGGAAGCGTCCGGCGAGGGCCGCAGCCTTGCGGAGGGCGGTTTGCTTCCAGCCGGCACCGCGATCCCGCACGGCCTCCTCCAGCGTTCCGGCCGCGGACAGCACTTCGAGGCCGGCGACCAGTTCGGCCTTTTGCGCGGGGGACATCCGATCAAGACCTACGAGGAACAGCATGCGTTTCCTCCGTGGAGACTACCGGCCAACGAGGCGAAGTGTTGCGCCATGTAAGCGCGCGCGGCAGCGAGCTCCGGCGCCAGAATCAGGGTAAACGTCCGCGCGCCGATCTGGAAGGCCCACAGGGAGTTGGCGAGCAGCCAGATACGGTCGTCCACCAAAGTACCGTCCACCAACGAGCCGAAGAAGGGGAACACGACCGATTTCGGCTCCAGCACGTCCGCCGCGAGGTGGATGGCGACGCCGAGGGCGAATGAGCCGAGCGCCACCCCGGCGACTTTGCCGATCGCGCGCGAGCGCAGCGACTCGGGGTCCTTCTGGCTTTGCAGCCAGCGCCGGTAGAGATAACGGAGCGCAACCAGGCCGAACGCGCTGTGGAAGAGGAAATAGCGGTGGTTTCCGATGCCGAGAATGGAGATGTCGAGATCGGGGAAGGCGCGCCCTTCCAGCATGGCGAGCGCGCCGACGGGGAGCAGGACCGCCGCCTTGGAAAGGGCGACGCCGTTTTCGAGAACGCGGGATGCCTGCTCCCTGGCCGCCTCGAGAAACTCCATGTATTCGGTATTGCCGCCGCCGGAATCCTCTATCAGGCGGCCGAGGCTGCCGACACTCCGGCGGAGGTTGTCGCAGGCAAGAGCGCGCGGCTTGCGGAGACGGCTCAGAAGGTTGTCCAGATTTTCGTCGTTACCGGCCACATCTTGTAAACGTTGCGAGCGAGTGGATCTGACAGAGAATTCGTGAGCGGACGCTGTCAGATCCACCGAGTTGCGCCGTTTAGAGCGGTGATGACCGAATCGGACCGCCGGACTTCGACCGCTCCCGTGATGCTGACGGCCACGAGCCCCGGATTCTGTCCCGGATGCAGCGGGCCCATTGCCGTGGGGGACGCACTGGCTTACTACAAGGAAGACATGGTTTCCTACCATGCGCAGTGCGCCGGACGGCACTTGGAAGATGCGCCGGTCCTGGTGAAGCAGATGACGGTGTCCGAGGACAACGGGCGGAGAGCGGGCGAATTGTTCCGCGACCCATCCAACCCGGAGCGCATTCTGTGTATTTGCCGCGTAGGCCGGAGACCGCCGATCCGGACGGAAGGGGAACTCGAGGAACTGGTAGCCGAGTGCGAAGACGCCTACTTTGACATACCGCACGAGTGCAGCCTGGAAACGGCGTCCAAGCCGAGACACTCCTGGTGCTGGACCTATCACTGCCGGCCGGCCACCGATGAAGAGGTTGCCGGTTTCAGGGACCGGGAAGAGAGCGAACGGCAAAGGGCCACCCGGCAGACGCGCATGACGGAGATACTGAAGAACATCTGCAGGTACGGCGTGAGGATGGATTCGCCCCACGTCTCTGCAGACAGGTCAATCGCGATCCCGGCGCAAGAGGTGAGCCGGTTCCACTTTGGGTGTTCATCCGCCAGGCTGGACTTGGGGCCAGAGTACATCGCGCTGACCGTTCAACATCCGGACGCGGCGGTGGGCGAGCCATGGAACGAGCCGCTCGGTTATATGTCCGAGCAGGAGTCGGTGATGTGGCAGATAGAGAACTGCTGGCTGCCCGGAGGCGAGAGTTCGTATTGTCTGCCTGCCGATCCCGGACTGCGCCACGAAATCGAAGAGCTGGCCGCGGCGCTGGGGTACGGCGACACGCCCGGCTTCATTCCACCGGGTGCCGCTGCGCGTCCCTTGACGGACGCAGACCTCGCTGAGTTGATACCGGACCCGGAGCGCAGGGGACTTTCGGCGGATCCGAAGGATTTCGGAATCACGGATGATGACGTTCCGTTCTAAGAACTGTCCGTTCATTCATGCGCGCAAGACACCCGGCTCGTAGCGATGCCCACGCGCCGCCCCGGTTCGGGTATGATTCCGGGTGATGAGCATCCCTGGGCGAAAGCGCATTGAATATGCCGAGCAGCCTCACTTCGAACGCCCCCTTCCGGATATTCCTCGCGCCGCGGGGCGCAGAATGTACGACCGGCTGCGATTCCTTTACGGCACGAAGGCAGCCAAGCCGGCCATGCAGGAACTGGTGCGGTTGCTGAAGGTGCACCACGCTTATAAGACCGACGAATTGATTGAAGCCGAACGCGCGTCCGACCTGTCACAGCGGTTCAGCGAGCGGGACATGATCCTGATCACGTACGGCGACATGGTCCGCGCCAAGGGGCGCTCGCCTTTGAGCGCGCTGGCTGACTTCCTGGAGTTGACGCGCCGCCGGGGACAGGCGTTCAACACGGTGCACATCCTGCCGTTCTTTCCGTACACTTCCGACCGTGGTTTTTCCGTCACGGACTTCCGCGTCGTCGATCCAAACATGGGCTCGTGGGCGGACATCGGCCATCTCGGCAAATCGTTCAACCTGATGTTCGACGCGGTGTTCAACCACACTTCTTCGAAAAGCGCGGCGTTTGTGGAAATGCTCGGAGGAAATCCGGACTACAAGGACTTCGCAGTCACCTTCCGGACACGAGACGAGTTGACGCCCGCCCAGCGCCACATGATCCGCAGGCCGCGAACCAGCGACATCCTGACGAAGTTCCATTCCATAAACGGGCCGGTTTGGGTGTGGACAACCTTCTCGCCCGATCAGATCGACCTGAACTATCACAACCCGAAGGTGTTGTTGCATGTCATAGACACGTTGCTGCTTTATGTACGCAAGGGCGCCGACCTGGTGCGGCTCGATGCGGTCACCTACTTGTGGGATGAGCCGGGCACGTCGTCGACGAACCTGCCACAGACGCATGAGATCGTGAAGCTGTTCCGCGACGTGCTCGATATCGCGGCGCCGCAGGTGGCTCTTGTCACCGAGACCAACGTGCCTCACGAGGAGAACATCTCCTACTTCGGTAACGGATGCGACGAAGCCCAGATGGTGTACAACTTCGCCTTGCCACCGCTCGTGCTGCATGCGTTCTACCGGGAGGACTGCTCGCATCTGGCGCGCTGGGCCCGGAATCTCGAGTATCCTTCCCCGACGACGACCTTCCTCAATATTCTCGACACGCACGACGGAATCGGTTTACCGGGCGTGGCGAACATACTCCCGCCGGAAGAGGTAGCCTTCCTGGTGCGATGCGCACGCCAGCACGGCGCTTTTGTGTCTTATCGGACGGCCGAGGGCGGCGGAGAGGCGCCTTACGAAATCAACACCACCTGGTACAGCGCCCTGAACATGGACAACAGCGGCGAGGAGCGCGCGTTCCAGGTGAAGCGGTTCACAGCCTCGCGCAGCATCGCCCTCGCGCTGCGCGGAGTGCCCGGCATTTACTTCCACGGGCTGATCGGCAGCCGCAACGATGTCCAGCTCGCGCTGCGGACGAAAGTGAAGAGAAACGTAAACCGGTCGCCGCTGGATGCGGAAGTGCTTGCAAGGAACTTTGCCGAACCCGGGTCGAAGCTGAATATGATCCACGACCAACTGGGGCGGTTGTTGGAGATGCGGGTGCGGCACCGGGCCTTTCATCCGGGTGGCGCGCAGCGCATCATGCCCGCGCCTGGCGCGGTGTTCGCCGTCCTGCGGAGTTCGCCGCGCGGAGACGAGCACATCCTGGCGCTCACCAACGTGACCAGCCGGCCATGCCGCCTGGACATCCCTTTGAGCGAGCTTGGCATCTCGGAAAGCAACTGGTACGATCTGGTAGCCGGACGAGGCTGGATGGCGGGCAACCACACGCTGACGGTGCAGATGCAGCCTTACGACGTGATGTGGCTGACGCCGTTCGGCGAACTGGAGCGCAGCATCGAATCGGCAGCCTGAGATGGCGCAGGCAAGACTGCCAGTTCCGCAGTCCAGGCGGCCCGCAGCACGGGAGACCCTAGTATTTTTCCCAGTGGAGGACGTCGGCGAGGGGACGTTTGGATTTGTGCGGGTTTTCCGCGGGATAGCCCAGCGCGATCAGGGACACGAGCTTGTAGCCTTCGGGCGCCCCGAGAATCCGGCAGATCTCCGGTGCGTATGGTTTCTTGTCGCCCGCGACCCAGCAGGTGCCTACGCCCTTCGCGTTGGCCGCGACGAGCATGTTCTCGGTCGCCGCGCTGCCGTCTTCGAGGTAGTACTTGGTGGTCTGGGTGATCACCGCGATGCAGGCCGCCGCATCGGCAATGAACTTGCCGTGGTCGGTCGCCTCCGCCACCCGGCGCAGCATTGTGGGCTCCGTCAGAACCACGAATTCCCATGGCTGAATGTTGATGGCGGTAGCGGCGAGCCGCCCGCAGTCAACAATTTCTTCGATCACGTCCTTCGGGATGGGGCGCTTCTCGAAAGAGCGAACCGAGTGCCTCGTTTTCAGTGCTGTGATTGCGTCCATGTCTGGTGCCTTTCTATTGAATGGGCATGGGTCCGAATACCGGCGCGCCCATATCGGCTTCGTCCCGCAGGTTACAGTAGGGGTCCTTGCCGTAGCCGTAATGGAGCACGGCGCCTTCGGGGGGTTTGGAAACCGTGTAGAGCAACAGGGCCGCCGGATCGGTGGGATCCACGCGTATTTTGTAGATGCTAGCCAGTGGTTCGCCCGCCGCGTTGTGGATGCTGAACCCGGAAATGCGGCCCGCGGCCTTCAACTTGCCGTTCACGTTCGAGAACGCTACCCGCACCGCGCCGTCCTTATAGATCGCAGAAACCGGCCGGGGGCCGCGCTGGAACGGTCCGTAACCCTTGAGGGCAGGGAAGAGGTCCGTGGTGGCGAGTTTGGCCATGCGCTGGCCGAGAAGCTTCAGATCCGGCGTGCCGACGTGGATCAGGTCGTCCAGATCCGTGTCGATGGCCGCCACCATGCCCGAACGCGCGATGCGGCTCTCCGCTTTCCGCTGCATCTCCTGCACCAGGTTCCAGCCCGCCTCGCCGCCCTTGTTCACGAAGCGACCGATCTGCACATAGTAGAACGGCATGTCCGGCTGTTTGAAATCGGCGCGGATGGCGGCTACAAGGCTCTCGAACTTGTCCTGGAACAGCGGTGACGCCTTGGGACTGGAGTCCGACTCGCCCTGATACCAAAGCATTCCCGTGACCTTCCCACCGACCGCATGGAAGCGGCGGAGCATACCGCCGTAAAGCGAATCGCCGCCCTGGTCCTTCAAGGCGGGGCTCCATTGATCCATGGACGTTCCGCCGTGCGCGCAAGGCACCAGACCCACGGGGACTCCCGTGCGCCGCACCATCTCGGCAGCGAACGGCAAGCCGAGACCGGCGCCCTTCTTCAGGTTCGCGACATACTTGGCGAGCTTCTCGCCGGTGTAACGTTCGGGTACTTTTTCTTTGTTGCGGGGCCAATGGACGCGATCCGTCGCCCCCGCCAGCACGTGCAGCGGCTCTTTCGCGATCACCCAGTTGTCGGCAAGGTCGAAGGAGTGCACCTGCGGGTTGGGCGGCTCCACGTCCACCAGGTTTCCGACGCCCTGCATGTTGGACTGGCCGCCGAGAATCCAGAGGTCGCCGACGAGCACATCCTTCACCGCGGCCGTTGCCGGCGCGCCCGCCACACGGACCTCGATGGTATATGGGCCACCGGTGGGCACGCCCTTGACGGCGCCGCTCCACTTGCCGTTGGCCACCGTCGCCACGGCATGCCACTTGAGGCCCGGTACGGCGCCCTTGGCCGTAGTGACGCGAGCTTCCACGCGCCTGGTGTCGGAATCCTCCGCGGTGCCTTCCAATTTCACGTCGGCGCGATTATCAGCGCCGCGCTGGAAGACCTGCCGGTCCACCGCGCCCCCGGAAATCTGAATGCCGGCGGCGAACGACGCCGCGCAAAGCACCAGCGAAGCGCCCAACACGGTTAGGAAAGCCATTTGCCTCATATTATCTGCTCCGGAAATCCTGAATTCTACGAATTCTGCCGCGCCGAGCGCTTCCTGGCCTGCTCACCCATCTTGCACTCGGCATGAACCGCCTTCACCGCTTTTTCGAGTCCGTCGCGGCTGACAATGACCGCGATGACCAGTTCGCTCGAACCCTGCGCGATGGCAATGATGTTCACGTTCTCGCGTGAGATGGCCGTGAACACCCGGCCCGCCAGCCCGGGCGTTCCTCTCATGCCTTCACCTACAACGGCCATCAGGCCTACGTTCTCGTCTACTTCGATCGGTTTCAGATAGCCGTGTTCCAACTCCAGCGCGAAGTTCTCTTCCAGGTGTTTGAGCGCGGAGGCCAACTCCGTTTTTCGGACGAGGAAGGAGAAGTTTTGACGATAGCTAGAACTGGTGAAGACCAGCAGCTCGGAGCCGGCGCGCGAGAGGGCGTCGAGCGCACGCGACATGACGGCGGTCGGCGCAACACCGGCGCCGGCCGGCTCGACGGAAATCAGCGCCACGTCGCCGAGCGAAGTGACGGCGCGCGGCACAGGCCACGGCTCCAGGCTTGGCACGATCTTGGTGCCGGGCTTCGACGGCGCGAAGCTGTTCTTGCTCCACACAGGGATCTGCTTCTCGATCAGCGGCGCGAGCGTCCGCGGATGTAGCACCTTCGCGCCGTTGTAAGCCAGTTCCGCCGCTTCCTGATAAGTGACTTCGTCGAGCACGGCCGCATCCGGCACCAGGCGCGGATCGGCCGTCATGATGCCGTCGACGTCCGTCCAGATCCAAACCTCCGCGGCATCGAGCGCGGCGGCGAGGATCGAGGCGGAATAGTCCGAGCCACCGCGGCCGAGCGTGGTGGGCCGTCCATCCACGGTAGCGCCGTTGAAGCCCGTGACGATGGGGATGGAACCGGACTCCAGCAATGGCAGCAGATTGTCGCGGCACATGAAGCGCGTTTCGTCCATCAGCGGGCTGGCTTCACCGAACACCGCATCCGTCACAATCGCTTCGGCGGCGTTCACCGCGACGGCCATCTGCCCCTGGCTCTCCAGGTATGCGGCCAGCATCAGCGCACTCAACCGCTCGCCGATTGACAAGGCTTCGTCCACCGAGCGCGGCGGACGCTCGCCCAGCATGAGCATGCCGCGAGAGAGACGCTCGAACTCGGCGATCAGGAACTGTATCCCGCCTTCGACGGCTTCCTGGCTCTCGGGCGGAAGGAGTTGCCGGCAAGTTTCCAGGTGGCGGCTGGTCAGCTTGCGGATGTTCTCTTCTATGACGGTTTCGTCGCCGCTTTCGGCGTGACGCATCGTGTTGAGCAGCAGGTCCGTCACCTTCGACATGGCGGACACCACCGCGATCACTGGGCGCGTCGTGCGCTGCGCGGATATGATTTCGCCGGCGACCTTGATCCGTTCGGCCGATCCCATGCTGGTCCCGCCGAACTTCATCACCAGCAGGTTTTCCATAGTTTGAGTGGCTCCCATGCGGTTAATCCCCTCAGGATACCGCGACGGATGACCGGCGAGCCGAACGCCGCGCCATAATCTATCAATGCGATTCTATCGCCGCAGCTTTTTCGAATGTCTAGCAGGATGGCTGGGAGCCGGTGGCGCGCGAGGAGCCGCGGGGGTCTCGAACGGCGCGACCTCCACACGTCCCGGCGCACTCGGCGGCTATATCCTTCCCGGCAAGGAGGAAGTGATCCGCCGCGACTTCGACGTGGTGGTTGTCGGCGGCGGCATTGCCGGCACCTGCGCTGCTATCGCCGCGGCGCGGAACGGAGTGAAGGTCGCGCTGGTCCACGAGCGCCCCATGCTAGGCGGGAATTCGTCGAGCGAGGTGCGCCTGTATCCGGAAGTGAGCACCGCCCACAACGTCTGGTCCAAGGAGACCGGCATCCTGGACGAGATCCATGTGGAGGAGCGCAAGCGCAACCACGAGCCTTACATCGAAGGCTTGATGAACTCGATCTGGGACCTGGTGCTATACGAATGGGTAGTTAAGGAAAAGAACATCTCGTTATTCCTTAATACGACGGTGCGCGAGGTGGAGATGCGCGATCCTGCCACCATCCTCGCCGTGCACGGCGTACAGATGGGCACCGAGCGGCGGTTCCTGTTCTCGGCTCCTTTGTTCATCGACGCGACCGGAGACGGCGTGGTCGGCTACCGGGCCGGCGCCGAATACCGGTGGGGCATGGAGGCGCGGGCTGAATTCGGCGAGTCCGAAGCGCCCGAACGCGCCTCCGCACAGCCGCAGATGGGCAGCACGCTGTTTTTCCGGGCCCGCGACACGGGCGCCCCCGTGCCTTACGAGCCGCCCACTTGGGCTGCGGTCTTTCCCACCGAAGACGACCTGCGTGGACGCAACCACCGCCAGATCGAAGGCGGCTACTGGTGGATCGAGGTAGGGCTGCCCATGCACCAGATCCGCGACAACGAAGAGATCAAGCACGAGGCCTTACGGCAGTTGTTGGGGGTGTGGGATCACATCAAGAACCGCTGCGAACGCAAAGAGCAGGCGCGCAACTACGGTCTGGACTTCGTGAGCTTCTGGCCTTACAAGCGCGAGGCCCGGCGCATGATGGGCGACTACATCCTCACCCAACGCGACCTGCACGACCCCGCCCTTCAGCCGGATGCCATCGCCTTCGGCTGCTGGTTCCTGGATGTGCACAAGCCGGGCGGCATCCTGGCGCGCCAGTCGCCCAACGTGGCGCCTCCGTGGGAGGTAAGAAGCACCATCCCGTTCGGCATTCCACTGCGCTCCTGCTATTCGAAAAACGTGCGGAACCTCATGATGGCCGGCCGCCCCATCAGCGCCAGCTATGTGGCTTTCTCCGCGACGCGCGTGCTGCGCACCGGGGCTATCGTGGGGCAGGGAGTTGGGACGGCCGCCGCACTGTGCCGCAAGCACGGCTGCGACCCGCGTGAACTGGCGTCCGGGCACGCCGCCGAGTTGCGCCAGACGCTGCTTCGCCAGGATGCCTTCCTGCCTGGATATGAAAACGAAGATCCGGGCGACCTGGCCCGCGGCGCTGCCGTAACATCGTCCGGATCTGCGCCTCTTGCTTTCGCCGAAAGCAACAATTTGTACCCGCTCAAGCTGCCCTGCGCGCAACTGTTTCCGGTCTCCACGGGCAGGATTGATTCGGTCGAGCTACTCCTGGCTTCGACGCGCGATACACCCGTGCGCGTAACGCTGGGCTTGCGCCCTTCGGATTTCGTTTACGATTTTCGCCCCACCCGGGACATCGCCAATGCCACGGCTACAGTGCCTCCGAATTTCCGGGGCTACATACGCTTCGAATTCGACACCCGAGTCGACCCGCGCTGTCTTTACATTGTGCACCTACCTGCGGTAGAGGGGCTCTCCTGGGCCATGCACAACGATGAACGGGACAAGGCGGCGGTGTCGCCCGCGGGCTGCACGGCGGGCGAATTGCCGGGTCCCACGCGCTGGCGCCGCTTCACGCAGGGCTGCCACTTCTGTATGCGCTTGACGCCCGAACAACGCCCCTACGAGGCCGCGAACGTTGTACGCGGGACTAACCGGCCGGACCGCTGGACGAACTTGTTTGTTTCGGACCCGGCGCTTGGATTGCCGGCGTGGCTCGAATTGAACCTCAAAGGCAGGCGAAGGTTTTCAGTTGTGCAGATCACTTTCGATACGGACATCAACCGTCACAGCCGCCGGCCGCTGTTCCGCTACCCGGATTGCGTGAAGCGCTATGACGTGCTGGTCAGGATGGGCGTGGGGTGGAAGCGTGTCGCCGGGGAGACGGATAACTATATGCGGCGGCGTGTGTTGAGCTTCCAGCCCGTGGTGAGCGATGGCGTGCGCATCGAGGTGGTCGAAACCAATGGCGCCCGTTCGGCCCGCGTTTACGAGGTGCGCATATACGACGGCAAGCCGGAGCTTACCTGACCTCGACTGCGCCCACCTTCACGCGCGGGCGCTCCCATGCATCGAGCGCCGCGCGCCGGAAGAAGTAGATCATGCCGGACTCGCCGCCGGTGACGAGATCGAGCGCGCCATGGCGGTCCCAGTCCACGGCCTTCAGACTGGTTTCGTGGTGGCTGAGCAAGATCTGCCGGCCATAGAATTTCAGGAACTCACGGTGAAAGCGTGGATCGGCGTTGGTGCCCACGTTGCGATATAGGACGTTGATGCTGTTCTGATTGGCGAGGATGTCCAACTTGCCATCGCCGTCCCAATCGGCCACCTCGAAGCCGTGATGGTAGGGGATGGGAGTCCGGAATTCCGAACCGTCTTCGAGATGCAGGACCTCCGGCTTGCCCAACCTCAAAGCACCCCGGCTGTCGCGGTAGCGCAGGAACCGGCAGACGGGAATGTCGTTTGAATCGTTGCGATTGCGCGTGCCCGTGTAGCCGGCCACCAAGTCCACGAGGCCGTCTCCGTTCCAATCCGCGGGCGCGGGCCGGGCACGAAACGAGAAACACTCGCCCGCATCGTGCGTCAGTTTCCGCATCGGGGCGTAACGCGGCTGTCTCCGTGTGCCGGTGTTTTCGAAGTATGCGATGCGGTTGCTGTTATTGCCCACCAAAATGTCGAGATCGCCGTCGCCGTCCCAATCCACTACCGCGGGCTTGGACTGGCCCAGTGCCTTCTCCGGATCGGCATCGTCGATGAACTGCCAGCGCGCCACATACATCGGCGATCCATCCGTCAGGCGGATGATCCGGGGCGACCGGAACATAGTGTAGCCTGCCCGGCTGATGTTCTCGATCCGTTGCACATAACCGATCTCATTGCCCACGACGAAATCCAGGTCGCCGTCTCCTTCCCAGTCCGCCACGTCTACGCTCGAGTACCCGCCCGAGGAACACGCCATGCCCCGTGCCTGGAGCACTCCATGTCCGCTAAAACCAGCGCTCCCCGCTTCGTAATACTTCAGCCAGCCGCCCATGTACGCGCCGAACAGCCCATGGTAGGCGGGGGTGTGGATTGCCACCGGGAACGGCATATGCTCGGGCGTCGTGTCGATGACTGCGACCGGAGGCTTGGTGAACGCCGGCTCGCCACGCGAACCTGTGTTCAACCAGGCAATGATCGATGTTTGGAGTGGCTTGGTGGTGAGGCCGCTGGTCGATCCGACCACGTCGGGCAAGCCGTCGTGGTTCACGTCGAAAAGGTCCGTGGGGATTTCGTCGCGATATTCCGTGGCGCCCCCCAGCGAAAGCGGCCGCGGCGCGCCGAAACGCGGTTCGGAGCCGGAGCGGGCGAGATTCGGATGGCGGTACCAAGTGGCGTCTACCTCCTGCCTCGGAAAGTACTCTACACGCATGCGCAGGGTGAAGAGATCGAGCACGCCGCGCCCGCCCCAATCGAGCAGACGCATATCGTAGTTTAGGGTTCCCTGACGCTGCCAATCGACGCGCGGCCCGACGGCCAGCAACGGAAGCCCGAAGGCATCGCGCCGGCCTGTGTTCAGATACACCTTCAAACTGTTGCTTTCGCGGCCGCCGCCTATTCCGCAAAGCAAATCGAGGCGGCCGTCCGAATTCCAGTCGACCAGTTGATAGGCGCCGTAGTGGTCCTGGATGACACGCCCGTCGGCCTGGAGCCTTATGGCGCGGTCGTAGCGCGGATCATTGTTGGTTCCCACGTTGCGCCAGAACGCCACACCCCACCAGGGATCGTCGAAGCAGGTGGAGTAGAGGATGCGGCCGAGCAGATCGGTCTTCCCGTCGCCGTCCCAATCCGCCGGCATTGCTCCGTCATTCCGCATCCCGGCGCACAGCGGATCAACACCGTCCGGGCGGTTGTATGCGAAATTATCTCCGATGCCCACCGGTTCCCGATAGGCACGAAACGGCTGTGGGCCATTCGCGAGGGTATCGAAGTAGACATGGCACGACGCCTGCGCCTTGCCGCGCACGACCCACGAGACGGTCCCCTCCGCCTCGCCACGTTCGAGCGATTCCGACAACCGTATCGGAACGGGGACACCGCGGCAGACCACCGTGATGGAGGCGGGATCGTATTGGCCTTTGAGTCCCGCCTGGGCAGCGAGGGAGGCCAAGTTGAGTCCGACGGTAACGGGTGTGTCGCGCGCAGTAACCGGGGGATTCGCCACTTCCACGGGGACACGCGCCGCGCGGTCCCGGTAGTACCAGGGAGACATTACCGCAGCGGGAGAAATGAAGCAAAGGCTGATAATAGCGGCGGCAGGTTTCATGGCTTTCCGCCAGCCGGCGTGAGTCGACCGGTTGACACCAGAAGCCATGGTATCAGTGGCAGGCGTGTGGTTCTGACGCCGCCCGGGCGTTAGATGGGGACAAGGGGCGCCTCAATCCCACCATCGACGTGGAACTGGTCTGGTACGTTGGTTTCGGACCGGACGCCCGCCGAAAGAGCCGCAGAAGCGGTTACTGCTTCGTGAGTCTTCGTTTTTGGCGCCGCAGCAGGTACAAGCCTAGGAATGCGGTCGCAAACAGGAACAGGATCGCCGAAATCAGAGTGTGGTCCATGGTTGAGTCTCCTGCCCATAGAGATCGGTATTTCGCGAAAACACTTTAGGGTGGACTACGACAGATACATGAGTCCACCATCAGGTCCCCGCTGAGATAAAATTGTCCGGACTGTCTATCTGTCATCTTGCGGGAAAGGACTCATACGTGATCAAGACTTCTGTGATTCTCGGTTTTGGCATCTTCTGCTTAGGCGCGGGCACGGTGACGGGTGGCGATCTCAGAATTGGAACCGCCGCCGTCAAGATCACCCCGCCCGTGGGTATGCCGATGGCGGGCTACTACTACAACCGCGCGGCGGAGGGCGTTCACGACGATCTCTACGCCAAGGCGATCGTTCTCAGCCTGGATGGATCGAAAGTGGTGATGATCGCCTGCGACATGGTGGGTCTGCCGGGAACGATCATCGAGGATGCGCGCGGCCGGATCGCCCGTTCCACGGGAATCGCCACGGACCGCATCATGATCAGCGCGACGCACGCCCACACGGGCCCGCTTCTACCGGGAAGGAACCGCCGCACCGAACCAGAAGGCGAGATGGGCCGGATCGCCCGGGAATACGCGGCTCGTCTTCCCGAATTGATTGTAGAAAGCGCGCGCCAAGCCGATGTCCGGCTGAAGCCGGCGATCCTGTCGGCAGGGAAAGGCGTCGAGCCGTCGCTTACCTTTCATCGCCGGTACCATATGACGGACGGTACCGTCGGCTGGAACCCCGGCAAGCTCAATCCGAAAATCGTCAAGCCTGCGGGTCCTATCGATCCGGACGTGGCGGTGGTTTATGTCGAGACAGCGGATAGAGCCCCGGTGGCGACATATGTGAATTACGCGTTGCACCTGGACACGGTCGGTGGCACCCGGTTTTCGGCGGACTATCCTTACACGCTCGGCCAGATCCTGGACAAGGTGAAGGGGCCGGATATGTTCAGCATGTTCACCATTGGATGCGCCGGCGACCTGAACCACATTGATGTTACAAGCAAGGCTGCGCAAAAGGGACCCGAGGAGGCGGAGCGGATCGGGACTGTGCTGGCGGGCGAAGTGCTGAAGACTTATACGCGACTCAAGCCCGTCGAACCATCGGCCCTAAAGGTCCGGCGCGAAGTAATCAAGTTACCGCTTGCCGATGCCAAGCCGGAGGATCTGCCGAAAGCCCAGGCGCTGGCTGCAAAGTACGGGAAACCGAATGCCGGGCCGTTCTACGATTTTGTGCAGGCTTTCAAGGTCATCGACATTTTGGCTCGGAACGGGAAGCCCGTAGATGCGGAGGTGCAGGTTTTCGCCCTCGGCGATCAGGTGGCGTGGGTGGCGCTGCCCGGCGAAATTTTCAGCGAACTGGGCATGGCGATCAAGAAGGCTTCTCCTTTTCCAAATACGATCATAGTGGAGCTGGCGAACGACTCCATTGGCTATATCCCCTCGCGGCGCGCCTTCCAGCAGGGCAGCTACGAAGTGATCTCCTCCCGTTGCGCGGAAGGATCGGGCGAAATGCTGGTAGACGCGGCCATACGGATGCTGAAAGAGGTGTACCGATAACCATTCCGGCACATTATCGTTCAGGGTGACGGGGGCCGGCGGTGCCGCCTCGAGGCGCGGCCCTCCCGTTCCTGCCGATGTATAGCCAGACATTGCCCGTGCGGACCCGCGCGCGGCCGTTCTCGAAACTACCGGCTTCGGAGAACTGTAACGGAATCACGAGGACGCCGTGGCGATCGATGAACCCCCATTTGCCACCCTTAACCCGGCGGTGCTCTCCTTCAGGCACTTCGGTACAGCCATTGCAGACGGCCGCACGGCCTTCGGAAAACGGCATGGCATAAGCATAGTCTGGCTGAATTACGACGTTGCCGCGTGCATCGAAGAAGCCCACCTTCGCGTTGCGCCGGAACCTGGCCACACCTTCGCGGAAGTAGTCGGGGCCGTTGTCCACAACCAGGGGACGAATCACAGCCCGGCCCGCCGTGTCGATGTACGCCCACCCGTCGTCATCCACCACTGCGGCCAGACCCTCGGGGGAGAATGCTTGCGCAACCGGATAACGAGGTGGAATTACAACCTTGCCGGAGTTGTCACGATATCCCCACTTGCCGTCCTTTTCGAAAGGGATCAGGGTGAGGAGCGCGAAGGCCACAAGAGCATGCATCATAAGTTCAGTCGCTTTTCTTGTTCATCGGCCGAATCTCAGAACGTGTTGAATTCGAACTGGATGCCGTTAGCCTCGAGGAGGTCGCGGAACGCCGAGACCGCCCGCAAATCGCCGCCGTACGTCTTTTCGATAGCGGTGAGCAGCGCCCAATCCTTCTCATCCTGGGAGGCATTGCCTGCTGGCCTCGATGGCTGCCCGCCCAGGGTGGACAGGACGCGGTCCTTGTCCGAAGCCGCCACCATCAGCCAGTATTCGTAATCGCTGTCGCCGAACCATTCCAGCGGGGCTTTCCCAATGTCCTGACCACTCATCACCAGGTTGCCCTTCTCGTCGATCTCCGCGTCGATGAATACGGACGTCTCACCGCGGCTCGCGACAAGCTTCACCTTCTTCTCACGCGGCGTATCGGCTTGCTCGTCCATTTTCGTCGCGCCTCCGAGCACAGCTCACCCACCGACCTTGGCGGGTTCTGCCAATCTCCCAAGGAAGAGAAGCGTTCCACTTCGCGTCTCGTAAATCGCGAACAGGAACGGATGATCCGCACGGAAGACAGGGGGCTGCCCCGGTGCCGCGGTTGGCATGGACATAGCCGGGGTTGCCGCCGCTGCCTCCGTTCCTTCTTCATTTACTTTGACGTAGGTCTTGTGTAACACCGCTCCGATGTATAGCCATCCTGGCCGCCCATCCATGCCTGAAAAATCGGCCTTACCCGCGATGAATGCATCGGCCATGCCCATTGCGGAAAGTGCCCTGTCGAGCCTGAACGTGGACGTCATTCCGAACCTCGGTAAATAGACTTGGACCAGTTCCTCCCGCAGGGCGTTCCGCCAGCGCATCAAATTCTCCGCCGACAGACTATTTTCCAACTGCGTCAACCCATCCTTATCCCGCGGCAGCAGTATGAGCATGGAGAGCGTGTTCCCGAGATAAGGCAGTTCCAGAACCTGCACAGACTCGGATTCGCCGTACTTAAACTCCCCCTCTTGTTTCATCAGGGGGATTGGGGTGGACTTCCCCGGGGAGACGTAAAAGGGCTGATCTCTGGTCACGTCGATCGGGAACTTACGCGTCCACTCACCCCTGAAATGGATCGCGTTGACGATGACCAAGCGCGTCTGTTTTTCGAGAACGCCGGATTGAACCAGGTCCTTGATCTTGCGATCCGTTCTCTTCTCAACCCAGCCGTTGATGGCTTTTCGCGCCACTTCAGGATCGTTTTCGTAAGGCAAGGGTGTGACGGCGACCCCATAGTGCCGCTTGATGAGGGATAGGTAGCCTTGGAGGAGCGGGTAGCCCTGTTGAGGCCAGATCGAATTCGCCGTGTTCAACTTGAGGCGCCCTCCCTGTTGCGACATCTCGAGCCCTGATGCGAGTCCGGCAAAAGATGCGTGGAGGATGTCCTGAGGCGATGTATAGCGGAGGGTGCTTGCCATTTGCGTCTCCGTATTGCCGCGGGCTCCCGCATAGGCCATAGCCAGAGCTGCCGAGATGCCGTATGGGGACAAGAATAGGTTCCCTTCGGATCGGCGCAGTTGGTGATAGAGATCAAGGCCGAACACAGAGACGTCCTGAGCCAGAGCCTCCGCGGGAAGGAACTTGCTTCCGGCTCCAGGTTTCTGACTGTTTGCTATTTCAGCCATTGGGAAAGTCCCTTTGCCTTTCGAGAATGCCGGACGGCACCGACCGCCGAGACGCTCGGCCGCAGCCGGGCAGCAAAGCAGAATCACGCCGGCGATCCAACGCAATTTCATCCGGTGAGCCAGGGCGCGTCCAGCATAACCTGACGCCAGGTCCAGCCGCCGCCGGTGACAGTTTGAATCAGAGGATTACGCAGTTCGTCCACACTGAAGTGCCAGGAGTAGCTCACTTCGGGTGTGATGCGCCCATTCTTCATTTGCAGCCCGAGGAGAGTATTGTGCTGAACCTCGAAGAACGTGATGCCTCGCTGAGCCTCGTAGCTGAGGCTCGCCCCGCCGAAGCCGGCGGTGGCGTCGAATGCAGTGCGGTACTCCAGCGCTCGGACAATCCGATGCGCCGGGTCCAGACGCAGGCGATAACGGATCAGCCGCTTCAACTTGTGCGCGCTCATCTGGTCAAGCCAGTTCGCATCCGCATAGCGCCATTCTGCGATCAATTCATCGGGCCGGTCACCCTGCCTGACCGTGAACGGGACATCCTGGCGAGCGATGTCGAGTAGTCTATCCCGTAGTGCCTCGGCTGGCAGCGGCTCCACACCCGCCACAGGCCGGGAACTGGCGGCCCATGTCGACAGCCGCACAAAGACCCACGCGACGAACACGGTGTAAACCAATACGCCGCCGATCACCGCCGCCACGGTGGACTTCTGAGTGGGTTTCACTGGTCCGGCTTCTTGCGGCGCTCCCGGCAAGGGCCTCTTCAGCCGTCGTTCCAGCGCGGTCCGGTTCGCGCCGGTGACGCAAACCAGCCGCGCGCCGTCCTGAAACCGGAACAAGGCGATGCCCCCGCCTTCGACCAGCACACCTGAGCGGCCGGCGACCTGCGTGAAAGGAGGCAACGTGCCGCCGTATTCAGCCTTCATCCGCGCCGCCGCGACGGCGGGTTCGGTGTACCGGATCGTGGAGACGGAGGTGCCGTCAGAGTAGTTGGCGAGGGTGGCCTCCACAGCGTCTACGATACCCGCCGCGATGTCGTTGATGGCAGGGGCAGCCTCCTCGGTGAGTGGCGCATCGCCCGCTCGCTCGGAATATTTCCAAGCATCCGGTCCGAAGATGAACAGGGCGGCCACCCAAGGCAGCAGGATGAGACCCACAAACACGCCGAAGAAGACGATGCCGCGGCGGTCCGTCATCGACATGTACAGCATCGCCAATACTGCCGCGGCGATCAGGCCGAAGAACGCCGGGAACAAGGTCGGGAACTGGTCCAGGCGCCTGGCGTGCAGCCAGCCAACCAGTAACGACCCCGCAGCCAGGAGGATGAACCCAGCGATAATCCCAGCCGCCATGAGGTTGACGCGAGTATCCATCCACCGCCTCCCTGGGTTTCCCGAAGGCAGACTCAGCCTAACACAAGGAGCAACTGGGAGCAATCGGTGAGCTGCAAGGTGGTGCCGGAATGTGGTGCGGACGAAAGGACTTGAACCTTCACTCCCTCGCGGGAACTGGAACCTAAATCCAGCGCGTCTGCCAATTTCGCCACGTCCGCACGCGGATGGACTTCAGAGACGATTTTAGCACTCGCCGGAACAGGCTTCGCGTGGCACTCAGCCGGCGGCCGCTACCATCGAGCAACTCTTGCGGCGGGGCAGACGGCGTATTCCAGTAAGGCGGGGAATATGTTCGCCGCAGCCGCAGGGAATATCGTGAAGGTCGGCCGCCAGGCCGGTGGCCAACCGCACCAGCGGATACTCCAGACTGGTCAGCGAGGTGTACACCAATTCGAAGCCGGATTGCATCGGTTCCAGTTCCAGCAGGCAGTCTTCATCGCGGATGTGAAGCCCGTGGTGCGCCTCGCACTCCTCGGCGAGCAATTCGCCTCCCAGACCTCGCAGTTGCTCGAACAGCGGCACCTGGAAGACTTGCCAGAACAAGTCGCGGTCGGTTTGCCGGAGCACCCCGTGCTCGATTCCGGTGAAGACGATCACGGCGTGCGTGAGCGGCTGCAGGTCGACTCGGCCTTCGCGCACCGAGAGCGCCAGCGCACGCAGCACACCGGCCGGGGCGGCGATGGAGTTGGGCCGGAAATGCCTCAGCTTCCGGCTCCAGTTGTCAGGGAACAACCGGACCGAACGCGTTTCGCGAAAACCGGGCGCCAGCACCGCGATCCGTGGCGGGGGGGCCAGCGGATAGTGCAGATCCCGAGGCTCGGGGCGGCGCCCCGCGGGGTTTCGGAGTCGCTCGAAATCCTCCAGGATGTCTGTCAATTCCGAGCGCGGCAATTGCGCCAACACCTGCCTGGCGGAATCGATCTCCGCAATTCGAGATGGTTCGGCCACGCCCGCGCGCTCGATCCACGGGCCGTAATAAGCCGTGCGGGCCGCGGAAGCCAGTACATCCGACAATTGCTTCAACCTCGCGCCGGAGGCGGAGGTGTACAGGGGGGTGGCACACTCCATAGTCGCGCTCATTGGTGATCTATGAGAGAGTGCGGCGGGCTACGGAATCTTCTCAGCCAGATCGGGCGTGGGGAACCGCGTGATGCCTGCGGAGAGCGCCAGTTGCGTCAACCCGGCGACGTTGTTGACGCTCAGCTTCTTCATCATCGTCTTGCGATAGCTGCGAACCGTTTGGAGGCCCAGGTCCAGCACAACGGCGATTTCCTTGCTCGTCTTTCCCTCAGCCACCAGGCGCAGCACCTGCAGTTCGTGAGGAGAGAGTTTTTCGAGAACCGACGGCACAGCCTTGGAGTCCAGATCGCCGCGCTGTATCCGATTCAACAGCCGGTCGGAAACCTGCGGGCTGAGGTAGCTGCCGCCCTTGGCCACGGTGCGCAGTGCGTCCAACAAATCGGCGTCGGAAGCCTTCTTGAGCACGAAGGCACGGGCCCCAGAGCGTATCGCCCCCACCACGGAATTCTCATCGTCGTACATCGACAGGATGATAACCTTGGTGTGCGGACAATGGCGCAGGATTTCGGTAGTGGCTTCAATGCCGTTCAAGCCGGGCAATCCGATGTCCATCAGGACGATGTCGGGCATGCTCTTGCGGGCTAACTGCACCGCGTCCACGCCGTTCTCAGCCTCGCCGGCGACATGGAACTCCTCACCGCGTCTCAGGATCGCCTTGATCCCGTCGCGCATGATCTTATGGTCGTCAACCAGCAAGATGCTATAGGGCATGTTAGTGCGGCGCCGCAGAGCTTCCCGGAGGGACCGGGATGCCCTCCGAGGCCCTAAAAACGGCCTTCACAATTGTACCCTTTCCCGGTGCGCTTGTAACCGACAAATCCAGGCCGGCGCGCAAGGCCTGATACTCCATCAGGATCAGACCCAAGCCGGGTGAGGTCGATCTGGCCTGGTCCACGTCGAAGCCGTCGCCCTCATCGCGAATCTCCAGGACCACGCCCAGGCGGCTGGGGCGTAACAGGATCTCGACCGGCGCGCCGCATGCGTGCCGGATTGAGTTATCGAGCGCCTGTTCGGCAATCCGGTAGAGAGCGTCCGCGGCTTCCCCCGTTACGCGCGCCGCGGGGTCCATCAGCAGCCTCACGGAAACGCCGGCGGTTTCGCGAACACGCCCCACCAGCCGGTTGAGCGCCGAGTTGAGTCCCGCGCGCTCGACCATGGACGGATCCAGGTCCCGGCTCAGGTCGCGCACCTCATCAATAGCCTTTTCGAGCAACTGCTGTATCTCAGCGGTGCGCTCGGCCACTTCCGGATGGCTCTCGGCGAAGTCCATCCGCAACACGTCAAGCTGCAAGCCGACGGCGCTCAGCACCTGACTAACCTCGTCGTGGAGGACGCGCGAGGTGCGGTTGCGCACCTCTTCCTCCTCTTGAAGCAACTTGAGGAGCTTGTCAGCCGCCGTTCGGGCAGGACGCTGCACGGATAGTTTCCGCTCGTTCCTCTTAGCGCTTGCGAGCCAGTGCGCGGCGCGCGGCGGCGGCGATGTCGCCGCCCCGCAGGCCATACTTGTCCAGCAGGCCGTCGGTCGAGCCGGATTCGGCATAGGTGTCGCGGACGCCGACGAATTCCATTGCGCACGGCGCCGTTTCGGTCACTACCTGTGCCACGCGTACGCCCAGACCGGCGTCGGCGAGGTGTTCTTCGGCGACGACGATCGCGCCGGTTTCCGACGCCGCCTTGGCGATCGCTTCGCGGTCGAGCGGCTTCACGGTGTGAATGTCGATCACGCGGGCCGAGACGCCTTCGGCGTCCAACAGGTCTGCCGCGCGGATCGCCTCCGCCACCATCATGCCGTTGGCGATGAGCGTCACGTCGCCACCCTCGATCAACTCGACGGCTTTTCCGATCTCGAACTTCTGCCCCGGGGTGTAGACTACCGGGACCTTGGGACGCCCGGCGCGCAGGAACACCGGCCCGACGTGTTCGGCGGCGGCTTCCACCAGCGCCGCGGTGGCCACTTCGTCAGCCGGAGCCAGCACAACGAAACCCGGCAGCGAGCAGGCCAAGCTGATCTCCTCGACGCTCATTTGCGAAGGGCCGTCTTCGCCGATCGAAATACCGCTGTGCGTGCCGACAACCTTGACGTTGAAGCCGGGGTAGGCCGCCGAGACGCGCAACTGCTCGAAGGTCTTGTTCAGCAGGAAACACGAGAAGCTGGCCGCAAACGGAATCTTGCCCGCCGCCGCCAAGCCGCCCGCGATCGACACCATGTTAGCTTCCGCAATGCCGCATTCGAAAAAGCGGTCCGGAAACTCCTTGGCGAACCAGTGCGTCATGGTGGACTTGGACAGGTCGGCGTCCAAAGCCACCACGTTCGGGTTCTTCTTCCCCACCTCGACCAGCGTCTTCCCGAACGCTTCGCGGGTGGACATTCCCATCTTCAGTTCGAACTTTGTTTTGGCCGCCATTATTGGAGCTCCTTCAGCGCTGCCGCGACTTCCTCTGCCGACGGCGCGACGCCATGATATTTGGGATTGTTCTCCATGAAGGAGACGCCCTTGCCCTTGATGGTGTGCGCGATGATCACGGTGGGCTTGCCCTTGACTGTCGACGCCTCGGCGAAGGCCGCCTGCAAGGCCGGAATGTCGTGACCGTTCGCTTCGATCACGTGCCAGCCGAACGCGCGCCACTTGTCCGCCAGCGGCTCCAGTTCCATGATGTCCTTCACAAAGCCGTCGAGCTGGATCCGGTTGTAGTCGACGATGGCGACCACGTTATCTACCTCATGGAACGAGGCGAACATGGCCGCTTCCCAGATCTGGCCTTCCTGGATCTCGCCGTCCCCCAGCAGAACATAAGTGCGGAAGTCCTTCCCGTCCAGCTTCGCCGCCAAGCCCATGCCGAGACCTATCGAAAGGCCCTGGCCCAGGCTTCCGGTCGAGCTCTCCAGCGCAGGGATGAACCGGCGGTCCGGATGGCCTTGGTAGATGGATCCGAGCTTGCGCAGCGTGTTGAGCTGGTCGAGCGGCGTGTAGCCGCATTCGGCCATCACGCTGTAAAGCACCGGGCAGGCGTGACCTTTGGAGAGGATGAAGCGGTCGCGGTCCTCCCACTGCGGGCGGGCCGGATCGTGCTTCATCACGTCATAGAAAAGCGTCACAACGATCTCAGCGGCAGAGAGAGAGCCGCCGGGGTGGCCGGACTTGGCGGCGCCAGTCATCTCAATGACGTGACGACGGACGCGCTTGCAGATTTCCTGCAATTCAGAAGGATTCTTGGTCTGCTTCATCGGGGTAAAACATCAATGTACCATAGCGTAAGGAGGACACCATGGCACAGCAGATCTCGAAAGTTGAGTATTACTCGATCATCGTCCCGAACAAGCCCGGTGAGGGTGCATGCCTGTTGAAGATGTTGAGCGACGCCGGTGTTAACCTCATTGGCTTGTGGGGCTATCCGAAGGGCGCCGGCAAGGCGCAGGTGGATATCGTTCCTGCCGAGGGGAAGGCGTTCACCGCCGCAGCCCGGAAAGCCAAGATCAAAGCCGGAAAGAAGCAGACAGGCTTCCTGGTGCAGGGAGAGGACAAAGTTGGAGCCGCAGGGGAAGTGCTAGAAAAACTCTCCGCCGCCAAGATCAACGTGCACGCGGTGCAGGCCACCAGCGCCGGCTGCGGCTGCTTTGGCATGTTCCTGCAAGTGGACCCCAAGGACGTGCGCAAAGCGGCCAAGGCCCTGGGCATCTAACATACTGGCCGCGGTTTTCAAATCTCACGCTACGGCAGGCGCCAGCGAATCGACCTTGACGATTTCGCCCTCGACGCCGCCGATCTGGTGTGCGGTGTGGCGATAGGATGCCGCGTCGCCGGTGACGAAATGTGTCACCTTGCCGGGTTCTTGGCCAGGCGCGATGGGCGCCGCGCCCATGGCCTCCCTAACCATGGAGGCGACGGCTTCCGCGCTCGATACGATAGCTGTCTCCGGCCCCACCACGCGCCGGATGACGTTTTCCAGAACCGGGTAGTGTGTGCAGCCGAGAATCAGGGTGTCGATGGGCGGGTGGCCATTCAGATAATGGTGCGCAAGCAGTTCGGCTTCCTCCGATTCCGCCAGGCCCTCCTCCACCAGGTGCACGAACAACGGACAGGCCTGCGCCCAAACGTCCAGTCCACGCGCTCGCAATCGGTCCTGGTACGCGCCGCTGTCGATGGTGCCCCGCGTGCCAATGACACCGACGTGCCCGGTGCGCGTCAGTTGACAGGCGGCGTTCACGCCCGGCTCCACGACACCCCAGATAGGAATCGGCATCTCGTCGGCAAGGCGCGGAAGCGAGGCAGCCGAAGCGGTGTTGCAAGCGATGACGACGGCGGCCGCGCCCTTGTCCATGAGGAACCGAGTGATCTCCCAGGCAAACTGCTCCACCATTTCTCGCGGCTTGCGGCCGTATGGCACGCGCGCGGTGTCGCCGACATAGAGAAAATCCCTGCCGGGGAGTTTCTCGTGCAGCGCCTTGAGGACGGTGAGCCCCCCGACGCCCGAATCAAAAACGCCAATAGGATGCGGTTCTACTTCTTTTCTACTCATGCGTGAACGAATAATATTTCACAGTAACAAGTCCCGCCGGACGTTTGCGCGGGCTGGCCCGATCAGAGAAACTGAAAGTTAGATGCCTGCACGGGAAGCCCCCGTAGCAGAAGGAGCTGATTGGATGAAGAGTACAAGCAGTATTGGGCGTCGCGCGTTTCTCGGACGCGCGGGTGTGCTGGCCTCCTTGGCCGGCTCGCTCGAAGCTTTGCACGCCGCAGCGAAGCCGGGTGCCCGGCCGAAGAACATCATCTTCATGGTGGCTGACGGCATGAGCCCCAGCGTGCTGCCCATGGCGGAACAGTTTTCGTGGGTCGTGCGGGGCAAAGGAGTACTGTGGCGCGCGCTGATCGACCGCCCGGAGGCGGCACGCGGATTAATGGATATGGCGTCGCTGAGTTCGGTGGTGACGGATTCGTCGGCGGCTTCCTCGAGCTGGGGATCCGGCGCCCGGATCTTCAACGGCTGGGTGAATATGCTGCCGGACGGCACCGCGCTTACGCCCATCGCGAACGTGAGCCGCGACGCTGGCCGCAGAGTGGGACTGGTGACGACTACCACGGTGACGCATGCCACGCCGGCCGGTTTCGTGGCAGTGCAACGCAGCCGGGGCAGCGAGGACGAAATCGCGTTGCAGTACCAGAAGCGCGTGGACGTGGTGTTAGGTGGAGGGCGCCAATTCTTCGAGGCATCCACCCGGAAAGACAAGCGCGACCTTGTGGGCCAGTTCCGCGGAGACGGCTTCACAGCCATCTTGTCACGTGACGAACTGCTTCGCCTCAAGGCTGGCGGCGTTCAAAAGCTGGTCGGTCTGTTCTCTCCGGGCATGATCCCGTTCACGCTGGATCGCAACAATAGTGCGGAGTTGCAGCGGACCGTGCCCACTCTGGCCGAGATGACCACTGCGGCGCTGGCAGTGCTGGAATCTTCGCCCAAGGGGTTCCTGCTACAGGTGGAAGGCGGGCGCGTGGACCACGCCGCGCATAGCAACGACGCCGCCAGCCAGATGTGGGAGATGCTGGCGTTCGACGACGCCATCGAGGTGGCCCTGCGGTTCGCCGAGCGACATCCGGAAACGTTACTTGTAATCACTGCCGACCACGGCAATTCCAACCCCGGCATCGGCGGGAAGTGGGCGGAATGGAACAGCCCCTCGAACGGGTTCAAGGCGCTGGCGCGCGCAAAGAGTTCCTTCAGCCAGATCCAGCCGAAGTTGATGGGGAAGGGCAAGCCGGACGCCGCACTGATCAAGGATTTAGCTCACGAAGCGTTCGGTTTCGAGTTCAGCTCCGACGAGGTTGAGGCCGTGCGCGCGGCAGCGGCGGGCACGAAGAAACTGTGCCTGAACTCCCGGCTGGACAAACTCGCCGGCATCATGGGGCAGGCCGTGGGGAATCACACCGGCATTGGCTGGATGAGCACGGACCACACCTCGGACTATGTCATCCTGACGGCGCTCGGACCGGGGCGCGAGCGCTTCGCCGGCCAGATCCGCAACACGCGCTGCTTCGAGAACATAGCGGACTTGATGGGTTCGAAGTTCCGCAATCCCTCGATGAGTCCGGAGCGTGCGCGCACGTTTTTGCGCGCGGCAATCGAATACCCCAATGCGCCGCACTGGGTGTAGTAACGCCTGCGGTATTCTGAGACTTGTCCCGCATCTTTGAACAAGCCGCCGCTAAGGCCGCCCGGTACCTTGACCAAGTCAATTCACGCCCGGTAGCCCCGGACGGCAGCGCACTGGCGCGCCTGGCTGAATTGGGCGGACCACTGCCCGAGGCGCCTGCCGATCCCGAGAGTGTGATCGAACTGCTTGACCGGGTCGGGTCGCCTGCGACCGTCGCCACCTCGGGCGGGCGGTTTTTCGGCTTCGTGCATGGCGGCACATTGCCCGTGGCGCTGGCCGCCAACTGGCTGGCCGGCGCTTGGGACCAGAACGCTGCGTTGTATACGTCCAGCCCCGTCGCGTCGGTGTTGGAGGAGATTTCTCTCGGCTGGCTCGTGGAGTTGCTGAAACTTCCGGTGGGCTGTGGGGGGGCCTTCGTGACCGGCGCCACGATGGCCAGTTTCACGGGCTTGGCTGCGGCGCGGCGGAGAGTGCTTGAGTCGGTTGGCTGGGACGTGGATGCCGACGGGTTGCATGGCGCGCCGGCGGTGAGCGTCGTGGTGAGCGAGGAGGTCCATCCCTCGGTGCTGAAGTCGCTCGGCCTGCTGGGGTTGGGGCGGCGCCGGGTGCTGCGAGTTCCGGTTGACGGCCAGGGCCGGATGCGCGCGGATGCGCTTCCGGAATTCAACGCGCCGGCGATCGTCTGCGTGCAAGTTGGCAATGTGAACACCGGCGCTTCCGACCCGGTGGGCGCTATTTGCGACGCGGCGCACGCGCGCGGTGCGTGGGTTCACGTGGACGGTGCCTTTGGTTTGTGGGCGGCTGCCAGCCCCGTGCTTGCCCATCTGGTTGCCGGCGTCGAGAAGGCGGATAGCTGGGCCACGGATGCGCACAAGTGGTTGAACGTGCCCTACGATAGCGGGCTGGCCTTCGTGCGCGAACCGGAATTGTTATACCGCGCCATGTCGGTTGCTGCATCCTACATACCGCTCGCCGAGCATCGCGATCCGGGATTGTTTACTCCGGAACTTTCGCGGCGCGCTCGCGGGGTGGAGGTCTGGGCTGCGTTGCGGACGCTGGGCCGTGGCGGCGTAGCGGCGATGATCGAACGGACCTGCCGCCACGCGCGCCGCATGGCCGATGGTCTGCGCGCGGCTGGCTGCCAGGTGCTGAACGAAGTCGTGCTGAACCAGGTGCTGGTCTCGTTCGGGGATGCCGATACGACCTCGCGCGTGATCGACTTCATCCAGGACCAGGGAGTCTGCTGGTGCGGCGGAACGATCTGGCAGGGCCGGACGGCCATGCGCATCAGCGTCACCAATTGGTCCACCAGCGAAGAGGACGTGGAACGCAGCCTGGCGGCGATCCTCGAAGCCCGCCGGATGGCCTCTGCCTAACGCGGGCCGGCAGGCTGGAGGCTCGCCCCGCTTGGCAGGACGCACCGGAAGCCGATATTACTGCTCCGCTCGGCCGGTTCGCTCTCGAGAGTCGTAGAGAAACGAAGCATTCTGGGGAGATCGAACCAGGAGCCGCCCCTGAGGGCGGGCGGATGATCCCCGCACCACTCCCAGACATTCCCCAACATGTCATGCAGTCCCCAGTCGTTCGGTTGTTTCCCCGCGACTTCATGCGGCCGGTTGCCGTTCCGTTGCAGCAAAACGAAGAAGCCTTTCAGGTCCTTCCGTTCGGCAAACCCCGATACTTCGACTGGTTCCTGTCCGCTGTTGCCGGCGTACCAGGCAATGTCGTCCAGATTCCCGTACCGGGACCCCGACGTTCCCGCTCGCGCGGCGTATTCCCATTCCGCCGCGGTTGGCAGGCGTCCGCCCAACCAGGCGCAATATGCGGCGGCATCCTCCCGATTCACCATGGTCATCGGTTGCCGTACGTTGCTCCAACCCGGATTCAGGGGCCGTTCATATAACCTGGGTTCCGGCGGCATCGGTCTGCTGGTGCGTCGGGCAAACCGAGCATAGGCGCCCACGGTCACCTCCGACTGTCCGATCCAGAAGCCTTGCGACAGGGTGATCCGGCGGGGAGGCTTCTCGGCGTCGTAGCAATCGGCGTCGCCCGGTGAACAGCCCGCCAGGAATGCTCCCGGTGGTACGAACACATACGGGAGCGAGTCCTCCGGATGGACACGAGTCTCTGGATGGCCAGCCGTCCATAGGAGGCAGGCGGTGAAGAGGAACCGACCAATCACTCTATGGATGATATTCCAGGTTGAGGCCCGGTGGGAGATCGTGCGGAGGCGATCGTTCATCATCGACGAACAGCTTTCCCATATGCCTGCCCGGGACCAGAATCCAACCGGAAACTTGAACAAAACAGGGGGAAATCGACACAGATTTTTCTTGACAGGAGCCCAAATCGGGGTATAGATATTGTTCAGGTGGCGAAAGTGATGGTCAGCCATGATGAACGAAAACTCGAACGGTAGGTCTGGCGGCAACTACGAAGTGGCTGCGGTGCGCAAGGCTCTGGAAATCCTGTGCGAGTTCGGCACCGATCCGCCAAATCTGAGTGTCAGCGACCTGAGCCGCCGTCTGGAGATGCCCAAGTCGACGACGCACAACCTGTTGCGCACGTTGGAGAGCATGGATTTTCTCAAGCAGGACCCGGCGGACAAGCGATACCGGCTGGGGCCGCGGGTCTACGAGTTGGGAATGAGGTTCTCGCACAGCACGAGGCTGGTGGCGGCGGCGTTGCCGCATCTGAAACGGCTGGCGGCGGAAACAAAGGAGACCGTGAAGCTGGGCGTGTTATCGGACAATGAGATCCTGATACTGTCAGCCATCGAGTCGCCGTTCCAGCTGCACACGCGGGGAGACGAGGGATTGCGTGCTCCGCTCCATTGCACAGGATTGGGGAAGGCGATTCTGGCCACGCTGTCGAGCGATCGGGTGAGGGCCGTGGCCGGGGTGAGGGGATTGCCTCGATTCACACCCCATACGATCACGACCATGGATCGTTTAGAAGAGGAGATGGGCCGGATCCGGGCGGAAGGATACGCCATCGATATGGAAGAAAACGAGTTAGGAGTGATCTGTGTCGCGGCTGCCATTTCAGTAGTGGTGGATGGAGGCACGGGGGCGTTGAGCGTCTCCGCGCCTGCAAGCCGGCTACCGCGGGAACGCATTCGGGAGTACGGGGAACGCGTGCTGGAGACGGCGCGCACGGTGGAGAACGCGCTCGGTGCCCGGCGGAGAGGGCTTCCGGTCGTCACGGCATCGTATTGAAAGAAGGAGATTGAATGAAGACATTGCTAGAAATCATGGGCCGCGTGTCGGTTCCATTGGTAACGCCCTTTTATGCCAACGAAGATGTCAACCACGAGGCGCTGGGGCAGTTGGTGGACTACATCATCACCAGGAACTTCTGCGATTCCATTATCGTCACCGGCACGACGGGTCAGTTCTATGCGCTGACGGACGAGGAAAGGCTGGAGATCTGGAAGACGGTCAAGGCCGCCAATCGGGGGCGGGTTCCCCTGGTGGCGGGCGTGGGCGCGGCTTCGACGCGCGCATCGATCCGTTTTACCCGGATCGCCGAGGAGATGGGCTTCGACGTGGCCATGTGCGTTTTGCCGTACTACGGCAAACCTACGCAGGAAGGAATCCGAAGGCACTTCGAGGCGGTAAGCTCGGCGACGAAGTTGCCTGTGCTGATTTACAACATTCCGCTTTTCACCGGCGTCAACATGGAACCGGAGACGCTCGTGCAACTCGTGAAGATCCCCAACATCCGGGGTATCAAGGAGGAAGCTGGAATCCAACCAACGCAAGCCACTTCATTCGCGTTGCATACGCCGGAAGACTTCTCGATCTACTGTGGGGACGACACCATGGTACTGCAAGTGCTGCCGCAGCGAGGCGTTGGCGTGGTCAGTGGCGGTTCCCAGGTGATCGGCGATTGCATGAAGGCGATGATCGACGCCTATTACAAGGGCGACAACGTTGAGGCTTCCAGAATCTACTTCAAGATGGCGCCTTTCTTCGCTTCGCTCAATCAGAACGGGCGCCTTAATCCAGTTCCCATCCTTCGGGCAGCGATTGAGAAATCGTCCGGAATCAAGATCGGTCCGCCGCGTGGACCGCAAGTGCCGGCCACGGCGGATGAAATGGCTGTCACGGGAGCGATCCTGGACGGCATAAGAAAGGCTTGACTCGATCCCAAATCAGCGCCATAGTTGGGGCAGATTTAGAGGGTTGAGTCGGTGGAATGGCCGGTCGGAAGGCCGGCCATCGAGACGAGAGATGAGGTGAGTCATGTCAGGTCGTCACAGCAGTATCCTCCTGGCGGCTGTCTTAGTGCTCCTGACTGCCGCCGTACCCGCATTCGGGCAAGGAGCCGCGCTAGGATCCATAAGTGGGAGAGTCACGGACCCTTCGCAGGCGCCGGTCCCGGATGCCGGGATCCTTGTAACCAATATCAAAACCGGATCAACGTCCACGGCCGCGACAACGGCCGATGGGTATTACACGGTCCGATTCTTACAGCCCGGCACTTATTCGGTGTCGGTTTCCAAGACCGGATTTCAGAAATCGGTGCAGCCCAACGTGGTGGTGGCTACGGCTACCAACCCCACGGTGAACTTCACCCTTACCTTGGGCGCAGTGGCTGAGACCGTCACGGTAACCGAACGAGTCGCGCAGATCGAAACGCAAAATGCGGACAAAGGCGCGCTCATCGACAACATCCGCATGCTGAACACGCCTACGCAAGGCCACAACATCATGGGCATTACGTGGGCAGCAGCGGGCGTGACAGTGGCGACCAACGCCAAGAGCTTCACCCCGTATGACAACTCGGGTTCGACATCGCTGGTGATCAGCGGCGGACAATTCAAGTCCAACGAAATGCTGATCGACGGCGTGCCGAACCGGGGCGGCAACGAGGGAGGCCTTTACGGCACCATTCCGACGCAGGAGACCGTGGCGGAGATGAAGGTGCTGGCCAGCCCTTACAGCGCGGAGTACGGGCGCACCACAGGCGGCGTTGTGAACGTGACAACGCGCAGCGGCAGCAACGATTACCACGGCGAAGCTTACTTCTACAACCGGAACGTGACGATGGCGGCAAACACCTTCGAACGAAACCTGGCGAAGCAAGGCCGGTTGCCTGTACACTTCGACCAGTACGGTTTCCTGGTGAGCGGACCGGCCTTCAAGAACAAGCTGTTCTTCAGTTCAGGCTGGCAGCGGCTGCACTCGGGTAGTAAGAAGTCCTATTCGGGTCACGTGCCTACCGAGGCGGAACGCAACGGCGATTTTACCGACACGTGGTGGAACAGCGGTGGGCAGAAAGCTCCCGTGTTGATTTACGATCCGTGGAGCATCAAGCAGGATCCCGTGACGGGCAGGTACTCGAGGACGGCGCTCGCCGGCAACAAAGTTCCTGCGAGCAGGATGAGTCCGGTCGCCAAGGCGTTCTGGAAGTATATCCCGCTGCCGAACGCAGCGGGCGACCCCATCACCCGCGGCAGTAACTACCTGCCTTCGGGGGGCTCGGCCAAGGCGGATTTCAGCGAATACTCCAACCGGGTGGACTGGAACATCAACGACACCAACCGGTTCAGCGTGCGCCACATCCGTAACAACTTCAACTCCTACGACGTCGAGTTTTACCCAGGCGCAGCGGACGTGAACACGGGCTTCCCGTTCACGCGCGCCAACCACAACCTGGTAGTGGACTATACGAGGACCATTTCACCGACAAGTGTGTTGAACGTGCGCGCTGGGTTGCAGCGGTACCTGACGGCGAATAGAAACAACAAACGGGGCGAGGTCACGCCAAAGGACCTGGGCTTCAGTTCGACATTCGTGGCTCAGGCTTCGCCTTATTTCCCATACTTCAGTTTCGGTGGTTCTCCCGGCTATGGTGGGTACGCCTTTAGCGGCGCCGGCCAGGGTTCAGGCAACTTTACGCCGGATCAAATCAACAACGTCGATGCCACGTGGTCCAAGATCATTGGCAGCCACACGCTGAAGATCGGCGGGCAGGGGCGTCTGGAGCGCACTTACAACGTGGCCGCGGGCTACGATGCCGGTTCGTTCGGTTTCAGCCCCACGGCGACGAATGCAGATCCGCAATTGAATGTGCCTTCGGCTGGCGATGCGGTGGCATCGTTCCTGATGGGAGTGGGTAGCGCATCCATCGACGTACTTTCGCTGCCGGCGCGCCAGGGCAAGAGCCTGGCATTATTCGTGCAGGACGACATCAGCGTCACCAGTAAACTGAAACTCAACTTCGGCTTGCGCTGGGACTGGACAGGTCCCATGACGGACCGTTATAACGCCATGACCGGCATCTTCGACGAAACGGCCACCAGTCCGCTTGCGGCGCAGGTGAAGGCCACGGCGGCTGCGTCTAATTGCCCCGCGTGCGCAAACCTGCGGGGCGGGTTGACGTTCCCAGGCGTGGGCGGGATGCCCCGCAACGTGTACAACGCGACGCGCAAGAACTTCGGGCCGCGTATCGGTTTCGCATATGCGCTTGACAATAAGACTGCCATCCGAGGCGGTTTTGGAATGTTCTATGGGCCCATCTGGTACGATCCGGGCCAGCCCGCCGGCTACAGCCAGACGACGACGTCGATTCTGTACGACTCGAATCAGATTCCTATCAACCTGATCGACAACCCGTTCCCGAACGGCCTGCTCCAGCCCACGGGTTCGAGCAAGGGTCTGGCGACGAACATCGGTGCCAGCATAAGCTTCATCGATCCGGAGACGCGGGAGCCGAGGGCCTATCAAACGAGCTTCGAAATACAGCGGGAGATACCCTGGGGAGTTCTGGTCAGCGCAGGTTACAACTTCAACTACAACGACCGGTTGCCGGTGAACCAGTCGCTGAACTACATCCCGGAGTCGCTCTACATCCAGGGTGCTTCGGTTCTGAACCGGCAGGTGGACAACCCGTTCGCCGGCTTGGTGCCGGGCTATGCGCTGAACCAGTCGAAGATCGCATTCAGTTCGCTGCAATACCAGTTTCCACAGTTCACCGGGGTAACGAAGGCAAATGTGCCGATTGGTGACTCGCGTTACGACGGTCTCCAGACTCAAGTGACCAAGCGGTTCAGCCACGGCGTCAGTATGAGTTTTGCATATACAATCTCCAAGAAACTGGGTCATTTCGGCTACGCTAACTCGTTCGATAACTTCCTGGAGAAGACTTACGAGACTTACGACATTCCTCAGAACTTCGTGGCCAACGGATCGTGGGAGATGCCGTGGGGCAAGAAGCGTTGGGCCTGGACGACGATGCCGGGATGGCTGGATCACATCATCGGCGGTTGGCAAATCAACTGGATGATTCGGGTCTCGAGCGGCAGGCCTTACCAATTGGCCGCGGACACCATCCCTGTTGCCGGTGTGGACCCCAACGATGTACCAGGCGGCCAGCGCCTGGATCAGTGGATCAACCGGGCGGCGTACACGCTGAACACCAACCCGTACGCGCCGCGGCGGTGGTACACCGTAACCGGCCGGCTACGTGAGCCACCGACACACAACTTCGATCTCGGGATTATGAAGAACTTCCGGATCACGGAGCGTGTGAAGTTCCAGTTCATCAACAACTGGGTGAATGCGTTTAACACGCCGCAGTGGTACGGTTCAACAGGTAACTGCAACTCTGCATCGAAGTCCTGCTTCGGCCAGATTGCGGGTTATCAAAATCAATCCAATTATCCGCGCCAGATTCAGTTCGCCGGCCGGATATCGTTCTAGGCACAGAGGGAAGGGGCCCTGCTGGGCGGGGCCCCACACAAACCGGGGGTGAGAGATGAAGCAGGTTACTGCGGTAACCGGACTTTTGTTTCTCTGCACGGCGCTTCTATTTGGTCAGGGCGCCGCGTTGGGTACCATCAGCGGACGGGTAACGGATCCTTCGGACTCGCCAATCCCAGGGGCAACCATCACCGTTACGAACCTGCTGACCGGCGCCAAGTACAGCGCCGGAACCACAGCGGAAGGTTTCTACAATGTCCGGTTCTTACAGCCGGGAGATTACTCGGTGGAGGTGGTGCAACAGGGATTCCAAAAGGCGGTCCAGCCGAAAGTGACCGTGGTAGCGGCATCAAACCCCACGGTCAATTTGAAGCTCATGCTGGGCTCTGTAACCGAAACGGTTACGGTTACAGATAAGGTGAGCCTAGTGGAATTTGAGAACGCCGACCGAGCCGGCGAAATTGACCTTGCGCGGACGCTTTACACGCCGACGGTGCAGCGCGTGGTGATGAGCATCCTGCCAAGCGCGCCGGGGGTGGTTGTGGCGGGCAACGACCGGGGAATGACGCCATCGGGTAACGCGGGGGCTTCGGGCTTCATGATCAACGGCGGCCAGGACCGCACCAATGAGATGATCCTGGACGGAGTTCCCAACCGTACCAGCTATGACGGCCACATGTTCGGCGTCATTCCTACGCAGGAGTCCACGGCGGAAGTGAAGGTGATCACAAACGCCTACAGCGCGGAGTACGGCAATACGACGGGTGGGATCATCAATGTGACTACAAAGTCCGGCAGCAACGAATACCACGGTGAACTTTACACCTTCTTCAGGAACACCGCGCTCAATGCCAACCATTTCGAGCGAAACCGAGCGGGGCAACCGCGCACCAGGCTGGTTTACAACACATACGGTGGCATCGTTACCGGCCGCATTTTCCGTGACAAGCTTTTCGGGACGTTCAAGTACAACCAGAACAAGAGTAACGACGTGAAGAGCTTTGCCGGATATGTACCTACGCAGAAAGAGCGCAACGGCGACTTCACTTCGACCTTCTATCTGAAGAGCGGTGTCCCGACGCAGGTACAGATCTACGATCCGTTCTCAACGGTTCAGGATCCAGCGACGAAGAAATACAGCCGCACTCCAGTGGCTGGAAACGTAATTCCAGCAAATCGCATCAACCCGGTGGCCAAGGCTTTCTGGAAGTACATACCGCTGCCGAACGCCCCTAGCGGCCTGGTTGTGAAGGCGACCAACTTTATCTCGGTGGGCGAGTCGAAAGCCACCAAAGAATACATCGAGTTCATGCCGCGCATCGATTGGAACATTAGCGAGCGCACAAAACTCATGGTCCGGCACATCCGGACCGACTATAAAGAGTATCCGGTGTTGTATTACGGGACGGCGGCGGAGGTGAATGGGGGATTCCCATTCATTCGGGCCAATCACAATGCAGTGGTTGACCTCACCCACACGCTCTCGCCCACCAGCGTACTGAATTTCCGGGTGGGCATGGAGCGGTACGTCACAGGGCAATTGGAAACGCCGCGCCTGCAGGCAACGCCCGCGGACTTGGGCTTCAGTTCCACGTTCCAGTCCCAGGCGGCGAAGGCGTTTCCCGTTTTCCGCATGGGTGGCTCCAATATCGGCGGGAGCGACATGTTCATGGGCGGAGGTCTTCCGGCAGGACGGTACGTGCCGGATCAGGTCAACAACGTAGACGCCGCGTGGTCTAAGAATCTCGGGAAGCACAACCTCAAAGTGGGCGGGCAGTTCCGCTTGGAGCGAATCTATCTGAGTCCCGGAGGCAATGACGCCGGCTCCTTCTCGTTTGGCCGCGGGGACACCAATGGACCCGACCCGGATGTGCAAACCATTGGCGCAGGTGACGAAACGGCGAGCTTCCTCTTCGGTGTGGGCAGTGGATCGCTGGACCTTAACGCCACGACGAACCGGCAGATGACTTACGGCACCCTGTACGTGCAGGACGATATCAAGCTAACGCCCAAGCTGACTGTGAACGTGGGTTTGCGTTGGGACCGCACGGGCGGCCTGACGGATCGCTACGACGCCATGACGGGATCGTTCGATCCCACGGCGGTCAGCCCGCTGGCCGCGCAAGTGAAAGCCGCAGCGGGTGCGCAGTATTGCCCGGCATGCTCGAACCTTGTGGGCGGCCTGATGTTCCCCGGTGTGAATGGCCAGCCGAGGAATGTTTATGGTCCAGGCAACAAGGACTTTGGGCCCCGCATTGCGGCCGCGTATGCCCTAAACAACAAGACCGCGATCCGAGTCGGATGGGGTATGTTTTATGGGCCAATCTACTATGACCCGGGTCAAGCTGGCTTTAGCCAGTCAACTCCATGGGTCACTTACGATGCCAACCGTGTCCCTTTGAATCTGCTGGATAATCCATTTCCGACGGGGATCATACAGCCGGTTGGCGCCAAGAATGGTCTGGCAACCAATATAGGGTCGAGCATCTCCTACGTCGATCCGAATACCCGGACTCCGCGGGCCCGGCAGTTCAGTTTTGAGATCCAACGGGAGGTCTTCTGGAACATGCGTGTGAGTGCGGGTTATGTGAACAATATCGTTACCCGGTTGCCCGTCAACAAGAGTCTCAATTCGCTTACCGAGCAGCAATACACGCAGGGTGCATCGTACTTGAACACGAAGTACCCCAACCCGTTCGCAGGATTGGTGCCGGGTTATGCGCTCAACCAATCCACGATTGCCAACTCGAGTTTGATTGTGCCGTACCCGCAGTTCCCGGGAGGCGTTACACTTGCCAGCACTCCCATTGGCTGGTCCCGTTACGACGCCCTGCAACTTTACCTTGTGAAACGCATGAGCCAGGGAATAAGCTTCAGCCTGGCCTACACAGCCTCAAAAAAGATGGAGAGGTCGGGATATCAGTGGGCCACGGATCCCTTCCTTGAGAAGCGGCTTTCGCCGCTCGATTTTCCGCAGATCCTGGTACCTAACTTCGCGGTAGAACTGCCTTTCGGCAAAGGACACTGGCTGTTCCCGAACACTCCGGGTTGGGCGGACCGCATCATCAACGGCTGGCAGGTAAACGGGATTATCCGCATTCAGAGCGGCAAAGTTGTTGAAATGGCCAGCAACGCCATCCCGACGGGGGCGGATCCCAACGCAGTACCCGGCGGGCAGAACCTGAACCAGTGGATTAATCCCGCGGCGTTCGTGAACAACACGGATCCGTACCGAATCCGGCGATGGCCGACTGTTTTGTCAAGCCTTCGCAATCCACCGATTCACCGTTTCGACCTCGGTGTGGTGAAGAAGACGCGCATAGCTGAGCGGTTCATGTTCGAGATCGAGGCTCAGGCTACCAATGCGATGAATACCCCCGAGTGGTACGACTCGCTCAACGGTAGCAACCCGACTTCGGCCACGTTCGGCCAAATCGGGACCGTAAAGGCACTGACTAACTATCCGCGACAGGTGATTCTCAGCGGCAAACTCACGTTCTAGGAAGGAAGGGAGGCAGCCGGGTAGTTGCCTCCCATTTTTGAAATGCGGAAAACCATATTCTTGTCGTGTGTTCTTTTGGCGTCCTCTTTGTTGGGCGCCGACTTCGTTTCTACGGGGGTGCTCGCCGCGCGCTGGCACGAATCCGGCTTCACAGGAGACGACAGTTACAACGGAGTGACTGCAGCCAGCGACGGTAAGATTTACTACGTCATATGCGCTCACAAGATCGACGTGGGCGCGCAGATGTTCTCCTACGATCCAGCGACAGACAAGGTCACGCATTTGGCCGATCTTACCGAGGCCAGTGGAGAGAAGGGACTGAAATCCGTTCCGCAAGGCAAGAGCCACGTCAATTTTCACGAACACAAAGGCAAGCTATATTTCGCCACTCATATGGGTTACTACCAGGTGGTGGACGGCAAAGAACTGGTTGGTGTTCCTCCAGCCGGTTACAAGCCATATCCCGGCGGCCACTTCCTGGGTTACGACATGGCGACAGGCAAGATCGAGAAACTGGCCAGTGCGCCGGCAGGCGAAGGCATCATCACGATGGCGATGGACAAGCGCCGCGAACGCCTGTTTGGGCTGACGTGGCCCTCGGCCCACTTTCTGGTTTACGACCTGATGAAGAAGGAGATGAAGGACTACGGCCTGACGGCGGGCCTGGGTGAAAAGGGCGTGGGCGATACGTTCCGCGTAGTGTGCCGGTCCATCGCCGTGGATCCTGTTTTAGGCACGGCGTTTTTCAGCGATTCGACGGGACAAATCTGGCGCTATGGCTGGGCAAGACAGGAGAAGGAACTCCAGACGATCCCAGGCTGCAGCATGAAGCGCCCTATCTTCGGCAAGTGGGACCCGAACATACCCGGACACATGGGCTACAACTGGCGGCAGACGGTTTGGTACGAGCCGGAGAAGGTTTTTTACGGGACGCACGGGATGAGCGGATACCTGTTCCGCTTTGACCCGCGCGGAGGCTTTCTAGAAGTAGTTGATAGGATCGCCTCCCAGAAATCGAAGGCAAGCGGCCTGTACGATGAGTTCCCTTACGGATACCTGGGACTCACTCTTGGCCCCGACGGTCATACCCTGTACTTCCTCACCGGAACGCCCAAGGGCGAGGAGATACGCTTCGTCACGTATGATATTCCGACCGGGAAATACACGGACCATGGTGCGCTGGCTCTGGACGACGGTCGACGGCCGACATGGGCGCAGTCGATCGCGGTGGGACGCGACAAGCGCATCTACACGGTGTCGAAGATCATGGATAAGGGGAAGTTGAAAGTGGATTTACTCAGCTTCGCCGATCCGCTGCAGACGCCGCCGGCGCCGGAGCCGCAGTACGAAATTGTGCGGAGCTGGCTGAACCCGCAGGGCGTACCGAACGCCCTCAAAGAAGCGCACTCGCTGTGTTTCGACAAGGATGGCAACCTCATCCTGGTGGACAGCGTTGGCAGCCGGGTCCAGCGCTTTACGCCCGAAGGGAAGTGGCTATCCGAAATCGGCCTGGGGCCCGGGAAAGGACCGGGCCAGTTCAGCGGGCCGCGGGACGCGCGCGCCGGCCGGTCCGGCGAGATATTCGTCTCCGATGCCAACAACTACCGCATTCAAGTTTTCAGCGCGGACGGCAAGTTTCTGCGCATGTTCGGCTCGAAAGGCAGCGGGCCGGGCCAACTGCTGCGGGCGCACGGTTTGGGTTTCTCGCCGGACGGCACCAGGCTCTATGTTGTGGACGTAGATAACAATCGGGTTAGCGTCTTCGAGCCGCAAAGCGGGAAGTTCCTCTTCAGTTTTGGCAAGAAGGGCGAAGGCGCGGGCGAGTTCCGCGACGCGCATGGGTTGGGTGTGGCGCCGAACGGAGACGTAATCGTTTCGAATTACTACGGGCCGACTCAGCGGTTCAACGCTGATGGAAAGTTCCTGTACGACTTCGCGCCGGCTGGTTTCCGCGGTTGGATTCACTTCCACAGCATGACTACCGATAACAGGGGCAACACATACCTGGCCGCACGGCACCGGGATGGGCGCAACGCGATTGTCATTTACGACAATCGAGGCGCTTACGTCGCGGCCTGGGCGGCGTCCACCGCTGAAGGCGAGCAGGGTGTGAAGACAGCGGCCGTGGACGCGAACGGGCAGGTGTACGCTGCCGTTGAGAGCCGCAGCGTGCATGGCGTGCAGGTCTTCCGGAGAAAGCCATGAGACTGATCGCGGCCCTTCTTGCGGCTTTCTGCACGCTCGGCGGCGAACAGTACACGCTGCTGCAGAGTTGGAGCGTGGCCGGAGGAGGACCGGGACAGTTGCGCGGCGCGCACGGGATCGCCGTAAACCGGAACGGCGACGTGATCGTCACCGACAGCCGGACTTCCCGGGTGATTCAATATACGCCGGATGGAAAGTTTCTGTGTGAAATCGGCGACGGTCCTGGTTCCGGTCCGGGACAGTTTCGATCCCCGCGGGACGCCGCTGTGAATCCAGTGGACGGCAAGATCTACGTTGCCGACGGTGCGAACTTCCGCATCGAGGTGTTCGAGTCGGGAGGCAAGTTCCTGCGGGAATTCGGGACGAAGGGCAGTGCGTCCGGGCAGTTCCTGAGGCCGCACGCTCTGGATTTCGACCCGATCGGCCGTCTGTTCATCGCGGACGTCGACAACAGCCGCATTGCCGTCTATGACGAGAAAGGGAGCTTTGTCGCGCACTGGGGTAAGGCGGGCAGCGGCCCCGGCGATTTTCACGCGCCGCACGGGCTGGGAGTCGACCGGCGCGGCGACGTTATCATCTCAAATTACTACGGGCCGGTACAAAAATTCACGCCTCAAGGCAAGTTGTTACTGGAGTTCGGCGCGTTCACGGCCGAGAACAATCTGCTGAGCTATCACAGCATGTGTGTGGATCGCGAGGGCAACATTTACATTACCACGCGGGACAAGGAGCGCCGCTCGAGCATTACCAAGTACGACAACAACGGCAAGTTCCTGACGCAATGGTACATGCCCCAGCCTCGGCAGTTGGTCGAAGATGTGGCAGTCGATTCGATCGGGCGGGTCTTCGTGACCTACCAGAGCCGGCAGGATACGGGTGTGTATGTTTTCGAAAAGAAGTAGCACGGCCCTCAGCATCCTCCTGTGGCTCTGCGCCTTGGGGTGGATGGGGCCGGCAGGCTGCGGGCGGAGGACAAAGGCCGCTCTCGACTATGTGGATCCGAACATCGGGGGGATCGGCTATCTGCTGCAGCCGGCGAACCCCAACGTGCAATTGCCGCACGGCATGGCGCGCCTGGTTCCCATAACCACACCACTGGTGAAGGACCGCTACTTGGCCGACAGGGTTTACGGCTTTCGGGCCGGCGCATCGGCTATTATGCCGGTTACAGGCGAGGTCAACCGCGACCCCGCCTTGTCTGCCTCGCTATACGATCATGACCTGGAGAAAGTGACGCCCTATTCCTATGAAGCGCTCCTCGAAAGCTACGACGTTAAGGTCGAGTATTCACCCGGCACGACAAGCGCGTACTACCGTTTCACGTACCCGGCGGGCAAAGATGCGCACGTGATCTTCAACCTGTCGTCGCGGAATCCCGTGGTGCAGGTGCGCGCGCCCAACGAGGTGGCGGGCGGAGAGGATTCGTTTTTCGGCTCGCGCATGTACTTTTGCGCCATCTTTTCGAAGCCATTTGTGGCGCAAAGCAGTTGGAAGGGTGAACTGAACGGCGTAGCTGTGGACTTCAGCCGGCTGAGCGCGCCGCAACAGGTTGACGTGAAGGTGGGCTTTTCGCTGATCGGTACGGAACAAGCGCGGGCGAACGCCGAACGGGAGATGCCCGGCTGGGACCTCAACGCCGTACGCACGAAGGCGCGCAAGGCTTGGGAACGTGAGTTCGCCAAAGTGGAAGTAAAAGGCGGAACCGAAGAGCAGCGCACGATCTTCTACAGCGCCCTCTACCGGACGATGGGACGTCCCATGAACCTCGTCGAAGGCGACAAATATTACAGCGGCGCGGACCATAAGGTTCATGAGGCGCAAGGGCGGGGTTTCTACACGGTAAGCAATCTGTGGGGCAGTTACCGCTCGCTTCACCCACTGCAGTTACTGTTGGATCCGGACCGGCAGCTTGATTTCGTGCGCAGTTACATCAAGGTGTACGAACAGTCCGGATGGATGCAGGGTTACGGGCGCGCGGGGATGATCGGGCATCACATGACGGCGCTCATCGCCGACACGTATTTCAAAGGGTATCGCGATTTCGATCTCGCAAAAGCATACGCGGGGCTGCCGAAGACCCGCAGGGAAGCGCCCATGAGCCCATGGCGCCGGGGACCCGCCACGGCGCTCGACCGGACTTACTACGAAAAAGGGTTCTTCCCTGCGCTGAGGCCGGGCGAGAAAGAGACCGTGCCGGAAGTTGATAGTTTTGAGCGGCGCCAAGCGGTGTCGGTCACCCTTGAAGCCGCTTACGACGACTGGTGCCTGGCGCAATTGGCCAGGGAACTCGGCAAGCAGAGCGACTACGACTATTTCATGGGCCGGGCGCGCAACTACCGCAACGTGTTCGACCAGCGCATCGGGTTCATGGCCCCGAAGAGCGAGGACGGGAAGTGGATCGAGCCGTTTGACCCGAAGTGGGGCGGCGGGCAAGGCGGGCGCGACTATTTCACCGAGATGAACTCCTGGATTTACACGTGGCACGTGCAACAGGACGTGGATGATCTCATCCGGCTGATGGGCGGACGCGAGAAGTTCACGGCGAAGCTGGACCAGTTGTTCCGTGAACAGTACCGGGGGTTCGAGGAAGGCGCGAAGTTTGTCTTCCTGCGGCAGTTCCCGGACCAGACGGGACTGATTGGCCAGTACGGGCACGGCAACGAGCCAAGCTTCCACATCCCGTACCTTTACAATTACGCCGGCGAACCGTGGAAGACTCAGCGGAGGGTGAGGGAGATCATGCACGTGTGGTACCGTGCGCATCCGCTGGGATTCGCGGGCGACGAGGACGACGGCGAGTTGTCCTCGTGGTACGTGTTCAGCGCAATGGGCTTCTATCCGGTCTGTCCCGGCAAGCCGGTGTACGACATCGGCAGCCCGATTTTCGAGGAAGTAAAGGTGCACCTGGGCAAGGGAAAGACCTTCCGCGTAGTGGCGCGGGGAGTGTCAGCGGCGAATAAGTACGTCCAGTCGGCCGAATTGAACGGCCAGCCTCTAAACAAGCCATGGTTTACACACAAAGACCTCACCAGGGGCGGCACGCTGATTCTCGAAATGGGATCGCGGCCGAACCAATCCTGGGGCAAGTAGCGCTCCGCCGGCGCGAGTTGCTGGCGTTGGCGCCCTTCATCCGCTCCGCGCAGTCCGGACATACCATTGTGCTTTCCCGCGCGGCCTCGCCGAGCGAGCAACGCGCGGCGGACGAACTCCAACGATTCCTGTTTGAAATGACGGGCGCGCGCCTGCCCTTGGTAGACGACCGGCATGACGTGAAGGGTCCGATGCTGTTGGTCGGGCGGAGCGAGGCGGTGGAACGGTTGCGCGTTCCCGCCCCGTGGGAAAAGTTGGGCGACGAAGGTTTTGTGCTGAAGAGCGCGGGCGGGCATACCATTCTAGCCGGCGGGCGCAGGCGAGGCACGATGTATGCGGTCTACGAGTTTCTCGAACGCCTGGGATGCCGCTGGTACACGCCGGACTGTGCTCGCATCCCCAAGCGTGCTTCCATCGATCTCGCGGGGTTCGATGAGACGCACAGCCCGGAACTCGAGTACCGCGAGCTTTATAGCGGTCCGTCGAAGGACAAGGACTGGGCGGCCCGCAATCGCGTCAACGGACATTTCTCCGCGTTGGACGAAAGCACGGGTGGTAAGATCACTTACTACCCGTTCGGCCACAGTTTTTACGAGTTAGTTTCGCCTGCCAAACATTTCGCCTCGCATCCCGAGTACTTCTCGTTCACGGGCGGGGCCCGCAGGACGGAAAGGGCGCAATTGTGCCTGACGAATCCCGATGTGATCCGGCTGGGGATCGAGAGCGTATTACGTTGGATCGGGGAGCACCCCGAGGCCACCATCTACTCGGTCTCGCAGAACGACACTGAAGGCTGGTGCGAATGCCCCAACTGCCTGAGGGTTGAGCAAGAGGAGGGCGGGGCGCACTCGGGGCCGGTGGTGCGTTTCGTGAACGCCATTGCGGCGGAAGTGTCAAAGAAGCACCCCGAAAAGCTGATCGACACCTTCGCCTACAGTTGGACAGAAGCTCCTCCACTAAGAGTACGGCCGCACTCCAACGTGCGAATCCGGCTGGCGCCCATCGGGTTGTGCCAGGCGCATCCCTATGAGCAGTGTTCGCGAAACCGGTTTTTCCTGGACCGGCTGAAGGGGTGGTCGCAACTTACCGATCACCTATATGTCTGGCATTACTTCACGAATTTCTGGCAGTACCAGCTTCCGTATCCCAACCTGGATGAACTCGCGGCGGACATCCCCATGTACCGGCGCCACGGTGTGGTGGGGATGTTCCTACAGGGCGACATCGGGCCTGGGTACACCACGGAGTTCGGCGAACTGAAATCGTACCTGTTGGCGAAGCTGCTTTGGAACCCATCTGCGGATGCCGGGGCGATCATGCGCGAGTTTCTCGACGCATACTACGGGGCCGCTTCGCCGAAGGTGCGCGAGTACTTGGAGCTTACGCACCGGGAAGTGCGCGAGGCTCCGCGGGGCAAAGGCAAGCCGATTTGGACCTATAAGTCGCCCAGACTCGGCCCGGATTTCCTGCCCGCGGCGAAAGGCATATTCGACGGCGCGGAGAAGGCGGCCGCGAGCGGCGCTGTGGCACGGCGCGTCCGAAAAGCAAGGCTCTCGGTCGATTGGACCGAATTGCTCGAGGCCAAGCGCTTCATCTTGCGTGGTGACACGTGGGGGCCGGCCGATCCAGACCTGTTTTGGCGAAGGTTCCGCGAAATCATGACCGAGGTGCGTTCCTATGGGCTGCCGCGCCTCCATGAGTGGTACGGGATCGAGGAGACTGAGCGCGAGTTCGCGCAATACGTGAAGACTTACCATGTCGCCACGATCGAGAACGACGTTCTGAAGGTGGCGGTGGCGCCGGGATTCCACGGGCGGATCATCAGCATGGTGGACAAGCGCACGGGGCGGCAAGCCGTGAGGCAGCCGGATCCCGACGAGCGGTTTTCCAACCTGGAGGCTATGGGCGGGATCGTCCTGCTGGCCCATAAAGGCTATCTGAAGTCCGATTGCCACATGGCGGAGTGGAGCGTGGAGTCTTCACCCTCGCGCGCATCGGTTTTGCTGACCGGCAAGTGCGCCGGCGGGCTTGAATTGCGGCGGTTGCTGGAACTGCCGCCGGGCGAGCGCCTGCTGCGGACCATCACGACAGCGGTCAACCATGGGGCGAGTCCCGTGCAGCTTGCGCTGCAGTCGCGCGTAGAATTCCAGCCCGGCGACATGGATCATCCGACGGTCGACTTCTCTTACGTTGCGGAGGGCGGGCGCACCGTGCGCAAGACGCTGCTGCCGGTGGCGAATGGGTACTTCGGCATTGAAAGCTTTCCCGGCGACGTCGAACCGCGGCGCGAATGGCGGCTTATCAATCCGCAGCTCTCCCTGACGCTGGTCAACCGTTTCAACCTGGAACAGGCCGCCATCCGCAGGCTATGGTACCGGGGCCGCGGAGAGAACAAGGTCAGCCTCTGCGTGTGGAGTCCCGAGCGGGTGTTGGCGCCAGGCGAGAGCCTCAGGTTGGATACGGAGTACGGCATTCAATAGAGGCTCGTAGCGGCGGGCACCGATCGTCTCTGGACGGTGCACGAATCGCAGTCACACCAGTAGAACAATTCTCATCTCACTGATTCCAGGCGGCTTCCATTCAAGCATGTGGGGTGGCGTCTGGACCGCGCCAGTAGAATCGCTTTCGGCAGGCCGTATTGTACCCAGATTTGTTGTGGAGAACACAAGAGAGATGCCAGGACCACATCGCGAGTGTCTGGTTGTGAAACGAAGTACAGAGGAGGAGGTGCGCTTGGTTCTGCGTGAGAAGGAAGTGCTGGTCCGCGAGATCCACCACCGCGTGAAGAACAACCTGCAGATCATTTCGAGCCTGCTGAACTTGCAGGCATCATGCGTGAAGGACAAGGCGGCGCTTGAGGTCTTGCGGGAAAGCCAGAATCGAGTAAGGGCGATGGCCATCGTGCACGAGCAGTTACACAGGGCCCGCGACTACTCGCGAATCGACCTTCCGGAGTACGTGGCCAGCCTGACGACTAACCTCCTGCGGTCGTATGGCGTGGAGGCGAAGGTCGTCACGGTGAAATTGGATGTCGAACCGGTGGCGTTGACCATCGACACGGCGATTTCATGCGGTCTCATCATTCACGAACTGGTTTCCAATTGCCTCAAGCACGCGTTTCCCGGAGGGCGCAAAGGACAGATCAACATACTGCTACACGGCGAGCCGGGAGGTTTCAGGCTGTCGGTTCGCGACAATGGCGTGGGTTTCTCGGAGACAGGGAGCGGCGGGCGCAGAAGATCGCTGGGCCTGCGGCTGGTGAGCATTCTAGCGGAACAGATCGACGGGGTGGTGCGACGCAAGCATAACAAACGGGGAACGGAATGCGAGGTGCGGTTTCGCGAAACGCACCAGAAGGAGGCTGCATAGAAGATGGCGAAAGCGAGAATTCTCATCGTCGAAGACGAGCGGTTGGTGGCGACAGACATCGCCCAGTGCCTACAACAACTCGGCTACGAAGTCAGCGGCACGGCGGTTTCAGCCGTGGACGCGTTGAGGCAGGCTGTGCTGAAGACGCCCGACCTGGTGTTGATGGACATCAAGCTGAAGGGAGGCATCGACGGCGTGCAGGCGGCCGGGGCGCTGCAGGAACGGATGGACATTCCGGTGGTGTACCTGACCGCCTTCGCGGACGTTCGCACCGTGGAACGCGCCAAGCGCACGTTTCCCTCGGGTTATGTTCTGAAGCCGTTCGACGACCGTTCATTGCGAACGGCCGTGGAACTGGCGCTGCACCGGCACTCCTCGCCACACAAGCCCTGCCGGAGGGAGCAGCACCTTTCGGCTGCGCTCGCCGGACTATGTGATGGAGTAATTGTAACTGACGCGCGGGGCAGGGTGGTGCTGATCAACCACGCGGCCCAGAGTCTCACCGGGCGAACGGAGCGTGATTCACTCGGACGGCCGGTTTCCAAGGTCTTCACTGCTATCGACCGTGAAACTGGGGCGCTCATCGGGAACCCGCTGGGGCGCGTGGCGTTGGAAGGCAACGCGGTATGCACTGCGGACCGGACCGTGCTGCGAACAAAGGACGGCGCCAGAAAGAGCATCGAGGCCCACATCTCGCCCATCGTTGACGCGGAGGGCCAGGGGGACGGGGTGACGATCGTGTTCCGCGAGGCGGCGGTAAGTTAGTCAGCGTTTCGGCGACACCTCGATGCGGCAGGTTGTGCCAGCCGGGACGCGCAGGGGATAGCCGTGGATCAACTCGCTACCGAGGCGGAGAGACTCCCCGCCGGTGCCGGCATTCCTGATCGTGTAGAGCGTGTTCTCATCGACGGTGTACCATTCCGGCCACTGGTTCAGGCGCGCGTAGTCCTTGCGCAGATTCAGGATGCGGCGATGGCGCGCATAGTCGAAAACCACTTGGCCGCTCCAGTCCGTGGCGGCACTGACGGTGATGCGCAGCGTTTCGCCGTCCCGCACCGCGCCGAGTTCCACGCCGGGCTTCCAACCCTTCAGGTAGCTCCCCTGCGACTTCATCAATGCATACAGCAACAGCGTGCGGTTCCAGTTTCCATCGCCGTACCAGCGCTCGACGGTACCTTCGGCGGACTGGTAAGGGAACATCTTGGGGATCGAGTAATCGATCCAGGCAATGGCCTCCGGCACGGGCTCGTGGGCGACCAGGTAGATGGCGCCTTCAATCGAGTCGGCCAGATCGTCGACGGTATCGGAGGGCTTGGTCCAATCGTAGTCGCGGTAGCGGCGGAGGTTCTTGAGGACGTTCAGGACCGCCTGGCGGTATTTCTCTTCGCCGGTCGCCTGGTAATAGGCGTAGATGGAGGCGTAGACATAGCCCCAGCAATCGGTGAGGTAGTTGTTGGTGATCTTGAGGTCGGAAACGCGGATTCCGCGATAGATGAAGCCATAAGGGTTGGCGGTTTCGATGACGCGGTCGAGCACTTTCCTAAGCACGGGGCGGTAGCTCTCGCCTCGGGGCAGGCCCATCTCGGTTTCGATGGCTTCGAGCAGGACGAGCCCGACGATGGTCTCGTTCCCGTGGTCGCCTAGCCAGGCGATTTCGGAAGGCGCGCGCTTGTCAAAATCGTACTTGGCCGTCGGCAGGTAATTGCTACGAGGGAGAACTTCCTCGATGTAAGCATCGCCTATCTGCTCGGCCCAGCGGAGAAAACGGCGGTCGCCGGTCATCGGAATCAGACGCGCCAGAGTCTGCAGGACGTCACCGTTCAGTTCCGCACTGTCCGAAGGCAGGTTGCCCCAACGCGACTTGAACGGCGCGCGAAGCATGAAGTCTTCGGTCATGTCCACCATGCGATGGAACCAGCGGTTGCGGCCGAAGAACTCGGTGACGGGCACCATGCCGTCCTTGCAGTACTCACCGGCCCCGAAGAAGCTCGGAGGGCCAAGCGTGTAGGTCTTCAGATCGAGGTTGGCTGGAATCCTACCGCCGGGTGCATCCGTGTACTGGACCTCGCTGCGTAGCATTTCCACCATGCGCCCTTTGTAGAGTTCCGGATCGGTGAAGTAAGCGGTGAGGATGAGGAAAGGATAGTTGTCCGCGCCAGAGTTGTGCGGCGTGTAGAGCAACTCGCTATTCATCCGTCCGCGAATCATGCCGGGCAGACGATCCGGCAGCAGTTTGGTTTTCGGATCGGCGTACGCGAGCCAAGCCTTCATGTTCTTGCCGGCGCGGATCAGGACGTCGTTCACGATGCGGCCATTCGCTCGTGCCTGCTGCCAGGCGTCTTCGGCGGCTAATGCCACGCCGGAACTGAGTAAAGCGAGGGCGAAGGTGCAAAGCTTGAAGGTCATAAGGTGCTAACTCTTTCTGGGTTCCATAGCAGGCACGGGGCCGCGGCAAAACAAGGATGCTTTCGGAGCGCGGTAACGGACGTTGAGGTGTGGCGTCGCCAGAGGCGCGTTGCGGCGGTAGGCGGATTCCATCAGCGCCGCCAGCATGCCTGTGGTGAGCAGCGTGCGCTCGACGGGATAGGCGGGGCGCCCGGTGACGATCATCTGTTCGATGTAATGCACCAGGGCACTGAAGTGGCTGAACGGCCTCCATGGCTGCAACCAGACTTCGGTAGAGACGGGCTTTTTTTCGCCGCGCAAGCTGGCGGCGAAGCCCGCCTGCGCCACGTGGCCGTTAAGAATGTAGACCGCAGCGCGGAGGCCATCGGAGTACTCGATGGCAAACAGGACGGGCTTCTTCACGTTGTCGCGCATATTGCCGGGCGAACGATCCTCTGTGCGGCTTACGGCTTCTTCGAGTAACGGCCCCGCCCAGGGATGGGCGTCGGTCCAGCGCCAGACGTGCTCGCCATCCAGGCATTGGACGGCTTCGACGCCGGTTTCGCCTCCCGCGCGGCGCTCCACCATGCACTGCAGCGTTTCGAGTGCGTGGAAGCCGTAAGCTTCCTTGTCGCCGTTGAAGACGGTCACCGCATTTTCGATCCTGGCGCCGAGAGGTATTTCCAGCGACGGGCGGCGCCATGCCAGCGGCAGCGAGGAGCCCGCCATGAGCGGGAATTTCAGCTCGCGCGACTGGTCGTACATCCAGCGGGCCTTGTCCCAATCGACCGAAAGGTGCTTGTCACAGAACACAGGCACGGCCCGCCGTGACTCGCGAAAGACGTCGATGACCTGTTTGTACAGTTCGTAACGCGGATAAAGGTGCTGGCCTTTCTCGTTCTGAGGATAGTTGCCGTGCTCGCCGACCAGCACCACTCCATCGACCGCTAGTTTGCCCGAACTGAGCGTGAGAGCGTCGTGGACGGTGGACCAGATCTTCACGCCGTGCTTGGCGGCCATGGGGCGGCTCATGTCGTTGCCAGGGACCTGATCCGTGTACATGGAGACAACGCGCGTGAGTGGGTTGATACGGCGTCCCTCGTAATCGTAGCCTTCGAGCAATCGCCCCACGATCACGTCAGCGTGCGAGTTATAACGGTACTCGGTGATGATGGTGGCGATGCGCTTGGGTGCGGCCGAAACAAGCGCAGGCCAAGCGGGGACAAGGGCGGCCGATTGAAGCAGTTGTCGTCGGTTCACGGTTTCCATTGGGCGCTCAGATGCGGCGGCTCGAACAAGCCGTAGTCCAGAACATCATACTGCGCGCCCGGCGGCTGTGTTCTCGGCGGATTCGCCCAGGACGCAGGCGTGGCCGACATGCGGACTTTGCCGGAATTGTGAAACGGACCGAAGACGTTGCGCGGCGGAGTTATCACGCGCACGGCGACGGTATGACGTCCCGGGGGAGCGGGCAGGTCGGCAGCGTATGGCGGCCATCCGAGCAGTGCGGCGCGCTTCCCATTGAGCAGAATCTCAACGAGCGCGCCGGACCATTTTGCCATCTCGACGTGCAGGCCCTGGGCGCCGCTTGGGACGCCGACGGTCGTTTCGTACCGGATGGTTGCCGGATAGAATGGCCGGCCCTGTGCAGCCAGTGAACCCAACTTGAGCGGCGCGGCCGGCGCGATGCGGAATCCTTGCGGAGCTTTCGCCACGGAGAAATCGCCCCGCAGATAGATGTTCTCAAGCTCCATACGGACATCGAATGGACGGCCGGAGATGCGGATGGCGTTGTGTCCAATCCGCACGAGGGCTTGGATGGATACGCTCATGATGTGCGGATCGAGCCAGCGTGTGCCGCGCGTGAAATCCACCGGCATCTCATTGACCGTAACGCGATAGAGTTCCGGACACTCAATGGCAAGTTCCAGACTCGGGGGCGGCGCAGCCCCGGAGACTTCGAATCGGAAAGTGGCATCAAAACCGGAGTCCGGCGGAAAGTGGTTGCGGTCGAAAACGCGGGTTTTGAACTGCACGGCGTTGTCCCAGGCAGGGCGCTCGAAGCCGTGGGCCTGCCAGATGGTCCAATTGGCGTGCCACGTGTTTACGCCTTTTTGGTGTTGTCCCTGTGTGGTGAGGTCGCAGTAGTCGAGGACAAGGACGTTGGCGTCTTCCTGTGTGATGCTCCACGTGCTTGCCGAGATCGGAGTGAGACGCGGCGGAGTGGCGGACGGCGCGGGCGTGCCGTTCTGGCGGACAACGAACAATGCCGAACCAGCGGGCGGCAGGTCGAGGTCAAACGTGATCTGATTCCCTTGAGAGCGATAGGCGGCCGCTGTGGACTCACCATTCAGCGTGTCCCAGCGCTCCAGCGCGTTGCCGTCGATTGTAGCCCGCGTCTTGAACGGCGCGGGTCCGGAATTGGCGAAGAAGAGCACGCGTTCGCCATGGTCCAGGAATCGTTCGGCTATGCCGATTCCGGAAGGGGCCGGCAGGTCGAAGCGCACTCTCGGTGGCGCGATGCGTTGAATGGCTTCGATCAGAGGTTCGCCTGCCGTTACCTCCTGCCAAGCGGTGGGATGCTTCTCACGCAGTGCGCGGACGGCCTTGCTCTCACGTCCATCGATGTAAGCGGCGGGTCCGGAGAGAGCGAGAACGCGTCCGCCGGCGGCAAGAAACTTCTCAAGTAACGGCATCGTCTGACGCCGGAGATTGACCATGTGCTGAGGCCAGACGACAACGTCGTAGGCCTGCTCGCCAACCACCAGACGCTTGCCGTCAATCTTGCCAAACCATTCGAGGATGTATTCGTCGCCCAGATGGAAATCCACTTGATGGTCGGCGAGCAACTGCACCAGGTTCGAGTAGTCCTCGCGCATAGCTGCAAGTTGTGGAGGCATGATGCCGCGCCGGGCCAGGAGGAAACCGCTGGTGGTCGGCTCAAGCACGAGGACGCGCATACGGGCCTTGCCGCGCGTGAGCATGTAGGAGACGCGGCTCAAATGGTCCGCATGCAGACGGTAGTAAGGCCACCAACCGGAGGCATCGGTGAACGTGGGCGGGTAGTCGCGCTTGCGCGCGCCGCGCACGGTGCCCCAACTCTGGCAGGAGTTGATGAGATTGATGCCATGCACCATCTGCCAATCGCCGATGCGCTTGAAGTGCTCAAAGTCCGCGTCAAAGCCCGAAACGCCGAAGCTCTCCGCCAGCGCGCGGCGGCCCAACTGCTCGGCGACGCTGGTCATCTGGCGGATAGTGAAGAGGTAGAACGGGTCGCGCCCCGTGGTGCGAACGCCCAATGCCTGCAACCCGCTCAGCATGTCGATGCCCGGCATGTGCTCATAGGCGTAAAAAGAAGCGTCGGCGGGTGAAGTCCAAGGAACAGGCCACTCGTGTTCCATCCAGTGTCCGGTGAATCCAATATTGTTACGGGTGCACCAGGAATAGATTGGCTCGAAGTAGTTCTCTTTCCACAAGTCGTGCAGCGTCTGGAAATAGTCGAAGCGGACCTTGCGCCAATCGCCGATGTCCCAGTAGAGGGATGGCAGTTCACCGGCCAGGTCGTAGCCGTTGCGCTTGCGGAATTCGGCGAGCGTGTTGTAGCTGAGCGGCACGCCCTGGACCGTGCCGGGGGAGGCGACGCCGGAAGTGAGAAGCGGTTCATCATCAAAGGCCCAACGGACCGTTTTCCCGAAATCGCCGCCGACATGGTTCTTGTATGGTTCGAAGGTGGTCTCCAGGAACATGCGGCCGGTCGAGGGATGCGTGAGGTCCACGTAGGGAAGGTCCGCGTACCATGGCGTGGCCTGCGAACGGTACAAGTTGAAAATCGTGTACGTTTCGCCCGGCTTCGTCTCCTCCGGCCCACGGACTTGGCGGGCGGCGACAATCTCTCCCGCGGCGTTCTTCGTAAGGGCAAAGACACTCACGGTCGTATGCGGATTCCAGCGGATGCGGCTGGCAGGGACATCGAGCAGCGGTTGGACAGCCTGCACGGCGGTATCGGGCGCGCGCGCCGGAACGTGTCCGCCGGCAGAGCCGGCCGGATAGCTGTTCTCGTCGTAGATGTTGATGATGAGGCCCAGACGCTTGCCCTCCTGGACCGACCGGCGCCACAGGCGAAACCACTCTTCGCCCAGGTACTCGGTCATAAGACCGGGACGTGGATGCACGAAGACGCCGCCGAAGCCCTGCTGCTTGAACTGCGCGAGTTGCTCGCCGAGGCGTTCCCAGCGCATCTCGTCGTGCCACACCCAGAGGGGCATGGGGCGGAATTCGGACGGAGGATCGGCGAAGTCACGGCGCATTTCGGCGATCGATTGCGCGAATGTGGCAGCCGCGAACACAACGACCAAAACTGCGGCGCGCATAGGCCACCTCCCCATGAGCGGTTACTTGCGATTGGCGATGAGCTTGCGCGCGACGTCGAGCCCGCCGGCGCGCTGGATGCCAGGCACGAAGAAAGTGGAAATGAACTCCTCATCGGTGCCTTTGAACGAACCGAGGTCGGCGCTGAGCTTCAGCTCGACGGGGGCGACTGCGGCGGCGAAGGTAGCCCAGATGGCGGCCTTATCGAGGCCGATCAACTCCGGTGCAGCGGAGGAGGATGAGCGAAGCCAAGCCAGGGCGGTGAGAATGTCCTGAACACGGCAGGCATCGTCGGTCGGGTTGAATGTAGTGAAATGGCCGCCGGTTTGGTTGCGGACGGCGTGGAACGCGTCGATGAGCAGGACGGGGCGCTTCGCTCGCAGCAGTTCCTCGACGCGGGCGTCCTTGCGGGCGGATGCGGCGCCCACCGGATCGACAACGAGTGCCGGAGCGCCCTTACCAGAGAACCAGAGGCCCGTGACGCGATCGGAAGCGCTCACGCGGCTCAACACGATTGCATCCCCTTTTATCTCGCTGGTAACTTCTGTGGGCCATTCGGAGGCGAGCGCCAGGCGCAGATTACCACGCAAGGTCTGTGTATCGGAGATAGCGGCTAGCTGACGCACCGACGCCTCGCGCCAGGAGTCAAAGAGCTTCTCAAAGGTGAGGGCGTTCTCCGGCAACGCGCGACCGTGAAGGGCCAGCAGATCCTTCAGGCCTCCCACGCGCGGATTTTTTTCGGCGAACTTGGAGGCGTCGGAGAGGCCCAGCATTTGCTTGCCGAAGAAGCGGTAGACGGCTTCGCGGCTGTCCTGGTTGTAATTGTGGCCGTAGTTGAACTGCTGGGTCTCAACATTGTCAGGCTTGCCGTAGAGCGCGTAAATCTTGCGGATGGCGGGAAACTCCTCGCGGGGTACGTTCTTGGTCCAATCGCCCGTGGCTGCCACCAGGAGCATGGGGCGCGGGGCCATCATGGCGGCAAACTCCATGTTGTTGGTGCCGATTCTCAGTCCCGGAGTGTTCTCGCACCCGCAGCCGCCCTGCATGATGGCTGAGACCATATTCACCGGTGCGGCGTACCGCACCCTTGAATCCACCGCGGAGAGCAGGAACGTCTGCGTACCGCCGCCGGAAGCCCCGGTGGCGCCGATGCGCTCCGGGTCGACCTCGGTGAGCGATAGCAGAAAGTCCACCACGCGGATGGAATTCCACAGTTGCAGTCCAAGGGGTGTGAAACTCCAAAGCTGTTCCCTGGGCCCGTTCCAGGTGTGCGGCGTCTGCACGGTATCGTTGTAGCCCAGCATGTCGTAGGCAAAGACGACATGCCCCTGGCGTGCGAGCGTTCCGGCCAATGCCTGACCGGAGTAGTTCGGCGACTGTTCGAGCCGTCCGTAGGACCAGTGGCCGTGGGGGTTGACGATGGCGGGGAGCTTTCCGGCGCGCCCTTTCGGACGATAGAGGTTGCCACCGAGGTAGAAGCCGGGCCAGGTTTCCAACAGCACCTTCTCGACCGAGTATTCGGGGTATTCGATGCGACCGAAGATCTGCGGATGGAGCGGCGTGCGTTCCGGCATGGGGAGCAGGCCCGCGGCCGAAAGCACCTGGCGGGTGAGGTGCGCTTTGCGCTCTTCCCAGGCGGCGAGCGTCGGATATTCGGTCATCTGGAAGTGGTAATTCGTGTGGCGCACATCGTTCACGCGGGAGTCGACCGCGGGTACTTGGGCGAGCGCGGGCAGAAGCGTGGAAATGGCAATCACAAAGGTGACACGAGGGATCATTGCGGACATCGTACCACCCTTGCCCGGAAAGGTGCGGGTTGGTATGCTGCCTTGCGGATGAAAACCAGAATCGTGTTCGCACTGTTTCTTGCCATGGCTGTCCAGGCGGCCGTGGTGGATCCCTCCAAGGGTCTAACCCTCGAAAACAAGTTCGTCCGGCTGGAGTTCGAACCGGGCGGCATGGGACTCGCTGCCATGATCGACCGCACGGGCGGGTTCAATCACGTGGGTCCGGTGGAAGGCAAGCACCTGCTGTGGGAAGTAAGCTTTGGACGCGGCACGCAGGTGCGGCCGATGAACAACAACTACAAGTCGTGCAATTACGCGCGCATCGACCGGATGGCGGATGGAACGCAGCGCGCGGTGATGGAGTGGAACGACCTGCGCTGGTGGCTGGAGGACCGGTCGGTGACGGTGAAAGTGACCGTGGACTTGCCGCCGGACTCGGGCATTGCACGATGGCGGATCTTCGTCGAGAACCTGAGCGACTACTGGGGCATATGGACGGTGAGCTACCCGCTGGTGAATGGCTTCCCCTCGTCAGGCAGCTATGACATCGCGCGCCCGGTGTTTGCCAGCGGCGGCCACCTGCTCAAGGCGTGGAAGGAGAAGATCGAACAGCGCTATCCCTCCGGCGGCTGGCCGATGCAGTTCATGGCACTGAGCGTGGGAAAGAACTCCGTGTATTTCGGTACGCGGGATCCGGATGCCCGCGCCAAGGACTTCGTGGTGGAGCCGGGAGTGCGCGCAGCCGTGGTTCACTACGCCGAAAACATGGGTGTGGCCGGGTCGGATTGGCCGGATTACCATCCGATCGAGTTCGGCGTGTACCAGGGAAACTGGGTAGGCGCCGCCCACCATTACCGGGAATGGGCCTTGAAACAGAAGTGGGCACAGGCGGGTCCGCTCTCACGGCGCGCGGACGTGCCGCAGATCGTGAAGGACCTGGGCGCCTGGGCGCAGGACGGTTGGGAATGGAACGACGCCAAAGGGACCCCGGTCCAGATGAATCAACCGTTTGTCGAGGCGCAGCGGATGCTGGGCACGCCGATGGGCTTGCATTGGTACATGTGGCACCACATGCCGTTCGACAACGAGTACCCGCACTTCCTGCCCGCCAAGCCGGAGTTCAAGGATCGCGTGAAGGACCTGGTAAGTCGCGGGCTCCTCGTGATGCCTTACATTAACGGTTCCAGCGCCGACATGAACATCAAGGACTTCGACCGGTTCGCGCCCCACGCCATCATGGATGAAGGCGGGGGCCTGCGCATGACGAAGTACTCCGAGCAGGCGGGCCGCTTGCTCGCCATGTGCCCGGCGGCCGTATTCTGGCACGATGCAATTTCTACTGTCGTGGAGAAGTTGATTGGCGAGGAAGGGGTGAACGGCGTCTATGTGGACCAGATTTCGGCGATGAGACACGATCTTTGCTTCAACCCCAAGCACGGACATCCGGTGGGCGGCGGGAGCTACTGGGCCACCGGGAATCGCGAACTGCTGCGAAAGATAAAGAACGTGGCCAACAAGGGAGGACGCAACGCGGTCATCACATCTGAAGGCGCCGACGAAGTCTTCTTCGATGTGTTGGACGCCAACCTCACATGGGCACTGCCGACCGATTGGGAGATTCCGCTCATGGAGGTGGTCTACTCGGGGTACACGATCTTCTTCGGCAGCCCTTGCGACATCGCACAGGACGCGCGCTTGTTCCGTTTCGCGCAAGGGCAGGCGTTCCTCGACGGGCGTCAGAACGGGTGGATGAGCTTTGCCCTGTTCAAGCCGGAATACACGGAGAAGGCTGCCTACTTCCGCCAGTGCGCGCGCTACCGGGTGGCCGCGAAGAAGTACCTGACCTACGGCCGGCTGATCGCGCCGATTGAGTCTACCACTGCGATTCCGCAATTCACGAACGACCAGTTCGGTTGGAATCAGAAGCACCGCGGCACGGCGCCGCTGGCCGAGGGCCGGCTATGGCAGGCGGAAGACGGCAAACTGGCCGTGCTGCTCGCGAACTACTCAGATCAAGAGATCCCTTTCACTTGGCGTGTGGATCCAGCGCAATACGGCTTGAAGGGCGGAACGTATACGCTAACCTCGCTCTCGCCGGAGGGTGCGCAAGCGCTGGACGGCGCGGCGGGCGCCATCCAACGCACGGAGAAGCTCGGACCGAGGCAACTGCGGGTTATCGAGATCGCGGCGCGGTAGCGCACAGTGGCCGCGGATTGATATGCTGCGTTGCGGATGAATACCAGAATTCTGCCCGCACTGTTTCTTGCCATGGCTGTCCAGGCGGCCGTGGTGGATCCCTCCAAAGGTCTAACCCTCGAAAACAAGTTCGTCCGGCTGGAGTTCGAACCGGGCGGCATGGGACTCGCTGCCATGATCGACCGCACGGGCGGGTTCAATCACGTGGGTCCGGTGGAAGGCAAGCACCTGCTGTGGGAAGTAAGCTTTGGACGCGGCACGCAGGTGCGGCCGATGAACAACAACTACAAGTCGTGCAATTACGCGCGCATCGACCGGATGGCGGATGGAACGCAGCGCGCGGTGATGGAGTGGAACGACCTGCGCTGGTGGCTGGAGGACCGGTCGGTGACGGTGAAAGTGACCGTGGACTTGCCGCCGGACTCGGGCATTGCACGATGGCGGATCTTCGTCGAGAACCTGAGCGACTACTGGGGCATATGGACGGTGAGCTACCCGCTGGTGAATGGCTTCCCCTCGTCGGGTGCATACGACATCGCGCGGCCCGTACAGTCGGCGGGCGGAAACCTGCTGCCGGCTTGGAAGGACAAGATCGAACAGCGCTATCCCTCCGGCAACTGGCCGATGCAGTTCATGGCGCTGAGCGCTGGTACGAATTCGGTGTATTTCGGCACACGGGACCCGGACGCACGCGCCAAGGACTTTGTGATCGAACCGGGCAACCGGCTCACCATCGTCCACTTTGCCGAAAACATGGGCGTGGCCGGTTCGGATTGGCCAGACTACCATCCGATCGAGCTGGGCGTGTATCAGGGCGATTGGGTGGCGGCGGCGTGCCACTATCGCGAATGGGCATTGCAGCAGAAGTGGGCGCGGGCGGGCAAGCTGAGCCAGCGGCCGGAGATGCCGGATCTGGTCAAGAACCTCGGCGCGTGGATCCAGGACGGCTGGGAGTGGCAGGGGCGCCACGGCAATGCTGAAGAGATGAACGCGCCGCTGGTGGAGGCGCAGAAGATGATGGGCGTGCCGCTCGGCATCCATTGGTACCAGTGGCACGTTACACCGTTCGACAACAACTATCCATACTTCCTGCCAGCCAAGCCGAAGTTCCGCGAGCGCGTGAAACAACTCACCGATCAGGGCGTGCTGGTGATGCCGTACATTAACGGGCTCAGTTCGGACATGAACATCAAGGATTTCGACCGTTACGCTCCGCACGCCATGATGGACGAGGGCGGAGGGCTACACATGGTGAAGTACTCCGAGGCCGCCGGCAGGCTGCTCTCGATGTGCCCCTCGAGCGTGTTCTGGCACAGCGCGATTTCCACTGTGGTGGATAGGCTAGTCCGCGAGGAGGGCGTGAACGGCGTCTACATCGACCAGATTTCATCCATGGGCCATGAGCATTGCTTCAACCCGAAGCATGGCCATCCGCTGGGAGGAGGCCATTGGTGGGCCGATGGGTTCCGGGAGTTGATGACTAAGGTGCAGGCAGTGGCTCACCGCGAAGGGCGGCGCGCGGTGATCACGTCGGAAGGCACCGATGAGGTGTTCTTCGATCTGCTCGACGCGAACCTGTGCTGGGCGCAGGCCAGCGACTGGGAGATCCCGCTGATGCAGGTGGTCTACTCCGGGTACACCCTGCTGCTCGGGAGTCCGGTCGACTTTACTAAGAGCGAGCAGTTGTTCAACTTCGCCGAAGGCCAGGCGTTTCTGGACGGCCGGCAGATCGGGTGGATGGGCCTGGGCCTGTTCCAGCCGGAGCATCGCCGCAAGGCGGAGTATTTCCGCGAGTGCGCCCGTTACCGCATCGCGGCCAAGAAGTATGTCACCTATGGGCGGCTGCTTACGCCGGTCCGGCCGGTGAATCAGGTGCCAGAATTCACCGACGATAACTTCGGCTGGTGGCGGAAGCATCGCGGAACGGCGCCACTGGCTGAAGGGCGGCTGTGGCAGGCCGAAGACGGGAAGCTGGCCGTACTGCTGGCGAACTACTCGGACCAGGAGATCCCATTCACCTGGCGCGTGGACCCAGCCCGTTATGGTGTGAATGGTGGAGCGTACACGCTGGCATCGCTTGCGCCGGAAGGCACCGCAGCACTCGGCGCCGCGAAGGGAGCGATTGAGCGCACCGAAAAGCTCGGCCCCCGGCAACTGCGAGTCATCGAAATCGCCGCGCGGTAGGGCGTGCCGGTCAGGGCTTGAACAGCCGTTCGAGGTAAAGCGGTTCGTCCGGCACGGCCGGATTGATGTGTACCAGCGGTTCAATGGTGAGGGCATCGGCGAATGCTTCGACACCGGACGGCGGCACGGGCTTCGCACTCCAGGCAAGGTCGAATTGGTATTCGAGCATTCCTTCCGTGGATGCCAGAAAGTTGGTGTACCAGACACTGTTGTATAGCATCGCGAGCACGCGGTGCGTGTCATGCGGGGCGTTGGTACGACGCGCGAGCACATTATGCTCGCCGAAAGTTATCAAGGGAGCATCGCGGCTCGTCCAGATCCACGTGCCATCCGCCGTTTCATACTGAACCCAGCCATCGATGGCGAAATAGTCCTTGCACGTGTTCGGCAACTGCTCGGTGTACGGCGCGAACGGCATGCCTCCACTGCTCACTCGCGGCATTGCGCCAGCGACCGGAAGCCGAAAATCGGCGAACCACACTTCGGGATCGAGCGAGGAGATGCGGTCCAGTCGCAGCGTGAGGCGAGCGCGCGGAACGTCCCGCCATATTTCGAGGATGCGCGCGCCGTAACGCAGGCGAGGATGCTGCAATTGCTGCCGGTAAACGATGGTGTGCGAGGTCTCGGTAACTTCGACCGCAGTGGCTGGATTTGCGCGTGTTTCCTGAAGAGTACTGGCGCGCGCGGCGTCACGCCTGGCTTGGTCGCGCGTCTGGCCGAGATCCTTTAGCGCCCAACGGGGCGCGAAGGCCTTCGTGCTCACAGCGAGGAAGTCTCCCGTCCCCGGCAGGAACAGCGGCTTAGTCATGCCCTTCCACACCACGGAAACCGGCCACCCGTTCGCATCGAGCTTGACGTCAGGTTGGACCGGCGTTGCCGCGGGTGCGGCTTCCGCGGTCGACAGGCGTAGGGCGCGCACGGAGTGGGCTGGCAATGCCTCCACCCAGACTTTTGCCACACGCCGCGGCGCGTTGTTGGGAAACACCGACGAAGGATTCTCGCTCGAGAGTTCATCCGGCGACTTGGGACGTACGAACGCCTGGAGGCCGCGATCGTACTCGATGGGCGCACGCTTCCGGGTGGATGGATCCTCCACCGACTTGTAGTCGTCGCGCAGCGCCGTCACGTTGAAGCTCGCCCAGCCGCTGATGGGGGCCGCGCTTGGATTCACGACATAGATTCCTTCGCCGCGTGGAATGAGCAGCGTCCGCATCCGTTGGCTGAGCAGCCATTCGCTCTGCGCCATGGGGCGGTACGCCAGACGGCTCTTCTCGTTGTACTGGCCCGTGACGTCCAGGTCCCCGGGCGTGGCGACGCTGTTGGACGAGCCCCAGGTGTGCTCGTCGAACAGCGCGAGATCTTTCCACACCGGCTCGACAGCAGCGCGTGCGGTGGCGGACATGGGGCCGAACACGGGACTTTCGGCGGCGCGTAGCCGGCGTTTGGCCAAGCGGCTGGCGGCCACTTCTCGCGGGCCGGAAGCAGTACCGTTTGCCCACCAATCGGTCCACTCACCGGTGTATTCGGCGATGTTCGCGCCGACTTCGCGCTCCATCTTTTCGAGCGCATCCGAGGTTGTCATCAAACGCAAGGCCGGCTTCAGGCCCAACCGATTCCATGTGGAGACGAAACGGGGCAGGGAAGGCAGCGGCGGATCGTTATCCATGCGCCACTGATTGGTCATCGAGATGATGAGGAACTTGTGCGGGTAGCCCGCACGCAACAGGTGTTCCAGCCGCTTTGTACAACGCGCGTGCGCGGCGCGAACCGAGGCTTCGTCCGAAGGCAGGACCTCGCCCGGGCGTGGCGGGCGGTAAGCGTTGTCGGATGCACGCGGCACCGGCCCTCGACGCCATTCGCCGGGTTCGAAGTAGCCGTAGCCGGCGGGGTAGGATTCGCCGAGCCAGACGAACATACGGCGGCCGTCGGGCATTTTCCACCAGAAAGCCGTGGGCTGCGGGAAGGGCGGCCCGCCCGAGTCGGCGTTCAAACCCATCGAGAGGCGCGTAACGCCGCGGTCGAGCAAACGCATGACGCCGGCGCGGGGGATGCCGTTTACATCGTTTTGCACTGCCACGCGGGGCTTGAGCCGCGTCCACAGGTCGCCTGGAATCCAGTGCAGCATCTGGTCCCACTCTTCTCGATTGAGAAACGGTGTGTTGTTGAGCGGGAGCGCGGCGATGTCGACCTGGCCCGCGCGGATCATGTTGATCAGCTCTTTCCGCCGTGCTTCCGGCGCGGCTTTCCACCAGTCATGGAAGACGGCCATGGTTTCGGCGGTCCATACGAAGCGTTCTCCCGGCGGTGCGTTTCGTGTGGCCAGCGCGGCATCCAGCGCGATGTCCAGGTAGCGGCGCTGCAAATCGGCAAAGACGGCCGGATGATCCGTGAATCCGAAATCCGTGTGCGACAGATGCACTATGGCGACTTCGCGGATAGGGGAGTCGGCGGCGACAGCTGCACTACCAATCAGCGCAAGGAGTAACAGGCGAGTTGTTCGCATGGCGGTTTTCTAAACATTGTAATTCCCGGTCTTTGAATTCGATAGGATGTCAGGAATGAACCGGATGAGGCTCTACGCAATCGTCGGGGTATTTTGGCTGGCGGCCGACGTATGCGGGCAAATACTGCCGGGAACCAGCCCGCTCACCTGGCAGGGCGACCTGGCCGCGCGGATGCTGGACGGCATGGACCGTATGCTGGAGCGCGAGACCGCGTTGACTGCGAGAGCGCGCAAGTTCAACGCGGCGGACGTCGAGGGCAAGCGCGAGCGGTTCGGCAAGATCGTTGGTGTTGTCGATGCCCGCGTCCGAGTAGAGATGATTCCGCAGGCGACTGTCGAGCGGCCGGCACTGTTGGCCGAGAACGCAAAGTACCGCGTCTACGCGGTGCGCTGGACAGTATTGGAGGGTGTAGACGGCGAGGGTCTGCTGTTTGAGCCGCGCGGCGCGGTATTGGCACAGGTTGTGGCGCTACCGGATGCGGACCAGACGCCCGAGGCGGCACCCTTTGCCGTGCGCCTGGCCGAAAGCGGATGCCGCGTGCTGGCGCTAGTCCTGATCGATCGCAAAGATACGTGGTCGGGAAATCCCAAGATCAAGTTCACCAACCAGCCGCACCGCGAGTGGATCTACCGGATGGCGTACGAGATGGGACGGCATCCTGCCGGGTACGAAGTGGAAAAGGTGATGGCGGCGGTGGACTGGTTCAGCCGCAGCAAGGCGGATCTGCCGGTCGGCGTGGCCGGCTATGGCGAGGGCGGCCTGGTGGCGTTTTATGCCGCTGCGCTCGACAAGCGGATTCGCGCATCTCTTGTGAGCGGCTACTTCGCGCCCCGTGAAGGAATGTGGCAGCAGCCGATCTACCGGAACGTCTGGGGTCTGCTGCGCGAATTCGGCGATGCAGAGATCGCGGGGCTGATCGCCCCGCGCGCGCTCGTGATAGAGGCTGCGCGGCATCCCGAAGTTTCCGGTCCGCCGCCGCAAAGAGAAGGGAGGCGCGGCGCGGCGCCGGGCGTGATCGAAACACCGGACATTTCCGCGGTGCGCGCCGAGTTCGAACGCGCCCGAGCCCTGCGCACGGGTATGGGCGGTTCCATCGAATTGATCGAGAACCGCGAACCGGGCTCCGAAGAGGCCCTGCGGCGATTTCTCGCGCAACTTGGGGTGAGTGAATTGGGGCCGGCCGGTGGAGCGCCGGGATACAAACTCCAGGCCGGCTATGCCGAGGAGCGCATGCACCGGCAGGTCGACCAACTGGTGGAGTATACGCAGAAGTTGGTGCGGCAGTCGGAACAACAGAGGGCCGCATTCTGGAAGAAAGCCGACGCGTCGTCGATTGCGCGCTGGCAGCAGACTACGCAGGACTACCGCCGCTATCTATGGGAGGAGGTCATCGGCAAGCTTCCGGACCCGTCCGAACCGATGTCGGCGATGAGCCGCCGCATTTACGACAATGCTTCCTACGCCGGCTACGAAATCGTGCTTCCGGTGTGGCAGGACGTGTTCGCGTACGGCATTCTACTGGTACCGAAAGATGTGAAGCCCGGCGAGAAGCGGCCGGTAGTGGTGTGCCAACACGGGTTGGAGGGACGCCCGGAGGATGTCATTGCGCCCAAGAACGAAGCTACCGGACGCATCTATGCGAAGTTCGGAGATGCGCTGGCGAAGCGTGGTTTCGTCGTCTACGCTCCGCAGAATCCGTATATCTTCAATCGCTTCCGCCAGACGCAGCGCCGGGCGCACCCATTAAAACTGTCCCTCTACTCGTTCATCCTGGGCCAGCACCAGAGGACACTCGACTGGCTGGCTACGCTGCCGTTTGTCGACCCCGAGCGCATGGCTTTCTACGGGCTGAGCTATGGAGGGAAGACGGCTGTGCGCGTGCCGCCACTGCTCGACCGGTACTGCCTTTCGATCTGCTCGGGCGACTTCAACGAATGGATCGTGAAGATCACCGACGTGGAGCACGCATTCAGTTACATGTACTACCACGAGTACGAGATCATGGAGTTCGACCTCGGAAACACATTTAACTACTTCGAAATGGCCTCGCTCATGGCGCCGCGCCCGTTCATGGTCGAGCGCGGGCACTGGGATGGAGTGGGAATCGACGAGTACGTCGCCTGGGAATACGCCAAGGTGCGGCGGTTCTATGCGCGGTCAGGCATTCCCGATCGGACCGAGATCGAGTTCTTCAACGGGCCACACCAAATCCACGGAGTGGGCACCTATAAGTTCCTACACAAATGGCTCAATTGGCCGGAACGGTAAACTACTCGTCGGGATTGGATTGGCGCTACCGGCGGATCAGGCTTCCACCCAGTGGCGGCGCTCGATGATGGTGGGCGGCTCGTACGTCTTCCCGGCCGCCAGTCTCTTCTCCTCGCGCTTGGAAGTCCATACAAGTACCGGCCCGACCAGCGATGAGACCATCTTCGTAAGTAGTCCGAACTCGTGCTCGATGTCGTGCCGCAGGGAACGTATCTGCGCGCTGACACTTTCGTTCTTTTCTCTGAAGCGCTTTTCCATGGCCCACAACGTGGCTGCGTAAGCGCCTTTCAGACTTTCGGCTTCGCGCTGGAAGCGTTCACGCACTCGCAGGTCGGGACAGTTCTTGTAGCGCAACCAACCGTCCAGCGTGGTCTTGCAGATGCGGTAGAGACTGGGACCATTGCGCTCGAAATCGCGCCAGAAGGCCCAATCGAGGAACTTTTTGGATTCGTCGCGGGAAATTGCGGGGTGTTTGAAATTGAACTTGTACTGCCCGTGAATGTCGGCCAGGTCGACATTCTTGAGCAGCCGCCCTTCTTCTTCCACCTGCTCGTAGAGCGGAGTTCCGGGGACCGGCGTATACAGCATGAACTGGTGAAAGTCGGTTTCATGGGAGACTGCGTACTCGATTTCCTGGCGAATGTTAGCCGGTGTGTGGTGCTCCAGGCCGACGATGGTCGAGCCGAGCAACTTAATACCGTGGCTGCGCAGCGTACGCGCCAGTTTCACGGTGTCGGTGCCCTTTAGCTTTACGTAGGACGAGTGCGGGGATTCCAGTCCCATCCAAACCCAACTGATGCCGAGTTGCACCAACTCTTCGATTGTGTATTTGCGGATGGCGTTGGCCGAGCTGAAAACATAGAACGACCAGCTCTTGTTCTCCTTTTTCATGCACTCCAACAATTGCATGGCCCGGTCGCGTTGCAAAAGGAAGTTCTCGTCCATCACGAAAAACGAGTGGGTGTGGAGCGACGACTCCATCTCCTTCATGATGTCGAACAGCTCTTTGCCGCTCTCATAGAAATTCAGGCACTTACCTTTGCCGCCAAAAAACGCCGAGGTGGTGCAGAAATTGCAACCCATCGGGCAACCTACCGACGGGATGATGGTGGCGGCTGTCTCGCTCAGCATACTCGGAATCTTGACGCCCATCACGCGCACATCAAAACCGGAGACAATTTTCGGGTGGTTAATGGGGGCGTGCTCGTCCTCACCCAGAAAGCGCCGCATCCAGGAAATTCCGTCGCCTTTGACGATGTAATCGGCGTCAATCACGTAGTCCAAACCGGGGATCGCTGCGACGTGGCCACCCACGACGATGATGGCGTGGGGCGCGAGGCGCCGCGCTATGCGGCACATCTCGCGCACTTTGCCCACATTCACGATGATGGAGGAGATGCCGACTATGTCGTAGTGCTGGCTGGTCAGTTCCTGCTCGAATTTCTCACGGGTGGGGAAGTCCAGGACGGTACAAGGAGCCGAAATGTTCTCCTGGATCATCATGATACCCCAGGACCGGTGGAACATTCGCAAGGAAAAAGAACCCTGTGCGCGTGTCACCTGGTTGTGGTACAACTCCATCGGATTGATCGCGCGGCTGCCGAACTGGTCGTCCTGAGCGTACGGTCCGAACACGGACGTCAATAATACACGGGCCTTCGTGCCCTTAGGATGCTGAATCATTTTGGATTGCCAGGAGGCGCTTGTCTGGAAGTGCCCTTGTGAACCATGGTAGCAGGATATCGCCCGGCAGGGACATCAGTTTTGTAGCTTAGGTCGCCATTTCTTCCAATCGCCGGCCGATGGCGGCGGCGGCGTTGCGCCCCTCGCTGATCGCCCACACTACCAGCGATTGGCCGCGGCGCATATCGCCGGCAGCGAATACCCCTGGAACCGAGGTCATGTAGTTCTCGTCCGTGGCGACGTTGCCGCGCGCGTCGAGGTCCACACCGAACTGCTCGATCATGCCGTTTTTTAAGGGACCAGTGAAGCCCATAGCCAACAGAACCAAGTCCGCGTCCAGGGTGAATTCCGTCCCAGGGAGAGGCTCGAACTTCGGTGGGGGGCCCACCTGCACGCCGTGTAATTTCTCGACGCGGCCGTTGCTGCCCGCAAGCGACGTTGTCGACACTCCCCAGTGGCGCGTGCCGCCCTCCTCGTGGGCGCTTTCGGTCCGCAGTTGCAGCGGCCACAGCGGCCAGGGCGTTGCGGGCGAGCGGGTTTCGGGGGGCTGGGGCATGATCTCGAGTTGATCGACAGACAACGCTTTCTGCCGGTGCGATGTGCCCAGGCAGTCGGCGCCCGTGTCTCCGCCGCCGATGATGATGACCCTCTTGCCTGTGGCGAGAATCTCCTCCACTCCGTCGAGCGAATCACCGGCGACGCGGCGGTTCTGCTGTGGCAGAAACTCCATGGCGAAGTGTACGCCTTTCAGTTCGCGTCCAGGGACGCGCAGGTCGCGCGGATGTTGCGCACCGCCCGAAAGAAGGATGGCATGGAACTCTTTGCGCAATTCCTCGATGGACACGTTCACGCCCACGTGCGCGTTGGTGCGAAACTCGATGCCCTCGGCGAGCATGACTTCGATGCGCCGGTCGAGAACGCGCTTGTCGAGCTTGAAGTCCGGGATGCCGTAGCGGAGCAACCCGCCTATGCGATCGGCCTTTTCGAAAACGGTCACCGAGTGGCCGGCGCGATTGAGCTGTACGGCCGCAGCCAGGCCCGCAGGACCCGAACCGACCACGGCGACACGCTTGCCGCTGCGTGTCTCCGGCGGCTCCGGCTGCACCCAGCCCTCACGAAAGGCGTGCTCGATGATGGCCTTCTCGATTTCCTTGATGGACACCGGCGGTTCGTTGATACCGAGCACACAAGCGGCCTCGCAGGGAGCCGGGCAAACGCGCCCGGTGATCTCCGGGAAGTTATTCGTGGAGTGCAGGCGCCGGATGGCCTCCCGCCAACGGTTCCGGTAGACGAGGTCGTTCCAGTCTGGAATGATGTTGTTCAGCGGACACCCGGTATGGCAGAACGGCACGCCGCAGTCCATGCAGCGGGCGCCCTGAAGTTGCAGCTTTTCTTCCGGGAACGGCTGGTAGATTTCGAAATAGTCCCCGACGCGTTCACTGACGGGCCTGCGCTCGGCGGTCTCCCGCGCGTATTCCTTGAATCCTGTGATCTTACCCATGGAGCACCTGCCCGATTTCCGCCTCGGCCGCCAGCGTCACCGGCACCCCCGTATAACGGGGGACGCCTAACACCCGCTTGTACTCGTGCGGGAACACCTTGATGAATTTCGGCAACAGCGCATACCAGTTTTCGAGGATCCAGCGGGCGCGACGGCTGCCGGTGAGTTCCTGATGTCTTGCCACCCACTGCCGCAGCAGATCGACGTCTTGCGGATCCACCACCGGTTCCAGATCCACGCCGGACTTGTTGCAGCGCGTGGCAACGAATTCGCCCGTGTCATCCAGCACGTACGCGAGGCCGCCGGTCATCCCGGCGGCGAAATTCTTCCCGGTGTGGCCCAGCACGATCACCAGGCCGCGCGTCATGTACTCGCAGCCGTGGTCGCCGACGCCCTCCACCACAGCCGTGGCGCCGGAATTGCGCACCGCGAAACGCTCGCCGGCGACGCCGCTGAAGAACGCCTCGCCGCTGGTAGCGCCGTAAAGTACCGTGTTGCCGATGAGGATGCTTTCCTCGGGGGCATAAGGCGACCCTTTGAACGGATAAACCACGAGGCGCCCGCCGGAGAGGCCTTTGCCGACGTAATCGTTGGCGTCGCCTTCGAGGGTAAGCGTCACGCCCTTGGCCAGGAACGCGCCGAAACTCTGTCCCGCCGAACCTTGGAACTGCAACCGGATGGTTCCATCGGGCAGCCCTTCCGAGCCGTAACGCCGGGCGATTTCGCCGCTCAGCATGGCCCCGACGGTGCGGTGGACGTTGCGGATGCGGAATCTTCCTTCCACCGGTGCGCGGTGATCCAGCGCCGGCCTGCACTGCTCGATCAGCGTGTAGTCGAGCGCTTCGCTCAAGCCGTGATCCTGCGCTATGGTGCAGCGCCTTCCAACGCGCGTGGGCACTGCCGGGTTGAACAGAATCGACGAAAAGTCCAGATTGCGGGCCTTCCAGTGGTCCGTTTCGCGTTTGCGCAGCATGTCGACGCGGCCGATCATTTCGTTCACCGTGCGGAAGCCCATCTGCGCCATCAGTTCCCGCAGTTCCTCGGCCACGAAGAAGAAGTAGTTGATGACGTTCTCGGGAGTACCCTGGAACTTCTTGCGCAGATCCGGATCCTGCGTGGCAATGCCCACCGGGCACGTGTTCAGGTGGCACTTGCGCATCATGATGCAGCCCATCGAGATGAGTGGCGCGGTGGAGAAACCGAACTCCTCGGCCCCCAACAGCGCGGCGATGGCCACGTCGCGTCCCGTCTGGAGCTTGCCATCCACCTGCACGCGAATGCGGCTGCGCAGGTCGTTCTTCACCAGCACCTGCTGGGTCTCCGAAAGGCCCAGTTCCCAAGGGATGCCGGCGTGCTTGATCGAGGTGAGCGGACTGGCGCCGGTGCCGCCGTCGTAACCGCTGATGAGAACCAAGTCGGCGTGGGCCTTGGCGACGCCCGCGGCAACCGTGCCCACTCCAACTTCGGCCACGAGTTTCACCGAGATGGCGGCGCGCGGGTTCACGTTCTTCAGATCGAAGATGAGCTGCGCCAAGTCCTCGATCGAGTAAATGTCGTGGTGCGGCGGCGGTGAGATCAACTGCACGCCGGCAATCGAGTGGCGTACCCTGGCGATGACCTCGTCCACTTTATGGCCAGGCAATTGGCCGCCCTCGCCGGGCTTGGCGCCCTGCGCGATCTTGATCTGCAGTTCATCGGCGTTGACCAGATAATTCGTGGTGACGCCGAAACGGGCCGAAGCCACCTGCTTGATCGCGCTGCGGCGCCGGTCGCCGTTCGGATCGGGCTGGAAGCGGGCTTCATCTTCGCCGCCTTCACCCGTGTTCGAGCGCCCGCCCAGGCGGTTCATGGCGATGGCCAGCGTCTCATGCGCTTCCTTGCTGATGGATCCGAATGACATGGCTCCGGTGGTGAAGCGCTTTACGATTTCCTTTGCCGGCTCCACCTCTTCGATCGGAACGGGCCGCTTGCCCTCCTTGAACTCCAGCAACCCGCGCAACGTGCACAACTGGCGGTTCTGCTCGTTGATGAGGCTTGTGAATTCGTGGAACTTTTCGAGGTTCGACTGCCGGACGGCGTGCTGCAACTTACTGATGGTTTGCGGGTTCAGCAGGTGGTACTCACCGTTGACGCGGAACCGGTAGTCGCCGCCCGAACTCAACTCCAATTCCGAACCCGTCACGCGCCGCATGCCGAACGCGTGGCGGCGGCGCGATTCCTCTGCGATGACGTCGAGCCCGATGCCGTTGATGCGCGAGGTCGTGCCGGTGAAGTACTTGTCGACGAGGGAGCGGTTCAGTCCGATGGCTTCGAAGACCTGGGCGCCCCGGTAGCTCTGTAACGTCGAGATGCCCATCTTCGAGAAGACCTTGAGCAAGCCTTTGTTAATGGCTTTCTTGTAATTCCTGAGCGCGGTCTCGAAGGTGACGCCTTCGTCGAGAAGTCCCTTTTCGGCCAAGTCCTCCAGCGTCTCGATAGCGGCGTATGGATTGACGGCGCTGGCGCCGTAGCCGATCAGCAGCGCGAAGTGCATCACCTCGCGCGGTTCACCGCTTTCGATAATGAGCGCCACCTGAGTGCGCGTCTCTTCGCGCACCAGGTGATTGTGTACCGCCGTCATGGCCAGCAGGCTGGGGATGGGAGCGTAATCTTCATCCAGGCCACGGTCGGAGAGAATCAGGACCGTATAGCCGCTCTTGATCGCCAGCGACGCGCGCCGGCACAACCCGTCGAGCGCACGCTCGAGTTCCTTGGCTCCACCTTCCACGCGGAACAGCATCGGCAGCGTAGTGGCCAGGAAATCTCCCGAGCTGACCCGCCGGAGTTTCTCCAAGTCCCGGTTGGTCAGGATCGGGTGCTCGATCTTGAGCGTGTGGCAGTGCTGGGGCGTCTCGTCCAGGATGTTCCGTTCCGTTCCGAGATAGCTGACCAGCGACATGACCAACTCCTCGCGGATAGGGTCGATCGCCGGATTGGTGACTTGCGCGAACAGTTGCTTGAAGTAGTTGAACAGTAGCTGCGGTTTGTCCGACAGGCAGGCTAGCGGAGTGTCCGTTCCCATGCTCCCCACCGGCTCCAGGCCGTTCACGGCCATGGGCGTGATCAACATTTTGAGATCTTCGTCGGTGTAACCGAACACCCGCTGGCGCTGGAGCAGCGTGGAGAAATCGGCGGCGAATACGCGCGGCGGCTCCGGGAGATTGTCGAGCTGGATCTGGTGCTCCCGAATCCACTCGGCGTAAGGCTGGCGGCTGTAAAGCCGGCGCTTGACTTCCTCATCAGGGACGATGCGGCCTTCCTCGGTGTCCACCACCAGCATGCGTCCTGGCTGCAGGCGCCCGCGATACCGCACGTCCTCGGGCTTCACCGGAAGAACGCCGGTTTCGGAGGCCATGATCACCAGGTCGTCCCTCGTGACGAGGTATCTCGCCGGGCGCAGGCCATTGCGGTCGAGCGTGGCGCCAATCATGCGCCCGTCGGTGAAAGCCACGGCCGCCGGGCCGTCCCACGGCTCCATCAGCGAGGCGTGGTATTCGTAGAACGCACGCTTGTCCGGTTCCATGGCCGGATCGGAATCCCAGGCTTCCGGAATGAGCATGGCCATCACGTGCGGCAGACTGCGTCCGGCGAGCGTGAGCAATTCGACGGCGTTGTCCAGGCTGGCCGAATCGCTCCCGCCTGGCGCGATGATGGGGAACAGCTTCTTGATGTCGTCGCCAAACAGGGGCGAACCCAGCACCGATTGCCGCGCATTCATCCAAGCCACGTTGCCCTTCAACGTGTTGATTTCGCCGTTATGACAGAGGTAGCGAAATGGGTGTGCCAGGTGCCAGTTGGGGAACGTGTTGGTGGAGAAGCGCTGGTGCACCAGGCACAAAGCGCTGATCACGTCCGGGTCGGAGAGCTCAGTGTAAAAATTGGCGATCTGGGGCGCCAGCAACAGTCCCTTGTAAACCACAGTCCGGGTTGAGAGCGAAGGGATATAGAAGAAAGACTTATCTTTGCTTTCAAAGGACGCTATCTCCCATTCGGCACGCTTACGGACCACGTAAAGTTTCCGCTCAAGCGTTCCCTGGTCCATGTCTGGGCCTGCGCCCAGGAACACTTGCTCGATGTACGGTTGCGAAGCGCGCGCCAAGCGGCCGATGGCGTCCTTCTGCACAGGCGTGTCGCGCCAGCCGAGGACGGTAAGGCCCTCTTCCGCCGCGATGCGCTCGAGCACCCCCTCACATTCCAGGCGCAACTGGGGTTCCACCGGCAAGAACACCAGGCCCATGCCGTACTGGCCCGGCTCAGGCAGGGTGAATCCGAGCTTGCGCGTCTCCCGGTCGTAAAACTGGTGGGGGATCTGAATCAGAATGCCGGCTCCGTCGCCGGTCTCCGGGTCGCAACCGCACGCGCCCCGGTGGGTCAGGTTGACCAGGATCTGTATTCCTTTGAGTATGATGTCGTGCGATTTGCGTCCGCTAGTATGAACCACGAAGCCGATTCCGCACGCATCGTGCTCGTTCGCCGGGTCGTAAAGACCCTCAGGATCGGGTAATCCTATAGGTACACTTAGGTCGTCCATCAAGGTTCCAAAAAAAGGTGATGGACCCAGTATAACACCCATTCAGCATTAGTCAAATGGAATTATATTCGGTATAAAATCAATCTGTCTTATGTTATGATGGATCTATGAACATCGGTAACGTGCGCCTTTTCAAGGATATCGTCCAGTGCAAGAGCATCAGTAGAGGCGCCGCCAGGAACAATATCAGCCAATCGGCTGCCAGCCAGCACTTGCAGGAACTGGAGAAGCAGCTTGGCACAACGCTCCTGGACCGGACAACCCGTCCGTTCACAGTCACCCCTGCGGGCAAGCTCTATTACGAGATGTGCCGCGAAGTGCTCCGTTCGCAAGAGCAGTTCCAGGTGGCGCTCGAAAAACTCAAGAGCAGGGTCGAAGGTACGGTTCGGGTGGCGTCGATCTATTCGGTTGGCTTATCGGACATGTCGAGATTGGAGGCGGAGTTTGGACGCCGGCACCCCAGCGCAGAACTGCGCGTCGAGTATTTGCGTCCCGAAAAGGTGTACGAAGCCGTCATCGGCGATCATGCCGACCTGGGATTAGTAAGCTACCCTGAATCGACCAAGGAAGTCGCCTGCATCCAGTGGCGTGAGGAAGAGATGGCGGTGGCCGTCTATCCGGCTCACCCCTTGGCCGGCCGGGATTCGGTGGTGCCCGAGGATCTGAAGGGGCAGGATTTTGTGGCGTTTGACGAGGATCTGCCCATCCGCCGTGAAATCGACCACTATTTGAAGCAGCAAGGCGTACACGTGCGCGTGGTACTGCATTTCGACGTGGTGCAGATGATCAAGGAGGCCGTGGCCTGGGGAAGCGGAATCAGCATCCTACCGGCCCGTGTCATGCGGCCCGAGGTCGCGCAGGGACGCCTCGTGGTCATCCCGCTCGAATCCCCGAAGTTGTTCCGCCCGCTGGGCATCGTACACCGCCGGCGCCACCCGTTCAACCTGGCGACGCAGGTCTTTCTGAAGTTGCTCAAGGAACAGCCTGCGGAGGAAGCCCAAGCGGCAGAAATCGCGAATTCCGATCCTATGCGATAGGGGCGGCCTGCACGCCGGCGAGGCGGCAGAACGCCTTCAACTCGCGTGCGATGTTGCCCCACACAAACAGTTGGTGGAATCCCTTGGTGTTCAAGGTATCGACGTCGCCCGAGATGCTGACCTCCACCGCCGTCCGGCAGCAGCCTGCCGGCGGCTGGGCGATATTGGAGACCACCTTCCCAGCGCTGAACATCAGTGTCTTCCAGTCGTCGAAGTCGATGACGGTGGCGTCGTCTCCTTCGGGCCATAGCACCTGGGGCGAGGCTCCGGTTCTGGTGTGGTAATCGCGCAGGAGGAAGGGGGCGCGCCAGGGATTATCGAAACCCTTCAGCCTGGTTGGGGAGGTACAGTGCGCTCCGATGAGCGTGTTGTTGACCGTATTGGGCGAAGGATCCTGGATGAAACCCGGACGTCCTGCAACGAGCCCTACGATCAACTGCATCATCGCCGCCTGCACATCGGATTCACAAGCAGCCACACAACCCTCGTCCATCAACCTTGAGTAGGCGACACACACGGGATTCTTCCAGCCCAGGCAGTCGATGGTGACGCCGTGGCACTTTTCAGACTCCATCAGGCGGCGGATGACGACGTAGTTCTTCGCGGCTTCGATGAGATCGGCGTGAGAAGGTTCGACGATCTTTCTGGCGGCCTTCGCGTAGGCGCCGGCCATTGCACGCACATCCGGAGTCACCTGGGTTCGATTGAATTCCTCCTGGAAGCGCGTCTTGGTGACGCGGTGGAAGATTGTCCCCCAATGTGGGACTAGCGGCTCCTTGAGTTGCTTGTCACCGACCCACAACAGGCGTGTGTTCCTTATCTGCCACAGCGCGCTGAGCATCCGTACGCCCTGTTCCAGCCATGCGACATCCTGGGTGGCGGCCAGATAGGTTTTGGGCGTGGAACGGGCGGCCTGCATATGCGCCGTGAACCCGCTCAGGTTGCTGTAGACGATGGCCGGGACGTCCCCGCGGTTTTCGATTAACTGCCTGACGTTGTTCCAGCGCTGCAATTCCATGGCGACCAGCAGCAGGCCGTCGGGCGGGGACTGATGCAGGCGCTCGAGGCATGCGCTCATTTCAGCGGCACCGTCCAAGGGTTTGGGCTCGAGGCGAAGGTCGACCTGCATTTTTCTCGCAGCCGCTTCGATGGTCCTAGTGAACAGCGCCTGTTGCGCCGGAATATCACAATTGCCGCCGGGCCAACTGATTACAGGCGCTTGCGGCGGCCTTATGAAATAAACGTCGATTCTTGGCTTCCCCTCGGGGCGGGTGCGGTGCGGCGCGGCAGGCAGCGCCTGGGTGAAGGCAACGGCTGGCGCGGCGGCGAGCGCAACAGCTTGTGAAAGCAGCGTGCGCCGGCTGATGCAAGGGCGGCACCCGCCTATAGAACAGGCTTGGCAGGGGCTCATCGAGCTACCTCCATGCGGTCTGGCGGTTTTCTGTTCCGGGCCATTATATCGCCGCGGCGGGGCAGTGCAAGCTACAATAGTCGGTTGGTCAATAAACTGGTCATAGCGAATCTGCGCCACCGGCCCATTCGCACACTGTTAAGCATCCTTGCCGTAGCCGTCGAGGTCACCATGATGCTAACCCTGGTGGGAATCAGCCGGGGCATGGTCGAGGAATCCCAGAAACGTACCCGCAGCGTGGGCGCCGACATCCTCATCCGCCCCAAAGCCTCCGCTGCCATTCAACTCAGCTCGGCGCCGATGCCGGAAAAGCTGCTCGATTGGGTGAAGTCCCAGCCGCACGTGGCCGCGGCGGTGGGGCAAGTGGTCCAACCCATCGGCGGCATCAACACGGTGACAGGCGTTGACTTGGATGATTTCAACCGCGTGAGCGGCGGGTTCCGTTTCGTCAAGGGCGGGCCGTTCCGCTCTCCGGACGAGATCATCGTTGACGAGTACTTCGCCCGCGAGCGGAAGCTCAACGTAGGAGACCGGCTCGAACTGCTGAGTCAGAGCTGGCGGGTGAGCGGGATCTTCGAAAGCGGCATGCTGGCGCGCGCGGTGCTGCCTATCCGGCGCCTGCAGGAATTGAGCAGCAACACGGGGAAGCTGAGCCAAATCTTCGTGAAGGTGGACCGCAAGGAGAATATCGCGCCGGTGCTGGCCGCCCTGAAAACGAGTTTGGAAGGCTACCCGATCTTCGATATGGAAGAGTGGCTGTCGCTTATCTCGATGGATAAGGTGCCGGGTTTGAACGCATTCATCAAGGTAATTGTGGGACTGTCGGTAGTGGTGGGGTTCCTGGTTGTTTCATTGTCGATGTATACGGCGGTGCTGGAGCGCACCCGCGAAATCGGCATTCTGAAGGCGCTGGGCGGCTCACCCTTGCTGGTGTTGAATCTGCTTTTCCGCGAGACCGCCGTGCTGGCGATCGTGGGCTCGGTGTTAGGGATTGTGATGACTTACGGCACGCGCAGCTTAATCATGGGGCTTGTGCCGGCTAGCCTGACGCAGATCATCGTGTATGACTGGTGGTTCTACGCGAGCGCCATAGCCATGGGTGGCGCGCTGCTCGGCGCTCTTTACCCGGGGTGGAAGGCGGCACGGCAGGATGCCATCGAGGCGCTGGCCTATGAATAACGAGAATCCCATCATCCGCATCCGCGACCTCCGCAAGATCTACCACGTTGGCGATGTCGACGTGCACGCGCTGCGCGGCGTGGACCTCGACGTGATGCGTGGGGAGTTCCTCTCCATCATTGGCCCGTCGGGTTCTGGTAAGTCGACGCTCTTCCATATTCTGGGCGGCCTCACACCACCCACCAGCGGCAGCATCAGCATCAACGGGCGCGATCTGCTGAAGATGAGCGACCGCGAGCGCACGGAATTGCGCAAGACCACCGTGGGGTTCGTCTTCCAGAAATACAACCTGCTGCCCACTCTCAGCGCGGCCGACAACATCGCCATAGCCCGTTACATCGCCGGGACGCGATTGAATGGCGACGCGCAGTTCAACCAGGAGTTGGAAATGCTGGGCATCCGGGGCCGCATGAATCACAAGCCCCGCGCGCTCTCGGGCGGGGAGCAACAGCGCGTGGCCATCGCCCGCGCCATTGCGAACAAGCCGGCGATCCTACTGGCCGACGAGCCCACCGGGAACCTCGATACCGAGAATTCCAATGCGGTGCTGAACCTGCTGCGGGAGTTGAACGAGAGGATGGGACAAACCATCCTCATGATCACGCACAATCCCGAAGCCGCCGCTTACGGCCACCGCACCGTCCGCATGCGCGACGGTCGCATCGTGGACTGAATCCAGGAATCTTTCACGCCAGCCCGGCTTTGGCCATGACCGCGTCGGTGCCGTAAGGGGTTCGCTGCTTGCGCGAGAGCCATGTGTTCGCCTCGTCGGCACCTTTGCCTGTAAAGCGTTCCCTGGCCGGATCCCAATACAGCGTGCGTTCGGTATGCATGGCCATCTGACCAAGCAGGCAGACCGAGTTCGAACGATGCCCGACTTCGGCTGGCGCGACCGGGTCCTTACGGTTCCTGATGGAGGTTAACCAATCGAGGTGGTGATCGTTGTTCGGGCTGGCATGCAGGTGGATCTCGTTGTCTTTGATCCCCTCCTGGATCCACCGGCGATCGCTGGCGTCGATGGCCTGTGTCCACGCCCCGCCGCCTGCTGCCCCGACCACCTGCCTGTCGATGGCGTTGTAAGCCCCGCGCGTGACCCAGATCCAGCCCTTCTCGCCCACAAACTTGATGCCGTTCGGGTACTTGTCGCTGATGAACATGACCGCCCCGTTAGCGTAGCGGGCTCTGATGTGGTACGGGCCGTGGACGTCCCAAAGGCCCTGCTTCGGGAAACGGGCCATGGCTTCGATCTCCACCGGGCCAGTCAACTCCGTGTCCATCGCCCAGTGAGCGATGTCGACGTGGTGTGCACCCCACCCTGTGATCATCCCCGCACCAAACTGCTCACAGCGCAGCCAACCCGGGCGATCATAGCGAGAGCCGCCAGGCGCTTGGGGGTGCACCCGGTCCTCGGTGTAATACACCATCGGAGTGGAGCCCAGCCAAAAGTCGTAGTTCAGGTTGGACGGAACCGGCATCTCTCTGGGGTTCCCGCCAGACGGGTCGATGGGGAGCCCGAGATAGACTTCCAATACCTTGCCGATCCGGCCGTTGCGCACCAGTTCACAAGCGAGACGGAACTGCGCATCGGAGCGCTGCTGGCTGCCCTGCTGGAAAATGCGGTGGGTGCGCGAGACGACATTGGCCATCTGCCGGCCTTCCTTGATGGTCAGCGAGGCGGGTTTCTGCAGGTAGATATCCTTGCCCGCGAGCGCGGCTTCTATCGCCGGCTGTGCATGCCAGTGATCCGGTGTACTGATGCAGACGGCGTCGATGCTCTTGTCCTGGAGCATCTCACGGTAGTCGCCGTAAGTCTTCAGCTTTATGTATTTCCCACTGCCGAACTTCTTGTCGTAACTCGTCTCGATCAATTTCCGCGCATCGTCCATCCGGATTGTATCCAGTTCGCAGACGGCGACTAGCCGGGCCAGTTCGCTGTGCCGGAGGACCGCCGCAATTTCGGAGCCGCGGGCAATGCGTCCGCAACCGATCTGGGCGACCTGTATCAGGTTACTCGGCGCGCTCTTGCCGAATACTCTAGCGGGCACAATCGCCGGAAAACCGATGGCTCCGCCGAGCGAAGCTGTCAGAAAGCGCCTTCGTGACGTACCGGATGCTTTGTTCCCGGAATCCATAATCAGCCTTTCACTTCCCGTTTGCCGGCCTCTGGCGCCGCGCCGAGTCGGATTATACATCCTCCACACTGCCCTCGAGTGCTTTCGAAATAGAGTCCGCAGCGGGTGATTAGTTCAGAATGTGAACAATATCACGAAAGCGAGGGCGGGCGCAAACGCACCTGGCTTGACCTGCTACGGCTCGCTAAAGTGCTTCTGCAGTACCAGGGCTACAGTGCCTCGCAGGCGTGCCATGCCGTTTTCGCTGGCGGGCTGGATATGTGGGATGGCGGTCCCGATGAGCACGCGGCTGCGAACCTCGGCTTCGATAACGGGGCCGGCGAGATGCCAGGCGCGCGTGATGTCCCCCACAACCACGATACGCTCGGGCGCCAGCCCGGTGATGATCATGCGCATACCGCGGCCAAGGTAGCGCGCCATCGTTTTCAGCGCTTCGACCGCGCGTTTGTCGCCGTGTTCGGCCCGGCTCAAAAGGTCGGAGAAAGCAAGGCCGCCACCGCGCGAACCAGATTCGAAATAATAGCGCAGCGCCGCCTGGTTTGAAGCGTACATTTCCCAACAGCCGCGGTTGCCGCAGCCGCAATGCGGGCCTGCGGGATCGAGTTGGACGTGACCGAACTCGCCGGCCATGAAATTGGCCCCCTGCACGAGCCGGCCATTGGCGAGAATGCCCGCGCCGATGCCTTCTGAAACCGTCACTACCACGAAATCGCGATCCTGGACGTGATCGAACCAGACGGAGGCCAGGACACACGCATTCGCGGCGTTCTCGAGTTCCACGTCGAGGCCGGTCGCCGCGGCGATCGGGCTACGGAGATCCAAATCGCGCCATTTCAGATTTGGGGCGAAGACCAACCGCCCCGAAGTCTTGTCAAATCGTCCGGGCAGGCTGATTCCTATGCCCTCGATCTTTCTGTTGCGGGCGGCGTGTGCGATCCGCTGGATGGATTGGATCAACTCTTCGACCGCTTTTCCGGGGTTCGGTGAGGTGGCGATTACTTCCTGCGAAGTGAAATTGCCGTTCACGTCCGCCAGCGCAACGGTGGTCTGAGTGGGACGGATGTCGACTCCGACAATGACGCGGTCGCTGTTGAGCCGGAGGAACGTGGGCCGCCGGCCGCGAGGGAGTCGTCCGGTGGGCCCCTCGATCACCCAATGTTCCTCAATCAGTTCCTCGACGATCAGCGAAATCGTGCTGCGCTGCAGCCCGCAGGACCGGGCCAGATCGGCGCGAGAGATGGGTTGGCGCGTGCGGATGAGATTGAGGACGATGCGCTTGTTGACGTCGCGAACGACCTCGCTTGAGGTGATAGCTCCCTTCGGTCTGACCACCAGCGGATTGGAATTCAAGGTTCCATTGTCATGCGACCGCCCGTGCGTTCGCAATGAATCCCGTTGTCTTATCCTTGACTCCGGCGGTTGCATGTGTATATAGTTTAAGCCTTGAACAAATTCGCCGTCCATGCGGATCTCAGAATATCCACGCAGGCACGGAGGATGGTTTTGAAGTAGCTTTGAATAGCGGGAAGAATTTCCTCATGTGTCATATAAACAGGATTTTGTGGTTGGCTTTCGTGATTGCGTTGCCCCTTCTGGGTGGGGACAACTTCGCATGGAAGGACCTCGGCGATGGACGGCTGGAATTGCGCGAGGGCGGCAAGCCGGCCCTTGTGTACAATTATGGCCCGCAGCTCAAGCCGGGCGCTCCGGCAGACAGGCGCCGCTGCTGCTACATCTTTCCTGTCTACACACCGGGTGGGCTTTCCTTCCTGGACGATTTCCCGCCCGATCATTATCATCACCGCGGCCTGTTCTGGGCGTGGCCGGTCGTCGAAACCGGAGGGAAACGCTATGACATATGGCTGGAGTCCACAGCGAAACACCGGTCAGCGAAGGCACCTGTCGTGACTGTCAAGAAGCGGCAGGCCAAGCTGGAAGCCGAGAGTTTTTGGGAAGCTGACGGCAAGGACATCGTGCACGAAAGCGTGCAACTGGCGGTGTTGCCCGCCAAACAGAGTTCGCGCGAAATGGAAGTGGAGTTGACCTGGGAAGCGATCGGCGCCCCGGTCACGCTGCAAGGTTCTCCCGACCGCGGCAAGAGCTACGGAGGCTTCTGCGCCCGGTTTGCGCCACGGGATGGCACGATCCTGCGCGCGGATGGCGAGACGCTGGCCAAGGATGAAGACCTGAATCCGCGGAAGTGGGCCGAACTCGAAGCCGTGTATGGCGGCAAGCGCGCCGTCCTGCGGATCACGCCGGACGAAAAGAACCCCGGCGCACCGCACCAGTGGTGCCTGCGGCATTACGGTTTTGTGGGCGCTTCTTTCCCGGGGCGGAGCGGCAAAGTGGACCGTTACACGCTCGAGCCCGGCAAGCCGTTGATACTGAAGTTTCGAGTGCGCGTCAGCGATTTACAGTAGGAATGCCCGGTACCGGAATGGTGTTGTAGATGCGACTGGAACAGTGGAACACCTTTAAGCTCGCTGCCAAGGGCGGGCACCCGGATCATGTGCCCGTAGCCCTGATCGTGGACAGCCCATGGATTCCCGGCTTTGCCGGCGTGGGGCATCTCGAGTATTACGTGGACCCGGAAACCTGGTTTCGCGCCAACCTGCGCATCGCCCGCGAGTTTCCGGACGTCATCCCCGTGCCCTCGTGGTGGGCCGAGTACGGCATGGCGATCGAGCCGTCCGCCCTCGGCAGCCGCGTCCACTTCCGAAACGACCAGCCGCCGGGGCTGTCGCCGATTCTCGCGACTCGCGAGGATATCGAACGGCTTGCGCCGGTGAATCCGGAAAGCGATGGGCTGATGCCGTTCGCGCTCCAGCTCTATCACATGCAGAAGCGCCGGATTCTGGATGCCGGCTACACCATTCCGCTGGTGGCGGCGCGAGGACCGCTGTGTCTCGCGTCGTACCTGCGCGGAGTCACCGAACTCATGATGGATCTTGTCGAAGATCCGGAGTGGGTACACCGGTTCCTGGAGTTCACCACCACGACCGTCATACGCTGGCTGCAGGCGCAAGCGGACGTAATCGGCAAGACGGTGGAAGGCATCCTGGTGCTGGACGACATCCCGGGGATGCTGTCCAAGCGGTCGTACCTGGAATTCGCCCATCCGTATCTGAGCCGGATCTGCGAAGCGTTTCCCTCCGATTGGGTGAAGATCTGCCACAACGACGCCAACACGCGCCCCTTCCTGACAGAGTTGGGTGAGTGCGGCTTCGACGTGCTCAACTGGACGCACAGGATCGACGTGCGCGAGGCTCGCGAGAAGCTCGGGGATAAGATGTGCCTGATGGGCAACGTGGCCCCGCTGGACATAGGAGTGCGAGGAACTCCCCAAGCGGTCCGCCAGGCAGCACGCGAGGTGCTTCACAACTCAAAAGGGAAGGGACTCATCCTTTCCCTTGGCGGCGGAGTAAGCCCGGGTATGCCTGTGGCGAACATCCAAGCGCTGGTCGAAGCGGCGTGAGAATTGGACGCGCAGGCCGGATAGGGTTCGCCAGGCCGGCCGGAGACTTCGCGGATCAGACCGCGCTCAGGCCGGGGCGATTCAGGATGCCGGTGTTCATGACGCCGCCGCGTATGGTGAACACACCCGGGAAGCGCGCTTCCCAAGGCTTGTTCGCCGCCGGGAAGTACTGGCGGGCGTTGGCCTCGATGGCGGCGACGCCGGGGATATGCGCCGCCAATCCCGCCGACTGGATCAGTGAGGCGCCCGGGCAGGTCAGGTCCTGGACGCACAGGAACATCTTGTACTTCTGCGCCGCGGCAGCCATTAGCAGGGCCTGTGTTTGTCCCTTGCAGGCCTTGAGCGCCGCGCCGGTGTAGCCCATCTCGCGCGCCAGCATCAGATTCTCCAGGTCCGTCAACGATTCGTCGATCACCACCGGACGCAGTTTCGACGCCTCGTGCATCACGTTGGTGCGGTGCGCCTTCAGGTCCCGCGCGGTGGGCTGCTCGATGTACTGGATCCGATCGAATCGGGCCGGAGTTTTCTCTTTCACCTGCCGCAGGAAGTCCAGCAGGTAGCCGACGTTCGGGCACTTCTCGTTAAAATCGAGCGAATAGAACCACAATACGGTCCTTATTCGCGTGATGGCGAACACACCCTTTATTCCGCTGAACGACGAGCCCACTGGCGAGTTCGACGCTGAGAATTGCGACATCATGCTGTATCTGTTGCAGGGATTGACCAGCAGAAGAGACAGATCGCCCTCACGGTCACGCACGACCCGGAAGCTGCAACCTGGGACCACCGCGTCGTACATTTACAAGAACCGGTCTGTGGGCTGACTTCGGGAGCTTCGCAGTAGCTGTCCGTAGTGCCAGAAATCCAATTTGGGTTGATCAGCCTGCTCATGCGCTTGGGCGACGTTTTGTTGAATCGACATTACAGCTAGCGCTCGATATTGCGTCAAGCGAGGCATTACAATAACAACGATCAATGCACATCTAGGGCTAGACTAGAGATAAACTGTATAACAACGTGCACTTATATTGAGTCATTTGTGTTGACAAAAGAGTGGTTTAGTGATATTGTCCAATACGTGACGCACCTCAGAACACTGAAATTTGCTGCGTTTACAGTCCTCATCGCTCTCGGTCAATTGCCTGCGGCTGAATCAACCGACAACAACCAGCGCTTGGCGTTAATGCGCTATGACATTCTTTTGCGCGAAATCCATTCGTATCAAGTGAAGGCTGACGATCTCAAAGGCAAAGGCGAACCGGACTCCTTTCTGCGCTCGTTTCACAAGGATAGGCTGGAACTGACAACAGAACGAAGCGGGTTACTTGTCCAACTCGCACATCGCTATACACAAGACATACAGACCGTGGACCGCAAAGCACTCGCGCTGATTCGCGCCGCCAAGTTGAAATATCGCCCCTCCGCTGGCGTGGAAGCAGGTAAAGTTCCATCTCCACCATAGGAATTGAAGGATTTGCAGACCGAGCGGGATCAAACGACGTCTAGCTACATCAAGCAGATCGAGGATGCTTTCGGTCCGTCCGATTTCAAGTATTTCGACGTTTTGGTCCGCAGGCATGTCGAGGCGGGATTCAAGATTCCGAGGGGTGGCTCCGGAGGAGGAAAATGAGAAGCCGAAACGCGCTGCGGCATTGGATTGTGTTACAGGTTTTCGTGGCGCTTGCAAGCATGGCAGTTCCCTCCGGGGCGCAAACCCTAGGTATGTACTCAAGTTGGTCGTATGATGAGGGCAGCCGCCAGGTTGAGATGTATGGCCGTACGTATGCCGACTACAATTCACAGTGGTATTATGATTTGGGAGTCGCTCTGGTACTTTCGATCTATCCCAATGGACCCGATGGGTCGTGGTACGCCGTGTGTAATGTTAGCTCTTCGTCTACCAATGAGGACGCTGAGGCATCATGCTCCTATACGGTTTCGGGCAGTCCCTATCTAGTATTCGACTCGTTCCATAGTCTCAACGCGACGTATTATTGGTATCAGCTGTTTCCGTGCTATCCTTACGACTGCTACGACTGGGCGGACTACTACGGTTTTAGTCTGCTCGGTACGGGTGGAACATATAGCGAGAATCAGGTCTTTTATCCTCCCGGCACGGCGACAGCTATTCCAGAGACGGCCGCGAAATCAGGGTACGTTCAACGAGAACAGTAGGCTGGAGCGTGCTCGTATCCGACCGCAGAGAGTACAACGGCTTGGGGATTCTCATCAAGTTATCCGTATGCGGGCCAATTTGCCCAGCAGTTGTCAGGTGGATCCTTCGATGGGAGACGGATTACGGAGTCTTTCGGTAGTTCGCAGGACGGCTGTTACTTTCCTGGGTCGGAGTACGCGCCGGTCTCATCACTACCAGCAGGAACGTGGTTTGCTGGTGCCGTCAGGGACGGCTCGTACAACTACTTGTATGCTCTTTCGAACGGCTGGGGTTACGATTACGTCGGCTTTCTCCAGACGGCGATGCTGAACTATTACTTGGATCACCTTCGTAAAACCGGGACAGCTTCGTGCACTATGAGTTTTGTCCAGAACATGTACATGTATTGCGGTAGGACTTCGGGCCAGTATTACAGAACTGACCCGTTTTCGATCACGCTTACAGCTTCAGGAATCGTCGCTTCGCGTGCCGAGGCTAGTACTTCGCGCACGATTCCATAAACATAGCGCGAAGATGCGCTTACTTTTGACAGATGGCTAATTACAACTTGAAGCAACTTATTTGGCGAATCACCCTTTGGCTGGTAATCAGCGTACCAACGCTCGGTGTTCTTTGTGCTCAATCGGTGCCGAAAACGAGTCTGGACTCAATGCCGCTTCAATATACCGGTCCTCGCCTTTTGCGGGATCTTGTTCGCGATCTCACGGCGAAGTTCGGATGGCGCATAAGTATCGAGGAACCACCTTGGGTGATAAGCCAGGGGACCGGACCGCTATCGAGGAAAGAGGCAAGAACGGTTTCTATGAGTGTGAATGGTTCACGTCTGAGCCTCCCCGAGGGCAAGCTCAGTTTGAATGATGTGTTCGCTGCAAGGTACTCCTCAGCTCAGGCACTAATTCAGGCATGCCTGAATGCGTTTGCCAAACAAGGAAACCAGGGCGGGTACGTCGTTCGCGTGTCCAAAGACATGTTACAAATCATTCCGGACCCCGAATCGCCCGCGGTCCAGACGGCAGGGCAGTCGTTGCTGGACTATACAATCTCGGTACCGGTGGAGAAGCGGTTTCCGCGCGAGCATTTCGCTGAACTATGCAAAGCCATTCAGCGGGCCAGCGGCATCGAATGCATAGATTCCTGTTCGGGTGCCGAGCTGCACTTCAACGAGGTGTATTTGTCATCAGAACCAGAGACGGTGGAATGGGGTTGCACGGAAATGAACGCGCGTGAAGCTTTGGAAGATTACTTATCTCACTCTTTCACCACATTGACATGGCACCTCATGTGTTCACCAATGGATACTGGCGATCGTTCCTGTGTTCTGAGCTTGGTGCCGTTGGAATTAGAGGTACAAACCTCCAAAGGTCGGGTCAGAAGGGCAGTTTACAATGACCGGGGCTGGCGTTTCCCTTATCCGCCGCCGCCGCCTCCGCCAGAGCAACAATAGACTGCGGCGCGCTTATTTTGCGGCTTCGATGTTCTCGATTGTGACCGTATCGCCACTCATCGAGCCCGTGATCTTGACCTTCTTGCCATAGAAGGATGTGACCTTGGACTTGTCAGTCAACTTGTAGACTTTCTTGTCCATGGCGACGAAGACAGGCGCCGCGCCACCTTTGATGCAAGATGTCACACAGTTAGTCGACGCCTGTGAGCCGTCCATGTGTTTGGCGCCACAGTGCGAGTCGGAGATGTACCCAGTGAATTGCGCGCCCAGCAGGGTGGCCGCAAAAAGCAGGCACACACAGACGACCATAGTGAGTTTTTTTCATGTGCTCCCCTCTCTACCCGCCATTGTACATCTGCCCTGAATACGCAGGATCAGACCGCGCTCAGGCCGGGGCGATTCAGGATGCCGGTGTTCATGACGCCGCCGCGTATGGTGAACACACCCGGGAAGCGCGCTTCCCAAGGCTTGTTCGCCGCCGGGAAGTACTGGCGGGCGTTGGCCTCGATGGCGGCGACGCCGGGGATATGCGCCGCCAATCCCGCCGACTGGATCAGTGAGGCGCCCGGGCAGGTCAGGTCCTGGACGCACAGGAACATCTTGTACTTCTGCGCCGCGGCAGCCATCAGCAGGGCCTGGGTTTGTCCCTTGCAGGCCTTAAGCGCCGCGCCGGTGTAACCCATCTCGCGCGCCAGCATCAGGCTCTCCAGGTCCGTCAACGATTCGTCGATCACTACCGGGCGTAGTTTCGACGCCTCATGCATCACATTGGTGCGGTGCGCCTTGAGGTCACGAGCGGTGGGCTGCTCGATGTACTGGATGCGGCCGAAGCCGGCTGGAGTTTTCTCTTTCACCTGCCGCAGAAAGTCCAGCAGGTAGCCGACGTTCGGGCACTTCTCGTTGAAATCGAGCGAATAGAACCAGCGCTCGACGCGGCGCGAAGCCTGGACGGCGCTCGCTACACGGTCCACGCGCACAACCCGCTCGACGTCCCAGGCGAGGTCGTTCCCGTTGAGCTTGATCTTCAGGTGAGTGAGGCCATCCGTGCGAATCCATTCGGGCACCGTCTCCGGGAGTCCGTCGTTCAATCGGTGCCGGATGTCCGAATCCTCGATAGGGTCGAGCGCGCCGATCAGGTGATACAGCGGCATGGACGGCTTCGGCGCGCGCAGCGTGTAACGATCGAGGTATTCGCCCTTGAATTCCGGCGTCAGATAACGCGCCAGGTCGTGCCGCATGAAGTCCGGTCCGTAAGTCAGGTAGCAGTTGCGGCCGTGCAATTTTCCGTATGCGTCGTGGATCGCGGCATCAAAGGCGCTGGCAACCACCAGCGAGGCCAGTTTCGGAATCGGATCCGCCAGTTTCTGTGCAGTGGAGATTTCGCCCGCGGCCTTCAGGTACTCCGGTTCGAGGGCCACGTTGATGTCCACCGGATGGCCGTATTCTTTGTAGCCGCCGGTCAGCAGAGTGATCCGCTCCGCGAGCGCCTTCATGGCTTCGAGCGTCCGCTCCGGCCCCATCGTCTTGGACGGATAAGACCAGATGTTGCCGAGCGGCATGGACCCGAAACCCTTGGCGGTGCGGCCAGCGCGCGTGCGCACTACACAATCGACGTTGAGCAGCGTGGACTTGTCCATCACGGCGCCGCCGAACTTGAGCGGCGTACGGAACGAATACTGCTCGTAGCTGTGGCGGATCTCTGCGATGGAGATTTCGGGGCCGCGCGCGGCTGCCGTTACAACAAAAGGTGCGGCGAAGGCCGCCAACGCTTCACGTCGGGTCAGTCTTTTCATGAGGTTGCCTAACAGTCAGTTCGCTTCCCTGGCGGCCGGATTCATGCGATCCCGAAGCTTAATCAACAGGTACAGGAAGGCGAAAAGGCCCGCGGCGAAAGCGGCCAACTCCCACATGTGAGTTCGAAGGAACTCGAGCGAATGCTCACCCACCTGGGCGCCCAGCCAAGCCATGCCGAAGTACCTGGGGATGCGCGCCAGGAGAATGGTGACGCAAAACCCGAGGGGTTTAACCCCGAGCGCGCCGGCGCATAGTACGAAGACCTTGGTCGGCAAGGGGATCGGGACCAGGGCCGGGATGAAGACCGTCAGCAGACCATAGCGCTTGAACCAGCCGCGCAATTTCATGGCCTTTTCAGAGGATGCTTTGCGTTCCAGGTACGCCTGACCACCCTTGCGGGCCGCATAGAACAGCGCGATGTTGCCGATCAGGGAGCCGATCACGGCCAAAGTCGCCGCCAGGTATGCCCTGGGCGGATCGAGCACCGACACGGACACCAACAACACGTCCACGCCGTCGGGCAGGGGAACCCCTGCGGAGTCGATGGCGGATAATACCACAACCCCCGCCGGCCCCCAGCCAAGCAACGTTTTGAAAACTTGCTGCAGCAATCTCACCCGGCCGTGCATTGGCACGGACCGTACCATTCTAGCCGAGAATTGTTCTGGCGTGGCAACTTATTCTCCAAGCAGCCGCATGAGTTCGCCTTCATCGATCACGGGAACCCCTAGCGACCTCGCTTTCTGGAGCTTTGAACCGGCCTCCTCGCCAGCCACCACATAGTTGGTCTTCTTACTGACAGAGCCGGTAACCTTGCCGCCTGCAGCCTCGATCCTCTGCGTGGCCTGCTCCCGGGTCATGGACGGCAGGGTGCCCGTCAGCACGAAGGTGAGTCCGGCGAGCGCGCCGCCGGTCTTCTTTTTCACTTCCTGTTCAAACTGCAAGCCGGCCTCGCGCAGGCGCTCCACCAGCTTGAGGTTGCGCTCTTCGCCGAAGAATTCCACGATGCTCTGGGCCACCTTCGGCCCCACCTCTTCGGCCTGCTGTAGCGCGTCGATGTCCGCCTCCCGGATCTTGTCGAGGCTCCCAAACGTGTCGGCCAGAATTTCGGCCGTACGTTCGCCGACAAAGCGTATACCCAGGGCGCAGATCACCCGGGGCAGGGGCTCGCGCCGGGAGGCGTCGATATTGGCCAGCAGCTTTTCGGCCGACTTGCTCCCCATGTGCTCGAGCTCCACCAGTTGCTCTCGCTTGAGGTGGTAGATATCCGCCACACTCTGGACAAGCTTGCCCGCAACCAATTGATCCACAAGAGCTTCGCCCATCCCGTCGATATCCATGACGCCGCGCGAGGCGAAATGCAGGATCGACTCCCTCAACCGCGCCGGGCAGTTCGTGTTGATGCAGCGGCGGGCGGCTTCACCTTCCTCGCGTACCACGTGGCCACCGCAAACCGGGCAGGTCTCCGGCATGCGGAAGGGACGTCGATCAAGTCCGGGACTCTTGACGCGCACCACCTTGGGAATCACGTCCCCACTGCGCTCGATGATGACCGTATCGCCGACCTCGACGCCCAACCGCGCGATCTCGTCCTCGTTGTGCAAGGTTGCGCGCGACACCGTCACGCCGCCCACGTTCACCGGCTTCAGATGCGCCACCGGCGTCAGCGCCCCGGTACGGCCCACCTGGACCTCGATGTTCTCGACAACTGTCGCTTCTTGCCGTGCCGGGTACTTGAAGGCGATGGCCCACCGGGGTGCCTTGGCGGTCCAACCGAGGGCGCGCTGCTGGGCGATGGAATCCACCTTGGCCACCACGCCGTCGATTTCGTAGGGCAGATCCTCGCGCCGTGCTTCCCACTCCTGGCAGAAGGCGATCAGTTCCTCGACGCCGGCGCACAAGCGCCGCTTCGGATTCACCTTAAAACCGAGAGCCTGGAGCGTGTCGAGCGACTCCCAGTGAGTCTTGCAGTATGGCTCACCGTCGGCCAGCAGAAAGTATGGGTAATAGTCCAGGCGGCGCGAAGCGGTCACCGACGGCTCGAGTATCCTGAGCGATCCAGCGGCCGCGTTGCGAGGGTTGGCGAACTGCTTCAGTCCCTGCCCGTCGCGCTCCAGGTTCAGCCGCTCAAACGCCTTACGATTGAGGATAACCTCGCCGCGCACTTCGAACACCGGCGGTCCATCCTTGACGCGCAGCGGCAGCGACCGGATCGTGCGCGCGTTCTCGGTGACGTCTTCTCCCACTTCCCCGTCTCCGCGCGTGATGGCTTGCACGAACACCCCATCGCGATAGTGCGCGGCCATGGACAGACCGTCCATCTTGAGCTCGGCCACATAACGATATTCGACGCCGCCCAGCAGTTCGCGCACGCGGCGGTCGAAGTCGCGAAGTTCGCCCTCGTTGAGCGCGTTGTCCAGGCTCAGCATGGGCGAACTGTGCCTCACCTTGACGAAGCCTTCCCGCGGGGCGCCGCCGACGCGCTGCGTGGGAGAGTCGGGCGACGCCAATTCCGGATGTTCGGTTTCGAGCCGTTTCAACTCGCGCATCAGGGCGTCGTATTCGGCGTCGCTGATTTCGGGCTGATCGAGCACGTAGTACAAGTATTCGTGGCGCCGCAGTTCGTCGCGCAGCGTTTCGACGCGTTTCTTCGCCTCAGTACCCATCGGCGACTATTATAAGAGGGAAGAAGCGGAGCGCGTATCGCTACATATACGGAAGCTGTCCTGATCTACAATCCGGTTGCCGGCAGGATCAAAGGCCGGCGTATCGAAAGGCTGCATCGCGCCATACAAGTGTTGGAGCGGGGCGGCCAGCACGTGCGCGTGGTGCCGACAGAAGGACCGGGCACGGCGGGCGCTATCGCCAGGCGGGAAATCGAAGCAGGCGCCGGCCTTATCCTGATAGCGGGCGGCGACGGCACCCTTAATGAGACTCTGCCGGGCATCGCGGGGACGGCAGTGCCGCTGGCGGTGCTTCCCGCCGGCACGGCCAACGTCCTCGGCATCGAACTCGGATTTGGGAACGACATGCTCCGCGCCGCGGAACAGCTTACGCGGCTGGTCGAGCGCCGGATCGCCCTGGGCGTGTTGCATGCGAACGGAGCGCCGGGGCCGCGCTACTTCCTGTCAATGGCCGGTGTCGGCGTGGACGCGGCGGTCGTCCACGACTTGAACCTGGGCCTCAAGAAGAGGCTGGGCAAGCTGGCCTACTTCGCCGGAGGTGTGCGACAGACGGTGCGCCGGTTCGACGAGTTCGAAGTGTCATTTGAAGGCGTGCGGCGGCGGGTCTCGTTCGCCCTGGCCAGCCGCGTGCGCAAGTACGGCGGGAACTTCGAAATCGCCCGCCGCGTGACCCTGCTCGACAACCATTTTGAGGCGGTACTGCTCGAAGGCGGCGGGATCTTCCGATATGTTCCATATCTGGCAGGAATCCTCGCGGGACGCCTCGAAGGATGCCGGGGCGCCACCTTTGCGGACGTGGCCAGCCTGGAGTTGACTGCGACGGCGTCTGCCGGCGTCCACGTGCAGGTGGACGGAGAGTACGCCGGTCGGCTGCCGGCGCGGATTGAACTCGCTCCCGCTGCTTTGTCCTTACTGATGCCGCCGGAGTATGGTGAATTTTAGCCCCGAATGGATCAACTGACTCACACTCTGGTTGGGGTGATGTTGTCGCGGGCGGGACTGAACCGCACCGCGAGCGAGGTGCGTTGGATAATGCCCGTGGCGGCCCTGGCTCCGGATCTGGACGTAGCGGCGCTGAAAGCCGGCTCGCTCACTTACTTCCAGATTCACCGTGGCTTGACGCACGCCCTGGTGATGGCGCCCGTCATGGCGGCCCTCGCCGTCGCGCTGGTCTGGCTCATCCTGCGCCGGAGACTGCGCTGGGGACCCGCATACCTTGCTGCGCTCATCGGGGTGGCCAGCCACCTGGCGCTGGATTGGACCAACATTTACGGCACGCGGTTCTATCTGCCGTTTTCCGGAAAGTGGATCGGTCTCGGCATTCTCAATGTGGTGGACGCGTGGATCTGGATGGTACTGCTGCTCGCTGTCGCGGCCCCATTCCTGGCGCGTTTGGTGAGCTCGGAGATGGGCGCGCGGTCGAACGCCGCTCGCGGCTATGCCATCTTCGCGTTGAGCTTCATCCTGGTGTACGCTTTCACTTGCTGGGTTCTGCACGGCCGGGCTGTGTCGGTGGTTGAATCGAGGATTTACGAAGGTGACGTGCCAGTGCGCGTGGCCGTGGTCCCGAATCCGTTAAATCCGCTGCGCTGGATCGGCGTTGTAGAAACCCGGGGCTTCTTCATGGTTCACCGTGTGGACCTGTTGGACGAGTTCGATCCCACCGCCGGGAGGCTCTACTACAAGCCCGAGCCCAGCCCAGCGCTGGAGGCTGCCGCAAGAATTCCTGAGTTCCAGCAATACGCGAACTTTTCTCCGTTCCTGCTGTGGCGCGTCTTCCCGGGACTGGTTGAAGGCGCGGAAACGCGCGTCGAGGCCATGGACCTGCGCTTCGGCACCCCGGAACAGCCGCGCTTTGTCATGTCCACACTGCTCGGCGCAAACCTCGCTCCCCTGCACACGACGTTCTCCTACGGCCGCCCAAGGAATTAGGTGCGAATATGGGTTGCATGGAATACCCCATGTACATCGGCGGGAACTGGGTTTCAACGCCGGACAGGCAGACGATCGAACTGCCGTATGACGGCACGCCGGTGGCTACGGTCTACCGCGCATCAGCCGAAGAGGTGAACAACGCTATCTCGGCGGCAGCGGCTGCCGCGCCCGCGATGCGTGAAATGAGCCGGGATGAGCGCGCCACGATTTTGCGCCGCGTCTACGACAAGATGCTGGCCGCGCGCGAAGAACTGGCCATGGCCGTGTCGAACGAATGCGGCAAACCCATCCGCGAGGCGCGCGCGGAAGCGGACCGCGCAGCGCTGACCATCCTGTTTTCGGCCGAAGAGGCGCACCGGCTGCAGGGAGAGATCGTGCCCATGGACGCCTCGCCGAGCGGCAAGGGCCGCTGGGGCATGACTGTGCGCGAACCGCTTGGCGTGATCGCGGCCATCACACCCTTCAACTTCCCGTTGAACCTCTCGACGCACAAGATCGGCCCGGCCATCGCCGCGGGAAACGCCATCGTGCACAAGCCCGCCTCGGCGACGCCGATCAGCGCTTTGCTCATGGCGCGCATATTCTCCGAGTGCGGACTGCCGCCTGGGGCCTTGAACGTAGTCACGGGCCCGGGCGGCCTCATCGGCGACATGCTGGTCATGCACCCGGACGTGGCCATGGTCACCTTCACGGGCAGTGTCGATGTGGGCGTGCGCATTCGCAAGTTGGCGGGTATGAAGCGTGTAACGCTGGAGTTAGGCGGCAACGCGGCGCTGATCCTGGAGGAAGACGCCGACTTGGACGTCGCCGTGCCGCGCTCGGTAATTGGCGCCTATGCGCACTCGGGACAGGTCTGCATTTCGATCCAGCGCATCTTCGCACATCGGAAGATTCGCGACGAGTTCCTGGCGCATTTTGTGGAAGCAACGCGCAAGCTGCGGATCGGACACCCCCACGATCCGGAGACCGACATCAGCTCGCTGATCACGATGGGGGAGGCCGAGCGCGTGGAAAGCTGGATCGAGGAGGCGCGCCAAGCCGGCGCCGCCGTGCTCACTGGCGGCCTCCGGAAGCGCGCCACCGTCGAACCCACCGTCCTAGCGGAAGCTCCGGCGGGGGTGCGCGCATCCTGCCGCGAGGTGTTCGGGCCGGTGGTAGTGGTGAACTCCTACGACACGCTCGACCGAGCCATCGAACGTGTGAACGATTCCGACTACGGCCTGCAGGCGGGCATCTATACACGCGACATGGAGAGAGCCTTCCGCGCCGCGCGCCGCATTCGCACAGGCGGTGTTCACATCAACGAGGTTCCGGCGTACCGCGTGGACCAGATGCCCTACGGAGGCGTCAAACTGAGCGGCACGGGTCGAGAAGGCCCTCGTTACGCCGTCGAAGAGATGACGGAAGTGAAGCTGATCACTTGGAAAGTGTGAGAGCGCACGACCGGCAGGGCCCTCCGATCGCTACACTGATCTATTGATGATCAGATCTCTTTCGGTTTGGGCGTTCGCTTCGGCACTGATTCTCGCATTCGGGGCCAGTGCCGCAGGCGGTTCGTTACGTGTTTCGGGTTTGCGTTGCGAGTATCGCACGGATCCTATCGGTGTCGACGTGGCGCGCCCCCGCCTGAACTGGGTGCTCGACTCGGCGCGGCGCGGCGAGCGCCAGAGCGCCTACCAGGTTCTGGTGGCGTCGAGCGAGCAGTCGCTGGCAGCCGGTAGAGGCGACCTGTGGGACAGCGGCAGGGTCTCCAGTTCCGACAGCATCCAGGTGGAGTACCGCGGCAAGTCCCTGGTCTCGCATCAACGCTGTTGGTGGAAAGTGCGCGCCTGGGACGCGGATGGCAAAGTTTCCGCCTGGAGCGCGCCCGCCCACTGGGCCATGGGGATGATGGCGCCGGCGGACTGGAAGGCGCACTGGATTTCCCGCGCGGTTCCCAACACCCCGGAGACTCCCGCCCCGTTATTCCGCAAGGAGTTTCGGATTGCCAAGCCCATCTGCCGCGCGGTGGCTTACGTTTCCGGCCTGGGGTTTCAGGAGACCCGCCTGAACGGATACCGCATCGGCGACCGCGCACTCGAGCCCGCCTGGACCGACTATCGCCAGCGCATCTTCTACTCCACCGACGACGTGACAGCCTTACTCAGGCCCGGCGTCAACGCCATCGCCGCCATGCTGGGCAACGGCATGTATAACGTGATCGGCGGCCGCTATGTGAAATTCAAGGCGAGCTTCGGCGCGCCTGCATTGATCTTGCAGATCCACGTCGAATACGCCGATGGCACGGCGGACGAGATCGTGAGCGACGGGAGTTGGAAGACCGCCCCTGGACCCGTGGTTTTCAACTGCATCTTCGGCGGGGAGGATTACGACGCGCGGCGCGAGGCGAAAGGTTGGGACCGGCCCGGATTTGACGATTCCCGTTGGGAGCCTGCCACTGTTGCCGCCGGTCCCGGCGGACGCCTGATTGCCGCGAGCGCACCCCCGGTGAAGGTGACGCGGACATACCCTACCGTGCGTGTGACGCATCCCAAACCGGGTGTTTCGGTCTATGACCTTGGCCAGAACTTTTCCGGCTGGCCGCGCATCGCCGTTCGCGGGCCGGCTGGCGTGCACGTGAAACTCGTCTGCGGAGAACTGCTTGACGAGGAGGGGCTGGTCACGCAACGCAGTTCAGGCGGTCCTAACTGGTTCACTTACACCCTGGCGGGCGGTGCCGAAGAAGACTGGCATCCGCGTTTCACCTATTACGGGTTCCGCTATGTGCAGGTGGAGGCGCCGGCGAACGTGGCGGTGGTGCGCGTCGAAGGGCAGTTCCTCCACGCGACGGCCGAACGCGTGGGCTCATTCTCGACGTCGAGCGCCGTGGTGAACCGTATCCACAAGCTCATCGATATGGCCGTGCTCAGCAACTTTCACAGTGTGCTCACGGATTGCCCGCACCGCGAGAAGCTGGGCTGGCTGGAAGTGTCACACCTCATGGCACCATCCATCATGGCCAACTACGACGCCGCTGCGTTTTACGCCAAGATTGCTGACGACATGGGACAAGCGCAGACCGCCGGCGGCCTGGTCCCCGACATCGCGCCGGAATACGTGGTCTTTCAGCGCGGCTTCCGCGATTCGCCGGAGTGGGGCAGCGCCTTCATCATCGCGCCGTGGCTAGCCTACCAGCGTTACGGGGACCGCCGCGTGCTCGAGCGCCACTACGATGGCATGGTGCGTTACGCCCGGTACCTGGGCGGCAAAGCGGAGGGTCATATCGTTTCACACGGGTTGGGCGACTGGTGCGACATCGGTCCCGGTTCACCCGGCGTCTCACAGCAAACGCCCGCGGGCGTCACTGGGACGGCCATCTACTACTGGGACCTGCGTATTCTCACTAATGTTGCCCGTCTGCTGGGACGGCGGGACGAGGCAATGCGTTACGAAGTGCTGGCCGCGGATGTCCGTAGAGCCTTCAACCGGCGCTTCTACCACAGCGCTCCCGCCGGTTACGCCAGCGGAAGCCAGACTTCCAATGCTATGCCGTTGGTGTTGGGCCTGGCCGAACCGGCGTGGCGCGGCCAGTTGGTTGAGAACCTGGCCGGCGATGTGCGCGGGCGCGGTTATTCGGTCACGAGCGGCGACGTCGGCCACCGCTTTCTGTTGCGTGCGCTGGCCGAAAACGGGCGCTCCGACGTGGTCTATCGAATGGTATCCAAGACCGGCACCCCGGGTTACGGCTACCAGATCGAGCACGGAGCTACATCGCTCACCGAGGCTTGGGACGCCAATCCGAAACTCTCGCAGAACCACTGTATGCTCGGCCACGTCGAGGAGTGGTTCTATGAATTCCTGGGAGGCATTGCTCCGGCGCCGGATGCGGCAGGCTTCGACAAGATCGTCTTTCAACCGCAACCGGTGGAGGGCATCGACTGGGTTGAGACCACCTACCATTCGATTCGGGGCGAGACGGCCTGCCGCTGGAGGCGGGAAGGGAACCAGGTACGCATCGAAGTACGCGTGCCGGTAAATGCTACGGCGCAAATCTACGTCCCCGCCGAAACGCGGGATCAGGTGACGGACGACGGGGCGCGGTTCCTACGGGCCGAGCCGGGCCGGATGGTGTACGAGGCCGGATCGGGAACCTATCGCTTCCGTACTCGCCAGGTTCACTTCAAGTAGTCGAACAGGCTTGTCTGCGGCATCTTGGCCTGCGCGGCCAAGGCGGCGTCGCGGTGCGTCACCGCTTGCGAGAGTTCCAGGATGGCCTCGGTAATGTCGGCGTCCTGCAAGTCGCTGAGCGTGGTCTTGTATTGCGTCTCCAGTTCCGAACTTGACTTGATCGCGGCCGCCACGGTCTTCTGAACACTGCCGTAGTAAGCCAACTCGGAATTGAGATGATTCTGTGCGGAACGCAACCCTTCCATGGCACTTTGAATGGCTGCCGTGTCGTTCGCTTGTATCGCCAGCCGCAGGTTGTTGACCGCCAGGAACACGCCCTTACCGGCGGCTGCGTTGTCGAAGATGTCCGCGGCGGTCCTGCTGTAGGAGAAGGTTGTGCCGCTGGGGTGCAGGGCCTCGCGCGTGCATACAGCGCCGTCATAGACGCCGACGCCGTTGGCTTGCGTAAGATCCACGGCGTAGGGAGCCGCCAGGTCGTTATCGCCGTGGAAAATGTAGCGGCCTTCCTGCGAGGTGTTGGCGAGCTGCACCAGTTGTCCAAACAGGCTTTCGACCTGATCGGCGATCGCCAGCCGGGAAGCGGCGGTCTCGGTCCCGGTGGCGGCCTGCGTTCCCAATGTATTGATGCTTTCCAAGACTTTCACCGCATTGCTTAAAGCCTGCTCAGCGATATCGGTCTCGGATTGAACTCGGGAAAGATTGCGGCCAATTTGCGAGGCGCGTTCGAGGTTGACGCGTAAGGTGAGGATATTGCTCACCTGGTCGGGATCGTCCGAGGGAACGCTAACCCGCATGCCGCTCGTGACCTGCTGGGTGGCGCGCTCGGCGCGGTCGAGAATCCTGTTGTACGCAATCAGGAACTTCTCGTCGTTCGGTCTAAGGCCTTGAATCATGCCATCCCCCAGTCGCCGTTACTGAATCATGCTCATGAGCGTGTCGGTCAATTCATCCAGCGTGCTGACCAGCCGGGCGGCGGCTTGGTAGGCCCTTTGGTATTCCATCAGGCGCGCCGCTTCTTCGTCCAGCGAAACGCCCGAGATGTCTTCCCGCATGGAGCGCGCCTGCGCCAGCAATCCCTCCTGCGTGGACTGATTCGTTTTCGCCTGAGAGAGATCCCGCCCGACTTGGCCTGCCAGGCTCCCATAGAAACCCGTCAGGGTAAACCCGTCGATCACCGTTTTCTGCCCCAGTTCAGCCAGGAGAACGATGTTCGTGTTTCCTCCGGCGGAGGCCGGAGGGGCCGATGCGAGCTGACCCGGCGTGATACCGGTGACCGACAGCGTGGCGGCCTCGCTGCCGGAGGCGCCATAGGTGAACAACGGGTGCTGGCCGGCGGGGTCCAATCCCGTCGCCAGAATTGAGTTCACCTGATCGGCGGTAGCCGCCGCCAAGCGGTTGAGTTGCTGCATGTACTGGAGGATCTCGCCGTTCTTAACCTCGATGATGCTCGCCAGCCGGCCGCCCTGAATTTGATCCGTAACGTCGCGAGATTGCGCGTCCAGGATTCGAATCTGTTGGCCTGAGACAGCGGCGGTGACCGGACATTGACGATCGCCGATGAGCGTCAGGGTCTGTCCGCCGATGAACAACGTGTAGGAATTGTCGTCCGCCTTGATGGCGGTGAAATCCGTGTATTCAGCCAACTGTTCGAGCGCGGAGTTGACGGTGGCATCCAGTCCTGCATCGTTTGCACTGGAGGCATTGGCGCGGACCTGCTTGTTGTAATCCAGTATTTGTCCCACCAGCCGGTTGATGTTGCCCACGACACTGGTGGCCTGCGAGTTCATATCGGCAGAAGCCTGCATGAGGCCGGCTGCGGTTTGATTGAAGCTCTGGGCCACTACGCCTGCCTGGTCGATCACGCTTTGCCGCGCCACTTGGTCGTTCGGTGAGACGCTCCAGCTCGAAATGCTCTGGAAAAAGTCGCTCAGGGCGCCCGGAATACCGCTTTCACCGGTCGCGTCGAATAACATCTCCACCCGGCCGAGGTCGGTGGCCTGCTGCGAGTAGCGTCCTTGGGAGCCCACGTATTGGCGTACCGTGCGTTCGGCATATTCGCTGCGCAAAGACTGCGCTTCACCTAGCGTGACCCCTCCAGGAAGTCCTGTCTCGATCTGAAACGGTTGGGCCAGGAGCGTCAGGCGCTGCTTGGCGTAGCCGGGGGTAGACACATTGGTGACGTTGTTTTCGACCACCCCCATGCCACGCTCGAACGTACGCATGGCGTTGGCCGAAGCGAGGAGACTGGCCATCAGGTTTCCCATCGTCCTACCCTTCCGCCGACAGCCGCGCGGGCGGTTGCCACACGCCGGGTTGGCCCGCCGGTGTGTAGCCCGTAGCTGCCGCGGCCAGAATTTGTCCCAAGCCCTGATAAAAAGCCGCCGCGCCATTAATCAATGCCGTCACCTGCTCCAACTCGCGCCGGATCCCTTCCAGTTCCCGGCGCACATGTTGTGGATTTGAATATGGTTCCTCCCGCACCGCCTTTTCGAAGCTCTCCAGGCAGCCGATGGCGCGCTCCAAGCGGGGGCGGCACCGGTCGTAGGTGTCAGGGCCCGGCGACAGCAATAACTGCCTTACGGTGCCAATTTCCTGGCGCGCGTCCGAAACCCAAGTCCGCCGCTCGCTGATGGTTATCATGCGGCCGGTTGGAATGCCGCCGAGATGATGGCGCGGCTAACGAGCATGGCGTCTGGCTGATAACGTCCAGTCTGGACGTCCATGCTCAACTGTTCAAGTCTCTGCGTGTGTCCCGGCGCCTCCATGCCCGCTAGAGTGAGCAAGTTACTGGCCAAATTGGATAACTGGATGGCATCACTCGATTTCGAAGCCTGGCCGCTACGTCCGGCCTTGCCGGATGTTCTTACCCCGTTTGTCGACTCGCTGCGCCCGGTCCGCGATTCGGTTGTATTTATCTGTCCCTGTTGGTTGACTCTCATGTGTCACCAGACCACGCTTGCCATATCGACGCCCTAAGGGTCCGGACACAGGGAATAAGTACAAAAAGTACTACGGGAGATCCTTCAACCGGAGGATTACCGAAGTCTCCCCGTTCTCGTCCAAGTCCACGGTTGTACCCTGACCGGCGGGCCAGGCAGCCTCGCGCATCTCCTCCAGCGAGTAACTGCTCAACACCTCATACCGGCCGGGTGCCAGTCCCGCGAATTGGAACTTACCGTCCTCGTTGGAACGGGTGCCGCGGACGCCTCCGACACGGGCACGCAGTTCCGTATCGACCGGATAGAGGGACACCGGAACGCCCGCGGCGGGCTGCCGGGCGTCCGCCAAAACACGCCCGGACAAGCTTGCGGGACCAGGCTTGAGCAACACCGTGAGTTCGTGTTGTTCTCCCGGGCTCAACGAAAACTCGTAGGCGTTCTCGCCAATGCGCGCATTCCCGTAAGACGAGACGTAGAGGGATGGGGGCGTGGAAGCGGCGACCTCCCACCGGCCCGGGCTGAGTGTAGCGGACTCGCCGCACAATAGGCGCCTGGGATTGTTATCGAGGGGCTCGCGCCGCCGCAGGAAAGCCGACACTCCCTGCGCCGGACTGCCGCCGCGCACCTCACAGCGGAGCTGCACGATGGGCGAGGGGGTCAACTGGAGGCTCACCTTTTCGCGGCCCGGCCCCACGTTCACGCGTAAGCAGGCGGACCACGCGTGCGCCTGGTCAGTGGATTGGGCCAGCAGATCGTAGCTGCCCGGGGCCAGTTCGGCGAAGTTGAAAGAACCGCCAGGGGTGACCCGGGCCGTGCGGGGTCCGGCGTCGGTCTGGAGTGTGACGTCCGCTGCCGCCGGACCGATGAGCACGCCGTCGAGCGAGGATAGGCGGCCCGGGATGGGTTCTATGCGAATTCCCGAGGCTTCTTCGTCCAGGGCGACGTTCACGGTCCTGGCTTCGGCCGCGCGCAGGGCCTGGCCGAAGTATGTGGCTAGCAGCGCCTCGCGACCATCGAGTTCGCGCGCTTCGCTGCGAACGTAATACTGACCAGGTTGCAACCCGGAGATGCGGAACGCGCCGCGATCGTCGGTGTATCCGCTGGCGGCAAACCGGGGCGGCGTTCCGGTGCGGTAGGCGGTCACCGGGAATTCAGCCAATCCTACGAGGTTTTCGTCCTGCACCTCGCCGGTGATGACGCCCAGTTTCCTTAGGCGCAGGTCCGCCGTAAAGCTGCCGCCGTCATTCAGAACGATGGGAGTTCCGGACTTGGCGGACGGCTTTTCGCCGAAACAGGCTGTGGCGAAGCCGCGGCGCTCGCCCCGCAAAAGGTATGCACCAGCCGGAAGACCGGTGAAGCGAAACTGGCCGGTCGAGTCGGTCCAGACCGACTGTGTCACTTCCCGACTCGATCCGGAGGTGGATTCCACGGTGACACGGGTGCGGGCGAGCACACGTCCGGAGCGGTACTCGGTGGCCGTGCCGCTTATGATGGCGGCCACGGCCTGCGGCACCACCAGCGCCATCCAGATGAAAGTCCTCACATGCCGATTTTACCGAGGCGGAGGCGGCCGGTCGCGTCTTGCGCCGTAACAATCGCTAAAACCCCCGCTTTGGCTACCGATGAAATAGATAGTACTGCTGTGGCAAGGAGATCCGATGGCAGTTGACGTACTGATTGTGGACGACTCAGCGGCAATTCGAAAGATTCTGCATAGAGTACTGACGCAGGCGGAGGTTCCCTTGGGGCAAGTGCTCGAGGCGGGCGATGGTGTGGAAGCCATTGAGAAACTGACGGCGCAGCCCGTCAATCTGGTCCTGAGCGACATCAACATGCCCAACATGGACGGACTTCAACTACTTGCGCAGATTAAAGCCAACGCCGCGTGGAGCAATATGCCGGTGATTATGATCACAACCGAGGGCAGTCAGGCGAAGGTCATGGAAGCAGTGCAACTGGGGGCCGCCGGATATGTCAGGAAGCCTTTCACGGCGGACCAGATCAAGGAAAAGCTGGCCGGTCTCATCTGACGCCGGTTTCAATCCCCTTTCGAGGTGAGCGAATTGACCCAGACGATAGATCAGGGAAAGATTGTGCAGTCGGTGTGCGCGGCGACGGCCGAGGTTTTCACGACCATGCTGGGCCTGGACATTCAGGCCGGAGAGCCCTATGTGGAAACCAACACGCGGGGCCCCTCCGATGGTGTGGCATCTCTGGTTGGAATGGCCGGTGCATGGACAGGGACAGGAAGCATCAACTGCTCGGCCGCTTTCGCCTGCAAGATTTGCTCGCAGTTACTGATGGCGGAATATCATTCGGTGGACGAAGAGGTTCTGGACGCAGTGGCGGAACTCGCGAACATGATCATCGGCAATTTCAAGAACCTCATCGAGCAGGATCTTGGCCCTTTAATGCTGAGCATCCCCACGGTAGTGTTCGGGCGCAATTTTTCAACCCGCAATCTAAGCAAGCACGAGTGGACGGTGGTCCCTTTCCGGTGCGGGGACGAGCGTCTCGACGTGCAGGTTTGCCTGGTGCCCAGTGGCGAAAAGATGCACGCGCTGCGTCCTGGATACAGTGAGCCATATTCGGTCCATTGTTGAGCGGGGACGCGAATGGGTAGTGCCATCACCACTTCGGAGAAATGGGCGATTGGGAATTCCCGTCTGTTGCGTCCGAATCAATTCCTGGTCTATAACCTGAACCGGCAGTCCTTTGCCTGCCCCATGAAACGTGTACAAGGAGTGATGGGGCCGCAGCCGATCATTCCGATGGACGATGCTCCACCCTTCGTGAAAGGAGCGATCTCGGTCCGCCGGAAGTTGATCCCCGTGATCGACCTGCGTCTCATGCTGGGCATGCCCCCGCGGGTTCCCAACCGGCGGAACTGCGTTCTGCTGGTGACGGTAGGGGACGCGCCTTACGATGTACGCATAGGCTTGATTGTGGACAGCGTGGCGGAAGTGATGGAAATCGACCCCCTGGACGTGAACGAGGTTCTGGACCGCCCGTGCTGCGAAAGGACGGGACTCGTAACGGGAACCACGCGTGTTCGCGGTCAACTCACGCGCCTAATTAACGTGAATGTTCTGCTGACCCAAGAGGAGCGCGCGGCCATCTCGTCGCTTGGAACCTGATGGCCGCAATTCGCGCTTACACGTTTCGGTTCGGACGCGTCCAATACACCCGCGCCAGCAGCGTGTTGCCACGATAAGCCATGGCGGGCAGGGCCTCGCCGACCGTGACCATGGAGAACTCCGGAGTGACGGGATTGGTGTGAAAGTTGCCGAGGTGTGCTACTTCCTTGGGCGCGTTCACTCCATCGGCCGAGAGCGGGAACACGATGCGCTCGCTGGCCCGGATCAGTTGCAGCCGTTTCAAATCGACCTGCGCCACATACAGGGGGGCGCGCCAGCGTATCACGTTGACGTTCGAAGCGTCCTTGCGCGTGTAGACCAGCCACAGCCCGTCGCTGTGAACGAGCCACCGCTGCTGCGTGGTGGAAAGCGTGAGGGGCTCGCCGTTGTCCCACGCCCAGGGGCGGATGGGTTCCCACTGCAAGCCGTCCCGCGAGGTGGTCACATAGCCGTGACCGTCCTCGGCGCGGATGGTCATGTAATAACGCCCCGCCGCTGCGGCGAGCGAGGGTTCGAGCAACCCGCGCTTCACCGCCAGCCGGTGTTCGTTGCCGGCGCGGCGGATTCGCAGAGTGCTGCCGTCGAAAGAGCACAGCACGGTGCACACGGCGCGGTCGGCGCGGCCGAGCGGGCCGTAGCTCAGCGGAACCAGGATGTCGCCATTGGCCAGTGTCACGCGCTGCGAGCAACCGCTGGTATACATGGCGCTCGCCTCGGGGTTGTCCCACTCCAGCTTGCGCAAGGGGGACCATCGTCCCGCGCTGTCACGCACGACATACACCGGCCAGCGGCGCTCACTGGGGCGCGTCAGCTCGCCGTCCTTGTAGTACACGTTGTGCGCCATGGCGATGACGCTGCGAGTTGCCGCGTGATACTCCGGGACGGTGTCGCAGGAGCCTTCCTCGACGCCGTCGGGATTGGTCACGCGTCCCATGCCGGGGATCGGCGCCGGATCGCTCCAGGTTTGGCCGAGGTCACGAGATTCCGACCAATGGACGGGGCCGAAATAATCCGATCCGCTGATGGACTGCAACGTCATGAGCAGAGCCGGCTTGGGGCCGGGGATGGGGCAGGCGCGTGGATGAAACCACGTAGTACCGCCGTCGCGGCCGCGCCAGATGGTCTGGCGTTCAATGCGACGGATGGAGCAAGTTTGGGCTGCCGCGGACATTGTTGCGTATGCGGCGTACAGGAACTCTCGTCGTGTAGTCATGGGAACTCTTGCCTTCATGCGTGCAAGCCCGCCGCACGCATCAAGTTTTTCAACGCGTTCAGGTCCCGGCGCATGATTTCTGTGAACTGCTCCTTGCCTAGCGTGGAGGTCTTCTTACCCGATGCGGCACTACCCAGTTCGTCGTACTCCATGTGGAGCTGAACGGGCCCGTTGAAGCCGCCGGCCTTGAGCATCTCGAAAAAGCGGGGGAAATCCACCATGCCCCGTCCGAGCGCACACCAACCAGGGCGCCACTCGCCGTGCGCGTTCTTCTTCCAGGCGAAGTCCTTGACGGCCACGCCGCGCATGTACGGCAGCAGCAGGCGCGTGGAGTTGATCCAGCCTCCATAGCCGCCTTCGACCACCGCGTGGCCCACGTCGTAGTTCACCGCGACCGCGCCGGGAGCGATGTCTTTGAACAGCAGGTACAGGTCCCACATCGAAGCGCCGACCTGATCTATGCCCGAATGCGTGTGGTACATGGCCGTCAATCCGTAGTGCCGGTTCATGGCAGCCAAGTCCTTTACGCGGGGCTGCATTTCGGCGAGCTGGGCGGGGATGGCCCGTTTTGCGTCGTAGCGAAATCCTCCCCAGCGGTAAAGCCGGATGCCCGTAGCCTTCAGCGTCTTCAATATTCGTTCGGCGTGCGGCGTGGTTACATCCACGATGCCGCTGGTCACCATGGGGATTTCAAGGCCCGCCCTACGGATGGTCTCGGCGGCCTTCGGCAGATCCTCTTCGACGCGCTCCGGTTCGACGTGGCCGCCTGGGCGAACAGTGAGGTCGATACCGTCGTAGCCGAGCGTCGCGCACATCGAAGCGGTCTCCTCGATCGACAACCAGTGGAAGTGCTTCGAGAATGCGCAGATGGGGCGCGGAAGCGCCTGTCCGGCGCGCACCGGAGCAGATGCGGTGGCCAGCGTTGCCAACAAATGGCGGCGGGTCAAGGATGGTGACACCTGTAACGGCCTCCAGCCTGTTAGTTTAACTTGCGGTAGACCACGACAGCCGAGGCCGGGCGGGCTTCGAGGGAGAGTTCAAGCCCGGTGGTGGACAATTGGGCGCCGTCGATGGCGCTGCGCTTGCCGGAATCCAGGTCCGTGAGCTCGTACCGGCCGGCTGAGAGGGCACGCAACGGGAATACGCCGCGCACCAAGCGGCTCCCCGGGCGTTTCAGCGCGACCACGACGCCTTCCCCTTGTCCGGGCAAATCCAATTGGTAGACCATCCAGGCGTCTTCGGCCTGGGTGTATTCGGTGAGGGGATAATAGTCGCCAGAAAAGTATTTCTTAATCTGTTGATACTCTTCTAACTTCTTGCGGGCTTCTTCCCACGGGACCTTCGTCAGGTCGTAGGGCTTGCGGGAAGGCTGGCCGAACAACTCGAAGACAAGCCCGCTCGACATGCCGCTGCGAATGTTGTAGGCTGCGCCGGCGTTGGGGATGCCCACGCTGGTCGAACTCAGCGGGACCCACAGGTTGAGGCCGTATCCATGACATTGCTTGGCGGTGTTCTCGCCGGAGTAGTCCGTGCGCCACAGGGGCAGGCTGCGGCGGAGCGTCTCGATGTCGATGCGCCGCCCGCCGCTGGCGCAATTGTCGATGGCCAGGCCGGGATGACGGCGCAGCAGTTCATCCCAGAATTCGTAGAGCCCCTCCACCCAGCGGATTTCCATGATGCCTTGACGATCCGGCGCGTCGGCGGCACGCCAGAATTCAAGCGGCGCAATGTTGGCGTCGTGACGGTACCAATCGAGGCCGAACTCGTCGATGCGCGCGGAGATGAAATCGGTCAGGAAGCGGCGCGCGGCCGGATCACCCAGATTGAACAGCCGGTCGTTCTCCTTGATCTGATTGCGGTAGCTTTCGTTGACCACCCACATCGGGTCGGCCTGCGAAGTACGCCAGTTGTAAACGCGGCGAGCTTTGGGCACTTCGAGCAGCCACTGCGGGTGCTCGCGGTACCAAGGTGTTCCTTCGCAGACACGCTCCGGCTCGAACCACAGGAGAAGCTTCAGGCCGGCGGCGTGCAGGCGATCGCTGATGGGCTTGAACCCTTCGGGGTAGACGTCCCGTTTGACTTCCCAATTGCCGGGATTCAGATGCCAGGGGCCCTGGCCGAACCACTCCGCGTCGATCCAATAGACGTCGACAGGCAAACGGTGCTCGACGATCTTGCCGATGCTCTCCAGGTGGACTGCGGCCGGTGTGGCGCCCCAGTTGCCGTTGGCCACCGGCATATCGAGGGGAGCGCCGCTTGTGCGTGGCCGCGCGTGCGCCATGATGAACCGGCGCAGCAGGTTGTGTCCGTTCATGCGATCACCCTGCCAGGAGATCGTGAGGATGCGCGGGGGGCGGATTTCCTCCCCGGGATGCAGCCGCAGATGCGTCAACGCCATTCCCGCGGCGGCGCGGAACTCCGGGCCTCGCTCGCGGGTGAAGCCGGCCGCCCATTCTCCGGTCCAACCGATACCCAGCACAACGCCTTCGTCGCGTTTGAACTCGACGTTGAAGAACGGCAGGTAGTCGCTCGACGAGCGCCCGCCGCCCGCGCGGAGTTCGAGCTTGCCGGTCTTGTTGAGTGCCCGGCGCAACGGCATGAAGTCGTCACGCGAGCAGACGGCGCCCTTGGCGTAGTAGATGATGGGGTCGCCGGAGGGCGCGATGAACTGCGCATCCAAGGGAAGCACTTGTTCCAGGATCGGCGTATCCCGCGCGCCTCCGTTGCGGAACCGCAAGAGCCATTCGAGGGCGGGGAAGTCCTTGTAGCGCGTCACCTCGACGCGCACTTCAAGCTTCGTCGCGGGGTCTTCGTAGATGAAGTGCGTGCGTTCGGCGGAGGCGTCCGATCCCTGGTCGATGGTTTTCGACTGCCAGTGCGGCACGAGACCGGCGGACGGCTTTCCGTCATAGACAAAGGAGAAAGGCGGCGGCGCGGCCTGGAGCAGGGCCATCGCGACGGCGAGGCACAACGCTGGGAGGAACATAGCCTATCGACGTGAGAGTATCACGCCGGTCAAGACCACCACCAGACACCCGATGACGTTGTACCAGAGGAAAGAGATTCCGGTGAAGGTGTGTGCGGCGAAGATAGCCGCCTCGCCCGCCAACACGCCATAAAATGCGCCCCGCGCCTCCACGCGCGGGAAATAGAAGGCGAGGATGAACACGCCCAACATGCCACCGTAAAACAGCGAGCCGAGCATGTTCACGGCTTCGATGAGCGAGCCGAGCCTGCGCCCATACTCGGCGGTGATGATTGCGTAGATTCCCCAGAAGGCGGTGGCCCAGCGCGACGCGTTCAGATAGTGCCGGTCGGACGCCTCTTTGCGGATGTGGCGCCGGTAGATGTCTACGACGGTGACGGTGGCAAGCGAGTTGACCTCCGCCGAGATTGTGGACATGGCTGCTGCGAAGATGGCCGCCATCACCAGTCCCACCAATCCGGCGGGCATGTAGCGCGTCACGAAGGTGAGGAAGATGTAGTTGGTGTCGTTGGGAGCGCCGCCCCCGGTCTTTTCGACCAGCGCCGAGGCCCGCGTGCGCGCGCCGTCGACAGCCTTCTGCGATTCCTTGTAACGGACCACGCTTTGCGCGATGCGGACGTCATCGCCCGCGCGGCGCGCCTGGACCAGTTCCGTGGCTGCCTTGCGCCGGGACTGGTAGGCCACCTCATAGGCGGCGTCGAGCGCCGTGGTTTCAGCCGGCGCCACCCGTTCGAGCCGCTGCAACTCCACCGGCTGGAACAGCACCGGCGGCTTCTCGAAATGGAAGAACACGAACACCATCGCCCCGGTGAACAGGATGAAGAACTGCATGGGGACCTTGGCGGCGGCGTTGAACAGGAGGCTGAGACGGCTTTGCGCGATGGACTTGCCCGTGAGATACCGCTGCACCTGGCTCTGGTCGCAGCCGAAATATGCCAGCGCCAGGAAGGTCCCGCCGATCAACCCGCTCCACAGGTTGTAACGGTCGTTCCAATTCATCGTGGTAGTCACGGCGTTGAGCTTACCGGCGGTGCCGGCCAGGTACATGGCGTCTAGAAGTGAAACGTTGCCGGGAAGAAGCAGGATGGCAGTCAAGAGGGCGACGGCGAGGCCCGTCATCATGATGAGCATCTGCTGGAAGTCGGTCCAGGTCACCGCTTTGATGCCGCCGGCGACCGTGTAGGTGATCACCAGCGCGCCCATGGCGATGGTGGTGAGCCGGTCCGGCCAGCCGAGGATCACCGTCAGCACGATGGCGGGCGCGTAAAGGGCCATACCGACAGCGAGACCGCGCTGGATCAGAAAGATGAAGCTTACCAATGCGCGCGTGCGCGCGTCGAAGCGCTGCTCCAGGTATTCGTACGCCGTGTAGACGCCGGCACGATGAAAGATGGGCACGGCGGTCGCGGCCAGGATCACCATGGCGACGGGCAATCCGAAGTAAAACTGCACGAAGCGCATCCCGTCGACGTAGGACTGGCCGGTGGTCGAAATGAAGGTGATGGCGCTGGCTTGGGTGGCCATGATGGAAAGCGCCATGGCGTACCAGGGCATGGTCTTACCCGCCAACAGGTATTTGTTGACGCTGTTGCTGCCGCGTCCGCGCCAAAGGCCGTAACCGACAATGAACGCGAGTGAGCAGACGAGGACCACCCAATCGAGCGGTCTCATCGCGTGAAAGCCTTCGTGAAAAAGTAGAAGAGAGTGATGAGCGCCGCCACGTAGATCAGCACCGCAGCATAGACTCTCGACCATTTGCCGAGGAAGGGCGGCGGCTCGTCCGGTACGATGCGGTGCTGCATTTCAGGTGTCATTGCGCCGTTTTGCCCGCACTGATGAGGTTCGCGAAAATGCGAAACGCGCCCGGCACGCCCGCGGGCAGTTGCCGGAACCAGGAGTAACCGGTGAACACGTACGCTCCTTTTCCGTAACGCGCGTAGAGCGTGCCGCCCAAGCGCGGCGGCTCTCCGGGATCGTGGGACTCGAACAGCGGCTGGTAGCGCGTGTCCCACTCGGAGGCGAAGTAGAGGCCGCGCTCCTGCACCCAGCCGTCGAAATCGGCGGGCTCGATCCGGTTCGGTCCGGCGAGCAGCGGATGAGCCGGGTTGGGCAGCGTCACGGGCGCTTCCTCCACAGATACGCGATCCCGGCTAATGCGGATGGGGTACGGGCCGATGCGATCGGTGGCGCGCGGATCGCCCGCAAGGAAACCGCCCTCGAGGACGTTGTACTGGACCACCAATGTGCCGCCGCCCGCGACGTAATCGAGCAGACGCCGCTGGTTGGCGCGCAGGTCCGCGCGGACGTTGTAAGCGCGGATACCGGTGACGATGGCGTCGTAGCCCGAGAGATCGCCGCCCGCCAGATCGTCCGCCGACAGCAGGGCCACTCGGCAGCCCAACTGTTCCAAAGCCTTCGGGACCTCGTCTCCCGCGCCCATCACATAGCCGATGTTTCTGGCGAGCGTACGGACATCGGCGCGAACCAGATCCGCGGCGGCGGGCGGAAACAGCGTCTGCGGAGGGATGTGCTCGTACTGGATGGTTTCGTAGCCGACTCCGAATTCGCGCCCATCAACCACGGCCACGGCACGCAGTTCGCCATGGGAAGCCGTAGCAGGTGGTTGAACGTCGAACGCGACGCCGGCCTGCTCGCCGGCGGCGGCGAGTTCGAATCTGCGCGCGGCCGGCACGGCGGTCCAGCCCTGTGGCACATGCAAACGGACCTCACCCGCGGCGCCCGAGCCACGCACCGCCTTCACGCGCACCTCCACTTTGCGCGGCTTGGCATCGGGAAACAGCATGGCCTGCTCGCTCAGTTCGACAGCGACCGGCGGCGCGACCACGACGGGGCGCGTCAACTCGCCGCGAACGCGGTCCACCCAGCGGTACACCACGGGGCGAGTGAACTCGATTTCCTCCGACTCCAGGCGCAGCTTGAAGTACGCGCTGATGGCTGCTGGGCTCTCGGCGCGGCCCACCAATTCCTGGTCCGCGACCGTGTAAGCTCCGCCGTGCGGCGGCTGGACCAGCCAGTATGGCTGCGTATATGCCCGGCCGGTGGGCACTTTCCAGACTGCGCTACGCACGGCCGGCACGTTATAAGAGAGTTCCGATGACGGCTGCCCTGCGGCCACCGGGTCGGCCCCGTTGAAGCTGACTCCGATCAGGCTCATGGGAATATGCGAACGGTTCAATACCGTTGCGGTGAGCTTTAACTCACCACCGGGTACGACCGTATCGCGTTCGGCGGTGGCGTCCAGCCACAAACCCGTGGCCAGTGCGACAGCACGGTCGAGTTCCGCGATCTTGCGCGCCGCCCAGGGGTCTTCCAGGCGCCTCATGGCGCGCCGCGCATCGAGCAGCAGCGGTATAATTCGTGCCGGTTCTTCCGGCGCGAGCGCCTGGTCCGCTTTCGCCAGCAGCGCGCCGACAGCGGCTCCCCCCTTCACACGGTTCCAACTGAGGTCGATGCCGTCGAAGGGATCCTTAGAAGCCGGAACGCCCTCGACATGCACCATGTAGTTCTGGGAAGCGCCCCTACGCTCCGGTGCACCGAAACCTTGTGTGCGGTGCATGCTGCGCGCCATGCCGCCGATCTCGGCGTAAGAGAATCCCAGCACCGGATTGTAATCGCCGATTTCCGCGGTAAGGCGCGCCTGACCGGCCCCGGCAAACGCATTCCACAGCAGACGCTTTGCTTGCCAGACGGGCGCGTGCTTCAGTTGCTCGGGGAACCGGCTCGGATCGGCGGCGGCGAAGAAGGCTTCGCGCGCGAGCATGGCCGAAGCCTGGTGGTGGCCGTGCCCGTCGCGACCGGTGCCGGAGAAGCGCATTACGATGACGTCGGGCTGGAAGCGCCGGATGATCCACACCATGTCGGAGAGCACAGCGTCTCGTCCCCAGATGCGGAACGTTTCCTCGGCGGTCTTCGAATAGCCGAAGTCGATGGCGCGGGTAAAGAACTGCTCGGCGCCATCGATGCGGCGGGCGTCGAGCAATTCCTGGGTGCGGATAAGGCCCAGGCGCGTGCCCAACTCTGGTCCGATCAGATTCTGCCCGCCTTCGCCGCGGGTAAGTGAAAGGTAGGCCGTGCGCACCAGACGGGCGCGAGCGAAGTAGGCCATCAGCGCGGTGTTTTCATCGTCCGGGTGCGCGCCAACATACAGGACGCTGCCGAGCACCTGCAGCTTGCCCAGGGCTAACCTGAGTTCCGCCGCCCCGGCAAGACTGCGCTGTGCCTCCGCGAGCGAGGCAGTCAGGATCAGGCACGCAAGAAGCGCCGCTTTATGCCGCATGTCGTTCTATTGGAGGCACAGGGCCTAGTCTTCGTGCATCTGCTGAGCCAGGTAATTCTCGATACCGATTTCCCGGATCATGTGCAACTGGGCCTCGAGCCAGTCGACGTGCCCCTCCTCGTCGGTGAGGATTTTCTCGAACAGGTCGCGCGAACCGTTATCGCCGGTCTCGACTGCAGTCTTGATAGCCTCGTTGAGGCGCGCCACGGCGGCAACTTCCAGAGCCAGGTCGCTTTCGATCTGGTCCTTAACCGTGGCGCCGATTTTGAGCGGGAAAAGTTCGTGCATGACGGGCGTGCCTTCGAGCAGCAAGATTCGCTCGATGCACAACTCGGCGTGCTTCATCTCGTCGATGGATTCCTTCTTGGTGTGGTCGCCGAGCCGCTTGTAACCCCAGTTGTCGCACATCTCGGCGTGGAGGAAGTACTGATTGATGGCCGTCAACTCCGCCTTCAGCACCTCGTTCAAGTAGGCAAGAACCTTCTCGTGTCCGCGCATGCGGGAGCATCCTCCTATGTCGACCTACATTCTACCAGCTTGGCAGCGCGGCGCCGCCGGTTCAGCGGCGAGCTTCGTAAACCAGATTGAAAGGCGTTTCGGCGGCACGCCGGAAACGGGTGAACCCCCCGGCGGTCACGACTTCGCGGATGCGTGCCTCCCCCGCCTGTGCGCCCAGCGCCGCGCCCACCTCCTGGGCTAGCGACGCCGGTGTGCAGATCATCGTGGAAGCCGAGTAATAGATGCGGCCCACCGGGTTGTGGTTTTCTTCGGGACGGTCGTGCGCGAACGGCTCCACAATCATCCAGGCGCCATCCGGCTTCAGCGTGGACAGGACGTGCTTAGCTGCCCCGATGGGATCGCCCATGTCGTGAAGGCAATCGAAGAACGCGACCAGATCATAGCCGCCATTGCGCGGGTAGCTCTTCGAACTGGCCACCTCGAACGTGACCTGATCGAGCAGACCCTCGCGCCCGGCGACGTGACGCGCGTATTCGATGGAGCCGCTGTGATAGTCGAATCCGCTGAAGCGCGACTTGGGAAACGCCTTGGCCATCAGCATCGTAGAGGCGCCATGACCGCAGCCCACGTCGGCAACCACCGCGCCCGCCTCGAGCTTTCCGACCATGCCGTCCAGCGCCGGCAGCCAGGAAGTCAGCAGGTTGGCATCGTAGTTGGGCCGGAAGAACCTTTCGGTGCCGAAGAACAAATTGGCATCGTGTTCGTGCCAGCCGACGCCCTCACCTGTGCGGAATGCCTGCGTGATCTTGGGCTCGTCCTTGAAACAAGAGGAAATGATGTGGAAAGCTCCGGGGATGTCCTGCACCGTGAGTGCAAACGCCTGCTCGGCAGGCAACTCGTACCGCTGCGTAGCCGGATCGTAATTCACGTATCCGCTCGCGGCGTTTGCATTCAGCCACTCCCGCACGTAACGCTCCGCCGTGCGGGTTTTGCTTGCCAGTTCCGACGGGGTCATCCAGCCCGCGCCGGCCATGGCTCTGTACAGCCCCAGTTTGTCTCCGACGACAACCAGCGTCGCGTGCATCGCGGCGCCCATGTCCGAGACGACTCTTTCCATGAACTCATTGAGCTTCGCTTCATCGAAACTCAGAGTTTCGCTCGTGGTAGACATTGGTTTCCCCCCTGCACTACTAGCATCCTTGTCATTGATTCTACCCGAGATTGCGAACCCGATCATGAGATCCGGTGAACTGCGGACAGTTTGGCGGCGCGATTCGGGGCTGTTAGCAGCCTCTGTTGCATAATGGATTCATGGGTTGGTCACGGTCACTGCGCTGGTGCTTCGCCGCCGTCTTGTGTGTCTTCGCGGCGAGTGCGCAAGTGATCGAGTTCGAGTCCGGCGGCCTGAAGTACCAGACGCTCACCAAGAACGGCGTCACCGTGATGTTCGCTGTCCTGCCGGCCAATCTCAAGGACTATTCCATCATCCAGGTGGCGATCTCGAACGGCACCGACATGGTGCAGCCCGTAAGCCCGGAGAACTTCGTGCTGCAGCGCGATGTGGACGCGGGGGTGCCAGGGACTCCGGCGGGCGCGGTGGTGGAAGGGTTCCTGGCCAAGGCGGGCCGCAACGACGTTGTCAAACTGGTCACCGCGTACGAGATAGGGCTGTACGGCATGGAGCGCTTTCATAGCCCCAGCGGGTACGAGCAGCGCCGGCAGGCGGCGCTGGCGGAGGTCTCCTCGGCGAAACTGAAGGCGGCCGCCGCAGCTTCGGCGATCGTGCTGGTGCCGGTTCGACTGCGGCCGGGGCAATCTACTGATGGCGCGGTGTTCTTCCGTTCCGCGTCAAAGACACTGGGCCCGGCTCGTTTACGGGCGACCGTGGGACAGAACCTCTTCGAATTCAAGATCGAAAGCAGCTCTCAATAGCGCAAGTCTCAGCGCCGTTTGAGGTAAACTGCTCCTTTTCACATCCGGCGTCGACCGTGATCGACCTTCATATACACACGACGGCTTCCGATGGGGCCTCAACTCCCGCGCAACTGGTCCAGGAAGCGCTCTCAGCCGGGCTATCGGCGCTGGCGGTTACCGACCACGATTCGCTCGACGGCAGCGAAGCAGCCGCACACGTTGCGCGGCAGGCCGGCCTCGATTTCCTGATCGGCATCGAATTGAGCACCCGTTTCCGGGATAACGGCCAGATACGAGGGCCGTCAATCCACCTTCTCGGGTATTTTTTACAAGGCGGGCCGGCGGCGGAGTTCCGCGACTGGGTAAGGGAACTGCAGGCGTCGCGCCAAGAGCGCAATGCAGGGATGATCGAGCGGCTGCATGCACTTGGACTGGACGTCACGTTGGAGGAATTGAGTATGCTTTCGAGCGGCATGGTCGGCCGGCCGCACTTTGCGCGCCTGCTCCGGGCGAAGGGATACGTGCCGGATTACGAATCCGCGTTTCGGGAGTACTTGGGCGAGCCGGGGCGTGCCTACGTGCCGCGAAAGCCGGCCGAGGTGGGCGATGCCATCCGGCGGATTCGAGCCGCGGGCGGCGTTTCGTCGCTCGCCCATCCTGTGCGGCTCGCGCGACTTGGCGCTAGGTTTGGGGAATGCTTCGCCCGCTTGAAAGAAGCCGGCGTCGGAGCGATCGAGGTCTATCACTCCGAGCATTCAGAAGAGGACGTGAAGCGTTTCCGGTCGCTGGCGCGCGACTGCGGACTACTCGCGACGGGAGGCTCGGACTACCATGGCGATGCGAAGCCGGAGGTGCGTCTTGGCATGGGCTCGACGGCGTGCTGTCCGATTCCGGTAGAGATCTTCGACGCGCTGCGCGAATCAGTCCGGGCGTGACGCGATAACCTCCGCGCGACAGCCGTCCACATCCAGCAACGTGCCCTTACTTGCGAGGTCAGGGCGTACATAACCCAAGGCGAAGACACGGCCGAGCGCGGGCGAGAACGCCGCCGAGGTGATGGCACCGGCGGTTGCCGCGCCCGAAAGAATGGCGGCACCCGGTGAGGGACGATCGCTTCGCTCTATCGCCAGCCGCACCAGCAAGCGGTTCACATGACCGCGGGAGCGCACTCGTTCCACGATCTCCTGGCCGAGATAGCAGCCCTTGTTGAAGCTGAGTGCTGTGTCGAGTTGCGTCTCTTGCGCGAGGTTTGCCATCGAGATGTCCTCGCCATAACGGGGTCTGCCGTTTTCCAGGCGCACAATATGGACCGCTTCGGACGAGGCGGCCGTGGCGCCTGCCGACTCGACTTGAGCGATGAGCGCCGCTTTCCCGGTGGTAGGCGCAAAGATCCGATAGCCCGGTTGCCCGGTTGCGCTGAGCGCCGCCACAACCCGATCCGCCCAGGGGCAGTGCGCGAAAGCCGCCTGCGGCACGGGCGCGCCGAGGGCGGCCAGCGCTTCCGCAGCGCGTGGACCTTCGATGGCGATCACGCACGTTGTACCGCGAACGTCTTCGAGAGTGACGTCGTCGGCGATGATGTGCTTGCCGATGTGGGCCGTGAGCGAATCGGCGGTCTCCGGCTCGGTGTCGATGAGGATCTGGTCCGCCAGGCACAGTACATTGGCGTCGCTTGTAATGCGGCCCTGCGCGGTCAGGAAGAAAGCATAACAACCCTCGCCCGGCTTGAGTGCCTCCACCTGGTTGGTCGACATGGCGTGGAGCAGCCGGGCCCGGTCCTCCCCGCGCGCGGCGATCCTGCCGCGCTTCGAGAGGTCGAACCACGCCGCACCCTCGCGCAGTGACTCGTAACCGGAAGGTGGGGAGGTTAGCATAGTGAAAGTATACAATCGTCCTATGATCCACGAGATTCTGACGGTGGGCGAGTTGGCGTGTAATTGCTCGATATTCGGCGAGGAAGCCGGCCGGACGGCCATGGTGATCGACCCGGGCGACGATGTGGAGGAAATCCTGGCGCTGGTCAAGCGGCACGGCCTGCGGGTCGTTTCGATCGTGATCACCCACGCGCATCTCGACCATGTTGGAGGCGTGGCGGAATTAAAGAGAGCCACCGGCGCTCCCGTGCTCATGAACGCGCTTGACGAGCCGCTCTACGACCGGATCGAGATACAAGCGTCTTGGCTTGCTCTGCCTGTTCCCGAGAAAACAGTTATCGACGCCAAGCCGCGCGAGGGCGACGAAATCGCGCTCGGCGAGACGAAATTTATGGTTCTCGAAACCCCCGGCCATTCGCCCGGGAGCATCAGCCTGTGGATCCCGTCGCTGAACAAAGTGGTGTGCGGCGATACGCTGTTTCGCGATAGCATCGGGCGCACGGACCTGCCGGGTGGCGATAGTCGTACGCTCCTGAAGTCGATTCGCTCCAAGCTACTCGTGTTGCCCGATGAAGCGCAGGTGGTTGCGGGGCACGGTCCCCTGACCACGATTGGCCGTGAAAAAGTGTACAATCCCTTCCTGCAAGGCCTCTGATACGGTCTGATTTTCGGTATTCTGGTGGATTCATGAACATCCCACAGTGGCCCATCGGCAACGAGCGTGAACTGGAGTTGTTGAAGGAAGTCCTCGACAGCAACCAGTGGGGCGGATACAGCGAGTTCGTAGGACGCTTCGAGGAGGCTTTCGCCGCCTTTCAACACTGTACGTACGGCGTAACCGCCGCGAATGGAACGGTTACGCTGGAGATGGCGCTGGAAGCGGCCGGCATTGGGCCGGGCGACGAGGTTATCGTACCCGCTATCTCGTTCATCTCCACCGCGAGCGCGGTTTCGCGAGTAGGCGCGACGCCGGTCTTCGTGGACATCGAGCCGTACTCGTTCAACGTGGACCCGGAGCGCGCCAAGGCGGCCATCTCCCCGAAAACGAAGGCTATCCTGGTGGTGCACTTCGGAGGGCCGCTGGCCGACATGGACCGGCTCATGGCGCTGGCCTCCGAGCGCAACCTCATCCTCATCGAGGACGCAGCGCACGCGCACGGCTCGGAGTGGAACGGACGCCGCGCCGGCAGCATGGGAGTGGCAGGCTCATTCAGCTTCCAGAATTCCAAGGTGATGACGTCCGGCGAAGGGGGCATTGTGGTCACGCGCGACGCCGATTTCGCCGAGCGTGCGCGATCACTCGCCAACCAGGGACGGCGCACCGGGCAAGGCTGGTTCACCCATTACACGCTGGCCGCCAACTACCGCCTGTCGGCCTGGCAGGCGGCGGTGCTGCTTGCACAGCTGGAACGGCTGCCGGAGCAGATTCGCCAGCGGAACCACAATGCAGCGCTGTTGAGGAAGGGATTGGCCGATATCGAGGGCATCACGTTCCAGCAGATCCCGCCGCAGGTGAATGCGAATTCCTATTACTTGCTGCTCGGGCGCATCGACGAGGCCAAGCTCGGGATGTCGCGTGACGAGTTTCACGAGGGCGTCACCGCGGCGGGCATCCCATGCACGCCGTTCTACCCGCACCCGCTTTACGGCAACCCGGTCTACCAGCAGGGACGCTGCCGCGTGGAACCCTGCCCGGTGTCGGAAGCCTGCATCCGCGACGCATTCTGGCTGCCACATCGCGTACTGATGGCCGACGAAGAAACCACGCACGAAATTGCCGCTGCCATCAAGGAAGTTGTTGCGCACCAGGTGGCATAAGAGAAGGGGGGCTCGATGCGATTCCCGTTGTTGTTTGCCGCCGCCGCGTTGTGCGGAGTTCCAGTTACCGCGCAACTGCCGGATCTGTATACACAGGAGATGCACGGCGACCCGCCGTTTCTTTCTCAATCCGGCTGGCGGCCGCTGCTGAATGGAAAGGACCTCACCGGATGGCGTAGCGCCGACGGCAAGCCGCACGAATGGGTGACTACCAGGAGTGTCAACTGGAAGCGGATCTTCGATCCGAAGCAACTCACGTACAGTCCGGAGCCTGGCGACCGCATCGTGAACGGAAAGCACGGCTTGACGTCCGACCTCATTTCTGAAGAGAAATTCGGCGATTGCGAGCTGTATCTCGAATTTATGCTGCCGCGGGGTTCGAACTCCGGGGTCTTCCTGCATTCTCACTATGAAGTGCAAATCTTCGACAGTTACGACTACACGGGCCAACTCACCGTGGGCGACAACGGCGGCATCTATCGCAGGGCGGACAAGAGCGGCGGCTCGCCGCCGCGCGTGAACGCCAGCCGGCGGCCGGGCGAGTGGCAGTCCCTGCACATCTGGTTTCGCGGGCCGAAGTTCGACGCGAGCGGGAAAAAGCTCTCCAACGCCACGTTCCTGCGCGTGTTACTGAACGAAGTGCTGGTGCAGGAAAACGTCGAGCTGACCGGGCCCACGGGGCAGCATTACGAGATCCCCGAGGCCAACGAAAACCCACTCAAGCTGCAGGGCGACCACGGCTCGGTCGCTTTCCGGAACATCTACATCCGGCCGCTGAGCGCCGGCCCGGCCGCGCATTAGATTCGTCATTTTCCTCCGGGGATGGTGATTTACTCCGCGCGGGCACCAACGTCCGTGAGAGCTTTGGTTCGCCTGGCGGTAAGAAATGCGGCGGTGACGAGTCCTTTCATGTTCCCGTTAGCTTATATTGAAAATTAGTATGAAACGCCTGCCACTTATGCTTCTTGCCATCTCCAGCGTGACGCTGGCCGACGGGCCGGGCGTCATCGGCAGCTTCCGCGCGAAAGTCGATTTTGAATTGACGGCAGACCCTGCCGCGGCTGCGTGGAAGAACGTCAAGGGGGTGTTCGCCGTGCGCGGTCCGCGGGACGAAGCCGTTCCGGGGCACCGTATGGAGGTGCGCTCCCGGTGGACCGCGAAGAACCTGTACTTCCTCTTCATCTGTCCTTATGAGCAGCTTTACTTGAAAGAGAATCCCTCCACGGCGACCGAGACCAATCTGCTGTGGGAGTGGGATGTCGCCGAGGTTTTCGTCGGGGCGGATTTCGGCCACATCCGCCACTACCGCGAGTTTCAGGTTTCACCGCAGGGCGAGTGGGTGGATCTGGACATCGACCTGGACCACGGCGATCCCGGCAAGCGCTGGCTCTGGAATTCCGGCATGCAGGTGAAGGCGCGCATTGATCGCGGCCAGAAGGTCTGGTATGGGGAGATGAAGATCCCGATTTCCTCCATCGATTCACGCGCACCGGCTGCGGGCAACGAAATGCGCATCAATCTCTTCCGGATCCAAGGCCCCCCTCCGAAGCGCAAGTTCGTGGCATGGCAGCCCACACACTCACCGAGCTATCACGTACCGGAGGCGTTCGGTAAGCTGCGGCTACTGGACTAATACCCATGAGAGCCGCGAAATCGTTGCGTATTTCCCACGTGGGCCTCAGAGGCGTGGTGGGAAGCGGCATGACCGCCGCGCATGTCATCGACTTTGCTTCGGCTTTCGGGACCTTTCTGGAATCCCGAGCGCCGGTGGTGATCGGGCGCGATCCGCGCGCGAGCGGAACCATGATCCGGGAGGGCGTGATCGCGGCATTGCAAGCCACGGGTCACGACGTCGTAGACCTGGGTTTGGTCTCGACGCCGGTCATCCAGCACACCATCCGCAGCTTGGACGCTGCCGGCGGAATCTCCATCGGAGCCAGTCACAACACGGCCGATTGGAACGCGCTGAAATTCTTCGGCGCACGCGGAACGTACCTTTCCACCGCGGAAGCCGGCGAGCTTCTCGACATCTATCACCTGCACAATTTCGACTTCGTGCCGTGGAACAAGACCGGCGCTTTGCGCAGGCTGGACGGCGCCATCGACGGGTATCTGGACGGACTCGCCGCAGTCTACGATTTGGAGGCCATCAAAGGGCTGAAGGTTCTAGTGGACTGCTCCAACGGTACGTCTTCGCTTCTGTTGCGGCGAATGAACGAGCGCTTCGGATTCAACTTCATTCTGATCAACGCGCGGCTGCAGGGAGCGGTCTTCGCCCATGAGCCGAGTACCACGGCGAGCGTGGTGGCCTTGCAATTGGCGCCGCTGATGACCACGGTGGGCGCCGATGCGGGCTTTCTTTTCGACGTGGATTCGGACCGGGTGGCGATGGCCACCGAAGAGGGGGCGCCGGTTTCCGAGGAGTTGGCGCTCCCGTTGCTTGCCGACTGGGTGCTGCCCCGCGTTCCTGGGCGCCTCATCATCGCCAACCTTTCCAGCACGGCGCTGCTCGAGGAAATCGCCCGCCGGCACGGGGCAAAGGTGATCCGGATCCCGGTAGGCCGCCACACGGCGATCGATGCTTTGGCCAGTTACCGTGAAGAGCAGATCGCCATCGCCGGGGAAGGCACGGGTGCGGTGATGATGCCGCAGTTCCGCTTCGTGTATGACGGGATCGCCAGCATGCTCGGCGTGCTCTCCATGATGGTGGAGCGCAGGTCCACGCTGTCGGAGATACTGGGCGGCTATCCGCGCTACTCGATTCTGAAGGGACAGGTGCCGATCTCGAGCCCACGCATTCCGGCGCTGCTGATGGGATTGCAGGAGCGCTACGCGGATGGCCGCGCCAACGTCGTCGACGGCCTTCGGATGGATTGGCCGGACCGCTGGTTCCACGTGCGCGTAAGCCAGACCGAACCCTTGGTACGGGTGATCGCGGAGCAGCGCGGCGATCCCCCGCAGGAGCTGTTCGAGGAGTTGATGGAGCAGGTAAGGAGGTTCGCCTGACGATGGCGCGGCGGGAACATTTACTCAAAATCGGCGTTTCGGGAATCCGAGGCGTGGTAGGCGAATTCCTGACGCCTCAATTGGCGTGCGCCTTCGCGCAGGCCTTCGGGACTTATGTGGGGCAGGGAAGGGTGGTGGTGGGGCGCGACACGCGCGCCAGCGGCCCGATGCTGCAGCACTCGGTGGCTTGCGGGTTGCTCGCCGCCGGCTGCCAGGTGATCGACGTCGGCGTCCTGCCGACGCCCACCATACAGATCTACGTCGCGTCCAGCGGCGCGCGCGGCGGCATCGCCATCACAGCGTCGCACAATCCGTCCGAATACAATGCGCTGAAGCTATTCGGCCCCTCCGGCCTCATCTTCAATAGCTATGAGCGCGGCGAGCTTCTGGATCTGTTCCATCAAAGCGACTTCCGCCAGGCATCCAACGAGGAAATCGGTTCGGTCACTTGCGATTACGACGCGCCCAAGCGCCGCCATTTCGAACGCGTATTGCGGCACGTGGACGTGGAACGCATACGCGCGCGGCGCTTCCTGGTCGGACTAGACGCGGTAAACGGCGCTGGCGCGGTGACGACCGTCCCCTTCCTTCGCGATTGGCTGGGCTGCCGGGTTGAGGCCATCAACGTCGATCCAACGCGACCTTTCCCACGGGTGGCTGAGCCGCGTCCGGACACGCTGGGCGACCTGTCGGAACTGGTGCGGCGCACCGGCGCGGACCTCGGTTTTGCCCAGGACCCGGATGGGGACCGCTTGGCTGTAGCTGATGAAACCGGCCTCGTGATCGACAACGACGATGTGCTGGCCTTGGTGGTGGACGCCGCGCTGGAGAATCTGCCGGGCGACGTGGTGGTGAACCTGACGACTTCGGCCGTGGTCAACGACATCGCCCGCGCTCACGGCCGCCGGGTCTACCGGACGCCGGTGGGGGAGGCCAACGTGGTCGAAACCATGCAGGTGGTGAATGCGGCCATCGGCGGCGAAGGGTCGAACGGCGGCGTCATCTTCCCTGCGGTGCATATGTGCCGCGATAGCTATACAGGCATGGCCTTCCTGCTCGATCGCATGGCGCGGACCGGCCAGACGGTATCAGAGTTGACCCGGCGGCTGCCGCGTTACTATCGCAAGCTCGGCAAAGTGACTTACGAGCACGGGATGCTGGGCGCTCTCATGCAGGGGCTTGAAGACCGCTTCCCCGACGTGGAGACGGACCGTTCCGACGGGCTTAAGCTGACCTGGCCGGACGCATGGATCCATGTGCGGGCCTCCAACACGGAGCCGATTCTGCGGTTGGCCGTTGAGGCCTCCGACCAAGCGCGCATGGAATCGATGTACAGCGGACTGGAAAAACTCTTCGCGGAAGTGAAAGGCGCGTAACAGCCGCCTCGCTCAGCGAGCAGCGGGCGTGGATGGCTTGTTCTCTTCGTCCGTGATGATGAAGACCGTTTCGCGGGGGGCGGCGTACTTGAAGCGCCGCCGGATTTCCAATTCCTGTTCGGTGGGGTTGGTCGCCAGGCGCCGGTTGTGATCGCGTAGAGCCTGATTTTCCCGGGCCAGATTCGCATTCTGTTCCTCGTATTCGCGGATCAAGCGCCGCCGCTCAATCACACGCGGAATGCCATTAGGGCCGCGCAGCGTGAGGACTACATAGAAACCGGCTACCAGAAGTCCCACCGCGTATCCGAATCTGACCAGAACAGACTTCATGACGAATGTTTTCTTTGAAGCTCCTTCTATTGTTTATAATCCTGTTTGGCCGGAAATTCCAGTAATTTGTTTGAAGAGTCTGTCATGACCGACAAGATCGTAGTCCTCAGCACCTGCGCGAATGCAGAAGAGGCCGCCCGTATCGCACGGCACCTGGTGGAGAATCACCTGGCTGCTTGCGTGAACATCGTACCCGAAGTCCACAGCATCTACCGCTGGAAGGGCGCCGTCGAGGAGGCCTCCGAGTGCCTGCTGATCATCAAGTCGAGGCGCGATCTGGCGGAACGGTTGTCGGCCGGAATCGCCGGGATGCATTCCTACCAGGTTCCCGAGGTGATAGCTCTCCCGATCATCGACGGAACACCCCCCTACTTGAGCTGGCTGGATCGCGAGTTGAGCCACGAAGAGTAGCTCGCGCGGCTTGAAAGCCGCCTTCCAACGTGGTGTGATGGACGTTCTTACGCCGATGTCATCCAACACGCAAGTTTCCACCGGACGGCCGACCCGCGCGCGGCACTGGGTCGTGGTTTTCGCCATTACGTTGGCGATTCTCTCTTACATCGATCGAGTTTGCATTTCGCAGGCCGCGCCGAATATGACTCACGACCTGGGCCTCAGTAAGGTTCAGATGGGCTATGTATTCTCCGCCTTTACGCTGGCCTACGCACTGTTCGAGATCCCCAGTGGGTGGCTTGGCGACTGGATGGGACCGCGCCGGATCCTGATGCGCATTGTGGCGTGGTGGTCTTTCTTCACCGCCGCAACGGGCTTTGCGTGGAACTTCGCCTCGCTCTGGGCCACCCGGTTCCTTTTCGGTGCGGGCGAGGCCGGGTGCTTCCCGAACCTGACCAAGGCTTTCACTACCTGGCTGCCGCAGGACGAGCGCGTGCGCGCGCAGGGCATCATGTGGACTTTCGCGCGTTGGGGCGGCGCATTCACGCCGCCGCTGGTGGTGCTGGCTTTCAAGTATTTCTCCTGGCGCCACGCCTTCGGTATCTTCGGAGCAATGGGCTTGGTGTGGGCGTTCTTCTTTTACCGCTGGTTCCGGGACAACCCGCGCAATCACCCGAGTGTGAATGCAGCCGAACTGGCACTGCTGGAGGGCGCCGACAAGATGGCCTCCGGGCACGGCGACGTGCCATGGCGGCGTCTGTTCACCTCGCAAAGCGTCTGGCTGTTGTGGGGGCAGTACTTCTTCACCTCTTATCCCTGGTATTTCTACATCACCTGGTTGCCAACGTATCTGCAGGAGTGCCGGGAACTGGATCCCGCGACAAGCGCCAACTATGCCATCTTTCCTTTGTTGTTCGGAGGCTTTGGCGCGCTGTTAAGCGGGTTTCTTTCGCCGCGCATCGCGCGCTGGACGGGCAACTTGCGTCTTACCCGCCGTCTCATGGGTACCACGGGTATGTTGGGCGGAAGCGTGTTTCTGTGGCTGGCGGTTCAGTTCCACGATCCGCTATGGACCATGCTAGCCATGGGCATGGCGAGCTTCTCGAACGACCTCATGCTGCCATGCGCCTGGGGCGCCTGCATGGACGTGGGCGGCAAGTACACCGGCACGCTCTCCGGGTCGATGAACATGATGGGGAACCTCGGCGGCTTCGTTGCGCCGATCACAGGCGGCTACATCCTGCACCTGACAGGCGGCAACTGGAACGCGTATCTGTACTCGATGTCCGCCGTTTACGTGCTCGCGGCGCTGTGCTGGCTGCCGATGGATCCAGTGACGCCGCTCGACCAGTCAGAGACTGCGCACGGCTAGCGCCACGACGTCGTCGACTTCCATCATCTCCTTGACAACGAACGGCTCGCCGTAGCCCACTCCGATCAGGTTGCCGTAAAAGCGCGCGATAGAGCCCAGCCGTTCGCGGATCTCGGCTTTGGATGGGAACAGGTTCGCCCCCTCTTGGCGCTCTCCGTACTGCGACTCGTAGCAAAACAGAGATTCCATGCGGCGTTCGAATTGCCTCGTGACGTCGACCACGAAGCTCGGCGTCACGTTTGCATAGAGCGACGTGTAAAGGATCTTGTAGGGACGGTGGGGCGGAATCTCGCTTTCAATCTTACGCAATCCGGCCAGGAAGCAGGCCTCGTAGCCGAGCTCGCCGGCGTGGTAATGATCCGGGTGGCGGGCCTGCCAGTAAGGCAGAATCACCACCCGCGGCCTGAGCGCACGGATCTGGATAGCGAGCGACATGCGCGCCGCGATGTTGTTTTCCAGCCGCGCATCGGGCAGGCGCAGGTTGCCGCGCCAGGCAAGCATCAACCGTTCGGCGGCCCTTCCGGATTCCTCGATGCGCAGTTCGGGATTACCCCGGCTGCCCATTTCGCCTGCCGTGAGATCCAGCACGCCCGTGCGGTAGCCGCGCTCGGCCATCCTGATGAGCGTGCCGCCGCAAGTCTGTTCCACGTCGTCCGGATGCGCGGCGATAGCCACTACATCCAGCGGGGTGTTCGGAGGGGAAGGCGGTTCGTAGTTCATCTGCGTCACCAGTAGAGGTCGCGGCGGCGCTGGTAGCGCTCGCCCTTGCCCATGATAAGGACGAGCGCCGCGCCGGCCAGGAAGCCGGCGACGTGCGCGAACCACGCCACCCCGCCCTGCGAGGCCTGCGAAGTGGCGATGCTGCCCACGCCGCTGAAGAACTGGATCACGAACCAGTAAACCAGGATCAGCACGGCGGGAATCTCGAAAGTCGTAAAGAAGATGAAGACCGGCACCAGGGTGACAATCCGCGCGTGCGGGAACTTGACCAGATACGCGCCCATCACGCCGGCGATGGCGCCGCTGGCTCCTACGGTGGGCACCCGCGAGTCCATGTTCAAGACGTACTGCCCGAGGGAAGCCGCAAGGCCGCACAGGATGTAAAACAGCAGGTACTTGCCGTGTCCGAGCACGTCCTCCACGTTGTCGCCGTAAATCCATAGGAACCACATGTTGCCGATCAAGTGCAGCCAGCCGCCGTGCAGGAACATAGACGTGAACAAGTCGATCAACTGGAGCCGCGCCGGAATCATGCCGTACTCCAGGATGAAATGGTTGCGGCTGAACGGGTCGAGCGACACCGTGTACAGGAACACCATTACATTGGTCACGATCAGCGCGATGGTGACATAGGGTGTCGAGTAGCTCGGCTGCGAATCGCGGAGTGGAATCATGCGCGGCCTATTGGGCGGTTCGCGTCGCGAAGTCGGCGTGCGATCGCCTCTCCGCGCGGCTCATAAGTGCTTCGGCCTCGCTGCGCCCTCGAATCCCGCCGCGGGCGCCGATTGCCGTGCAGTTCAAGGCGGCCAGTGCATTGGCGAAGTCCAGGCCTTCGCGAACCGGCATCCCTTCCAGCACAGCATAGCAGAACGCGCCGTGAAACACGTCGCCCGCGCCCGTCGTGTCGATACAATTCACCACGAACGCCGGCGAATACAGGAATTTCCCTTCCACCCGCGCCAGCGCGCCGTAGGCGCCCAGCGTCATGGCCGCCACGCGCATCCCGTATTCGTCCTGCAACAGGGCGAGGGCCTTGAACGGGTCCGACTCGCTGGTCCAATTGCTCGGAAACTCGCTACTGGCGATAAGGTAGTCCACGTAAGGTAGTACGCGGTCGAAACCGTGATAGACCGTGTCCACGTCCACGGTGACCGGCACGCCCGCCTGACGAGCCATGCGCGCAGCCCGCTCTACTGCCTGCGTGTCGTGCCCGTCTATATGCAGCAGGCGCGTCGAAGAGATCATGTCGGGCCGGATGCGCGAAGGGTCCAACCGCAGGCAATCGGGACGCCGCCACAGAACGGTGCGTTCGCCCGTGGAACGGTCGATCAGGATATAGGCCGACTGGTTGGGGCATCCCTGGCGCACCTCGACGTCGTTTAGATCGATGCCCTCGCCACGCAAACTCTCCATCTGCACGCGGCCGCGCTCGTCGTCGCCCACCGTGCCCACGTATTTCGTCCTCAGCCCCAGGCGCGCGCACGTCACCATGGCACTGGCAACCTGCCCGCCGGGACTGAGGATCTCCTCGTCGAAAGGCACCTTTCCGGCGTATGCGGGGAAGTGTTGCAGGAGGATCAGGGTGTCGGTGGCGTTCAATCCCACGCCGACAACGTCGAATTGGGGCATCGTCCTTCGATTATCGGACAATCTCCTTACGTGATGCTCAACTAGTGCCCGTACTCCAGAGCCGCTTCGTACATCGCCACCACGTTCTCCGGCGGAACTTCGGCCTGGATGTTGTGCACGCCGCACAAAACGTAGCCGCCGGTTTCGGCCAAATCGTCGATGCGGCGGTGCACTTCGTCCCGAACCTCAGCCAGCGTGCCGCGCGACAGGACGCGCTGAGTGTCTATGGCGCCCCAGAATGCCAGGTCGCGCCCGAATTCCGTCTTGAGCCACGCGGTATCCATCCCTGCTGCTGCCACCTGCACCGGATTGAGGGCGTCGATGCCGGTGTCGATCAGGTCCTTGATGAGAGCGGCAACCGACCCGCAACTGTGGTAGATGACCGGTACGCCGCGGCGTTTCAGGGCTTCCACCATGCGCTTGTGATGCGGCTTGACGAAGCGCCGGTACAGCTCCGGACGGAACAGTGGACCGTTCTGGGTGCCGATATCGTCGCCGAACAGGACTGCGTCCACCTCGCCCTGGCACTCGGCGAGGATCCGATCCATGGCAACGATCCACAGGCTGACGAAGCGGTCCAAGAGCGCTTCGACGAACGAAGGCCGCGCCAGTAGGTCTTCGAGCCACTCGACGTACCCGCGCATGAACTGGGAAAGATGCACCGGCCCGAGCCACGCGGTGAGGGCGACGGCATAGTCCGCCTGCCCGCGCAGGGCGCGGGCGCGTTCGCCGAGGCCGGTGTAGCGGGCGGGATCCAGCGGATCCGGCCACGCGAAGCGGTCGACATCGGCCGGCGCGGGCTCGTCCAGCTTCTGGAACGGCCCGTTCACGTTGATGTAGTGCGTGCCGCAATGGCGCTGCCAGGTGACGCCGAACTCATCCACGAAGGCGATTTCTGAGACGTCGCGCTCGGCTTTCGCGGGCGCGCCGGGTACAAGCGGCAGTACGTCGCATTGAAAGCGTTCGACGATGGCGCGGTCCACGATGGCGGTGGAGCCGCGCCGCGAAAACAGCGGCGCGGCCGGTTCGGCAGGGATGCCGAGGTGAACGCGGAGCTTCGCGTGTGCTCCCGTGGTCATTGTGCTGCAGCCCGTGCCTCCGAGGTCCAGTGGCACGCGGTCCGGCTGCCGGCGGGCGAGGGCGGCGCGGATACGCTGGCGATGAGTCATCCCAAACCTCCCGATGTTGTAAGTTTAGAAAGTGGCGCCCGGCGCGTGCACAGCGGGCGCATACTATTCATACACCATGCCAACCAACGACCGGTACGCCACCTCGCGCGCGATGCTCGAGCGCGCCCGCAAGAGTCTTACAGGTGGAGTGAGCAGCCCCTTCCGCGCCAAGTTCCCCGTGCCGCTTTACTTTCAGGACGCGCACGGACCGCGGGCCGTCGACGTCGACGGCAACGAGTACATCGATTATGCGCTGGCCTGGGGGCCGCTCATCCTCGGACACACTCATCCGAAACTGGTGGAGGCCATTGGCCGGCAAGCGTCCAAGCCGCACTGCTATGGCGCACAACACGAACTGGAAATCGCCGTGTCGGAGAAGATGTGCGCCATGGTGCCCTGCGCCGAGCGCGTGGAGTTCACTTCGAGCGGCAGCGAAGCGGTGCAGGCGGTGCTGCGCCTGGCGCGCGCTTACACGGGGCGGAACCTGATCCTGAAATTCGAAGGTAATTACCACGGCTGGCTCGATTCGGTGCTACTAAGCTACCGCGGCGGTGTGGAAGAACTCGGCCCCATCGACGGTTTGCGCGTGCACCTGAATTCGAAAGGGCAGGTGCCTAACTCGGTGGAGAACGTGGTGGTGGCGCCGTGGAACGACCTGGAGCGCCTCGAGCGCATCCTTGACCAGCACGGCCACGAGATCGCGGCGGTCATCACCGAGCCGGTGGTCTGCAACAGCGGCTGCCTGATGCCTAAGCCGGGCTTCCTGGAGGGACTGCGCACCCTTACCCGGCAGTATGGCGCTCTGCTTATCTTCGACGAGATCATCACCGGCTTCCGCATGGCCACGGGAGGCGCGCAGTCCGTGTTCGGCGTCACGCCGGACTTGGCGACCTTCGGAAAGGCGCTCGGCGGCGGGCTTCCCCTTAGCGCTTTCGCCGGCCGGGCGGAGATCATGGAATTGATGGTGACCGGAGGCGTCGGCTACGGCGGCACGTTCAATGGCAACCCGTTGTCGCTGGCGGGCGCGCTGGCGACCCTCGAGGAGCTTGCGGCTCACGATGGCAAGGCGCTCGCACATGCCAACGCCATGGGGCAGGCAATCGCGAAGGGGATCGCCGAGGCGGCGGCTGAGTACGGCCTTCCGGTGCTGGTTAGCGGTTTCGGCGCGGCCATCTCCGTCCACTTCACGAGACTCGCTGAAGTTCGTTCGTACCGCGACTATCTCGGGAGCGATCAACGAATGTTGGCGAGTTACCTGCGCCGGATGCTCGATGAAGGCATTTACCAGTTACCCGACGGCCGCATGTACGTGAGTGCGGTGCACACCCAGCGCGAAGTCGATCAGACGGTGGAAGCTGCCCGCAAGGTGTTCGCCGGGATGGCGGCGTGACCTCTACAGCTTCAGGTTCGCCTCCAGCTTCGTGTTAAGTTCCATCATCTCGTCCCAGGTGGCAGTGCCGCCGCGATAGGCGGCCATGCGCCCCAGCACGCACGTAAGCGTCGAGTCGGCACTCTCCGCGGCGTTGTTCAGGTACTTGCCAGTGCGGATGCTGTCGATGAAGGCCTTCACGTTGTCGATGGCGCCGGCGGTGAAGGTGTCGTCGCGGTCGGAGCCCTTCCAGGGCTTGTCGCCCGTGATTGCGACGAAGCCGTCGTTACGCGGGTCCACCTGGTAGCGGGGACCGAGGCCGTAATGTTCTTCCACCGTGCCCGCCGAGCCGTAAACGCGGGCGCAGATATCGTAATAGCCCCTGACGTACTGCGCAGAGCTGAAGTCCACCACCACTTCGTTGGGATACCAGAAGGTGATGACGAAATAGTCCCAGCAATCGCCGTACTTCATCCGGATCTTGCGGCCGCCCATGCCTCGCGCCTTGACAGGATGGCCTCCCAGCAACCAGTTGCTCATGTCGAGCACATGGACGTTCTGCTCGACAATGATGTCTCCGCTAAGGACCCGGTCGCGCGCCCAGTAGCGCAAGCGGGCTTCATCGCGTCCCCACTCAGGCTTGGGAACGGGATCGCCACCGGAACCGTGATAGTAGACGTGGCCCAGCGCTGGCGTGCCGATATCGCCGCGATGCACGCGCAGTGCGGCCTCTCGGAACACCTCCCGGGCGCGCGTCTGGAAGTCCACCAGGAAGGTCAGCCTGCCGCGGGCCTTTTCGCCGCTTTCGGCGATGGAGCGGCAGCCGGGCGCGTCCACGGCCACGGGTTTCGCCAGGAAGACGTGTTTGCCGGCGTCGACCGCGGCAGCCACCTGCTCGGGGTGAAAGTACGGAGGCGTTTCGACCACCACGGCGTCCACACGCGAGGCGATCAGTTCGCGGTAAGCGTTGAAGCCGCGGTACTGGCGCGCCGGGGGAACCTTGAACTTCTGCCCAGCCTTGTCCAACCGGTCCTGGAAGACATCCGCCAGTGCCACGATGTGTGCGCCGGCGTGCTCGATAAAGAAATCGCCAAGCCACTGCCCGCGCCCGCCGGCGCCGATGATGCCGACCTCCACGGTGGAATTCGCCTGAGTTCCGAAGACGGTTTCGGGCTTGAGGAGCAGGAGTCCCGCGACGGAAGACGAGGCTCCGAGAAACGCGCGGCGGTCAGTCGAGTCGCTCTGGATTTGAGACATGATCACCGATTCTCATTCCCGTGCAGAGGTACTGTCAAGGCCGAATTTCGGTCGCATATGTTATCCTGAATTCAGTTCCCACCAAGCAGACCAGGGCCGGTAGCTCAGGAGGTAGAGCATTTGCCTTTTAAGCAAAGGGTCGCGGGTTCGAGTCCCGCCCGGCTCACCAGATGTCATCCTTGTGCTGCATTCTGGATGCCGCCGGGCCTTTCCCTGAAAGTTCGTATCACCCCGCTTGCGACGAAGGGCCGAACAGTTTTGCGTCGGCTGACCACGGTCCGGCCCCGACGATCAGCAGGAATAGCAGGCTCTATGCCATTCATGGGGGCAGGTCCCGCCCGAGACTGAGTTCACGAACACATAATCTTAACCCTCAACCGGTAGTTGTTGAAATTGCGGAAGCCGTAAGCTTGCCGCTGCAGGACCTCCATCTTGGTGTGGAACCCTTCGGTGATGCCGTTATTGCGGGTAAAGCGCCACATGGCGGCAATCTCCAGAGACCGCGCATGCAGGGTTTCGCCGAGTTGCACCAGTTGCGCCAGGCCGGCCTGGCGCAACTGGTGGATGGCCTTCAGGAAGCGCTCCACGAGGGGTATGCATTGCTGGCGGGTGCGGTGCTTCTTCAGGAGCAAATAGGCGAGCCGCTGCTTGAAACGGTAGATCTGGCGCAGGACCGGAAACTGGGCGAAGTAACGCTCCAGTCTGTCCACTTGCTCGGGCCTGAGCTTATGGCGGTGGCGGCGCATGAGCGAACGCAAACCGCGGTTCTGGCTGCCCGCCGGATCGATGTCCCGCCAACAGGCTAGGAAGTGGTGGTGGAGGAGCCGGATCACGTGGAAGCGATCGGCCACAATCTGGGCGTGGGGGAAATGCTTCTTCACCAGCGCGCCATACACGCTGGCCAAATCCATACAAACCACCCTCACCCGATCCTTGCCCTGGAGTTTGTTCCAGTAGGCTTCCAGAGCCGCTTCCGAGCGGCCCAGAACGACATCGAAGACCTTGTGGTGGCACAGGTCGCAGAAGGTGGTGGCGTAGCCCGCACGGCGCGTAAAGAAATGCTCGTCGATGCCCAGCACGCGGGGACAAGGGGCGCCCCTACGTTCGGCCTCTGCGCGGTTCAGGAAATCTTCGAACCAGCGCTCCACCGTGGCCCTCCCGATGCCCTCCCGTTGGCTCAAGCGGCTGCGACTCATGCCATCCCAGTGCTTCAGGAACACGCTGCGCCGGAACGGCTCGGTCGCCCGCTTGCGCGGCAGTACACCCGGGAAGCGCTGCCAGAAACTGTGCCCGCACTCCC